>JAVVDU010000001.1:0-9482 GCA_032251515.1 Gemmatimonadota bacterium
CAGCACCGGAACGAGGACCACGAGGGCCGCGGCGGCCGTGACGGCCGGCGTGTAGACGCGGGCGAAGCGCTCCACGAACCGCTCGCTGGGGGCGCGGCGCCGCTCCGCCTCCTCCACGAGCCGGATCATCCGGGTGATCGTCGTGTCGCCGGCGTCCCGGGAGCTGCGAACGCGCAGGAACCCCTCCCCCATCACCGAACCGGCGAACACTTCGTCGCCCGGCCCCCGGTCCACGGGCATCGCCTCGCCGGTGATCGCCGCCTCGTTCACCGACGAGTCGCCTTCCACGACGACCCCGTCCACGGGGATCCGCTCGCCGGGCCGGACCAGCACTTCCTCGCCCTCCCGCACCTCGGACGCGGGGATGGCCACCTCGCGGCCGTCGCGCCGGACGTTGGCCACGTCCGGCGACAGCTCCATCAGGGATCGCACCGAGGCGCCGGCCCGCTCCACGGCGAAGCTCTCGAGGAGCTCTGCCAGCGAGAACAGGAACGCGATCGCCGCGGCTTCCATGTACTCCCCGATGGCCACCGCGCCGACGATGGCGAGGGTCATCAGGACGTGCATGTCGAGCTGGCGGGCCCGGACCGCGCCCCATGCCTTGGGGAGGAAGTTCGCGGCGCCCACGGTCGCGGCGAGCAGGAAGAGCATGCCGTCCGCGCCCGGGAGCGTCCCGAATCCGTGCTCGTGTCCGGTCAGCCCCCGCCCCGCCGCGAGACGGACGACGAGGCCTGCCGCGTACAGGCCGCCGGCGGCCCAGGTGCGCAGGGCCCGGCGGGACCTCCAGGTGGAGACGGGGGGCGAAGTGTCCGCCTCGGCCAGGTGGAGGGCCCGGTACCCTAGGTCCGAGATGGCGCGGCGCAGGGCCTCCGGGTCCGTGCGGACGGGATCGTAGTCGACGGCCAGGCGGCGGGCCACGGGACTGCCTTCGGCGCCGTGCACGCCGGGACGCGACGCGAGGCCGCCACGGATCGTGGCGAGGCAACTCGCACAGTCCATGTCCTCGATCCGGAACTCCGCCGTCGCGGAGGTCGTGCCCGGCACGTCCTGGGTCGCGCTCATGTCCCCGAACTGAACGCCCGTCGGCGCCCCGGGACAAGGGCCGGCCGGCGCC
Source organism: Gemmatimonadota bacterium (assembly GCA_032251515.1). Taxonomy (GTDB): domain Bacteria; phylum Gemmatimonadota; class Gemmatimonadetes; order Palauibacterales; family Palauibacteraceae; genus Carthagonibacter. The sequence goes on from JAVVDU010000001.1 coordinate 1,115, forward strand.
CGGGGCGTCCGGGCCGCGCCGTCAGGCCGCGCCGCCGCCCGTGAACACGCCGTACAGGGCGAGCATGGCGAGGATCACGGCGACCGCCACGAACAGCGGACCGAGAAAGATGCCGCGGAAGATGCGGTCGTCGTACTTCAGGTGCATGAAGAAGCCCACCACGAGGACGAACTTCGCGGCCGACAGGGTCAGCAGGATCGGCACGAGCACCGGGTGCAGGGCCTCGATGTAGAAGACCATGACCTCGACGGCGGTGATCACGGCGAGAATCGCGGCCACCCCGACGTAGGTCCGCACCGAGGCGTGCTCGGCGTGCGGCTGCCCGTCCCGCTCCGGTCCGGCGCCGGAGCCCGTCGCGTGCTGGTCCATGGACTCCTCCCTTACCCCACGAGCAGGTAGATGAGCGTGAACAGGACGATCCACACCACGTCCACGAAGTGCCAGTAGAGGCCCGCGATCTCCACCGTCTCGGCGTGCGCGGCGGTGAGCCGGCCCCGGACCGCGAGCCCGAACAGGGTGAGCAGCCACAGCACCCCGATCGCCACGTGCGCCCCGTGCGTGCCCGTCAGGAGGTAGAAGCTCGCCCCGAACAGGTTCGTCCCGAGCCCCAGCCCCTCGTGGACGAAGTGCGAGAACTCGTACACCTGCCCGCCGAGAAACACGAGTCCCAGCAGCGCCGTCATGAGCAGCCACAGCTTCCCCTGCCGCATGTCGTCGCGCTGCACGGCGGCCAGGGCGAGGACCATCATCAGGCTGCTCATCAGGAGCACGAACGTGGTCACCGTGATGAACGGGATGTTCAGCAGATCCTCGGGATACGGGCCGGTGACGCTGCGCCCCCGGTACACCAGGTACGTCATGATCAGGGACCCGAACAGCATGCACTCGGACCCGATGAACGTCCACATCAGGAGCTTACGGTTCGGAAGCCCGGTCGTCGTCGCGTGGGCCTCCGCCGCGTGCGCTACCGCATCCGCCACGTCATCTCCTTTGTACCCATGCACATGACCGCATATTTCTCATGTCGTTTCGAGACGCCGTCCGGCCGCCCCGGCCTCCTGTCCGTCGCCGACCTTCCGCGCACCTCGGCCCGCCGCTCCGCCTCAGCGCTCCAGCGGCTGGAACGCCCAGCCGTAGATCGACACGAGGATCACCGCCACGCCCGCGAGCGCGACGGCCAGGCTCGTCGTCAGGGCGCCGGTGGCCGCCGTCACGATCCCCACGGCCACGACGAGGGGCCACAGGGACGGGCTCGGCATGTGCGGCTCGGGCGCCGCGGGGTCGTTCACGTCCACATCGAGCCCCCCCTCGACCCACAGCGGGTCCCGGCTGTGCACCTGCGGCGCGCGCCGGAAGTTGAAGTGCGGCGGGGGCGAGTCGATCGTCCACTCCAGGGTGGCGCCGCCCCACGGGTCGCGCGGCGCCGGCTCCCCCTTCCGGAGGCTGCGGATCACGTTCCACAGAAAGACGAGGATGGAAAAGCCGAGCAGCAGCGATCCCACCGTCGACATGAGGTTCATGGCCTCGAACCCGAGGCCCGCCTGGTAGGTGAACGTCCGGCGGGGCATCCCGTGCAGACCCAGGTAGTGCTGCGGGAAGAAGGTCAGGTTGAAGGCGACGAGCATCAGCCAGAAGTGCGCCTTGCCGATTCCCTCCCCCAGCATCCGGCCCGTCATCTTCGGGAACCAGTAGTAGATCCCGGCGAACAGGGCGAAGATCACGCCGCCGAACAGGACGTAGTGGATGTGCGCCACGACGAAGTACGTGTCGGTCTGCTGCAGGTCGGAGGCCGCCGAGCTGTGCATCACGCCCGACAGGCCGCCGATGATGAACATCGCGATGAAGCCCACCGCGAAGTACAGCGGGGTGCGGAAGCGCAGGGAGCCGCCCCACATCGTGGCGATCCAGTTGAAGATCTTCACGCCCGTGGGAATCGCGATGAGCATCGTGGTGGCCGAGAACACCGTGTTGGCGATCGGCCCGAGCCCCACCGAGAACATGTGGTGCGCCCATACCCCGAAGCCGAGGAAGGCGATGAGGATCCCCGAGTAGACGACGAACGGATACCCGAACAGCGGCTTGCGGCTGAACGTGGGGATCACCTCCGAGACGATCCCCAGGGACGGCAGGAGCAGGATGTAGACCTCCGGGTGCCCGAAAATCCAGAACAGGTGCTGCCACAGGAGCACGTCCCCGCCCGCCGCCGGGTTGAAGAACGAGGTCCCGAACGTGCGGTCGAACATCAGCAGCACGAGGCCGACGGTGATCGCCGGGAAGGCCAGGATGAGCAGGAACGACGTGACGAGCGTCATCCAGGTGAACAGCGGCATCCGCATCAGCGACATGCCGGGGGCGCGCAAGTTGATGATCGTGACGATGAAGTTCAGGGCCGCGGCGATCGAGCTCACCCCGAGGATCTGCAGGCCGAGGACCCAGAAGTCGATCCGCATCCCGGGCGAGTACTGCGTCGAGGTCAGGTTCGCGTAGCCGAACCAGCCCGCGTCCGGGGCACCCCCGAACAGGAAGCTCGCGTTGAGGAACAGGGCGCCCAGCACGAACACCCACAGGCTGAACGCGTTCAGGCGCGGGAAGGCCACGTCCCGTGCGCCGATCTGCAGGGGCACGAGGAAGTTGAAGAAGGCGGCGGACAGGGGCATGATGGCGAGGAACACCATCGTGGTCCCGTGCATCGTGAACAGCTGGTTGTAGAGGTCCGGGTCGATCAGCGTGCTCTCGGGAGAGCCGAGCTGCAGGCGGATGAGCAACGCTTCCAGCCCCCCCACGAGGAAGAAGAAGAACGCGAACACGGCGTACATGATGCCGATCCGCTTGTGGTCGACGGTGGTGAGCCAGCTCAGGACCCCGCCGCCGTAGGTCTTCCCTGCCGTCGCCCGCGCGCCCGCGCCTCCGTGGGCCGCGGCTTCCGTGGCTGCCATCCGCTTCGCGCTCCTACTCGAGGATGTCGAGCCAGGCCGTGAGGGCCCGGATCGTCTCTTCATCAAGGTCCAGGGCCGGCATCAGCACCCCGGGCTTCACCGCCGCCGGGTCCCGCAGCCAGGCCGCCATGTTCTCCGGCGTGTTCTCGAGGATCCCCGCCGCGATCGTCCGCCGGCTCCCCACGTGCGTGAGGTCCGGTCCGAGCACTCCCGCCGCGGCCGGCGTGCCGGCGACCCGGTGGCACGCGATGCACCCGGACGAGAGGAAGGCCTGCTGCCCCGCTTCGACGATCCGGCGCTGCTCCGGGGTGAGCCAGACGCCGCCGGTGTCCGCCTCCGCGCCGGCGGGCGGCGGGGACTCCTGCCCCCCGCCCGGCGCGGCATCGCCGTCCGCGTCGTCGGTGGCTTCCGCGGAGGTCGCGGGCGGCGCCGGCGGCTCGGTACCGAACGCCGGACGCCGCTGTGCCTCGACCCACGCCGCGAACTCCTCCGGGGTCTCCGACACCATCTCCATCTTCATCAGGGCGTGCGACAGGCCGCAGAACTCCGCACACTGGCCATAGAACACGCCGGTCGAGTCCATGCGGAACCAGAGATGGTTCTCGCGGCCCGGGATCACGTCCCGCTTTCCGCCGGCCCGCGGGAACCAGAAGCTGTGGATCACGTCCGCCGAGGTGAGGCGGACGTCGATGGTGCGGCCCACGGGCACGTGCATCTCGTTCGCCGTGACGACTCCCAGCTCGGGATAGCGGAACTCCCACCACCACTGGTGGCCGATCGCTTCCACGACCAGCGCGTCGGGGTCGGTGGTAGGCCGGTCGACGCTCCAGATCGCCCGGAACGTCGGCACGGCGATGAGCACGAGCACGAGGGCCGGCGCCAGCGTCCAGGAGATCTCGAGCAGCGTGTTCCCGTGCACCGCCCTGGGGCGCCGCCGTCCCTCGCGATCCCGGAAGCGGAAGATCGCCACGAGCAGGGCGCCCTCCACCAGGACGAACACGATCACGGCCCAGAAGAAGATGCCGCGGAACAGGTCGTCCAGCAGGACGGCGAAGTCCGAGGCCGGCTCGAGCGCGGACTGCGGGAACGGTCCCCCGCAGGATGCGAGGAGCACCGCGATCGTCGCGACGGCCAGTGTCCGGCCGACGCCGGCCGGAACCCGGCGAAGGTGTCTTGTCACCGTCATCCGCTCGTTCGGGGGCAGGTGCAAAAGGGCCGGGCTCCGCGGGGCCCGGCCGAGACTGGCGCCACTCTACGCGGGGGCGGCGGGCGGGTCAAGAACCGTTATCGATAACGGGGCATGAAGGCAGGCCGGCGCCGGGGCCGGCGGCCGCATCATGGCCGTGTCCGATTCCCTGCCGCGTCTCAGTGCCGGAACAGCCGGCGCCCGGTGAACACCATCGCGATGCCGTGCTCGTCCGCCGCCGCGATCGTCTCCTCGTCCCGCTTCGAGCCGCCCGGCTGGACGATGGCCCGCACGCCGGCCGCGGCCGCCGCATCGACCCCGTCGCGGAACGGGAAGAACGCGTCGGAGGCGAGCACGCAGCCGTCGAGCGACAGGCCGGCGTCACGCGCCTTCTCGGCGGCGAGCCGCACGGCGTCGACTCGGCTCATCTGGCCCGCGCCGATTCCCAGGCTCGCGCCGCCGCCCGCCAGGAGGATGGCGTTCGACTTCACGGACTGGACCGCCGCCCACGCGAACGCCAGGTCCTCCCACTCGCTCTCGTCCGGCTGGCGGGCCGTGGCCACGCGGACCGTGTCGGCCTCGCGGAATCCGGCCGGCCGCGCAGGCTCGGCGCCCCCCTGCGCGAGAACGCCACCGGCGACTCCGCGCACCTCGAGGCCGCCGGCCACGTGGCCGGCGGTCCCCAGCTTCTCGCCCTCCTCCGGCTGCAGGATCCGCAGGTTCTTCTTCCGCTGCAGCCGGTCGAGCGCCGAGGCCGCGAAGCCGGGAGCGACGAGGCACTCCATGAACAGGTCGTCCATCGCCTCGGCGAGAGTCTCGGTCACCGGCTGGGACAGTACGACCGTGGAACCGAAGGCCGACACCGGGTCGCAGGCGAGCGCCTTGCGGAACGCCTCGGCCACCGAGCGGCCGACCGCGATTCCGCACGGCGTGGTGTGCTTGAGGATCGCGCACGCGGCCCGCTCCTCGCCGAGGAACGGCGCGATGGCCACGAGGGCGCCGTCGATGTCGAGGATGTTGTTGTACGACAACTCCTTGCCGCCGAGCTGACGCAGTGCGGGAATCCCCACCGGCGCCCGCGAGGAGACGCGGTAGAACCCGGCACGCTGGTCCGGGTTCTCGCCGTAGCGGAGCTCCTGGACCCGGACGAGCGACAGGAGCATCTCGTCGGGAACCTCGGGTGCATCCGTCTCGGCGCGGTTCCGGCCGAGAAAGCCCGCCACCGCCGCGTCGTAGGTCGCGGTGTGCAGGAACACTTTCGCGGCGAGCTCGCGGCGCAATTCCGGCTCGTCGTCGCCTCCCTCGATGGCCGCCAGCACGCGCGGATAATCCTCCGGATCGCACACCGCCCACACGAACGGGTGGTTCTTGGCCGCCGCCCGAAGCATCGTCGGGCCGCCGATGTCGATCTGATCCAGCGCGTCGGCGAGCGTCGCATCCGGCCGGGCCACCGTCTCGCGGAACGGATACAGGTTCACCGCCACGAGGCCGATGGGGGAGAATCCGTGCTTCTCGAGGTCCCGCACGTCCTGCTCTACCGTGGGGCGGCCCAGCAGGCCGGCGTGCACGGCGGGGTGCAGCGTCTTCACCCGGCCCGCGAGGATCTCCGGAAATCCCGTGTGCTCGGCGATGGCCGTCACGGGGACGTCGGCCTCCCGGAGCACCCGCGCCGTCCCTCCCGTGGAGAGGATCGTCCAGCCGCGCTCCACGAGGGAGCGCCCCAGGTCCACGATGCCGGACTTGTCCGACACGCTCAGCAGTGCGTACGGCATCCCGCCTCTTCGCTCATCGGTCCGGCGGCCCCGGCTCGATCCGGAACCGCTCACCTGCGAACAAGGGGCGCCTCCACGCCGGACGCCCGTCCGCTCCGATCTCCACCGTTCCGTCCGCGAGGGCCGCCACGACGCGCGGCAGCAGCCGGTGCTCGACTTCGAGCACGCGCGCCGCGAGCCGCTCGGGGTCGTCCCCCTCGCGCACCGGCACCGGCCATTGGGCCAGCACGGCGCCGTGGTCGTACTCCTCGTCCACCAGGTGCACCGTCACCCCGGTGACACGCGCCCCGGCGCGCAGTACCGCCTCGTGCACCCGGCGGCCGTACATCCCCGTCCCGCCGAACGCCGGCAGCAGCGCCGGGTGGATGTTGACGATCCGCCCGCGACAGGCCCGCACGACCTCCGCCGGCACGAGCTTCAGGAATCCCGCCAGGACCACGAGATCCGTGCGGGCCCGCTCCAGCTCGTCGAGCAGGGCCTCGGCGAACGCGCCGCCGCGGAGGTCCGGATCCAGCACGCCGGTCGGCACGCCCGCCCGCTCCGCCCGGTCGAGCGCCCCGATCCCGGGGCGGCTCGCCACGACCCGGACGATCCGCGGGGCCTGCGGATCCTCGCCGGGAAACGCGTCCAGCAGGGCCTGGAGGTTCGTTCCCGAGCCCGACACGAGCACGGTCACGCGGTACGGGCGGCGCAGCGTCTCCTCCTCGTCGAGGGCGGCCCGGACCGCCGACGCGATGTCGGCGCGGCACCGGACCCCGTCCGGGACCGGGCCATCATACGCCCCCTTTCCCGGCGCCACCAGCACGCCCGTGCCACCGAGCGCGACGCCGGGTTCCACGTCCCGCGGCCGGTCGCCCACGAACAGGCAGCGGTGCAGCCGGAAGCCGTGCTGCCGCGCGGCGCGACGGAACAGCCCGGGCCGGGGCTTGCGGCAATCGCAGGTCTCGCGCTCCGGGTCGTGGGGGCAGTGCAGGACCGCCCGCAGCTCCGCGCCCGCCTCGGCCAGCCGCCGCGTCAGCTCCGCCTGCACGGCGGCGAAGTCGGCGGGACCGAACCGGCCCCGCCCGATCCCCGACTGGTTCGTCACCACCACGACGGGGACGCCCTCCCGATTCAGGATCCGCACCGCATCGGCCGCCCCCGGCAGGAGCTCCACGTCCTCCGGCCGGCCGACGTAGCCCGTATCGCGGATCAGCGTGCCGTCCCGGTCGAGGAAGGCGGCGTCGAAGCTCAGGCGTCCCCCCGCCGTTCCGGACCCTCGGCCGGCACCGCCCGCAGGGCCCTCGCCAGGACCTCCGCCGCGAGCGCCGCATCCTCGCCCCGCAGGGTCCGCGCGTCCACGCAGAACGCTCCGTCCCGGATCCGCCCGATCAGGGGCGGCGTGGCCGCGCGGCAGGCGGCCTCGAGCCGCGTGGCGGGACCGGAGATGCGCAGACCAGCCGAGGGAATCTCGCGCCCCGGCAGCGAGCCGGCCCCGGGCAGCGCCGCCAGGTCCGCCACCGCCGCCCGCCGACGCACGTCCTCCGGCAGCGCCCGGCGCAGGGCCTCCGCGCGCTCCCGCACCGACTCGACCGATTCCTCCAGCGCCGCGAGGGCCGGGATCCGCGCCCGGGCCCGCCGCGGGTCCAGGTAGAGCTGCAGGGTCGCCTCCAGCGCGGCGAGCGTCAGCCGCCCGACGCGGAGCGCCCGCAGCAACGGGTGGGCGCGCAGCCTGGTCACCGCCGCAGCGCTCCCGTGGAGGATTCCGGCCTGCGGGCCACCCAGCAGCTTGTCGCCGCTCCACATCGTGAGATCCGCCCCCGCTGCCCTCGAGGAGGCGGGGGACGGGGCGTCGGCGGTCTCTCCACCGGCCGCCGGCAGCAGGAGGCCGGACCCGAGATCGTGGGCCACGAGCACCCCGGTCTCCCGTCCCAGGGCCACCAAGTCCACGAGCGACGCGTCCTGCGTGAATCCCTCGATGCGGAAGTTCGACGGATGTACCTTCAGGTACAGGCCCGTCCGCGGGCCGGTCGCGGCCCGGTAGTCGGCGATCCGGGTCCGGTTCGTGGTCCCCACCTCGCGGAGCGTGCCGCCCGCCGCGGCCACGATTTCCGGCAGGCGGAACGATCCCCCGATCTCCACCAGCTCTCCGCGCGCCACCACCACCTCGCGCCCGGGCGCCAGGGCCGCCACGGTGAGCGCCACCGCGGCGGCCGTGTTGTTCACCACGAGCGCGTCCTCGGAGCCCGTCAGCGAGCGCAGCAGGTCCCGGCAGTGATCGTGGCGGTCCCCCCGCGTCCCGGCGTCGAGCCGGTACTCCAGGTTCACGTAGCCGCCGCCCGTGGCGCGGATCCGCTCGAGGGCGTCGGGACCCAGGGGCGCCCGGCCGAGATTCGTGTGCAGCACGACGCCGGTGCCGTTGAGCACGCGTCGGAGGCCGGGGCGCGCCGCCCTCTCGAGCCTCGCGCGCGCGCCCGCCAGCACGGCGTCGGGCA
>JAVVDU010000001.1:9582-94191 GCA_032251515.1 Gemmatimonadota bacterium
GGCTGCGCGCGGGCGTCTTCCTCCCCGTGCGCGGCCGGCTCCGGGGCCGGACCGCCGGCCGCACGCCGTTCCTCCAGCTCGGCACGCAGCGCCGCCACCGTCGCCTCCCTGCCCCATTCCCTGACCAGGGCCGCGCCCCCCGGGTCGCGCAGCAGGCGGTCGAGCGAGGGGAGGGCGCGGCGGGGGTCACGGCCCGACATCAGGCGCCCTCCTCGGGAGGGGGAGCTCCCGCCGGCGGGGCCGCGTCCGGCGACCGTCCATCCGGGGCGGGCGCCTCCATGGAATCCGGCTCCGGCAGCTCGGGCGGAGGCGGCGGAGGCGGGGGCTCGTAGACGAAGGTCGTGTCACCGCCTCCGCGGAGACCTCGCAGGTTCGGCAGGCCCGCGGCCCGCACCCGGTACGGGCCCGGGGCGAGTGGCCCGTCGAGGCGCGCCGTGATCCGGGTGGACGGCACGGGCCGCGAATCGGGCCGGCGAAGCGGCTCGGCCCGCGGGGTCGGCGCGGGCGGCCCGCGATCGGCGGCCGGCGGAACGGGCCGTGCGGCGGCGGCCACCGAATCGGCCGCGGGAGCTTCCGCGTCCGCCTCGGCCTCCACGGGCGCTCGCTCCTCGCCGGGCGCCTCCTCCTCCGCTCCGGGCGCGTCTCCATCCGCAGCCGGCTCCGCCTCATCCCCGCGCCCGTCTCCATCCGCAGGCGCCTCCTCCTCCGCTCCGGGCGCGTCTCCGGCCTCCGGCTCTTCCCCTTCCGCCCCTTCCCCGACGGCCTCGTCGACGACCGGCTCTCCCACCGCGAGCGACGCGACGGCCGGGCCCGGACTCCCGTCCGCGGCGAGGATCGTGACGGCTCCGGTCTCGAGGGATGCCTCGGGGTCGATCGGATCGTCGAACTCGAGCACGACCGTCCCGCTGTCGCGGGCCACGGCGGCGACGAGGACGGGGGGCGTGGTGTCGGGCGGCACGAGCCACAGCTCGACGACGGCGAGCGTCGCGGAATCGGCGAGGACGGCCGTCGCGGAATCCCAGGCCTCGAACAGCCGGTCGAGGCGCCCGTTCGCGTTCTGGTCCACGAACCCCAGCACCTCGTAGGTCGCCGGCGGCAGTCCCCGCATGGAGTATCCGCCGGCGCTGTCGCTCAGCGTCGTGTAGGGCGTGCTGTCGGGCGGCAGAAAGAGCAACCGGGCCCCCCGGGCCGGCCGCACCGTGACCCGGTCGAACATGTTTCCCTCGATCCGGGCGCGCGGAATCTCCCCCTGGCCCGTGCTGAAGGTCCATTCCACCGGCCGGGTCGTCCGGTTGCGCAGGAGGTCCGAGATGCCGGCGGGCACCACGATCCGGTACACGACGTCCCGCCGCCACCCGCCCTCCGGCCGCGCCTCGAACCCGTTCGTGCCCGCCGAGAAGTCCCAGTCCCACGCCGGCGAGAACTGGAGCTGGCGCTCGAGATTGCGCGGGCTCTGGATCGGCTCGTCGAACCGGAGGATGGCCTTGCGGCGAAGCTCCGGCACCACGGCGCCGTCCGCCGGGAAGCGTTCGAGCACGGAGGGAGGCCTGGCGTCCGGCCCGACGCCCGGCGGTGGCTCGGGGTTTCCGCATCCGATCAGCGGAGCCGCCGCCAGGAGGGCAGCCGCCACGGCCGGTCCGGTTCGCATCGGCTCAGGCCTCGCCGAGCGACGCCCGCTTCTCGCGGAGCCGCACGAGGCGCTCCTCCAGCGACACCGCCTTCTCTCTCTCCCGCTCCACGACCTCGGGCGGCGCACCCTCCAGAAAGCGCTGGTTCCCGAGGCGTCCGCGGCTCGCCGCGAGGAGGCCCGCGAGCCGCTCGAGCTCCTCCGCGACGCGCTCCCGCTCCCGCTCCAGGTCCACGAGGTCCTGAAGCGGCAGGAAGAGCTCGCCGCCCGCCGCGAGGACCAGGTGCGCCCCGGGCTCGCCCGCGGGGGCGGCCTCGGCGAACCGCAGCTCGGCGATGCGGGCCAGCGACAGGAGGCCCGCGCGTTCCTGTTCGACGGCCGTGCGCAGGGGCTGCGGGACGTCGACCAGCACGACGTCCACACGCCGGCCGGGATCGATCCCGTAGTCGGCGCGCAGGCGCCGCACCCCGCCCACCACCTCCTGCAGGGCGTCGAACGCCCGTGCCGCCTCCGCGGAGCGCGGCACGGCGCCGCCGTCGGGCCAGGGCCCGAACAGGAGCGTGTCCTCCGTCGTGCGGCCGGGCAGATGGCAGTGGAGCTCCTCGGTGATGAACGGCATCACCGGGTGCAGCAACCGCAACGCCCCGTCCAGCACGAAGGCCAGCGTGCCGGCCGCCGCCGCGCGGCTCGCCTCGCCGCGCTCCCCGTTCAGTCGTCCCTTCACGAGCTCGAGATACCAGTCGCACAGGTCGTTCCACACGAACCGGTACGCCTCTTCGGCCGCCTCGTGCAGGCGGAACCGCGCGATGCCGTCGGTGACCGCGTCGACGGCGCGGCCGAACCTGTCCAGGATCCACCGGTCCGCCAGCTCGAGATCGAGGTCCGCCGGCCGGCGCTCGACGTCGTCCGCCGCCAGGTGGCCCAGCGCGAAGCGGGCCGCGTTCCAGATCTTGTTCGCGAAGTTCCGGCCGACCCGGAACGACGACTCGAGGTCTTCGTGGTCGAGCTGCAGGTCCGTGCCCAGCGCCGCGGACGAGACCAGCGTGAACCGCATCGCGTCGGCGCCGAACCGCTCCACCACCTCGAGGGGATCGACTCCGTTGCCGAGGGACTTGGACATCCGCCGCCCGCGCGCATCCCGCACCGTGCCGTGCAGGAGAACGTCCGTGAAGGGGAGATCGCCGACGAACTCCAGGCCCGCCATGACCATGCGGGCCACCCAGAAGAACAGGATCTCCGGCGCCGTGCTGAGCGCGTGCGTCGGGTAGAAGACGCGCAGGTCGTCGGTCTCGTCGGGCCAGCCGAGCGTGCTGAACGGCCACAGCCAGGAGCTGAACCAGGTGTCGAGCACGTCGGGGTCCTGTTCCACCTCGCCCCCGCACGCCGGACACCGCTCCAGGTCCTCGCGCGACACGTGGGTGCCGCCGCAGCCCTCGGCCCGGCAATACCACACGGGAATCCGGTGTCCCCACCACAGCTGACGGCTGATGCACCAGTCCCGGACGTTCGTCAGCCAGTGCTCGTAGGTCGCCCCGAAGCGCTCCGGGTGAAAGCGCAGGTCCCCCCGCCGGTACGCGTCCAGGGCCGGGCGGGCGAGCGGCTGCATCCGCACGAACCACTGCAGGCTGAGCCGCGGCTCGACGACGGTGTCGCACCGGTAGCAGTGCCCCACGGAGTGGGCGTGCGGCACGACCGCTTCCAGCAGGCCGGCCGCCTCGAGGTCCGCGACGATGCGGCGTCGCGCCTCGAACCGGTCGAGCCCCCGGTAGGGGCCGGGCACGTCTCCGGTCATCCGCCCGTCGCCGTCGATCACCTCCACCTCCGGCAGGTCGTGCCGCCGGCCGATCTCGAAGTCGTTCGGGTCGTGGGCGGGCGTGACCTTCACGAATCCCGACCCGAACTCCGGGTCGACGAACTCGTCCGCCACGATCGGGATGCGGCGTCCCGCGAGGGGCAGCGCCACCTCGCGCCCGACCAGCCCCCGGTGCCGCTCGTCGTCCGGGTGCACGGCCACGGCCGTGTCGCCCAGCATCGTCTCCGGTCGCGTGGTGGCGACCACCACGTGGCCGTCGCCGTCCGCGAGCGGATACCGGACGTGCCACAGCCGACCGTCGACATCCCGGTGCTCGGCCTCCTCGTTCGAGAGAGCCGTGTGACAGCGGGGACACCAGTGGATGATGTAGTTGCCGCGGTAGACCAGGTCCTTCTCGTACAGGCGGACGAACACCTCCCGCACCGCGCGGGACAGGCCCTCGTCGAGCGTGAAGCGCGTGCGCTCCCAGTCGCACGAGCAGCCCATCGTCTCGAGCTGCGAGATGATCGTGCTGCCGTACTGCCGCACCCATTCCCACACCCGCTCGACGAACGCCTCGCGGCCCAGGTCCTGTCGCGTGAGGCCGTCGCGGGCGATCTGCCGCTCCACCACGTTCTGCGTGGCGATCCCCGCGTGGTCGGTCCCCGGGATCCACATCGCGTCCCGGCCCCGCATGCGCTCGAACCGGATCAGCACGTCCTGGATCGTGTTGTTCAGGCCGTGACCCATGTGCAGCGCGGCGGTGACGTTGGGCGGCGGGATCGCGATGACGTAGGGATCCGCGGCACCGTCCGCCTCGACGTGGAACGCGTTCCGCTCCAGCCAGCGGCGGTACAGGACCGGTTCGATTCCGGAAGGGTCGTAGCGCGGACTCAGGTCCGCGCCGGCGCGTGACTCGCTCATGTGCCCGGAGGTTGAAGGGACGGAGAACCCGGTCCGGGACGCGCTGCGCGACGGACGCGCGGAGCCGTCCGGCCGGGCCGGCACGACGCGGGTAGAGTAACCGGGGGCGCGGGCGGTGGCGAGATGTGTCGCCGTCGCGCAGTTCGCCCGCCGGGCGTCAGGGGGAACTGCCCAGGCTGTCGGCCTGCGCCGCCGAGTCCGCGGCGGCGCGCTCGGCCGCCATGCGCTCCTCGATCGCGCGATTGCGCTCCTCGAGCGTCGTCTCGACGTCCTCGCGGAAGTCCTGCCGGCGGATCGACTCCAGATCGCGGGCCACCGCCCGCGCCTCCCGGCCCCGCGGCCCTTCTTCGGCGAGCAGCGAGCCGACGTTCAGCGGGATCACGACGCCCCCCAGCACGATCCCCTCCGGGGTGACCCCCCACTGGTCGTCGCCCTCCCCGGTGAGCCATTCGACCGCCTTGCGTCGCTGCTCCTCGGTGAGCCGCAGGCTGTCGAGCGCCTGCGAGAGCCGCGCCCGGATCGCCCCCTCGGCGCGCGCCCAGCGGTCGCCGAGGTACTCGGGCAGCGGCTCGTCCCGGTAGTCCTTCCAGAGCCGCTCGTCTCCCTCGCGCGGGCGCAGCTTCTCGGCATTCGTGAGTCCCCGGCCCTCGTCGTCGCGTCCCCGGCTCGGCACCGGCTCGGCGGCTCCCCCCTCCTCCGCCGCGGGCTCCGGGGCCAACGGGGCCAGCGGCTCCCGCTCCACCTCGATGCGGCGCTCGCGCTCGAGCCGCTCCGCCGACTCCTCCGGGGTCAGCGGCCGCACCTCGACCACGACGATGCCCTCCACGGCCCGCGCGGGCCGGAGGAGCGGGCCGGAGGAGAGGTCCCGCACCCCCACCTGCACCGTTGCCCACAGGAACAGGGCGAGGTGCACGGCGCCCGAGACGGCCATCGACACCGCCAGGATCCGGCGGTGACGGGCCTTCCGGTCGGAAAGCAGGCTCGGGGAGTCGAGAGCGCGCATGCGTGCGGCGGCTCAGAGCGCCCCGGACAGGCGGGCGCCGACTTCCGCGTAGGCATCGGGCGGCAGGGTCAGCGAGGCACGCACGAATCCTTCCCCTCCCTCGCCCAGGGCGGAGCCCGGCATCAGGACGACGTGCGACCCTTCGAGGACGCGCCGGCAGAACGCCTCGGACGTCTCGCCCGTGGGGACTTCGAACCAGAGGTACAGCGTGGCCCGGGGGGCCTCGACGCGGAGCCCGGCCCCGCGCAGGGCCTCGACGGCCGCGTCCCGGCGTTCCCGGAGCGCCTCCACCGTGCCGCGAATCCACGGATCCGGATCGCGCAGCACGGCCGCGCCCGCCGCCTGGACGGCGAGGAACCCTCCCGAATCGAAGAACGTCTTGACCTTCCGGAGCGCCGCGATCCACCCCGCGTGCCCGACGGCCCAGCCGATCCGCCAACCCGTCATGTTGTACGTCTTGGAGAGCGAGTGGAGCTCGATGCCCGTCTCGCGGCCGCCGTCCACCTCGAGCAGGCCCGGGGCCCGGTAGCCATCGAACGTGATCTCCGAATAGGCGTTGTCCCACAGGAGCACGGCTCCGCGCTCCGCGCAGGCCGCCACGACCTCCTCCAGGTACGCGCGGCCCGGAGCCGCGGCCGTCGGGTTGTTGGGGTAGTTCAGGTACACGAGCTTCAGCGTGCCGGGCGCCTCGCGGATCGCGGCGGGCGGCACCAGGAACCCGTTCTCCCGGCGCAGGCGTTCCCGGACGATCCGGGCCCCGGCGAAGTGGGACCCGCCGAGGTAGGGCGCGTAGCCGGGATCCGGGACGAGGGCCGTGTCGCCCGGCGTCAGCGCCGCGAAGGCGAACAGCCCGATCGCCTCCTTGCTCCCGATCACGGGCAGGAGCTCCCGCTCCGGGTCCACGGCCGCCCCGAACCGCCGCTCCATCCACGCGGCCGCGGCCTCGCGGAACGCGGGCAATCCCCGCTGGAACCCGTACCCGTGCAGCGCCGGATCCGCCGCCGCGTCCCGCAGCGCCGCCACGGCCGGCGCCGGAACCGGGAGCCCCGAGTCGCCTGCCCCCAGGTCGAACACCTCGTGGCCGGCCGCCCGCAGGCGCGCCTTGATGTCCGGCACGTCGGCCAGCGGATACGGCGGCAGGGCGAGGAGTCGCGGCGGCAGCGCGGCGGCGCGCGGCGCGCCCTCGGCAACGGTCGAGAGGGTCATGTCTTGAGGGCCTTTCTCCGGGCCGCCGGGTACAGGACGTTGTTCAGGATCAGGCGATACCCCGCCGAGTTCCGTTCGAGCGCCAGATCGGTCGGCGGGTCCCCGACGAGATGCTGCGGGTCCTCCGGGTCGTGCCCTCCGAGAAACGTGAAACTCCCGCTCCCCAGACCGCCGTGCAAGTACTTCACGAGGCCCGTCTCCGGGTCGCGCGCCAGGACCGTCACCCCGGGCCGCAGCCGCTCCGGGCGAAAGCTCGTGGTGAGCCCGTAGAAGTCGGGCAGCACCTGCTCGTGGCTCTGGGTGAGCATCGCCGGCACGGGATCGATGGGAGCGCTGAACGGGAACAGCTCGAAGCTGCCCAGCGGCAGGCGACGCGGCGTGTTCACCTGGTGGCCGTCGATGTCGGAGAACGACGTGCTGGTCGGGGCCAGCGCGAGCTCGGCGTCCCGGAACGCGAGCGTGCGGTCCCAGAGCATCCGCGCCGCGGCGTCCGGGGCGGCCGGTGAGCCATCGGCGTACGAGGCCGCGATGTCGGTCTGCTCCGCCGCCAGCGCGAGGTCCAGCGTCTCGGTCGCCGTGCACATGGCGAACAGCAGCCCGCCGCCCTGCACGTAGGCCCGGATCTCGCGCGCCACGGCTTTCTTGAGGGCCGGCACGGTGGGGAAACCGAACTCCGCCGCCGTCTCCTCGTTGCGTCCGATCTCCTCGGCGAGCCACGCCGCGCCGGCGTAGCTGAGGGGGAAGCGCGAATACTGTCCCGTGAAGTCCTCGTGGTGCAGGTGCAGCCAGTCGTACTCGGCCAGGCGTCCCCGCAGCACCTCCGGGTCCCACACCGTCTCGTACGGGATCCCGGCATACTCCAGCGCCAGGGTCACGGCATCGTCCCACGGCGATGCGTTCGGCGGCGTGTACACCGCGATCCGCGGCGCCGTTTCCAGAGGGACCGTCTCCCTGTTGCCGGCGGCCATCTCGGTCCGGAGCCGCGCCAGCGCCCCGCCGTCGACGGGCTCCACGGTGACGCCGAGGAGCGCGGCGCGGTCCCGGAAACGGCGCTGGCCCGGCAGGAGAAACGACCCGTCCCGGTAGTTCAGGAGCCACTCCGCCCGCGCCCCGGCCGCGATCGCCTCGTACACGAGACCGTACGCCCGCAGGTGATCGTCCTGCGACCGGTCCATGGGCACGAGGAGCATCTGTGCGGCGGCGGATGCCGGGGCGGCGACGACGAGCAGGACCGCCAGGCCGGCCCGCAGCGCGGCGCCGGCCCACACCGCGGCGCCGCTCACGGCTCGGACCCCGGCTCGTCGTCGCCGCCGAGCCCTTCCTCGAGCAGTCTCCGGGCCACCGGGGCGAGCGCGTGACGTGGATGCGCGAGGAGCAGGCGCTCCAGCCAGGCGCGCGCCGCCGCCGTGTCCCGCGCGGCCGCCGACCTGCCGAGCTCCAGCAGCGCGCCGGGCGCTTCCGGCGAGGCGGGATGGGCCTCCACCAGCCGCTCGCGGATGGCACGGGCTTCCGCCGGGAACCCCTCGCGGTCCAGCGCTCCGGCCGCCAGTGACAGCAGGGACGATGCCGCCGGGGGCGACCCGGGACCGCTCCAGGTCCGCGACGCCGCCAGCAGGGGCGCCGGATCGCGCCGGGACACCACGGCCAGCAGGCCCGCTCCGAGGCGAGCCGCCGTCGCCGAGTCGGCGCGGGCCAGCGCGTCGGAGAGCAGGATCGCGTCCGTGCGCCGCACCGGGTCCCCGCCCGGCGCGAAGGCCGCGGCCTCGAGATGTCCCCGGGCGAGCCCCGGCCGTCCGTCGAGGAGCTCGACCAGTCCGCGCTGTGCCTCGAGGGCCGTCCAGGCGGCGTGATCCTCCGACTCGCCGGCGACCGGAGTCAGGACCCGCCGGGCTCCCTCGATGTCTCCCCGCCCGATGCGGAGACGCGACAGCTCGACCCTCATGTCCGCAAGATCGCTCCGCTCCTCCGGGAACCTGGCCGCGAACTCACGCAGCCGCTCCTCCGCCGCGGCGTCGTCCCGGCCGGCCTGCAGCGTGAACAGCCGGCGCAGGGTCCGACGCTGTGTCTCGGATCCGGGAGCCACCTCGTCCGCGAGGCGGGAGAACTCCGCCTCCGCCTCCTGCACGTCCCCCGCGAGGAACGCAGCATCCGCGACGAGACTCCGCCAGTGGCGGCGCTCCGCTTCGTCCGCGGCCATGTCGGCGAGGCGCCCGGCGGCCCAGCGGGCCTCCGGAAGCCACTCCCGGTTCCGCGCCGTCACGTAGAACGTGCGCAGCACCTCCTGTCCCGCCGGTCGGGGCATCGCGCCGGTCAGCCGCTCCGCCGCCGCGCGCGCCCACGCCCGCTCGCCGAGCCGCAGCGCCAGGTCCAGCCCGGCGCGTCGCACCGGCCAGGGCACATCCGCCTCGCCGGCCGTGTCCCGCAGGGCCCGCACGGCATCGTCACGCCCTGCGGAGAGCCTCTCCACGGCCCCGGCGACCGTCTCCACGCCGGGCGCCCCCCACCCGAGCACGCGCCGCCACTCCCGGGCCGCTCCCTCCCAGTCGTCACGCGCCGAGAGGACGTCCGCCATCTCCTGCGCGAACAGGTCCGGGTCGCCGAGACGGGCCCGGCCCTCCCGGAGCGCCCGCACCGCGCCTTCGGCGTCGCCCGCCCCGTAGCGCAGCGCCGACAGCTCCGACCAGGGCGCGGGCGACGCGGGCGCGGCCTCGATCCAGCGGCGGGCCACGGCCGCCGCGCTGTCCGGAAGGCCCGCCTGCGCCAGCGCGCGGATCCAGACCTGCATCGCGCCGGTGGCCTGCACGCCCCTCTCCCGCACGGCGCGCTCGGCCCGCGGCACGACCTCGTCCGCCCGTCCGGCCGGGAAGAGCAGTTGCGCCAGCATCGCGAGTCCCGTGACCGAGCCCGACTCCTCGTCCAGCAGGCCGAGCAGGATGTCGGCCGCCTCGGCGCGCCGGCCCGCCGCGACGGCGGCCGATGCCCGCCCCACCTCCCGCGTCTCGGCGGATGGCTGCGTGGCGCGGACCTGCGCGGCGGCCGGGGGCGCGCGGAACGCCGCGACGGTCGCCGGGCCGGCCACCAGGGCCGCGGCGACCGCGCCGCGCAGCGGAGCCGCGAGGACGGGGCTACGCCGGCGCGACGTCACGGCGCCGTCTCCCCGCGCCGATTCAGGCGATCGAAGTAGTCGAGCACGATGCGGCGCTCGGGCGGGGCGAGCGGCCGCAGGTCGGATGCCTCGGGATAGGGGACGCCGCGGACGGGGACCCGTCCGGGCGCCGCGCGCGGCGCGTTCCCCCGTGCGGCCGTCCGTGACTCCCGCCGGTCGGGGTCCGGTTCCTTCTCGAGGGTGCGTCCGGCGTCGAGCAGGCGCCGGAACAGGCGCTCCTGGCGGGCCCGCGTCTCCGGGTCGAGGCCCCGCTCCCGGATCGCCGCCGCGATCTCCTCTCCTTCGTCCGCCAGCGGATCCGTGGGCAGGGGGAGAGACTCGCCGTCGATGCCGCCGCCCAGCTCCCGCAATCCGCGTGCGATCTCCTCCTGCCGACGGGCCAGGCGTGCGAGTTCCTCCGCCCTGCCCGCGCCCGTCCCCGCGGGAATGAGAAGGCCCGCCGCATCGCGGTTGAGCCCTGCCTGTGCCTCGCCGAGGCGGGCGAGCCGCTCCAGGGCTTCCGCCATCCCGGTGCCGGACGCGGCGCGCTCCATGGCCCGGCGGCTCGCCAGCAGGAGGCCCGCGAGCTCGTTCAGACGCTCGGCGAGCGCGCGCCCGGCGGCGCCCGCCTCCCGGCGGGACATCTCACCTGCCGCTCCGGCCTGCCGCAGGGCCCGCTCGAGCGCGGCCATCTCCTCGCGGGCACCCGCCGCCTCGCGACCGGCCCGCGCGTCCACGAGGGCCGAGCGTCGCGATGCCTCGGACAGGCCGTCCAGCACCCGCTCGAGACCCTGCGACAGCGCCGCCTGTCGTCCGGCCGCGTCCGGCGGAGGTGGGCCGGGGGCATCCAGCCGTTCCGCGAGCGCCGCCTGCTCGCGCGCCAGGTCGAGCGACTGGCGGGCGGCGCCGTCCAGCGCCGCCACGGCTTCCTGCCGCCAGTCGCGACCCAGGGCCTCCGCGGCCTCGGCGAGCCGTTCCGCGGCCTCCCCCATTCCGGTCGCGGCCTCTCGCGCCGCCCGTTCCCCGGCTTCCCCACCCCGCGCGGTGGCCGACCGGCCCGCCGGTCCAGAATGCGGACCGGCGCCCGCGGCCGACGCCGCCGCCCGCATGTCGTCCCCCGCCCGCTCCGCCGCGCGGCGTGCCGCCATCACCGAGTCCGCCGGCGCGTCCGCACCCGCCGCCTCGAGGCGTTCCGTCAGCCGCTCGAGCCGTTCCGCGAGGGACTCGGTCTGGCGTGCCGCCTCCTCCTGCGCCCGGCTCCAGTCGCCGGATGCGCCCGGCGAGCCCGCCAGGGATTCCTGCCGCTCGGCCAGGCGGCGGGCCTCCGCGCCCGCGTCCCGGAGCTCCTGCTCCGTCGCCACCCTTTCCAGCAGGTCCGCCGCCTCCGCGAGGCGCCGCTCGAGGTGCGCGGCGGTTCGGGCGAGGTCGCGCACGGCCCGGTCCGCCGCGGCATCGTCGAGGCGGCGCAGGGCCTGGTCCAGCGCGGCGAGCCGGTCCGAGAGCCCCGAGGCACGCAGCTCGCGGAACAGTGCCTCCAGCTCCGCGAGCCGGCGGCGCAGGTCCGGCGCGGCGAGCGGCGACTCCGACAGCGCCTCGTCCAGCCGCCCCGCCTCCTCCTGGAGCGCCTCCAGCTTCCGCTCGAGGGACTCCGCGCGGTCGCGTACCGGGCCCGCGCCGCCGCGCGAGCGCTCGTCCCCGCCGGGACGCGGCTCTCCGCTCCCCGCGCCGGCGCCCGTTCCGTCCGGCGCCCCGGACGCCCGGCGCACGGCATCGCGGGCCTCGCGGGCGAGCACCGTCGCATCCCCGGCGAGCCGTGCCGTCGCCCGCGCCAGGGAATCGGCCAGCGCGGTCGCGGCCCGGCGCGTCTCCGCGAGGTCCGGAGCGCGGATCCACCAGGTGCGCGAGCGGCCCGGACCCCGGGACGGATGTCCATCCCGGGCCCGCGCGAAGTAGAACAGCGTGTCGCCCGGCGCGAGCCGCAGGAGCTCGGCCGGCAGGTCGACCGCGAGGACCCGGCGCAGGTCCCCCGCGCCGTCGGCGAGCCGATGCGCCGTGCGCTCCCGGGACGCTCCCGCGCGCCAGGTCACGAGATCGATCTCCGCCAGCCCGTGGTCGTCCGCGGCGTCCACGGTCAGCTCGACCTGCGCTCCCAGCTCCAGCTCGAGGTCCCGCCCGGGCCGGACGACATCCACCACCGGCGCGGCGTCGGGCAGCACCCGCACGCGGAGCGGCGGCGGCGGCCGTACGCCCGGCACGGCGCCGGCCGGTGCGAAGCGGAAGTGCCACGTCCCGTCGCGCACGGGCTGCAGGGCCCCCGCGAAGTCACGCCCGGAGACGTCGAGCGGAACCTGCCGCGCGTTCCCCTCCACGTCCTCCGCGTCCTCCTCCCGGTCCAGGCGCGCGGTGGCCAGCGGGTGGTTCGTGCGCCCGTACAGCCGCAGGGTGGCGCCGGCCGGAATCGTGAGTACGCCCGCGGGCCGAGACAGGGTGTCCGGGGCCCCGCCGCGCCAGGTCGGCGGCTCGATCACCACCGACAGGTCGACGGCCAGGAGCGGATCGACCGGCATGACGTCGAGCGTGTCGGACCCGCGTCCGTCCTCGGCTTCGGCCCAGATCCGCAGCGGCGCGCGGGCCGGGGCGGTCGAGCCCTCGGCGAGGCCGCTCGCCGGATCGACGTGCGCCGCGGCCCGGCTCGGGGGCTCGCCCGCGAACGCCCACGCCAGGTGTACGACGCGACGCCCCGGCGCGTGGACGCGAAGGCGGAGCGGCGCCCCGCGCAGCGCCGGGGTGGTGAGAAGCTCCACGCGGAGGCGGGGCGGGCGAGGGGGGAACGCCACCCGCCACGGGCGGACCAGCGCCGCCGCCGTGTCGCGGACCGCGTCGGGCCGCGCGGCGGTCGTGCCGCCGAGCGCGAGGAGGGACACGCAGGCGCCCAGCGCGCCGTGCGCCAGCCGACGGCGGGCCGCCGGCAGCGTCACGGGAAGAAGGGCGTGATCCGGGCGTCCGGTCAGCACGGCCGCGACGCGGCGGCGATGGCGCCCCGCGAGACCGGGGGACGCGGTCCCGCCCGCCTCCGGCGAGAGGAGCTGCCGGGCCGCCTCGAGCTCGCCGGCCCGCAGGCCGGTCGCCGTCTCGACCTCGCGGACCAGTGCCCCCGCCGGGCGGCCGGTCCCTCCCGCCCGCATCACGCGGAACAGGAGCGCCGCGAGCGCCAGGGCCGCTGCCGTGACCACCAGGGGCCACGCCGAGCCCGGCGACCGCCAGGGACCGGCGGGCAACCACGCCCCCACGGCCGGCACCGCCACGAGCACGGCCGTCGCGCCGGCCGTCGCCGCCGCGACGCTGCCGCGGCGCAGGTGTGCGGCCAGGCGGTCGAGACGACCCAGCTCCCGCCGGATGTCGGCGTCGGTCAAGATCCGTCCGCCTCGTCTCCGGTCGCCGCGAGGGCGATCTCGTACGCCCGGTTTCGCGGCACCCCGACCTCGGCCGTGAGCCGGCGCACGATCTCCCGTGTCCCCATTCCCCGCCTGGCCATCTCCTCCGCCACCTCCCTCGCCCCGGTCTCCGCCGCGCGGCGGTCCCGCCGGGCCCTCTCCTCCGGGTCGGCGCCCGCCAGCACGAGCGTGACTTCGCCGCGCACCTCGCTCTCCCGGTAATAGCCGGCGAGGGAGGCGACCGTTCCCCGGCGCGTCTCCTCGTGCAGCTTCGTCAGCTCCCGGCACACGCAGCACTCGCGCTCCGCCAGGCCGGCCTCCACGAGATCCGACAGGAGCGCGGCGAGGCGGCCCGGCGCCTCGAAGGCGACGACCGTCGCGAGCGACTCGGCCACGTCGACCAGCCAGCGGCGGCGGTCGGCGCCCTTGCGAGGAGGAAAGCCGACGAACAGGAAGCGGTCGGCAGGCAGGCCCGACAGGCCGAGCGACGCGGTGACCGCCGAGGGACCGGGCACCGAGACGACCGGCAGACCCGCCTCGACGACACCCCGGACGAGACGGGCGCCGGGATCGGAGATCGCCGGGCTCCCGGCATCGGTGACCAGGGCGCACCCCTCCCCGGCGCGCAGCCGTTCCACGACTTCCGACACCCGGGCGGCCTCGTTGTGCGCGTGCAGGGAGCGCAGCTCGGCGTCGATCCCCAGCGCGGCGCAGAGCTTTCGGGTACGCCGGGTGTCCTCGGCGTACACGACGGCCACCGCCGCGAGAGTGTCCCGGGCCCGGGGGGACAGGTCGGCCAGGTTGCCGATCGGAGTCCCGACGAGATGGAGGGCCGCTTCAGGCATGGAACGCGCGCGCCTCCCGCGACCGGGGGTCACGGGAGGCGCTCCTGCCGTCCGGACGGAATCCGGCCGTCAGACGTGGTCCTGGATCTTCTCCTCGAGATACTTCTTCGGATAGGCGCCGACCACGAGATCGACGAGCTCCCCGTCCTTGAAGTAGAGGATGCTCGGGATCGACCGGATGCTGAACCGGCTCGCCACGTTCGGGTTCGCGTCCACGTCGAGCTTGCCCACCTTGACCCGGCCCGCGTAAGCGGTCGCCAGTTCCTCGATGATCGGGCCCACCATCCGGCAGGGACCGCACCACTCGGCCCAGAAGTCGACGATCGCGAGGCCGTCGGAACCCGCGATCTCCGTCTCGAAGTTGTCGTCCGTGATCTCGATGATATCGGCGTTCGCCAAGATTCTCTCCCGGGTTTCGCTGTGGAAGCCACACGGTTCGATTCGTACATTGTGCCGGTCGCGACACCGGGCCGCCCGGCCTTCTCTCACACGGGACCCCGCACGCGGGTCCGGAGCGCCGAAGCGTGAACAAGATCGACCACATCGGCATCGCGGTCAAATCCCTCGCCGAGGCCCTTCCCGCGTGGGTAGCGTTGCTCGCTGACAACCCGCGCGGACAGGAGGAAGTTCCCTCCGAGGGAGTCCGCGTCGCTTTCTTCGGAGAGGGTCCGGGCCGGATCGAGCTGCTCGAGCCGACGCGGCCCGACTCCCCCATCGCACGCCACCTCGAACGGCGCGGTCCCGGCATCCACCACGTGTGTCTCGCGGTGGACGACCTCGACGCCGCGCTCGGGCAGGCGACGGCGGCGGGACTCGAGGTCCTGCCGCCGGGGGCGCGGGACGGGGCCGGCGGGCGGCGGGTGGCCTTCCTGCACCCGAAGTCGGCGAGCGGCGTGCTCGTCGAGCTGTCCGCGCCCGGCACGGACGAGGGGGCCTGACCGGGCGACCTCAGGTACCTGACGAGAACGCGTCCAGGTCCAGCTTCTCCACGTACCAGCGATCGTCCGGCCCCGGAACCGCCACCACCGGAACGAGCACCTCCCCGCGGCGGCGCGTCGTCAGCCGCGCCTCGTAGCGCGCGCGGCCCGGGCCCGCGGAAGCGAGGTCGGCGCGGCGCAGGGAGAGCGCGTCGTGCCGCAGCAGGCGAGCCAGGAAGATCATCCGCTGCTCGACCTGCACCGGTCCGTCCCTCCGCACGATGGCACCTTCGGGGGTGCCGAACAAAGCGGACATCGCGCCGTAGTCCTCCGCGTTGGCGGCGGCCAGGAAGCCGCGCACCGCCGCCTCGGAGGTCGGGGCCCCCCACGTCTCCGCGGCGGCCGTGCCGGTGCGCGCCGGACCCGAAGAGGCGCAGGCCGCGGACCCGGCGACGAGGAGGGCGGCCAGGGCGGTCGGGAGAGCGGCCCGCGGAACGGGTCTTCCAGGGTTGCGGGACACGTGACCTCACCCAGTCCGGGGGAAAGTGGCGCCGACCCGGACCGTCCGGGCCGGCACGGCAGGCAATCTGCCGCCCG
Source organism: Gemmatimonadota bacterium (assembly GCA_032251515.1). GTDB lineage: Bacteria > Gemmatimonadota > Gemmatimonadetes > Palauibacterales > Palauibacteraceae > Carthagonibacter. The sequence continues at coordinate 25,073 of JAVVDU010000001.1, forward strand.
GCTCCGCCCAGTCAAGCGGTCCCGTCGGGCCCGTCCCGGGTCCCACCCGCCGGACTCGCGGCGCTTCCCGTCCGCGAGAAGGCGAGCGTCCCATCCGGTCCCGCGTCCACGAGGATCGCGTCGCCGTCGCCGAACCGGCCCTCGAGGAACGCGAGCGCGAGCGGGTCGGCCACCAGATGCTGGATCGCCCGCTTCATCGGCCGCGCCCCGAACGCGGGGTCGTATCCCGACTCGGCGATCGCGACGCGCGCCGGCGGCGTGACGTCCAGGCGTACGTCGCGGTCGGCGAGGAAGCCCGCCAGGCGCTCGAGCTGCAGCTCCACCACGTGCGCCAGCTGCTCCCGCGTGAGCGGCCGGAACACGAGGATCTCGTCGAGCCGGTTCAGGAACTCCGGCCGGAACGCCTCGTGCAGCGCCTCGCGCACCCGCGCCTCCACTCCGGACCACTCGTCGCCGGCATGCTCGAGAATCCAGGCGCTGCCGATGTTGCTGGTGAGGATGAGGACGGCGTTCCGGAAGTCAACCGTGCGCCCCTGGCCATCCGTCAACCGCCCGTCGTCGAGGATCTGCAGCAGCACGTGGAACACGTCCGGGTGCGCCTTCTCGATCTCGTCGAACAGCACGACGGAGTACGGACGGCGGCGCACGGCCTCGGTCAGCTGCCCCCCTTCCTCGTATCCCACGTAGCCGGGCGGAGCGCCGATCATCCGGGCCACGGCGTGACGCTCGCCGTACTCCGACATGTCCAGCCGCACCAGCGCATCCTCGTCGTCGAACAGGAACTCGGCGAGGGCGCGTGCCGTCTCCGTCTTGCCGACGCCCGTCGGGCCAAGGAACAGGAAGCTGCCCACCGGGCGGGCGGGATCGGCCAGTCCGGCCCGGCTGCGTCGCACCGCCCCGGCCACGGCCGTGATCGCCTCCTCCTGCCCGACGACCCGCCGGTGGAGGTGCTCCTCGAGGCGGGTCAGCCGCCGCTTCTCGTCTTCGAGCATCCGCGCCACGGGAATCCCCGTCCAGGCGGCGACGACCTCGGCGATGTCCTCGGGCCCCACCTCCTCCTTCAGGAAACTCCCCTCGGCCTGGAGCCGTGCGAGCTCCGCCTCCGCGGTCTCGAGCTCCGCCCGGGCCGCCGGGATACGGCCGTAGCTGATCTCGGCGGCCCGCTGCAGGTCGCCACCCCGCGTGGCCTGCTCGGCCTCGATCCCCAGCGACTCGACGCTCCGCTTGAGCTCCCGCACGCGCTCGATCGCTTCCTTCTCGAGCGTCCACGAGGACTTCATGCCGGCCAGCCGCTCGCGGACATCCGCCAGCTCCGCCTCGAGATCCCGCAGGCGCGCGATGCTGCGCTCGTCCTCTTCGCCCCGCAAAGCCTCCCGCTCGATCTCGAGCTGGGTCTGGCGGCGCGACAGCGCATCGATCTCCTCGGGCAGCGAATCGATCTCGATCCGCAGGCGCGACGCGGCCTCGTCCACGAGGTCGATGGCCTTGTCGGGCAGGAACCGGTCTCCGATGTACCGCTCCGACAGCCGGGCCGCCGCCACGAGCGCGGGGTCGGTGATCCGGACCCCGTGATGCACTTCGTACTTCTCCTTGAGGCCCCGCAGGATCGCGATCGTCTCGTCCAGCCCGGGCTCCCCGACGAGCACCGGCTGGAAGCGCCGCTCCAGCGCGGGGTCCTTCTCGATGTGCGTGCGATACTCGTCGAGCGTCGTGGCGCCGATCAGCCGCAGCTCTCCCCGGGCCAGGGGCGGCTTGAGCATGTTGCCGGCATCCACCGCGCCCTCGGCGGCGCCCGCCCCCACGACGGTGTGCAGCTCGTCGAGGAACAGGATGTAGGCGCCCTCCGACTCCGTGATCTCGCGCAGCGTGGCCTTCAGCCGTTCCTCGAACTCGCCCCGGAACTTCGCCCCGGCCAGCATCGCGGCGATGTCGAGCTGGACGAGCCGCTTGCCGCGCAGCGCCTCCGGCACGTCGCCCGACACGATCCGCTGGGCGAGGCCCTCGGCGATCGCCGTCTTGCCGACGCCGGGCTCGCCGATGAGCACAGGGTTGTTCTTGGTCCGGCGCGACAGGACCTGCATCACCCGCCGGATCTCCGCGTCCCGTCCGATCACGGGATCGAGCTTGCCGGCGCGAGCGCGCCCGGTCAGGTCGACTCCGAACCTCTCCAGGGCCCGGTACTTCCCTTCCGCCTCGGGGTCGGCGGCGCGGTGCGGCCCGCGCACCGTGGCGAGCGCCTCGTGCAGCACGTCCGCCGGGGCGCCCGCGGCCTCGAGGATGGGCCGGGTGCTGCTGGCGGCCGAACCGGCGAGCGCTAGCAGCAGGTGCTCGCTGGAGACGAAGTCGTCCCCGAGCGACCGGGCGGCCGCCTCCGCCGCGTCCACGACCCGCTGCAGTTCCCGGCTGGCGGTCGGGGCCGCGCCCGACTGCCGTGGCAGCCGCCCCAGCCCGTCGCGCAGGGCCTCCTCCAGCCCCCCGACGTCCGCCCCCGCCCGCGCGAGCACGGGGCGCACGATTCCCTCTTCCTGGCCCAGCAGGGCGGTCAGCAGGTGCAGGTCTTCGACCGCCGGATTCCCGGCCCGGCGGGCCGCCTCACCGGCCTCCCGCAGCGCCTCGGCCGCCTTCACCGTCAGTTTCTCCGGCGGAATCATCTCGCCTCGCATCCTCCGTGGCCCCGGGCCGCGCGGCCCGTCCGCGCCGCCGGGCTCACTCGATCGTCACCCGGTGCTCTCCCGTCTCCGAGCGTCGCGGCAACCGGAGCTCCAGCACGCCGTTCTCCAGACGCGCGCGGATGCCGTCGGCATCCACCCAGCCCGGGATCTTCAGCGTCCGGTGGAACTCCCCGTAGGACCGCTCGGAGCGACGCACGACGGCTCCATCCGGGTAGTCGGGGCGCGGCCGCCGGCCGCGGACCCGCAGTTCCTCGTCCAGCGCCGACACGTCCACCGCGTCCCTCGGCACGCCCGGCAGGTCGATCTGCACGTGCAGGGCGTCGGACGACTCGGCCACCTCGATCCGCGGTCCCTTGCCGGCGGCCGCGGGCGCGAACGCCCGCACGTTCTCCAGCACGTCCTCGACGAACCCCTGGATCTCGTCCAGCGGCCGGGGCCGTGCAGCTCCCGTGTCGTCCCGGCCCTCCGCACCGGTCGTCTCCCCGTTCCCGTCCGTGCCGGAGTCCCGCTCCGGCCCCGAGGTCCGCTCGCGCTGCGTGTCGTCTTCCATCCGGCTCCTCCCTGCAGGCGTGATCGGCCGCCCGGGCGTCGGCGACGCCGCGGAGACGGCACCCTGCAACCGGGCAAGGAGCATGCCCGGCGGACCTGCCGGATCGGCAGGCCCGACCGGCGCGGAGGGCCGCAGGACACGGGAGGGGCGGAACCGAACGACTCCCGGGCGATCGTCCGGGCCGCGCTCGGCGCGCTCAGCGCAGGGCGGGTCCGTGCAGGAGAGCGTTCGTGAACAGGACGAAGTTCGACGGCCACATCTGCCGGAACAGCGGATCGTCCGCGAACAGGACCAGCCGGCCGCGCCCCAGTCGGCGGGTCACGAGCCACGCCGAGGCGGCGATGTCCCGCAGCTTCGACTCGCTCATCACGCCGGCCACCGGCCGCAGCTCGTCCTCGAACGCCAGGACGGGCTCGATCCCTTCGGCCGGCTCGAAGCTCAGGTCCTCGGTGTGGAGGACGAACGCGCGCCCGGCGGCGTTGCCGCGGCCGAGCCCCCACGCGAGGGGGTGCGCCTCATCGATCCGCACGGGAAGGATCACGCCGTTGACCGACGAATCCCACGCGTCGCTGCGCCGCTCCTCGCGGGTGCGCAGGTTCCTGCGCAGGCGCTCGTCCGCGTCCAGCGAGTCGGCGCGCGAGGCCCGCACCTCGACGCCGCCCCACGCCGTCCCGACCCAGCGGGCGCTCCCCCCGGAGGCGACGAGCGTCCCACCGCCCCGCACCCAGGCTTCCAGCGCTTCGGCCGGCCCGCCGGCGAGCTCGCGGCCGGGAAACCCGTCCGGAAGCACGAGCACGTCCCACTCGTCGAGGTCCAGGCGGCCCACGTCCTCGAGCCGAAGCGCGGAGTACGGGATCCTGGCCCGGCGCTCGAGCAGGTGCCGGGCCGCGCCGAAGCTCGAGGAGAAGATCCCCGGCCCGCCCAGCAGGCCGACCGCCGGGACCTGCAACACGAGGGACCGAGGGGTCCCGAGATCGCGCCCCCGCTCCGTGCGGCCACTCCGCACGGGCACCGCCGCGGCGTCGAGACCCGACGCGGCGAGCCGGGCCCCCGCCTCCCCGTCGCGGGGGAGGAACCGCGTCCCGGCCGGCCAGGCGCGACCGTCGACCTCGAACGCCTCCTCGAGCGCCACGGCCCGCCCGCCGGCCTCCAGCCAGCGGACGAGGGGGCCCGCCGTCGCGAACCCGGGCTCCACGAGCCAGCCGAACGGCGCGGCCCCGTCCGATGGCGGCGCGACGCCGACATCGCTCGTGCCCGGTTCACCTGGCGTGAAGGCGACGAACCCGTCCGCGCTGCCGGTGCGACCGATGTGCGCCTCCACGCCGTAGGCGTACGGCAGCGACCACGCGGTGATGTCATAGGTGTTCCGCATCGCCTCGCCGTCGAACCCCGCGTCCGGCTGCAGCAGCGCCAGGGCGAGACGGCCCCGCCGCTGTCGGGCCGGCACCCGGATCGTACCGGGCGGAAAGTCCTCGCGCGCGCGGAAGCCGCGATGCGGCGTCGCCGGAACCCGGAACGGGCTGGTCGCCCTCTCCATCCGGATTCCCTGCCGGTCGAGGAGGGATGCGAGCGCCTCGAGCGCCTCTTCCGACGGACCGGGCACGAGCAGCACGTCTCCCTCCGCCGACGTGGAGTGGAAGGCGGCATACTCCCGCAGCAGGTCCGTCTTCCGGGCCGCGGCGGCGTGCAGGGTCGCCAGTCCGGCCTCGCGATGCCGGTCGAGGCGCTCGGCCAGGGTCAGCACGTGTCCATCCGGACGCCGCACGGCGAGCCCCGCCGCGCCGCCACCCGCCTGCTCGAACGTCATCCCGATGGCGCCGTTCAGGCTCGGCCAGCTGTCCCCGTACCCGGGGTAGAACAGGTCGAACGTCTCGCCGGTGAAGTACGGCCAGCCCCGCCGATCGAATTCCGCCGCCAGCCGCCGGCCGAAGTACTCCCCCCAGCGCACCGTGTAGTCGGGAAGGAGCGGGTGTACCGGATTCGCCGCCGGGAAGAAGAAGTAGCTGCTCCCGTACCCCATCTCGTGGAAGTCCACGTGCACCTGCGGGCTCCAGCGACGCCACTCCGCGACGCGGGCTCTCGTCTCCTGCTGCGTGGCCCAGGCCCAGTCGCGGTTCAGGTCGAACAGGAAATGGTTCGTCCGCCCGCCCGGCCAGGGAGGCCGGTGCTCCATGGCGGTGGGCTCCGGGTCCGGTGCGTCGCCGCGCACGGACCGGTACCAGCCGACGTACCGGTCCCGGCCGTCCGGGTTCGCCACGGGCTCGATCAGGACGACCAGGGAGTCGAGCACGCCCTCGGCGCCCGGAGCGTCCCGGGCGAGATCCCACGCGATCCACAGCGCCGCCTCCGTCGAGGAGCTCTCGTCGCCGTGAATGCCCGCCATCAGCCACGCGACGGCGGGAAGGGAGCGGGCGATGCGGGATGCCTCGCCGGGGGGCAGGTCCGGATCCGACAGCCGCGCGAGCCCGGCGCGAACGGCAGCGAGGTCCTCGTCGCTCGTCCCCGGTGCCCGCAACACGAGGACGCCCAGCGGACGGCCTTCCACCGAGACGCCGTACCGATGCCACGACACCCGTTCGGACGCCGCCGCCAGCGCCTCGGCGTATCGGACCGCCTCGGTCGCCGTCGTGAACCGCTCCCCGGCCGCCGCTCCCGTGACGTCCGCCGGCGACGGCACGGATTGCGCCCGGCCGCTCGCCGCCACGGCGAGAAGGGTCACCCCCGCGAAGGCGGCCCGCCGCGCCGTCGCGCCGACGACGGTCTGCAGGCGGGCCTCGAACAGTCGCTGCATCAACGGCCTCCCGTCCATCCGGGCAGCCGAGCCGCCGGGGACATCCCGACGATCGGCCCGGAGGGCGCCAAGCTACCCCGGCATCCGGTACGCTTCAATGCAGCGGTTCGCCGCGCCGCCCGCTTCTTTTCTTTGACACCGCGCGTGGCGGGCCCTACGCTCGGAGCATGCAAGCCGCCCGCACCTTTCTCCGGCCACGATCGCTGCGCCTCACGGCCGTAACCGCGGTCCTCGTCTCCGTCCCGGCTGCGTGTGACGGCGGCGGAGAGCATCGGACGCCCGCTGCGCCGCTGGCGGACTCGACCTGGGTGGACGTGATGGCCCGACTGGAGACGATGCGGCGCCTCGCGCTGTCCGGGCCCGACCCGGAGACCCGGCGCCGGCGGGCGGACTCGGCGCGGGCCGCCGTGCTGGCGGACGCCGGCGTGACGCCCGAAGCGTTGCTCGAGTTCGCCCACGTCGCCGGAGGTGATCCGGCTCGCATGCAGGCCCTCGCGGAGCGCATCACCGCCCGCGTGGATTCCCTGCGCGCGCTTCCCGCCGAGGAAGAAGTGGCCGCGAACGGAAGGGAACCCGACGCGGACGACGATGCGCGGGAGGGAGCGGTGGCCGAGTCGCCCGCGGAGGGCGAGCCCGCGACCGGCGAGGCGCGGGAGAGGCCCGCGTCGGGCAGGGCCTCGCCGTCGTCCGACGCCGCACGGCCCGTGCTTCCCCGTCCACGGGCGCGTGACTCCCTGCGGCGGGCGCTCCGGGAGCGCAAGCCTCCGCCCCCCTGAACGACCCCGATCCCAAGGCCCTCGTGACCGTAGCGCCGGGCCTGCGGCGTGGTTGCACGGCGGGCCGCGCGTGGTAGCTTGGGAGCGTCTCGACGCCTGCGGAAGTCCCGGCAGAGGACGCGTCCCGCCCGCGCCGCCAGTTTCGCTCACGAGTTCCAGCGAGATCCGTCTTGGAAGCGGACGAAGCCAGACAACCGGCCGAGCCGGCCGCGGAGGGTCGCGTCGCGCGCCTCCTGCGCGCCGTGGGTGGCCCCGGGGCCCGCGCCGCCCGGCACATGGGCCGCGCCGGCGTCCTGGCCGCGGCCACGGCGCTCGCCATCCTGCGCCCCCGCGAGTACCGGCGACAGCTGTTCGAGCAGGCGAAGGCGATCGGGATCGACAGCCTCCCGCTCGTCCTCCTGGTGGCTTCGCTCAGCGGGTCGATTCTCGCCCAGCAGAGCGGCTACCAGTTCACGGACCTCCCGATGTGGGTGGTGGGAAACGCCGTGGCGGCCGGCATGCTCACCGAGCTGGCGCCGCTCCTGTCGGCGATCATCATGGCGGGCCGGGTGGGCGCCGGGATCGGCGCCGAGCTCGGCACGATGAAGGTGACCGACCAGATCGACGCCCTGCGCACGCTCGGGCGCGACCCGGTGATCGAGCTCGTCGCGCCGCGCGTCGTGGCGGGCGCCCTGATGATGCTGCCGATCGTCCTGTTCGCGAACGTGGTCGGGATCTGGAGCGGCTGGCTCACGGCGATCGCGCTCCTGCCGATGACCACCCACGAATACGTGTTCGGCGTGCAGAGCTACTACCACGCCGCTTCGCTGATCTTCTCGCTCGTAAAGGGGTTCTTCTTCGGGATCACGATCACGTTCACGGCGAGCTACGTGGGACTCCAGGCCGAGGGCGGAGCGGCCGGCGTGGGTCGGACTGCCACCAACGCGGTCGTGTCGATCATCGTGGCGCTGATGGTGCTGGACGTCGTGCTCGCCCCGCTCTACAAGGCCTTCCAGTGAGCCGCGCGGAAACGGCGCGCGGGGAGCCCGGCGCGTGATCGAGATCCGCGGCCTCCGGAAGCTGCTGAACGACCGGCCCGTGCTCGACGGGATCGACCTCGACGTGTACGAGGGCGAGAGCCTCGTGATCATGGGTCCGTCCGGGACGGGCAAGAGCGTCCTCCTCAAGCACATCGTCGGGCTGTTCGACCCGGACGGCGGCGAGCTGCACGTGGACGGCATGTCGGTCCCGCGGGCGGGCGCCAGGGAGATCCTCGCGATCCGCTCGCGGATCAGCTACGTGTTCCAGAACGCGGCCCTGTTCGATTCCCTCACCGTGGCCGAGAATATCCAGCTCGGGCTGTCGCGGGAGCACTGCCGGCGCACGCATGCTCTCACCGACCCGCAGGTCCGGGAGGCGATCGCGCACGTGAACCTGGGCGACGAAGTGCTCGGGCTTCTGCCCGCCGAGCTGTCGGGCGGCATGCAGAAGCGGGTCGCCATCGCCCGGGCCATCGTGGGCCGCCAGCCCTACATCCTGTACGACGAGCCGACGACGGGACTCGACCCGGTCAACGCCAGCGTCATCAACCGCCTGATCGCGCGCCTGCAGGGCGAGATCGGCGCCACGAGCGTGATCGTCACGCACGACGTCGAGAGCGCCTTCTTCCTCGGCGACCGCATCGTGCTGCTCTCGGGGGGCAAGGTGCAGGCGGTCGGCACGCCCGATGCGCTGCGCGAGTCACGCGACCCCGTCGTCCAGAACTTCCTCCATCCCACACCAGAGACCGAGGCCATGCTCGGATGAGAGATCCCGGACTCCGCAGTCAGCAGAAGGTCGAGCTCCAGGTGGGAGCCATGCTCGTGCTCGCGGGCATCGCGCTCGTCGCGGGCGTGATCTGGATCAGCGGCGCGCAGCCGGGCGTGAGCCGGACGAGGCTGTACGCCACGGCCGCCACGGCGGGGGCGCTCGGCGAGGGATCCCGGATCACGCTGCTGGGCGTCGACGTCGGCTCCGTGCAGCAGATCGACCTGCGCCCCGAGGGCGTCGTCCTGTCCCTGGACGTCCGGTACGAGGGCCGCCTGCCCGCGGACACCGAGGGAGAGATCCGCTCCGAGGGCTTCCTGGGGCAGGCGGCGCTCGCGCTGCTTCCCGGCATCTCCGAGCGGACCCTCGCCGAGGGAGACACGATCCCGGCGTCCGGGGCCCCCGGGCTGCAGGATCTGGCCGGCACGCTGGGGGCCGACGCCGGCCGGGTCCTCGACCAGCTCCGACAGCTCCTGAACGATACCACGGTGGATGCCACGCAGCGGGGGCTCGTGGCCTTCGCCGGGGGAATGGAGGAGCTCGACGCGCTCCTGCAGGACCAGTCGGACGACCTCGCCCGGCTCATCGAGGGCCTCGCCGTCACCTCGCAGCGCCTCTCCGAGCTGTCGGCCGGCCCCGAGCTCGAGTCCACCCTGGCGCAGATCGACTCGCTGACCGCACGCCTCTCGCGGGCCAGCGACGACCTGGACGAGACCTCGCGGGCCCTCGCCTCGATCCTCGGAAAGGTCGACCGGGGCGAAGGGTCGCTGGGACGGATGGTGAACGATACGACCCTGTACGTCCGGCTGAACGGGGCCCTGTCCAACCTCGAGGCCGCGTCGGAGGAGATCGCGCTGCTGACCCGGGACGTGCGCGAACGCCCCGAGCACTACACGAAGGGGTTGAAGTTCTCGGTGTTCTGAGCTTGGGGCGGGGCCCGTCTCACAGCCCGGTCGGCCGGTCGATGAAGCTCCACGCGACATCGAAGCGCGACGCGACGCGCTCCCCCAGGGCCTTCACGCCGGGCGTCTCCGTGGCGTAGTGGCCCGCATACAGCACGTTCACGCCCAGCTCCGTGGCGTCGTGATACGTGTGGTGGTTCCCCTCCCCCGTGAGGAACGTGTCGAGGCCCGCCTCGTGCGCCATGGAGATCATCGAGCCGGCGCCGCCCGTCACGATCCCGAGGCGCCGAACGTGGCCGGGGCCGCCGCCGATCACGCGCGGGTCGGAGCCGCAGGCATCCGTCACCCGGCCGGCCAGGGCATCCAGCGGCAGGTCGGCGGCGCACCACACGCCCACCCCCTCGTAGCCGGCCCACGCGCCGAATCGGCCCTCCACCTCCAGTCCGAGCGCCCGGGCGAGCAGCACGTTGTTGCCGATCTCCGGGTGGACGTCGAGGGGAAGGTGGCAGGAATAGACCGCGAGGTCCGCGTCGAACAGGGCCTTCAGGCGGCGGTACGTCCGGCCGACCACCGGCAGGGGGTCGCCCCAGAACAGTCCGTGATGCACGAGCAGCAGCTGCGCCCCCTCCGCCGCCGCCGCATCGATCGTCTCCTGCGACGCGTCCACGGCGGCGCAGATCCGCTCCACCGGCGACCGGCCGTCGACCTGCAGGCCGTTGCGCGCTCCCGGCGCATCGGGGATCGCCCCGACATCGAGATAGGCGTCCATGTGCTCGACGATCTCGCGCAGGTCCGCCACGGCTTCCTCCCGGCGGCGCGCCGCCGCCTCAGTAGGCCTTCGCCCGCACGACCTCGGCGACCGATGCGCCGCCGCACAGGCAGGTGGCCGCCGGATCCGCGGAGCGGAACTCCTCGTCCGGGATCACCCTGATGGTGGCCTTCGTCTCGTCCTGGAGCCGCGCCTCGCAGGCCGCGTCCCCGCACCAGCCGGTGAACACGAAGCCCCCCGGCCCCTCGACGATCTCGCGGAACGCGTCCAGGTCGCCGACGCCCCGGTGCGTGTTCGCCTCCCGCCGTGCCCGCGCCCCCTCCAGGAGCTCGTCCTGCATGCGGTCCAGCAGCCGCGGCACGAGCGAGGCCGCCTCCCCGGCGGCCAGCGGGCGCTTCCGCTCCTCGCCCTGCGGCGTGAAACGGCGGACGGCCATCAGCTGGCCCGCCTCGACGTCGCGCGGCCCGACCTCCAGCCGCAGCGGCACGCCGCGGCGCTCCCACTCGTAGTACTTCGCCCCCGGGTTCAGGCCCTCCCGCGCGTCGAGCCGCACCCGCACTCCCGCCGCGGCGAGGGCGGCGCGCGCTCTCTCCCCGGCCTCGAGCACCGCGGCCCGCTGCCCGTCGTTGCGCCAGATGGGCACGATCACCGCCTGGTGCGGCGCGAGACGCGGCGGCAGCACGAGACCCGTATCGTCGCCGTGCGACATGACCAGCGCCCCGATGAGCCGCGTGGACACGCCCCACGAGGTGCTCCACACGTACTCGTGCTCCCCCGCCTCGGTCTGGTAGCGGACGTCGAAGGCGCGCGCAAAGTTCTGGCCGAGGTTGTGGCTCGTGCCCGCCTGGAGCGCCCGGTTGTCCTTCATCAGCGCCTCGGTGGCGTAGGTCCGGAGCGCGCCGGCGAACTTCTCGGCCTCCGTCTTGCGCCCGGTGAGGACCGGCATCGCCATGGCCTCTTCCATGAACGTGCGATACACGCCGAGCATGCGGAGTGTCTCCTCCTCCGCCTCCTCCTCCGAGGCGTGCGCCGTGTGCCCTTCCTGCCACAGGAACTCCGTGGTCCGCAGGAAGGGCCGCGTGCGCAGCTCCCAGCGGACGACGTTGGCCCACTGGTTCAGCAGCACCGGCAGGTCCCGATACGACTGGATCCAGTCGCTGAGGATCGGCCAGATGATCGCCTCGGACGTGGGTCGCACGACCAGCGGCTCTTCGAGCTCGTTGCGGCCCGCGTGCGTGACGATCGCGGTCTCGGGGGCGAAACCCTCGACGTGCTCCGCCTCGCGGTCCAGGGCCGACTTGGGCAGGAAGAGGGGGAAGTAGGCGTTCTCGTGCCCCGTCTCCTTGAACATGGCGTCCAGGCCGGCCTGCATGAGCTCCCAGATCCGGTAGCCGTACGGACGGATCACCATGCACCCCCGCACCTGGGAGTGGCAGGCGAGCTCGGCCTGCTGGACGATTTCGTTGTACCAGGCGGAGAAGTCCTCCCCCTGCGGCGTGAGTCCCCTGTCGCTTGCCATGCGTCTCCGTGATGTCCGGTCGGCCGTGCGGGCCGACCCGTTCCGGGCGAGGATCAGCCGCGCGCCAGTTGCGCGAGACCGATCCGTCGCTCCTCGCCTGTCTCCATGTCGCGCACCACCGCCTCGCCGGCCTCCAGCTCCCTCGGGCCGAGCACGATCACGCGGCCGGCCCCGGCCTGCCCGGCCGCCTTGAACTGGCGGCCCACGCTGCGCTCCGTGAGATCGTAGCCGACGCGCCGTCCCGTCGCGCGCAGCGCGTGCGCGAGTCGCAGTCCCTCGGCCCGCTGCTCCGGCGTCACGCACACGACGAAGTCGTCGACGCTCCCCGCCGGCTCCGGCACGAGTCCGCGCGCCGCCAGGAGCTCGCCCAGCACGACGTCGCCCATCCCGAACCCCACGGCCGGCAGGTCCGGGCCGCCCACCGCGGCGAGCAGGCCATCGTAGCGGCCGCCGCCGCAGATCGCCCGCAGCTCGCCCCTGCGGTCCCACAGCTCGAACACGGTGCCGGTGTAGTAGGCGAGACCCCGGACCAGGCCGGGATCGAACCGCACGTAGCCGCCGAGGCCACACGCCTCGAGGTGCCCGAGCACCGCCGCCAGGCGCTCCGCGCTCTCCTGCACTTCCCGCGACCGGCCGAACCGGTCCGCGAACCCGGCCAGCGGTCCGGCGCGCAGCCCGAGGATCTCCCGCACCGCCTCCGGCGTCGCGCCCGCCGCCCGGAGGCGCTCGCTCACCCACTCTTCGGGCTGGCGATCCCGCTTGTCCAGGGCCACGAAGGCGGCCTCCAGTCCGTCGCGCGGCAGGCCGAGTTCCGCGAGGGCGGCCGCCACCAGGGCGCGATCCGACACGCGGGCCACCACGTCCTCCTCCCGCAGGCCGAACTCCCGCAGGACGTCGATCGCGGCGGCCAGCACTTCCGCGTCGGCCAGCGGACCCGCCTCCCCCACGATGTCGAGGTTCAGCTGGACGTGCTCGCGGAGGCGGCCCTTCTGCGGGCGCTCGTAGCGGAACAGTTGCGGCAGGGAGAACCACCGGATCGGCTTGGGCAGTCCCGCCGCCCGCGCCCCCACCATGCGCGCGAAGGTGGGCGTCATCTCCGGCCGCAGCGCGACCTCCCGGCCTCCCTGGTCGGTGAACCGGTACAGCTGGCCCACGATCTCGTCGCCCGACTTGCGCACGTACAGGTCCAGCGGCTCGAGCGGAGGGCCCTCGTACTCCACGAACCCGTACCGCGCGGCGACCGACCGCCACACCGCCTCTATGTGGCGGCGCAGCGCCATCTGTTCCGGGTAGAAGTCCCGGAATCCGGGAAGGCTGGAAAGATCCATGGGCCGGCCAAGCTACGGGCCCCGCACGGCCCGGGGCAACCGGGGCGGACCGGCGCGGCCGGGGACGTGCGGCTCAGTCGAGCGGCGTGCAGTACCGGTCGAAGGCCGCCCGGAGGTCCACCGCTATCTCGCCCGCCTCGCGTCCCTCGATCTCGTGGCGTTCCAGCATGAACACGGGCTCCCCGGCCCGGAACAGGGCGATGGACGGGCTGGACGGCCGGTAACCGGGAAGGAAGGTGCGCGCCCGGTCCGTCGCCTCCAGGTCCTGTCCCGCGAACACGGTCACGATCCGGTCCGGCTGGCGCTCGTGGCCCCTGGCGATCATCACGGCGGGCCGGGCGTTCGCCGCGGCGCAGCCGCACACCGAGTTCACGACGAGGAGCGTCGTCCCGTCGAAGGAAGCGCCCAGGGCGGCATCCACCTCCTCCGCGGTGCGCAGCTCCGAGGCGCCGACCCGCAGGAGCTCTTCACGCATCGGCTGCACGAGTTCGGGATCGTAGGGCATCGACCGTCCTTCCTGTGTGTGGTCGCGGCCGGCCGTGACCGGCCGCGTCTGGAATCTCCGGGTCCGGCCCGGGCGTCCCGTCCGGCGGGCGACCCGGCGCCTCGCTTCAGTCCGCCCGCAGGTCCGGGAGACGCCCCAGCGCATCCCCTACCGTGTGGACCGAACCGGTGACGACTACCGTCCCGGGGCCGGCGAGTTCCCGGGCGCGCGCGAGGGCGCGATCGAAGTCCGTTTCGACCTCGATCGGGTGCCCCGGCAGGGCGCGACGGGCCACGGCCGGGTCCCAGCGCCGCTCCGCGGGGGCGGAGGGAGGCACCGTGAACACGGCACCGGTGGAGCGCTCCAGCACGGCCTCCAGCATGTCCCGCCACGGCTTGTCGCCCAGGATGCCCACGAGCGGCACGCGCGGCGCCGGGAGCGGCACCTCCGCGAGGGCCTGCGCGAGGGCACGAGCGCCGGCGGGATTGTGCGCGACGTCGAACACCCAGGTGCCGCCGCGGCCGAAGCGCACGTCGAACCGTCCCGGCCACCGGAGCCGCGCCATGCCCGCCCGAATCGTCTCCTCGGCGGGCATCCAGCCCCCGAGGGCCAGCGCCTCGGTCGCGAGGCCCGCGTTCACCGCCTGGTGGGCCCCCGGCAGCGGCGTGGCGAGCTCGATCCCGGCGGGAAACGACCGGCTGCGGAGGGCGAACCGGGTCCCGCCACGGGAGGTGCGGATCGAGGTGACCGCGAAGTCGCGCCCCAGGAGGTGAACGGACGCTCCCGCCTGCCGCGCGCGCTCCGCGACGACGGCCAGCAGGCGCGACGGCAGCGGCCCCAGGACGGCCGGGACGTCCCGCTTCAGGATCCCCGCCTTCTCCGCGGCGATCTGCTCCAGGGTGTCGCCCAGGTACTCGGCGTGGTCGAGCTCCACGTTGGTCAGCACGCAGGCGCGCGGCCCGAGGACGTTCGTGGCGTCGAGGCGGCCCCCGAGCCCCACCTCCACGACCGCGGCTTCCACGCCGGCGCGCGCGAAGGCGAGGAAGGCGGCGGCGGTGACCGCTTCGAAGGAGGTGGCCCCTTCCCGTTCGGCCAGCGGCCGGACGGCTTCCGCCGCTCCGTCGAGGAGGTCGCGCACGGCCGGTTCCCCGTCCACGCGCACCCGCTCGGCCGGGTCCACGAGGTGGGGAGACGTGTAGAGCCCCGTGCGGACCCCCGCCGCCTGCAGGATGGACGCCGCCGTCGCGGCGACCGAGCCCTTGCCGTTCGTGCCCGCGACGTGCAGCGCGCGGAAGGAATCCTGCGGGTCTCCGAGGTCCCTGAGCATCGCCCGTGTGCGCTCCAGGCCCCAGGCGATGCGCCCGGGCGGACTCCGTTGCAGGAGGGCCGCGAACGCTCCGGAGGAGGACTCCGCGGGGGAGGTCAGCACATGAGGTCGAGCAGGGTCGCGACCGTCTCCTTCATACGGTGGCGCGGCACGATCCGGTCCACCATGCCGTGCTCCTGCAGGAACTCCGCCGTCTGGAATCCCTCGGGCAGGTCCTGACGGATCGTCTCGCGGATCACGCGGGGGCCCGCGAATCCGATCAGGGCGCCGGGCTCGGCGAGGTTCACGTCACCCAGCATGGCGAAGCTGGCCGTCACGCCACCGGTCGTGGGATGGGTGAGGATGCTGATGTACGGGAGGCGGCACTCGGCCAGCCGATGCAGGGCCGCCGACGTCTTGGCGAGCTGCATGAGCGAGAAGATGCCCTCCTGCATGCGGGCTCCCCCCGACGCCGACACGATCACGACCGGCGCCCGGCCATCCACCGCGCGCTCGATCATCCGGGCGATCTTCTCGCCGACCACCGACCCCATGCTGCCGCCGATGAACCCGAAGTCCATCACTCCGGCATACACGCGCCGCCCCTCGAGCCGGCCCGCTCCGGTCCACACGGCGTCGTGGGGACCGGCGGCCTTCTCCGCCTGCTCCACGCGGCGCCGGTACGGCTTGGAGTCGACGAATTCGAGCGGATCGGCGGAGCGCAGGTGCAGGTCGAATTCCTCGTCGAACCCCTCGTCGAGCAGCAGGTCCACGTACTCCGCGGCCGGGATCCGGAAGTGGTGTCCGCAGCCGGGGCACACCCGCGCGTTGTCGGCGAGACGCCGCACGTAGAGGATCTCCCCGCACCCGTCGCACTTCTCCCATACGTCCGCGGCGATCTCGCGCTTCTGGGAGACGAGCTTCTGCTTTTCCTTCCGGAACCAGGTCATGCGCGCTCCGATCGAGTGGGCCGAGCGCCGAATATATCCGACCGCCGGACGCCGTGCGACCGCGCGACGCGCCCCGGGGCGGCGGGAACCGGGCCCCGATTCGCCGCGAAGCCGGCCGGATGCGGGCCCCTCACCCCTCCCGGGCGGTGCGTGACACGAGCCCGACGCCGAGGAACGTCACGAGGAGGAAGGACCCCCCGTAACTGACGAACGGCAGGGGGAGGCCGGTCACCGGCATCAGGCCGACCGTCATCCCGATGTTGATCACCAGGTGGGCGAACCAGACGCCGAACAGGCAGAAGGAGACGAGGCTGCCGAAGTGTTCCTCGGAGTGCGCGGCGGTCCGCACGACCCGCGCCAGGAGCCACGTGAACAGGGCGAGGACGAGCACCACGCCCACGAACCCCGCCTCCTCGCCGACCACGGAGAAGATGAAGTCGGTGTGCTGCTCGGGCAGGAACGACAGCCGCTTCTGCGGCCCCTGGCCGAACCCCTGCCCCAGCCAGCCTCCCGACCCGATGGCCACCTTCGACTGGATGAGGTGCCAGCCCGCACCCCGCGGATCGATCTCGGGGTCGAGGAACACCAGCAGGCGGTTGCGCTGGTACGGGGCGAGGCGGTTCCAGAGCGGTGCGGCGACGGCGCCGGCGGCGAGGTTGGCCAGCGTCACCGCGACGCCCTCGAACACGAACGGACGGCGCAGATAGAGGACGAGGACCACGAACACGAACCACCCGCCCCACACGAGAGCGGATCCCCCCAGCAGCAGGCTCACGCCCGGACTCACGAGCATGAAGATCGTGAGGAGCGGCACCCCGGCCCAGTACAGGGCGGCGACCAGGATCACCCCGAAGATCACCGCGCTTCCGAGGTCCGGCTGCAGCAGGACGAGTCCGAACGGCACGAGGACGATCAGCATGGGCCGCCACAGCCGCAGCAGTCGCGTCTCGGGCTCCCGGCGCCCTCCCAGCGTGCGCGCCAGCATCAGGATCGTCGCGAGCTTCGCGGACTCTGCGGGCTGGAACGAGAAGCCCCCGAACTTCAGCCAGTTGTCCGTCCCCGGCCCCGAACCGACCAGCAGGACCGCCACCAGCAGGACCAGGGAGACCGCGTACACGTATGGGGTCACCCACTCGAGCCAGCGCAGGGGAATGCGTGACACGACGGCGAACGCCACCAGCGAGATGCCGAGCCACATGGCCTGCCGCCGCCACGCCGTGGAGACCGCCGAGGGCATGTCCGTCAGGCCGGCGGAGTAGATCATCGCGATGCCGAACAACGCGAGGCCGAGGACGGCGACGAGAAGCCGCACGTCCCCCACCCACCAGGCGCTCGTCCCCCGGCCGCGGATCACGGCCGGACGCCCCCCGCGGCCGCGTCCGGGCCCGGCCCGGCCTGCGCGACGGGCCGCGCCGCCGGCGACGGCGGCGCCGGCGGCGGAGACGGCGGCACCCCCTCGCTCTCCAGCCAGGCCCGGACGATGCGGGAGCCGAGCGGCACGGCCAGCGACGTCGTGTTGTCGGGATGCCCGTTCTCCACGATGGCCGCGACCACGATGCGCGGATCCTCGGCCGGGGCGAAGCCGACGAACAGGGAGTGCGGCTCGCCGTGCGGGTTCTGGGCCGTGCCCGTCTTGCCGGCCAGCGTCCAGTCGGCCAGCCGGTGCGACCACGCCGTGCCGCCGGGCTCGTTGACGACCCGGGCGAGGGCCGTCACGAGCTCCGCCCGCCGCTCCTCCGCCAGTCCCAGCCGCCAGGCGGCCCGCCGCCGGTCCAGCGCCTCCGAGCGGCGCACGTGCGGCACGACGGGCGGGTCTCCCCGCGCGAGAACGGCGTAGAACTGCGCCATGCCGAGCAACGACTGCTCCGTCTCCCCCTGCCCGATGGAGAGGTTCAGCGTCACCGACTCCGTCCAGCCCCGCGGCCCGAAACGCCGGTCGTACCAGTCCCGGGAGGGCGGAAACCGCCCGGCGATCTCGCCGGGGATGTCGATGCCGGTCCGCTGCCGGAACCCCAGGGATCCGACGCCCGCCAGGAGCCGATCGAGGCCGAGCCGGAGGCCGAGCTGGTAGAAGAAGACGTTGCAGCTCTCCTTGATCGCACCCGACAGGCTCAGGCTGCCGTGTCCGTGCGGCTTCCAGCAGCGGAAGGCCCGCGTGCCGTACTGGTACGATCCGCCGCAGCTCGCCGGCATGTGCGTGTCGATGGTGGTGGCGCCGGCTCCGAGTCCGAGTGCCGCGACCACGAGCTTCCAGGTCGAGCCCGGCGGGTACAGGGCGCTCGCCGCCCGGTTCAGGAGCGGCTGGGCCGGATCGTCGCGCAGGAGGGCCCACTCCTCCGCCGAGATGCCTCCCACGAACTGGTTCGGGTCGAAGGTCGGGTGGCTGTACAGAAGCAGGACCTCTCCGCTGCGCGGATCCAGCGCCACCACGCCGCCGCGCATCGTGTCGGGAAACAGGGAGTCGGCGAGCAGCTGAAGCTCGAGGTCGACGGCGAGCGTCAGGTCCCGGCCCGGCCGTGCGGGCATCGTCGGCCGCGGCGCGAACTCGCTCACCATGGAGCCGCGCGCGTTCACCTCGACGAACCGGACCCCCGGCTCGCCGCCCAGCTCGTGCTCGTACGCGCGTTCGATTCCCTTCTTCCCCACCACCCGCCCGGGCTCGTAGGCCACGAATTCCGGCAGGGCCAGCTCCTCTTCGCTGATCTCGCCGGCGTAGCCCAGCAGGTGGGCCACGGCCGGGCCCGCCGGGTACCGGCGCCGCGGATGGGTCTCGATCAGCACCATGCGGAAGCGCGGCCGGCGTTCCTCCACGGCCGCCACGACCGCGGGATCGAGGTCGTCCCGAACCAGGAGCGCCGTCCCGGGACGCTGCCGGAACCGCGTCACCAGTTCGTCGATCTCGGCCTCCGCGAGCGAGAGCCACGGTGCGAGACGCCGGAGCGTGGCCCGGGCCGAGTCGGCCGGGCCCGGAAGCAGCGACAGAGAATAGCCCGGCACGTTCTCGGCCAGCACGCGGCCGTGCCGGTCGTAGATCGCCCCGCGCGGCGCCGGAATCGTCAGGGCCCGGAGCCGATTGCTCTCCGAGCGCAGCCGGTAGTCACGGCTTCCGATCACCTGCAGCCGGAAGAACGCGGCGAGGAGCACGCCGACGGCGATCACGAGCAGCACGATGGCTCCCCGCGCCCGCCGGGCCCGCATCCACTCCATCTCCGAATGGCTGCGGACGCCTCCGGGCCGCGGTCGCTGCCCGCTCACCCGACCCGAATCCCCCACTCCCATGCCCGCCCCGCCTTCAGCCCGAACGGCTCAGCGCCGCCGACCTGGCGACCGCCTCGACGGCGCCGGCGACGGCCGCCGTGAGCAGGGCGCTCACGAACGCGGCGCCGGCCGCGTGGGCGAACGACGAATCGCCGGACCCGGTCGCTCGCAGCGCCAGGTCGGTCACCCAGGTCCCGGCGAGCAGATAGACGAACGCGTAAAACCGCGCGTCCGCGAACAGGAGGTCGCGCGCCCGCGCCGCTCCGTACCCGGCCAGAGTGAGCACGAGAGTCGCGCTTCCGAGCCCGTCCAGGGTCATGCCGGCCTCCAGAAGGCCGAGCAGGAAGCCGAGGAGTCCGGCGTGTCCGGCCCGCAAGTGCAGGGCCGCCAGCAGCAGGCCGCCGACGAGCAGGTTGGGACCGACGGCGAGCCCGGCCCACACCGGGTACAGCAGGAAGTGGATCGTCACGAGAAGGCCCGCGGCGAGGCCGGTCCATGCCGAAACCGCACGGTCCCCGTTCACGGCCCCCCCTCGGGCTCCGGAGGCGCTACGGGTGGTCCGTCCAGCGGCTCCGGGATCCACGCCAGGCCGACGCGGGCATAGCCGGGTTGCACGGCCGGGCGGATCACGTAGGAACGTGACCACCCGGAACGTGATTCGCCCTCCCGGAGAATCGTCCCCACGGGGATGCCCGGGGCATGCACGCCCCCGATGCCTGAGGTGACGACCCGCGTTCCCGCCGGGATCTCCGCCTGGAAGGGAGCCCCCTCGAGCAGCATCAGCGACTCGCCCGCCTCCACGCGGAACGGCCGCACGATGCCGGTGGCATCGCCCTCGCTCACCCGCGCCGCGACGCGGAAGTCGGGATGGGTCCAGAACTCGCCCAGGGCGGAGCCGGCACGACGCGCCCGGAGCACTCCCACCAGCCCCTTCGGCGAGCGAACCCCGGCGGGTACGGTCAGGCGGACGTCGGAAGAGGTACGGAACAGGAACGTGTGCGGACCCACGTCTCCGGCCGCGCCCGGCGTGATCTCGCCCGTGACGAAGGTCTCCGCGAGCCGCTCCGGCAGCCCCACCAGCGCCCGCAGCCTGTGGTTCTCCTCCGCGAGGTCCGCCGCCGCCGCGACCTGGCGGGCCAGCGAGTCACGCTCCGCCGTGAGCTCCTCCACCTGCCGCGCGAGCCCCGTGCCGCGCTCGTATCCCCGATGCACGGCGAGGACGGGCGCGAGGACCGTGGCACGGAGTCCGCGGAGCACCGTGAGACGGCCGACCTCGCCGAGGTTCGCGAGCAGGAGGGAGACGGCGCACAGCCCGGCGACGAGACCGAAGTCCCGCCGCTTTCTGCCGGGCCGGTCGATCGTGGGGTAGCGCACCCTCCTCCGTCACGTAGCCAGAACGCTGCGGAACCGCGGCAGGTCGTCGAGGATCCGTCCGCAACCCCGGACCACGCAGGTGAGCGGCTCCTCGTCGACGTGGATCGGCAGGCCGGTCTCCTCCGTCAGGAGCTTGTCGAGCCCGCGGATCAGGGAACCCCCGCCCGTCATGACGATGCCGCGGTCCACGATGTCGGCGGCCAGCTCGGGCGGCGTGATCTCGAGCGCCCGGCGGACCGCACCGACGATCTGCTGGATCGGCTCCAGCATGCACTCCCTGACCTCGGCCGAGTTCACGCGGACCGTCTTCGGGATGCCCGAGACGAGGTCGCGGCCCTTCACGGACATCTCCCGTTCCTCGTCGGCCGGGTAGGCCGACCCGATCTGGATCTTGATCGCCTCCGCCGTCGGCTCGCCGATCAGGAGGTTGTAGTTCTTGCGCAGAAACGAGACGATCGCCTCGTCGAGCTCATCGCCGCCCACCCGGATGGACGTCTCCGCCACGAGCCCCGACAGGGCGATCACGGCGATCTCCGTCGTTCCGCCTCCCACGTCGATCACCATGTTCCCCGTCGGTGTCTCGACGGGCAGCCCGACGCCGATCGCCGCCGCCATCGGCTCGGAGACCATGAAGACTTCCTTGGCCCCGGCCGCGTGGGCGCTGGAGCGCACGGCCCGGCGCTCGAGCTCCGTGATTCCCGACGGCACGCCGACGACCACCCGGGGCCGCACCTTGAACACCCGACTGGCGGTGACCGACTTCAGGAAGTAGCGGAGCATGATCTCCGTGACGTCCACGTCGGCGATCACCCCGTCCTTCAGGGGCCGGACCGCCTCGACGCCGTGCGGCGTCCGCCCCAGCATCCGCTTCGCCTCGAGGCCGATCCCCTGAATCTGCCCGGTTCCCTTGTTGACTGCCACGACCGACGGTTCGTTCAGTACGATGCCCTCCCCGTGGACGTAGACGAGCGTGTTCGCCGTCCCGAGGTCGACACCGACGTCGTTGAGGGGCAGGAAATTGCCTCTAAGCAGCCGCTTCCACATTCCGCTGTCCGGTTCCGGGGGCCGGGGGTGCCTCACTGCCGGGGGCGCCGGGCGCGGCGTCCCCGCACACCGCGCCGCACGGCCGATCGAGTCGCGGGCAAACTCCGCGCCAGCGGACGCGGGAATCTAGACGGAGGGTTCGGCGCGGGAAAGGCGGGGCCTGCCGGCCCCGCCCTTCCACCGGCTGTCAGAGCACCTCCGCCAGGGGGACGCTGTCGAAGCCGAACGCCTCGGCCACGGCCTCGTAGGTGAGCTGGCCGCCGACGGCGTTCACGCCCAGGGCGAGCGAGGGGTTCTCGCGGCACGCGTCGCGCCAGCCGCGCCTGGCGAGCTGCATCGCGTAGGCGAACGTCGCGTTCGTGAGCGCCAGGGTGGACGTGCGCGGCACCGCGCCGGGCATGTTCGCCACGCAGTAATGGATCACGCCGTCCACCACGTAGATCGGGTCGGCGTGCGTCGTCGGCTTGACCGTCTCGACGCAGCCGCCCTGGTCCACCGCCACGTCGACGATGACCGCCCCGTCCTTCATCACCGCCAGGTCCTCCCGCTTCACGAGGCTCGGCGCCTTCGCCCCGGGGAGCAGCACCGCACCCACCAGGAGGTCCGCCCGGGCGATCTGCTCGAGTATGTTGTGCCGGTTCGAGTAATACGTATCGACGTTGGCGGGCATCACGTCGGCCAGGTAGCGAAGACGGTCCAGGTTCACGTCCAGGATCGTCACGTGCGCGCCGAACCCGGCCGCGATCTTGGCCGCGTTCGTGCCCACCACGCCGCCCCCGAGAATGACCACCTCGGCGGGAAGCACGCCCGGCACCCCTCCGAGCAGCAGGCCCAGGCCGCCGTGCGCCCTCTCCAGGTACTTCGCCCCTTCCTGCACCGCCATGCGGCCGGCCACCTCCGACATGGGGGTGAGAAGCGGCAGCTCGCCGGTGGGCAGCTGCACCGTCTCGTAGGCGATCGCCACGCAGCCGCTGTCCAGCACCGCCTGCGTGAGGGTCTCGTCCGCCGCGAAGTGGAAGTACGTGAACAACACCTGGTCCCGCCGCATGCGGGGATACTCGGCCGCGATCGGCTCCTTCACCTTCATGATCATGTCGGCGCCCGCCCACAGCGCCTCCACGTCCGGCTCGATCCTCGCGCCCACCGCCCGGTACGCCTCGTCCGGGAAGCCGCTGCCCTCACCCGCCCCCGCCTCTATGACGACTTCGTGACCCGCCGCCCGCAACGCCTCGGCGCCGGCCGGGACGAGGGCGATCCGGTGCTCGTTCGCTTTGATCTCCTTCGGCACCCCGACGATCATGGCTCGCACTCCTTTGGATTCGATGGCATGGAAGCGGTCCGGCGCGACGCCGGAACCCGCCGACGGTATTATGCGGGTGCGAGTTCCAGCACCGCCAGTCCGGCGGGATCGAACAGCCGGCAGGCGGCCCGGATCTCGTCCGTGGTGACCGCATCGATCCGGTCGGCCACCTCGTCGAGAGAGCGCCACGGCTCGGAGTGCAGGACAGTTCCCGCCAGTCTTCGCATGCGGGATCCCGGCGACTCGAGGGCCAGCAGGAGCTGCCCCTTCAGTTGGGTCCGAGTGGCCTCGTCCTCCTCCGGGTCCAGGCCGGTCGCCGCCAGGCGCGCCAGCTCGTCCTCGAGCCCCGCGGCGGCCCGGGCCGCGTTCTCGGGCCGGGTCGCCAGGTAGGCGCCTACCGCGCCGCTGCCGCGGTAGAAGGACTGCCACGACGACACGTCGTAGGCGAGGCCCAGCTGCTCGCGGATCCGCTGGAAGAGCCGCGAGCTCATGCCGCCGCCCAGCGCCGTCGACGCGACGACCAGCGCCTCCCGCAGCGGGTCCGTCCACGTCGGCCCGGCGCCGCCGGCCACGATGTGGACCTGGCGCCCGCCGGCCCGCACCACGCGCGACCGTCCGCGCCCGATCTCCAGCGGGGGGACGACATCGGCCACCGCCTCCCCGTCCACGTCCGGCAGCCTCTCCCGGACGAGTTCGACGAGGCGCTCGTGCTCCAGCCGGCCCGCGGCCGCCACCACGAGCCCGGCCGGATGCAGGAAGCGGTCGCGCAGTGCGGCGAGCGCGCCGGCCTCGATTCCCTCCACGCTCTCCCGCGATCCGAGCACCGGCGCCCCGTAGCCGTGGCCCGGAAACAGCAGGTCCGCGTGCAACTCGAACGCCAGGTCCTCCGGGGACTCCTCGACCCCCGCGATCTCCTCGAGCACGACCTGCCGCTCGCGCTCCAGGTCGTCCGGCGAGAGAGAGGCCCGGAACGAGAGGTCGGCGAGCAGATCGACCGCGGTCGACAGGCCGTCCTCGGGTACCCGGGCCTGAAAGGTGATGTGCTCGTGGGACGTCCAGGCGTCGAGACCGCCCCCCACCGCCTCGATCTCCAGGGCGATCCCGCGGGCCGAGCGGCTCCGCGTCCCCTTGAACACCATGTGCTCGAGCAGGTGAGCGGCCCCACCCAGGCCCGGGGGTTCGTGGGCGGTCCCGGCGCGGAACCAGAAGCCGATCGCCACCGAGCGGACCGACTCCATGCGCTCGCTGAGGATCACCGTGCCGCCCGGAAGGTCCGTCCGCAGCACGCCCGCGTCGAGGCGCACCGTCCCCGACGGGCCGCCGCGGTGCGCGGCGCCGGGGCCGGATGCGACGGCGGCCGGACCGCCGGGAGTCGCCTCCCGCGGTGCCGGCCGCCCCGTGGATCCACTCCGCGGAGCGGTCATGCCGCTCCGCGGAGACCCGCCGTCGAGCCCGCTCCCGTCACGGCTGGGTCATGGCGGCCCGGCGGGAGAGCTTCAGCCGGCCCCGCTCGTCCACCGAGAGGAGCTTGACCCGGACGACGTCGCCCGTGTTCACCACGTCCTCGGTCCTCTCGGTACGGCCATCCTCCAGCTCGGAGATGTGGCACAGCCCCTCGACGCCCGGGATGATCTCGACGAACGCCCCGAAGGTCGTGGTGTTCTTGACCACGCCCTCGTAGATCCGA
The DNA here is from genome assembly GCA_032251515.1 of Gemmatimonadota bacterium. Classification (GTDB taxonomy): domain Bacteria; phylum Gemmatimonadota; class Gemmatimonadetes; order Palauibacterales; family Palauibacteraceae; genus Carthagonibacter. Next base: position 49,568 of record JAVVDU010000001.1, read on the forward strand.
CCGACCTCGGGCTCCGCCGCGATGCCTTCGATCATCTCGCGCGCCCGGCTGCCGGCCTCTCCGGACACGGACGAGATCGTGACCACGCCCCCGTCCTCGATGTTGATCTGGGCGCCGGTCTGATCCTGTATCATCCTGATCGTCTTACCCTTGGGACCGATCACCTCACCGATCTTCTCGGGGTTGATCTGGATCGTGATGATCCGCGGGGCGTGCCGGGACATCTCGGAGCGCGGCTGGGCCAGGGTCCGGCTCATCACCTCGAGGATGTGGAGGCGTCCCTTGCGGGCGCGCTCCAGCGCCTCGCGCATCGTCTCGATCGCGAGTCCCTCGATCTTGATGTCCATCTGGATCGCGGTGATCCCCTTCTCCGTCCCCGCGACCTTGAAGTCCATGTCCCCCAGCGCATCCTCGATCCCCAGGATGTCGGTGAGGACGGCCACGTCGTCGCCCTCCTTGATCAGTCCCATCGCCACGCCGGCGCAGGCGGCGCGCAGGGGCACCCCGGCGTCCATCATGCCGAGCGAGCCGCCGCACACCGTGGCCATCGAGCTCGAACCGTTCGACTCGAGGACGTCCGACACGATGCGGATCGTGTACGGGAACTCCTCGTACGGCGGCAGCAGCGACTGCAGGGCGCGCTCGGCCAGCATTCCGTGTCCGATCTCCCGGCGGCCGGGGCCCCGGAACGGCCGAACCTCGCCCGTGCAGAACGGCGGGAAGTTGTAGTGAAGCATGAACGACTTCGACGTCTCCTCGCGGACGTCGATCGAGTCGATCCGCTGCTCGTCCTGGACCGTCCCCAGGGTCGTCACGCACAGGGCCTGCGTCTGCCCCCGGGTGAACAGGGCCGACCCGTGGGTGCGGGGCAGGATGCCCACGTCGCACGAGATCGGCCGGATCTCGTCGAGCTTGCGGCCATCCACGCGCTCGCCGCGCTGCAGGATCTGGCGACGCATCGTCTCCTTCTCGAGCCGGCGCAGGACGTCCACGGCGTCATCCACGCGGTCCGCGTACCTCTCGTCTTCCTTCAACTCCGTCACCACGGACTCGCGCAGCGCGGCCAGGGCCTGGGTACGCTCCTCCTTGACGGGAAGCCCCACCGCCTCTTCGATCCGGCCGCTGGCGCGCTCGGTCACCACCGCGACGAGGTCCTCGGGCACGCCCGTCTTCTCGTACTCGAACTTCTGCGGCGGCCCGCCGATCAGCTCCACCAGCTCCTCCTGGAGCCCGATCAGCTCGCGGATCGCGGCATGGCCGGTCTCCAGCGCCTCCAGCAGCTCGGACTCGCTCAGCTCCACGGCGGCGCCTTCGACCATCACGATCGAGTTCTTCGTGCCGGCGACCACCATGTCGAGGTCCGAGTAGTCGAGCTGCTCGAACGTCGGGTTGATCACCCACTCGCCGTCCACCCGGCCGACCCGCACGCCGGCGATCGGCCCGCCCCACGGGATGGGCGAGATCGTCAGGGCCGCCGAGGCGCCCAGCATGGCGAGCACGTCGGCATCGTTCTCCTGGTCTGCCGAGACCACGAAGCACGCGACCTGCGTCTCGTTCTGGTAGTCGTCCGGGAACAGGGGGCGCAGCGGCCGGTCGATCTGCCGCGCGGAGACGATGTCCTTGTCGGCCGGGCGCCCTTCACGCTTGATGAACCCGCCCGGGAACTTGCCGGCGGCGTAGCTCTTCGCCCGGTACTCGATCGTCAGGGGGAAGAACGGCAGCCGGGTCGGCTTCCGCTCCGCCGTCGCCGCCACCAGCACGGCCGTCTCGCCGTACTGCAGGTACACGGCGCCGTCGGCCTGACGTGCCATGCGGCCGGTCTCGATGATGAGCTTGCGGCCGTGAAAGTCCTTCTCGATTCGATGTGCCATCGTTTCGTCTTCCTCGCTTCTTCTTTCGGTCTGTCATTCAGGGCTCGCCGCCCCATGGCGGCGAGGTGAGATCATGCGCGAGCGAGGTCGAAGGCAGCCCGTCACGAAGGGAGGCGGCGGAGGAGGACGCCTTCACGCCCGCCCGCCGCGTCCCGGGATGCCGACTTGCCCTGCCTATCGGCGCAGGCCGAGCTCGCGGATGAGGTTCCGGTACTGTTCGAAGTCGTTCCGGCGGAGGTACTCGAGCAGGCGGCGGCGCCGACCGACCATCTTCAGCAGGCCGCGCCGGCCATGGTGGTCCTTCGGGTGATTGCGGAAATGCTCTGTGAGGTGATCGATGCGGGCCGTGAGCTGCGCCACCTGGACGGCTGTTCCCCCGCAGTCGGTCTCGTGGCGACCGAACTTCTCGACGATCGCCGTCTTTTCTTCCGTTCCCAGCGCCATCGCGTTTCGTTCCTCGAACCTTGTCCGCGGCGCTTCGGACGCCGCTCCTCATCGTTCAGCTTGCTCGCACAATCCTGAAAGCATAGCGGTTCGCGCATCACATGTAAAGGTCGGCGGGCAGCTCACGCCCCGGTGGCCGAGAACCACTCGCGCGCCGCCGTCTCGTCGCGGCGCATCTGGGTCACCAGGTCCGCCGCGGTCGCGAACGGCCGGACGTCGCGCAGGCGATGCAGGAAGTCGACGCGCACCGATTCGCCGTAGATGTCCCGGTCGAAGTCCAGCAGGTACAGTTCGACCGAGGGAGGTGAGCCGGCGAAGGTGGGCCGTGGCCCGAGATGCAGCAGGCCCCTGCGGATCTCCGTGCGGAGGGACGCTCGCACGGCGTAGATTCCCGGGCTCGGAAGCAGCTTGCTGCCTGCGGGCGCCGGGATGTTCGCCGTCGGGAAGCCGAGGTCCCGGCCCCGCCCCAGTCCGTGCACGACCGGTCCACGGAACGAGTAGGGCCGGCCCAGCATGCGTCCCGCGTCCCGCACGTGTCCCCCGCCGAGCAGACGCCGGATCTCCGTCGAGGACACGGCGCGGCCGTCCACGCGGACCGCCGGCACGACATCGACGTCGAAGCCGTGCCGGCGCCCCATCGCCTCGAGGAGCGCCGTGTCGCCGGACCGGGCCCGGCCGAACCCGTGGTCGTAGCCGATCACCAGGTCGCGCACCCGGAACCGGCGCACGAGGACATCCCGCACGAACTCGGCCGGCTCGTACCGGGCGAGCACCTTCGTGAAGGGCAGGAACGCGGCGTAATCCAGCCCGCTCTGCGACAGGATCTCCTTTTTCTCGTCCGGCGTGGTGAGCAGCTGCGGCGCCACATCCGGACGTACCACGGAGAGCGGGTGTCGGTCGAACGTCACGAGGACGGCGCGCAGGCCGCGGCGCCGGGCCCGCTCCCCGATCTCCTCCAGCACCGCGTGGTGTCCGCGATGCACTCCGTCGAACGTGCCGACCGTCAGGGCCGTGCCGTCGACGTCCTCCGGCAGGCCGCTGTCTCGCCAGCCGCGGAACTCAGGCCGCATCGAGCACGATCACGGGTCGGAGGCGGCCCCCGTCCCGGCGACCCACCGCCACGAGCCGGTCCGGCGCCACGAGGGCCACGGGCGCGTCCTCCGCGGGAGCGTGCGGGAACCCCTGCTCCGCCGGCGCTTCGATCGTTCCCGCGTCCACGGGTCGGCCGTGACGCACCGCGTCCCGCTCGCCCTCGTCGAGCCGGCGGAGCGGAAGCCACCGCAGGGCCTCGAGCGGGGGGAGTCGCGCGCCCCCCGGGTCGGCGAGTCCGGCCGGCGGACAAGCCGCTGTGACCTCGAAGCCGCCGATCGCCGTCCGCCGCAACTCGGCCAGGTGTGCCCTGCAGCCGAGATCGCGGCCGAGATCCCTGGCGAGCGCGCGCACGAAGGTGCCCGTTGACACCCAGGCATCGACCACGACCCGGGGCGGATCCCACTCCACGAGGTCCAGGGCGTGCACCACGACCCGCGTCGGCGCGAGGGCGGGCGTCTGCCCGGCGCGGGCCAGCCGGTGCGCCCGGCGTCCGTCGACCTTCTTGGCCGAATAGGCCGGCGGGACCTGGTCCTGGGGTCCGGTCCGCTCGCGCAGCGCCGCCTCCAGGTCCCTCCTCCGGAGCGCCTGCCAGGCGGTGGATTCCGCGCGCGGCGGGCCGGTCCGGTCGTCGGTCTCGGTCTCCACGCCGAGCCGCACTTCCGCCGTGTAGCGCTTGGGAAGCAGGTGGAACAGCGACGCGAGTCGGGTCGCCCGCCCGACGCACAACAGGAGGAGTCCCGACGCGAACGGGTCGAGGGTACCCGTGTGCCCGATCCGGCGGATCCCGGTCGCCCGCCGCGCCACCGCTACGACGTCGTGGGATGTCGGTCCGCGCGGCTTGTCCACGAGGAGGACCGCGGGGCCCGGGTCAGCTCTCATCCGGTTCGTCCGGCGGTGGCGGCGGCCGCACCTCGTCCAGCAGCGACTCGATCCGCCGGGCATGCTCGAGGCTGCGATCGAAGTGGAAGCGGAGCTCCGGGATCCGGTGCAGCCGGAGGGTGCGACCCAGGGCGCGGCGGAGCACCCCCTCGGCGCTCTCGAGACCCCGGATGGCCTCGCCCGGCGCGACCGCCTCGCCGAGCGTACGTACGTACACGTCCGCGTAACTGAGATCCGAGGTGGCCTCGACCGAGGTCACGGTCACCGTGGCCGCGCGCGGATCCTTGATCTCCCGGCGTAGCAGCCCGGCGATCTCCTCCCGCAGGAGCTGGTTGATCCGTTCGATTCTCCGCTGGCTCGCCATGCTTCGCACCCGTCGTTCTCCGCGGGCCTGCGACCCGCGGCGTTCTTCGCGGTCGGCCTACTGGACCTCCGCTTCCCTCTCGATGACGAACCAGCGGGGATCCGCGGCCACCAGGGTGTCGAGCCGCGTGAGGATGGAGTCGGCGAGCGCCGCCTCCGAGGTCACGAGGGCGACGCTCAGCTCCGCGCGGCCGTGCTCCTCCTGGAAGTCGGTCTCCGCGACCGAAACCGCGAAGCGGGCCCGCACCCGGTCCCGCAGGCCCCGCACGAGCCGTCGCTTCTCCTTCAGCGACCGGCAGCCCGGAAGACGCAGGACCCAGCGTGCCCTGGCGTACACGGCCGGCATCTCGTCGCTCCCCGCGGATCCCGGCGGAACGGCCGCCGGGGGTCCGCTCAGCCCGCGTCCTGTTCCCGCCCCGCCCCGCTTCCCGTCAGCTTCCGGGCCACTTCCTCGACGCGGTAGCACTCGATGACGTCGCCGACCTTGATGTCGTTGAAGCCCTCGATGCCGATCCCGCACTCGTAGCCCTCCCGGACTTCCCGCACGTCGTCCTTGAACCTCTTGAGGCTGCCGATCCGGCCATCGTAGATCTGCACGTAGTCTCGCAGGAGACGGACCGGCTGGTTCCGCTGGATCTGCCCCTGCACGACGTAGCAGCCGGCCACCGTACCGGCCTTGGGGACCCGGAACGTCTGCCGGACCTCGGCCGCCCCCACCACCACCTGCCGCTCCTCGGGGGCGAGGAGCCCTTCCAAAGCGAGCCGGATCTCCTCCACCGCCTCGTAGATCACGCTGTAGGTGCGGATCTCCACGTCCTCGCGCTCCGCCGTCCCGCGGGCCTTCACGTCGGGCCGTACGTGGAACCCGAGGATCAGGGCCGAGGTCGTCGTGGCCAGCAGTACGTCCGACTCGTTGATCGCCCCTACGCCCCGGTGCAGCACCTCCACGGCCACCTCCGACGTCCCGAGCCGCTCCAGCGAGTCCGCCAGGGCCTGCACGGAGCCGTCCGTGTCTCCCTTGATGATCAGGTTCAGGGTCGCCTGTCCGCCCTCGCGCACGGCCTCGAAGATGTCCTCCAGCTTCGTGCCCTTCTGCCGGCGGCGGATGTCCTTCTCGCGCTCGAGCTGCTGGCGCCGGGACACGACTTCCCTCACCCGCGCGGCATCCATCTCGACCAGCTTGTCGCCGGCCTGCGGCACGCCCTCGATCCCGAGGATGCGCACGGGAATCGACGGCCCGGCGTGTTCCACCGTCTTGCCGCGCTCGTCGAGCAGGGCCCTGACCCGCCCGCCGTGCAGCCCGCAGATGAAGTCGTCGCCCACGTTCAGCTCGCCCGACTGGACGAGCACCGTGGCCACGGGTCCCATGCCGCGGTCCAGCTCGGCCTCCACGACCGTGCCGCGCGCCGGACCCTCGGGGGACGCCTTGAGATCGAGGAGCTCCGCCTGCAGGAGGACCTTCTCGAGCAGGTCATCGACGCCGGACCCGGTCTTGGCCGACACTTCCGCCGACAGCACGTCGCCGCCGAAGTCCTCCAGGACGACGTTCTGCGACAGCAGGTCCTGCTTCACGCGCGGCACGTCCGCCGCCGGGAGATCGACCTTGTTGATCGCCACGACCATCGGCACGCCGGCGTTCCGGGCGTGGCTGATCGCCTCCACCGTCTGCGGCATCACCGCGTCGTCGGCGGCCACCACGAGCACGACGATGTCGGTGATCTCGGCGCCCCGGGCTCGCATCGCGGTGAACGCCTCGTGGCCCGGCGTGTCGAGGAACGTGAGCGCCCGGTCGTCGTCCAGCCGGACGTGATACGCGCCGATGTGCTGCGTGATGCCGCCGGACTCGCCGGCGATCACGTTCGTGCGGCGCACGAAGTCGAGAAGCGACGTCTTGCCGTGGTCCACGTGCCCCATCACGGTCACCACGGGAGCCCGCGGAACCGGCTCGCCGGTCCCTTCGGCCGCTACCAGCACCTCCGAGAGATCGGCCTCGTAGGCTTCCTCCCGCGCCGCCTTGAAGCCGAACTCCTCGCAGATCAGCTCGATCTGGTCGAAGTCGAGCCGCTGGTTGATCGTCACCATCAGCCCGAGGTTCTTGAACGCCGAGGTGATGATCTCCTGCGGCGAATGGCCGATCAGGTCGGACAGCTCGGCCACCGTGAGGAACTCGTTCACGCGGACCGTCGTCTGCTCCGCGACGCGCTCCCGCTCCCGCTGCTCGGCCTCCTCCTCCCGCTGGGAGGGTCCGGAATCCCGCCGCCGCCGTCGGGTGGTCGTCGAGGTTCCGTCCATGGCGGCGAGCGTCTTCTTCACGCTCTCCTGGACGGCCTCCCGGTCCACCCTGCGGTGCCGCTTCCGGTCCCGGCGCGCCTTGCGGCGGCCATCCGTGGTGTAGCCCTCGGCCTGGATGCGGACGGTACCGCCCGGGCCGGCGGATGCCGCCGGTGCGGACGGCTTCTTCGCGACGAGACCCCGGCGCACCGGGGCCGGCTTCACGCCCGGCTTGCCGCGTCGGCGCGGCTCCTCTTCGCCCTCGCCTCCGGCCGCCTCGTCCTGCGGCTCCTCGACCTCCTGGGCCTGCTCGACTTCCTCGTCCGCCTCGTCTTCCGGCACGGCCGCTGCCTCGGCGGCCGGCGTGACCACCTCCTCGCCGGGCTCGACGTCCCGCGCGGGCTCGGCGTCGTCGGCTTCCGCCGCCTCGTCGGCTCCCTCGGCCGCCACCTCGGCGGGCTCCTCGGCGGGCGTCGCCTCCCCGGCGGCCTCGACGGCGGCCGGCTCGGCGTCCGCGGGGCCGTCCGCTTCCTCGGCAGCCTCGCCGGCCACCGCTTCGTCGGGCGTCGCTTCCTGCGCTTCATCCGCGGCGGCGGACTCCGGCGGCGTCGGGGCCGCTCGGCGACGCCGGCGACGCCGGGTTCCCTCGGACGTCGCGTCGCCGGACGGCTCCGCCGACCCTACCCGTCTCTCGCGCTCCAGCCGCGCGTGCAGGCGCGCGATCTGGACGTCCGAGATCGTGGACATGTGGCTCCGCACCCGCACGTCCATCTGGTGCAGCATCTGGATCAGCTGCTTCGACTCGACGCCGAGTTCCTCGGCCACTTCATACACCCGGTATGTCGCCAACGCCCGTCCTCCTCAGTGTGACTCTGCCGTGCCAGCGGGGCACGGATCCCTCCCGGTCGCGCGTCCCGACGGTCTACGTGCCCGCCGGCATCTCCTGCGACCCATCGTCGAGCAGCCGACACAGGCGTTCCGCCAGTCCCGGCTCGCTCACGCCCGCGACGACCACTCTGCCTCGCCCGAGCGCCCGCGCGAGTTGCGCGGCGGTGCCGCACTCGCGCCACGGTACGCCACGCGCTCGCAGCTTCGGGAGGACCCGGTCCCGGGCGTTTCCTCCCGCATCGCGCGCCACCAGCACCAGGTGCAGTCCGGCCGCCGAATCCGCCGCGGCCAGCACCGCCTGGGTGCCCAGGGCAACGCGCCCGGCGCGCCGGGCCAGGCCGAGCAGGGCCAGCGCGCGCCCGTCGCTCCCGGGGGCCTCCCGCACCGCCTTACCCCTCGTCCCGCCGGCCCTCCGGCTCCACGGCCGCCGCGACCTCGACCTCGTCGTCCCCGAGATCCCCGGCGTCTTCCCCGGGCTCCCCGTCATCCCCGGGCTCCCCGGCATCTGCCCCGGGCTCCCCGGCATCTGCCTCGGGCTCGTCGCCATCCTCCTCCGGCGCGGGCTCCCCGCCTTCGGCTTCCGGCTCCTCGCCGGCCGCGCCGGTGGATTCCGCCGTGCGGCCACCCGCTTCGCCCTCCTCCGAGACCGTCAGCTCCTCGATCAGCTGGACGATGTGTCCCGCCTCCTCGGCATCGATGCCCGGGACCGCCTCGAAGTCTTCCTGCTCCATCTCCAGCACGGACATGAACGTCTCGTAGCCCGCCGCCTCGAGCGCGGCCAGCGTGGCCGGTGCCAGCCCCTCCAGCTCCGACAGCGGGAAGTCGGCGACCTCGTAGTCGTCGCCGCCGCCGAACAGAGAGGCTTCCGCCCCCCGCTCCCGCCAGTCACGGCTCGAATAGAGGTCGAGCTGCCAGCCGATGAGCTGGGAGGCGAGACGCACGTTCTGCCCGTTGCGGCCGATCGCCAGCGACAGCTGGTCCTCGTCCACGATCGCCGTGATGACGTGTCGCTCCACGTCCGAGATCACCTTGGCGACCCGCGCGGGCGCGAGCGCCCGCCGCGCGAAGATCTCGGGGTCGGGGTGCCACGGCACGATGTCGATCCGCTCGCCCCCGAGTTCCGAGACGACGGCCTGCACGCGCGAGCCCTTGAGGCCGACGCAGGCGCCCACCGGGTCCACCGAGTCATCGCGCGACGACACGGCGATCTTCGTGCGTCCGCCGGCCTCCCGCACGATCTCCCGGATCTCGACGATCCCCTGGTAGATCTCCGGCACCTCCAGCGCGAACAGCGACTTCACGAACAGCGGGTCGGCGCGCGACAGGATCAGCCGCGGGCCGCGGGGCGTCTCCTCCAGCTTCGTGAGCACGGCGCGGATCGACTCGCCCTGCCGGAAGCGCTCGCGCGGGTTCTGCTCGCGGTAGGGGATGATCGCCTCCGCCTCGCGGGCCCGGTTCAGCATCACCACGATCTTGCCGCGCTCGATCTGCTGCACCTCGCCCGAGACGAGGTCGCCGACGAGCCCGGCGAATTCCTGCCGGATCTTGTCCCGCTCCCCCTCGCGGACGCGCTGGATGATCCTCTGCTTCGCCGCCGCCACGGCGTTGCGGCCGAAGTCGGTGAACGCGACCGGGATCTCGAGCAGGTCGCCGACCTCGAACTCGGGGTCGTCGAACCGGGCTTCCTCGAGCGACGCCTGGCGTGCCGGATCCTCGACTTCCTCAACGACTTCCTTGAGGACCGTGATCTTGATGCTCCCATCCGACCGGATGTCGATCTCCGCCTCCACCGGCCCGCCGAAATGGCGCGCCAGGGCGGCGTGCAGTCCGTCCCGGATCAGGTCGTGCAGTTCCTCGTCCGACAGCGCCTTGTTGGCCGCCATGACGCGGAACGCCTCCACCACAGGAATCTGGTCGCTCATCTTCGCCTTTCCGGTCTCCTTCCTCGTCCCCTCGCCGCGATCTCAGAGATCGTCCTCGGGCCGGTAGACGAGGTGCGCCCTGGCGATCGTCGCCAGCGGCACCCGCAGCGTCTCGCCGTCCACCTCCAGCACCACCACCGTCTCGCCGGCCGCGTCGGTGTCCGTACCCCCGAGCCGGCCCTCCAGCTGCCGCCGGCCAGCGGCCAGTGGACCGAACCCACGTACGCGGATCTCGCTGCCGGCGAACCGGTCGTAGTCCGACCGCCGGCCGAGAGGCCTCTCCACGCCGGGCGAGGACACTTCGAGAATCCTGTCTCCCTCCTCGAGCCCGGCCGCTTCCAGGTGCGCAAGCACCTCGCGGCTGATCGCGGCGCAGTCCGCCGCGGTCAGGCTGGAGCGCCCCGGCGGGTCGTCGGGCCGCTCGACCCGAAGGCGCAGGAGAGGCCGGCGACGCCCGCCGCCCCGCTCGAGCGCCACGAGGGCGAAGCCCCGTTCCTCGAGCACCCGGTCGATCTCCCTCTCCAGGCGATCCCGCATCGCTTCCCCGGCCCGCCTCCCGTCGCCGTCCGGCCTCGCGGAACCGGACCTACCCCCAACAAAAAAGTGGGGCCGCGAGCGTTTCCCCACTTCCACCGAGACGTGGGCGCCCGGGCGGCCGGCCCCGGGCGCGTGTTTCGCGGACGATAATAGAGGGAAAGCCGGCGCTTCGCAAACGGGGCGGTCAGCCGTGAAGTCGGCCCAGGAAGGCCGCCATCCGGCCCGCCCGCCCGCCCGAACCGCGGTGCGAGTGCAGACGCTCGCGGTCGCAGCGCGTGCAGCGGGGAGAGATCGAGATCCGGGCCGGGTCGGCCCCGCAACGGACCGCCTCGTCGGCGAGTCGGGCGCGGAGATCGAGACCCCGCGGGCCGTCGGTGCAGAGACCGAATCGGCCGAGGACTTCGGGGCCCACCTCGTAACAGGATCCGCAGATCGACGGTCCGAGATGCACGTGCACGTCCGCCGGCGCCCCTCCCCGGAGGCGGGCCAGAGCCCGCAGCCCGCGCGCCAGGATGCCTGCGGCCGCGCCTCGCCAGCCTGCGTGCAGGAGCGCGATGGCCCCGCTCCCGGGATCGGCCAGGTAGACGGGGACACAGTCGGCCACGGTAACGGCCAGCAGCAGGCCCGGGCGGTCGGCCGCGAGCCCGTCGGCCCGGCCCGGGATCCGCAGACCGCCTCCCCCGTCCGGCCCCACGGTCAGCACGCGTGTGCCGTGCACCTGGCGGGCGACGGCCAGCGCCGGGAAGCCGAGCGCCGCCGCGAGGCTCTCGAAACGGGCCGCCGTCTCGGCCACGCCTGCCGGTCCCGCGAGACCGAAGTCCGCGGGCCGGACCGTGATCCCGGCCACGATCCCGGGTGCGCCGTCCGGCCACCCGGCGAGCGACAGGGTGGCGAACGGGCCGGCCCGGGCATCCGTCTCCTCTCGCACCGGCGCCCCCCCGGCGGTCAGCACTCCGTGTCGACCCGCTCGATGGAGGCCCCCAGGGCCCGCAGTCGCTCGTCGATGCGCTCGTAGCCCCGCTCGATCTGGCCGATGTTGTGGATCCGGCTCTCGCCGCGGGCCGCCAGGGCGGCGATGAGAAGCGCCATGCCCGCCCGGATGTCCGGGCTCTCCACGACCGACCCGCGCAGGTCGGAGGGCCCGACCACCACCGCGCGATGCGGGTCGCACAGGACGATGCGCCCCCCCATCGAGATGACCTTGTCGGCGAAGTACATCCGCGATTCGAACATCTTCTCGTGGATGAGGATCGTCCCCCGGCACCGGGTCGCGACGACCAGGGCGATCGACATCAGGTCGGCCGGAAATGCCGGCCACGGCCCGTCACCGAGCGACGGGATCTGGTCGCCCAGGTCCGGCTGGATCTCCAGCTCCTGCTCCGCCGGAATCGTCAGGTCGCCGTCCCGCAGGACGCCACGCACGCCCAGCTTCTCGAACCCGACGCGCAGCGGATCGAAGTGCTCCGCCTCCACCGCCTCGATCACGATTTCCGAGCCCGTGAGCGCGGCCAGGCCGATCATGCTGCCGACCTCGATGTGGTCGGTTCCGATCCGCCAGCTCCCACCGCCCAGGCGGTCCACTCCCCGGATCGTGACGCGATGGGTGCCGTCGCCCTCGATGTCGGCGCCCAGCGCGCGCAGGAACCGGCACAGGTCCTGGACGTGCGGCTCGGCGGCGGCGTTCAGGATCTCCGTCTCTCCCTCGGCGCGCACGGCCGCGAGGATCGCGTTCTCCGTGCCGGTCACCGACGGCTCGTCCAGGAAGATCCGGGCACCGCGCAGGCCTCGCGCCCGCAATTCGTACCGCTCGCCGGCCTCGACGCGAGCCCCCAGGCGGCCGAGCGCCAGAAAGTGCGTGTCGAGGCGTCGGCGCCCGATCACGTCCCCGCCGGGCGGCGGCAGCAGGACCTCGCCGCGCCGGGCGAGGAGCGGCCCCGCGAGCAGGATCGAGGCCCGGATCCGCCGCGCCAGCTCGGGGTCCACCATCCCGTCGCTCACGCGCGTGGCGTCCAGCTCGTACCGGCCCGCCGCCTCGCGGCGCACCTCCACGCCCAGGCCCCGCAGCAGGGCGAGCATCGCCTCGACGTCCCGGATCTCCGGCACGTTCTCCAGCTGGACGGGCTCCTCCGCGAGCAGGCAGGCGGCGAGGATCGGCAGGGCGGCGTTCTTGTTGCCGGCCGGCCGGAACCGACCCTCCAGGCGGGCGGGGCCTTCGATGCGGTAGTGCACTGGAGCGCTCCTGTTCGACGTGCGCGGGGCCGCCGTCTTCCCTGCTCCCGGCCGGACCGGGTCGACCCGGGAAAAGTAGGCGAGCCGCCGGCGGGCGGGCAACGCGCGATCCGGTCGGCGGACGCCGCGCCGCGTTGACAGGGGCCGACCTCCGCATCATGCTCCCTCCGGGCCCGGCGCACCCGGCCCCACGGGAAGCCGCGAAGGCCAGCCAGGAGGTGTCCCGCCATGAAGCTCTCGGAATTCGTCGAACCGGACCTGATCGTCACGGACGTCGAGGCCGGCGACGTGGAGGACGTCCTCCGCCAGCTTCTCGTGCCCCTCGCCGAGCGGGGTGGCGCGCAGGACCCGGACCGGGTCCTCAAGGCCCTGCTCGCCCGCGAGAAGGTGCTCAGCACGGGCATCGGCCAGGGAATCGCCGTTCCGCACGCCGTCTGCGACGCCGTCGTCGACCCCAGCCTGATCGTCGGCCTGTCGCCCGGAGGCGTGGACTTCCACTCGATGGACGAAGCCCCGGTGCACGTCTTCTTCGTCCTGCTGTCGCCGCCCGATCGGGCGGGGCATCACATCCGCCTCCTGGCGCGCATCGCCAGGCTGTCCCGTCACCCGGAGTTCGTGACCTCGCTGCGCGCGAGCGCGGGAGCGGACGAAGTCGTGGCGCGAATCCGGGACTACGAGCGCGATCACGTCTGACGACGGCCGGGACGCGGCATCGGGCACCACGCGACTCGGCCGCGCGCGACCACCGGGAGGGAACGGGCGATGGAACTCCTGATCGCCGTGATCAACGACGTGGACCGGATGGACGAGATCCTCTCGGGGTTCCTCGAGATCGGGATCACCGGCGCCACGATCTTCGACAGCGAGGGCATGGGCCGGGTCCTCAGCCACGACATCCCGATCTTCGCGGGCCTGCAGACCCTGATCTCCCGTTCGCGGCCGCAGAATCAGACGCTGTTCAGCGTGATCGACGACCCGCGGAAGGTGGACGAGGCGATCGCCCTCCTGCAGGAGGTGTGCGGCCGGTTCGACGACCCCGCCACGGGCATCGCGATCACCGTGCCGGTGACGAGGGTCGTCGGCCTGGCCTCGGAACTGGGCGGGCCCGACATTTGAAGCTCCTGTTCGCGGCCGTCGCGCTCGGCCTGCTCAGCATCCTCGGATCGCGCTTCGCCTTCCGCAGCCGGCGCGCCTCGCTGGGGATGCGGCTCCTGTTTTCGTCCGGGCTGCCCTTCGTGCTCGCCGGCCTGCTGCTCGGGCCCCACGGAACGGGGCTGCTGGGCCCCGCCGTGCTGCCCTCCTTCTCGCCGTTCATCGTGCTCGGGCTCGGCTGGATCGGCCTGTCGTTCGGGCTCCAGTTCGAGCCCAGGGCCTTCGCCGCCTTCCGGCCGCGCGCGCCGGCCGTGGCGTTCGGCCAGGCGGGGATCGCGTGGCTCGTGCTGGCGGGCGGGCTCGCGGCCCTGTTCGGACGCCCGGGAGGACCGGACTCCGGTGCCTTCCCGGCGGCGATCGCCGCTGCCGCGGCAGGCTCGGCCTCGAGTCCGACGGGCGTCGCCGTGGTGTTCGGATCCGCCCGCGTCCGGGGCCCCCTGTCCCATATCATCCGCCTCGCCTCCAGCCTGGACGCGGCGGTGGGAATCACTTGCCTCGCCGTGCTCTACGCGGCGATCCACGTGACGGCGGCGCCGGCGTACGTCGAGGTCGGACTCCTGCGCTGGCTCCTCGCGCCCCTGCTGCTCGCCGTATTCCTGGGCTGGCTGTTCCTGTCGCTCACCCGCGAGAAGCCCCCGGGCGGCGAGTCGCTGCTGTTCCTGCTCGGCCTCGCGCTGGTTCTCGCCGGCACCAGCCTGTCGCTCTCCGCCTCCGCCCTGTTCGCCGCCTCCCTGGCGGGGATGTTCCTCGCGGTCCTGTCGCCCCAGCGCCGCCGGGTCCAGGAGATGCTCACCGCCTGGGAGAAGCCCGTGCACGTCGTGTTCCTGGTTCTCGCCGGCAGCCTGCTCGAGTTCGGCTCGTGGCACGTGGCGGTCCTGCTCGGCGCATACCTCCTGCTCCGCGTGGCCGGCAAGACCGCCGGTGGACGCCTGGCCGGTTCGCTCGGAGACCCCGGCGGCTCCGGCGGGTCCCTGGGGCTCGCCCTGCTTCCCCAAGGCGGCGTGTCCATCGCGATGGCCGTGTCCTCGCTGCTCGTGCTCCGCCAGCGGTTTCCGCATTCCGCGCTCGTGCCGGCGTTCTTCGACGCGGTGGTGCTCGGGGTGATCGCGGGCGAGATCGCCGGCCCCCTGGTGATGCGGAGCGTACTGCGCGGCGCGGGTGAGATCGACGCGGGCGTCGCTTGAGGTGACGGCCCGGAACCTGCGGCGGATCTGGTTGAGAGGCCGTGCGCGCGGGCCTATGTTGCAGGTCCGCAGCGGGGCCGGCCTTCGACGACAGGAGATTTCTGGTGGCCTTCTACGATGTCCTCGTGCACGTCGCACTGATCATCTGGATCCTGATCGGCGGGGCGGTGCTCGTCGGTTCGGCGGTGCTGCTGCCCCGCCTGCTCGGCGCGCTCTCCCAGCTCGATCGGCTCACTCTCGTGGTCACCGACCAGATCCTGCCGATGGCCGAACGATTCGACGCGGTGGGCGACCGTCTCGGCGTGCTGGCCGACGCGGCGATCGTACAGGTCGACCAGGTCGACAGGACGGTGGCGCGCGCCACGGATTCCGTGGAGCGCATGATCGACGTGGCCGAGGAGCGGATCGCGGAGATCAACGCGCTTCTGACGGTGGCGATCGAGGAGGCGGAGGAGACGTTCTATTCCACCGCCGGGGTCCTGCGGGCCCTGCGGGGCGGCCGCCGGGGCCGGCGCCGGCGCTTCGGCATTCCGCGGCGGGACGGCCGGAGGCGACGGATCGGCTGATGCGCCCGACGCCCGTAGCCGTCGCGGCGCTCGCCCTCGGCCTGTTGCTGCTGACTCCCGACGCCGCCTTCGCCTGGGGTCCCGCCACGCACGTACAGATCGGGATGGAAGTGCTGCGGTCGCTGGACCTGCTTCCCGGGCACGTCGCCGCGGTGCTGGCCCAGTACCCGATCGACTTCCTGTACGGGAATCTCGCCGCGGACATCTCGCTCGGGAAGAAGTACGCCCAGGTCGGACGGCACTGCCACGACTGGGCCGTGGCGCGGGAGCTCCTCGACGAGGCTGGAGACGACGAGCGGCTCGTCGCCGCGTCGCTCGGCTACTGCAGCCACCTGGCGGCCGACACGCTCGCCCACAACTCCTTCGTGCCGCGCATGCTGCTGCTCACCTCATCGACCCGGGCCCTGGGCCACTCCTACTGGGAGCACCGCATGGACTCCGACGTGGGGCCGGAGCACGCGGCGCTGGCGCGCTGGATCGTGACGCGCTTCGATCACTCGGCGGCCGATGCCCTGTTCCGCCGCGTCCTGTCCAGCACCCTGTTCAGCTTCGGGACGAACCGCCGGATTTTCCGGGGCATCGTGCGGATCAACGGAAACGAGAGCTGGCAGGCCGTGTTCGACTCGGTGGTCGACAATTCCCGCTGGGACCTCGACCCCACGACGGTCGCCCGGTACCTGCGGCACGCATTCGATGCGTCGGCCGACTATCTCCGGCACGGCGAGGACTCGGGGCCCGCGGCGCGGGACCCCGTCGGGGAGCGGGCCCTCGGCGAGGCGAAGCGCATCCGGCGCCGGGTGCTGCTGGCCGGGGGATGGCGCAGCGCCGAGGCGATCGAGGCGACGGCCGACCACCACTTCGCGCTGCCGATCGGCGCCACGGAGCTCTGGCTGCAGCGTGGCGCGACCGCCACCGAGGCCGCCGCGCAGGTCGAGCGGGAGCTGGTCCGGGCCCGGTCGGCCCCGCCCGTCTCCGCGCTCGAAGTCGTGCTGGAAGGCTGAGGCTCAGGCCGGTCGCAGTCCCGCGTGCGCGACGAGCACGCGTCTTCGCCCCGCCGCGCCGAAGTCGATCTCGGCCTTCGCCGAGCGACCCGATCCGCTCACCGAGACGATCTCTCCCGGCCCGAATTCCGGATGGACCACCGATGCGCCCGGCTCGAGCCGGAGCGCCTCCTGGGAATCGGAGTAGTCGTACCGCACGCCCTCGGCTCTCCCGGACGGCGCGGCGGTCCGGCGGATCGGGCGGCGCCACGACCAGTCGGCCGGCGGCGGTTCCACGCCCCCGGCGGGGCGGCGCCGTCCCGCCTTCCCGCCGGGTCGCCGGCGGGGCTCCCCCGCGCCGTCCCAGCGGCGGTGCACTCCTGCGGCGGGGATCTCGTCGAGGAAGCGGGACGGAGACGAGCGCGTCTCGCTGCCGTGGCGCCAGCGCCGGTCGGCGTGCAGGAGGGCCAGCCGGTCCTGCGCGCGCGTGACTCCCACGTAGAACAGTCGCCGCTCCTCCTCGAGCTCCTCGCGCGACTCGCTCGCCCGGGCCAGGGGAAACAGGCCGTCCTCCAGCCCCACCACGAACACCGCCGGGAATTCCATCCCCTTCGCGTTGTGCAGCGTCATCAGGGTCACGCCGCCGGACGCCGCGTCGTAGTCGTCCACGTCGGCGTGCAGGGCGGCCGACTGCAGGTACACCTCGAGGTCGGTCGCGTCCGCCGCCGCGTCCTCCACCTCGCCACGCTCGAACGCCGCGGCCGCCGCCAGGAGCTCGGTCAGATTGGCCAGCCGGTCCGCACCGTCCTCCTCCGCCTCGAGGGCGGTGGCGAGCCCGAACGTCCGGATGCACTCCCGCATGACCTCTTCCACGTCGGCTTCGCGGGCCAGCTCCGCCAGCGACGCGATGCCCGCCGCGAAGTCCTGCAGCGCCGCGGCGCCCGCCCGCGGAACGGACGGCTCCTCCCCCGCCAGCTCGGCCGCCGCGAGTACGGGAACGCGGCGCTCCGTGGCCAGGCGGCGCACCTTCTCGAGCGTCACCGTTCCCACGCCACGGCGCGGCCAGGCCACGGCCCGCGCGAACGCCGCGTCGTCGGCCGGGTTCACCGCGAGTTGCAGGTAGGACAGCACGTCCTTCACCTCGCGGCGCTCGTAGAAGCGGACCCCTCCCACGATCCGGTACGGGATACGGGCCCGCCGGAGGGCATCCTCGAACGGGCGCGACTGGGCGTTCGTGCGATACAGGACCACCGAGTCGCCCGCCCCGAGCCCTCCCTGGCCTGACCGGATCCGGTCCACCACCCAGGCGGCCTCCGCCCGCTCGTCGGCGAGCCGCACGACCTCCACGGGCTCCCCCCCGGGTCGGACGGTCCGCAGGCGCTTCTCCTTCCGGTCCCGGTTGCGGGCGATCACCTCGTTCGCCACGTGCAGGATCGCGGCCGACGAGCGGTAGTTCTCCTCCAGGCGCACGACCGCGGCGCCGGGAAAGTCGCGTTCGAAGTCGAGGATGTTCCTGAGGTCCGCACCCCGCCAGCCGTAGATCGACTGGTCGTCGTCGCCCACCACGCACACGTTCCGGTGCACGGCGGCCAGCCGCTTCACGATGCGGTACTGGGCGTGGTTCGTGTCCTGGTACTCGTCGACCAGCACGTGCAGGAAGCGTGCGGCGTAGCGCTCGCCCACCTCCTCGTGGTCCTCGAGGAGGCGGACGGCCTGCACGAGCAGGTCGTCGAAGTCGTACGCCTGCGAGGCCGCCAGGGCCCGCTCGTAGAGGGGATAGACGTCCGCCACGGCGCGGCCCGCCAGGTCGAACGCCCGCGCCGCGTACTCCTCGGGCCCGACCAGCGCGTTCTTCGCCTCCGAGATCCGGCCGCGCAGCGCGCCCGGCGACCACCGCTTCACGTCCAGCCCCGCCTGCTCCATCGCCCGGCGCAGGGTGCGCAGCGAGTCGTCCTCGTCGTAGATCGAGAAGCGGGAGCCGCGGGGCAGGCGGTCCCCCTCGCGACGCAGCAGCCGCGCGCAGATCGCGTGAAACGTGCCGACCCAGAGCCCGTGCGGCTCCGCGCCGAGCAGCTCCGCGATCCGCTCCCGCATCACGCCGGCGGCCTTGTTCGTGAACGTCACGGCGAGGATCCGGTGCGGCGGGATGCCTTCCTCGGCCACCAGGCGGGCGACGCGCGCCGTCAGCACGCGCGTCTTGCCGGAGCCCGCACCGGCCAGCACGAGGAGCGGTCCTTCGCGGTGCTCGACCGCGGCGCGCTGCTCCGGGTTCAGCGTCACGCCCCTCACGCGGCGTCTCCGGCCAGCGGCAGCTCGACGGAGAACACGGCGCCCCGCTCGGACGGCTCGAGCCGGAGCGATCCCCCGTGCGCGTCCACGACGATACGGCGCGCCAGCGACAGCCCCACGCCCCAGCCGCCGCTCTTGGTGGTCACGCCGACGTCGAACAGCGAGTCGCGGACCGCATCGGGCACGCCGGGCCCGTCGTCCTCCACGAGGAAACGGGCCCGGCCGGCGTGAACGCCGTCGTAGCGTACGCGGATCGTCCCCCGGCGGCCGGCCAGCGAGTCCAGGGCGTTCTTGATGAGGTTCTCGAAAGCCCACTCCAGCAGCACCGCGTCGCCGAGCACCGGGGGTCCCGCATCCGGCAGGTCGGACTGCAGCCGTACGCGTCCACCGAGCGAGGGCAGGCGGGCGCCGAAGTAGCGCTCGAGCCCCCGCAGCAGCTCGGGCACGTCGACGGGCCGCAGGACGGGGGCGTGCCCGATGGCCTCGAAGCGCCGCGAGACCTTCTCGAGACGGCGCAGGTCGTCGCGCATCTCGCTCCGCACGTCGACCTCCGTACCGACCGCGTCGGCGAGACGGGTCCCGCCTCCCGGCTCCCCGCTCACGTCGAGCAGCTCGAGCCACCCGACCAGGGAGCTCAGGGGCGTGCCCATCTGGTGAGCCGACTCGCGCGCCATCGCCGACCAGATCCGTTCCCGCTCCGCCTGGTAGTAGGTCCGGATGATCCACGCTCCTCCCGCGACGAACACGAGCAGGAGCGCCGACTGGAGCCAGGGAACCCACTTCAGCCGCCGCAGGAAGGCGGGCTCGCCGTAGTGCACGATGAAGCCCGCGTCCTCGTCCACCAGCGGTGGATTCCGGGCGTCGAGCACCCGCACGTACTCGCGCACGCGCGCCCGATCGGCCTCGTCTTCCAGGTCGGCTTCGAACGGGAGGTTCAGCGTCAGCGTGGGCGACCCGACCAGGTCGGTCTGCACCACCGGGATCTCCATCCCGTACAGCTCCTGGAGGAGCTGGAACTCTCCCTCCGGCGTGAGCCCCTCGGGCGACGCCGCCGCCTGCACGACCTGGAAGTAGATGCGGCTGAACACCTCGGCGTCACGCCGCAGCTCCTGCGCGATCTGCCACGTGTAGCTGACGTACGAGAGCAGGACGAGCCCGACCGCGAGCGCGATCGCCAGCGGGACCAGCCGATCCGCGCGGCCGCGGCGCTTCACGCGCGGGGCAGCCGATCGAACCCGGTCCAGGGGCGCAGCGCCTCGGGAATCCGGACCCCTCCGTCGGCGTCCCGGTGCGTCTCGAGCAGGGCGACGATCGTGCGGGCCAGCGCCACTCCCGAACCGTTCAGGGTATGCACGAAACGCGGTTTTTCACCCGGCCCCGGACGGAAGCGGATGTCGGCGCGACGGGCCTGGAAGTCCGTGTAGGACGAACAGCTCGACACCTCCAGCCAGCGCTCCACGCCCGGAGACCACACCTCGAGGTCGTAGGTCAGCGCGTTGGCGAAGCCGAGGTCGCCGGTCGGGAGCAGGATCCTCCGGTACGGCAGCTCGAGCCGCTCCAGCACGGCCTCGGCGTGGGCGGTCAGCCGCTCCAGCTCCTCGTCCGACTCCTCCGGCCGCACGAATCGCACGAGCTCGACCTTGTCGAACTGGTGCACGCGCAGCAGGCCCCGCGTGTCACGTCCCGCCGCCCCCGCCTCCCGCCGGAAGCAGGGCGTGCACGCCACGTAGGCGATGGGCAGCGCGTCGTCCGGAAGGATCTCGCCCCGGTGCAGGTTCGTGAGCGGAACCTCGGCGGTCGGGATGAGGAACAGGTCGTCTTCGGGCGTCCAGTACACGTCCTCCTCGAATTTCGGGAGCTGACCGGTCCCCGTGAGGCTGTCGCGGTTCACGAGCAGCGGCGGAGCCACCTCGACGTAGCCGTGCTCCCGCGTGTGCAGGTCCAGCATGAACTGGATCAGCGCCCGGCTGAGCCGTGCCCCGGCATCCACGAGGAGCGGAAAGCCGGACCCGGCGACCTTCGCGCCCCGCTCCAGGTCGAGCAGGCCGAGCCGCGCGCCGAGATCCCAGTGCGGCTCCCGGCTGGAGGCGCCGCCCGTGGAAGGCTCGCCGTGCGTGCGGACGATCTCGAACGCGCCTTCGCCGCCGTCGGGAACACGAGCCGCGGGCAGGTTCGGAAGGCGCAGCAGCACGTCCTCCAGCGCCGTCTCGACCTCGGCGACCTCGGCATCCAGCGTCCGGATCCGCTCGGCCACGACCCGCATCTCCTCGAGCAGGTCGTCCGCCGGCTCGCCGCTCCGCTTCCGCTCGCCGATGCGCCGGGATTCCTCGTTGCGCCGCGCCTTCAGCCGCTCCACCTCGCCGAGGAGCTCCCTGCGCCGCCCGTCGAGCCGCAGCGCCCCATCCACCAGGTCGCCCGTTTCCGGATCGCCGCGGCGGGCCAGAGCGGCACGGACCCCGGCCGGCTCGGAGCGCAGGAGGCGAAGGTCGATCACCCTTCCTCGTCCGGCGTGAGCTCGCGCCTCTCGCAGTTCGGATTGATGAGGTGACGCAGCGAGAGCGTTCCCTCCTCGAGGTCGATCCCCACGACCTCGAACTTCCCGAACAGCCGGCAGCGGACGGCGAAGCCCGGGTCCCGGCGGCTGCGCACCACCACCACGTCGCCCGCGGCGATCGGCGTCGGCGCATCGGTGGCGTACCCGTCCTCCGGCGCCAGCGCCAGCACTTCGAAGGCGACGTCCGTCACCGCCACGCCGGCCTCCGTCTCCGACTCGTCGAACATGCCCCGCGGCTGGAGTACCGGACCCACGCCCGGCTGCACGGCGAACACGAAGTCCCAGTTGGAGGACTGATCGGTGCGTACGGGAACTCCGCCCAGGACGTCGAACGCCGAGGGCTGCTGCAGCGTGCCCGACACGAAGTCGGACAGCACGACGTCCTCCGGCGCGGACGGGTTCGGAAACACGATCGGATCGAACCCGTCTCCGCAGCCGGCCAGGACGAGCGGGGCCAGGAGAAGGGTCCTCAATGCGGCTCGCATGCTGGCTTCGACCTCCACGGGTTGCTGAGACGGTGGGTATAATAGCAGACTTCGCGACGCGCGCGAGGCCGCCCGCCGCGGGGCGGCGCGCCACCCGAACCCGTCCCCGAGCCGCCGGAGAACGATGTCCGAGACCCGTTCGACCGCCGTGCCGCGCTGGGCGGTGATCCTCGCAGGGGGCGTGGGCTCCCGCTTCTGGCCGGCCTCGACCGCCGCGCGGCCCAAGCAGCTGCTGCCGCTCGGCGCGGGCCCGTCCCTGATCCGGGATGCCTGGGAACGGGCCCGACGTCTCGTCGGAGACGACCGGGTCCTCGTCCTCGCCGGTCCCGAGCTGGTGGCCCCGTTCCGCGCCGCGGTGCCCGAGCTGACCGACGCCCGGTTCCTGCTGGAGCCGGTGGCGCGATCCACCGGACCGGTGCTGGTGCGGGCGGCCGCGGAGATCGAGCGCCGGGAGCCCGGGGCGGTCATGATCTCGCTGCACGCGGACCACCTCATCGATCCGTTCGCCGCGCTGGCCGGGACCGTGGACCGCGCGTGCGCGGCCGCGGTGCGGCGCGACTCCCTCGTCTGTCTCGGCGTCCCCCCGGTCCGCGCCGAGACCGGCTACGGGTACCTCGAGACGGGCGCGGAGCGCGATCCCGGGGTGCATGCCGTGCGCTGCTTCCGCGAGAAGCCCGACGCGGAAACGGCGCGGGCCTTCGCCGCCGATGGGCGGCACCTGTGGAACACCGGGATCTTCGTGTGGCGGGCCCGCGACCTCGTCGCGGCGGCGCGTCTCCACACTCGCGAGCTGGACGCCGCGTTCCCGCGGCTGGACGCGGGCGATGCCGACGGATTCCTGCACCTGGCGGAGCCGGTGAGCGTGGACGTGGGCGTCCTGGAGCGAGCGGACAACGTCGAAGTCGCCGTCGCCTCGTTCCGCTGGGACGACGTCGGCACCTGGGAGGCGCTGGCCCGCACGCGGCCGGCCGACGGGGCGGGCAACGTGGCCGTCGGCGTCGCCGAGGTCGTGGACGGGCGGCGGAACGTCGTGTGGACCGAGGAGGGCCGCGTCGTCCTGTTCGGAGTCGACGACCTCGTGGTGGTCCGCGCGCACGGCGAGACGCTCGTGACCCGGCGCGACCTGGCGGCGCAGCTCAAACGGTTGCTCGCGGCCCTGCCGGAACGGGAGGAGGACGGAACGTGAGGCTGTTCGTGTTCGACGACGCGCGCGCCGACGCCTGGGAGCCGTTCGCGCTCACGCGCCCCTGCGGCGAGCTCCGCTTCGGCGCGTCGCTCCTGCGGGAGCGGCTCGAGGCGGCGACCGGGCTCGCCGCGTCCGCCGCCCTGACCCGCCCCTGGCTGACCGCCTTCCGGGAGGAGGGCGCGCCGCCCTGCCTGCCCCGGCATCGCCCCCCCGCGGCGCCGCAGAGGGGCGTGTGGCTCTCGTCCCGTTTCGTACCCGCGGGCGGGCTCGAACTCGACGCCGGGGACGAGGCCCGCCCGCTGCTCTTCGTGTGCGGCGGAGAGGTGGCGGGCCTCCGCCTCCCGGCCGGACACGAGCCGCCGGATGCGGCCTGGCTGGCCGCGCCCGCGCCGCGACCCGACGCCGAGATGTTCGAGGTGCCGGGCCGCCTCCTCCCGCACGTGTGGAGCCTCGTGGAGGGGAACGCCGAGCGCCTCGCGGCCGACCTCGCCGATGGCCCGTGCGGCGCGCCGCCCCCGCCCCACGTGCACGTCCTCGGCGACGGCTCCCTCCAGCTCGGCCGGGACGTCCGCATCGAGCCGGGCGTCGTGCTGGACGTGCGGAACGGGGGCATTCGCCTGGACGAGGGGGTGGAGGTGCGGGCCGGGTGCCGACTCGAAGGCCCGCTGCACGTCGGATCCGGCGGACGGCTGCTCGGCGGCGCCATGTCGCGGCTGGCGGCCGGCCCGCGCAGCTACCTGCGGGGCGAGATCGAGGAGAGCATCGTCCTCGGCTACGCCAACAAGGCGCACGATGGGTTCCTGGGCCACGCGCTCGTAGGCCGCTGGGTGAACCTGGGGGCGGGAACGACGAACAGCGACCTGAAGAACAACTACGGCCCCGTCCGTCTCGGAGCGCCGGACGGAGACATCGACACGGGGCTGCTGAAGCTGGGCTGCCTGCTGGGCGACCACGTCCGCACGGCGATCGGCACGCTGTTCACCACGGGCACCGTGGCCGGCGCGGGGGCCAGCGTGTTCGGGCCCGGAGCGCCGCCGAAGTGGATTCCCCCGTTCGCCTGGGGAGCCGGCGCCCTGGCCGGCTCGTATCGCATCGACCGTTTTCTCGAGACGGCCGCGACGGCCATGCCGCGCCGCGGCGTGCCCTGCGACGAGGACACGCGGCGCTGGCTGTCCGCCGCGTGGGACGAGGCGCGGCGCAGGTACGCCGGGTGAGGGTTTCCTGCCTGGGGAGCGGCAGCCGCGGCAACTCCGTCCTGGTGGAAGCGGGGCGCACGCGCGTGCTCGTGGACGCGGGGTTCAGCGGCCGATCCCTCGCCCGTCGTCTCGCGGCGCTGGACCGCGACCCGGCCGGCATCGACGCCCTTCTCGTGACGCACGAACACCGGGATCACACTTCCGGCGCCGGCATCGCGGCCCGGCGCTGGGGCTGGCCGCTGCTCATGACCCGGGCCACCGCGCGGGCGTGCGACGGCCTGCTGCAGGGGTCGGAGTCGCTCGTCGCGTTCGAGGCGGGGAGCCAGTTCGAGCTGGGGGACCTGACCGTCTCCGCGGTGCCGACCTGCCACGACGCCGCCGATCCCGTAGCGTTCGTCGTCACGGAGCGGTCCAGCGGACTCACGGTGGGCATCGCCACGGACCTGGGGCGGGCCACGGTCCCGGTCCGCGCCGCCCTCGCCGGGTGCCAGTTCCTGGTGCTGGAAGCGAACCACGACGAGGTCCGCCTGCGAGACAGCCCGTACCCGTGGCCCGTCAAACAGCGGATCGGCGGGAGCCGCGGCCACCTCTCGAACCGTCTGGCGGGAGAGCTGGCCGCCGACCTGCTGCACCCCGATCTGGGGGGAGTGCTGCTCGCCCACCTGAGCGTGGAGTGCAACGCCCCGGAACTGGCCCTGGCGGAGGTGCGCCGGGAGATCCGCCGGGCGCGCCGCGACTGGCGGGGCGGGCTGGCCGTCGCGGGACAGGACGCGCCGACGCCGCTGATCGACGTCGCCGCGGCGGCCCGCCGCGGCGAGGCGCAACTCCCCCTGTTTCCCGGGCGCTGAGGGGCGACCCGGGAGAGCAGTCGGGCGCCGCCGGGCGGCTCAGGCCCCCACGAGCCGCAGGATGTCGTTCGCGAACGCGAACACCATCAGGCCGATCACCAGCAGCATGCCGATCTGGGTGAGCCGAATCCTCTGCTCCGGTCCCACCGCCCTTCCACCGCGCAGCGCCTCCACGGTCAGGAACGCCAGGTGTCCGCCGTCGAGCACCGGGATCGGCAGAAGGTTCAGCACGGCGAGGTTCACGCTGATGATCGCCATGAAGTTCAGCAGCGGGAGGAGTCCGGCGCGGGCGAACTGTCCGGACAGCTGACCGATCACGATGGGCCCGCCGAGCTCCTTCGGCGAGCGCTGGCCCGTCACGAGCCGCACCAGGAAGTCGCCCACCTCCCGTACCCAGGTCCACGTCCGGCTGACGCCCGCGGCGAACGCCGCCGCCGGTCCGAGACGCTGCTTGGTCGCCTCCGTGGTCTCGAAGCCGACGCCGATGCGCCCGAGGCTCACCGTGTCGCGGGCGATGTCGTCGTACTCGCGGATCGTCTCGGGAACCACGGTGATGTCGAGCCGTTCGCCGTCGCGCTCGACCCGGACCCGGACCGGCTCGCCAGGTCGCTGCAGGATCCCCCGGATCACCTCGCTCACGTCCCGCGTCGGCCGCCCGGCCACGGCGAGGAAGCGGTCGCCCTCGCGCAGGCCTGCCCGCTCGGCCGGGCTGCCGGGCGCCACATCCGCCGCCACCGGCACGACGACGCCTTCCACGCCCGCCACCACGCTGAACGCCGCCACCGCGAACAGCAGGTTCATGAGGACGCCGGCCGAGATCACGAGGAACCGGGCCCACAGCGGCTTCCGATCGAAGTCGCGCGGCGACGGCTCCCGGGACGACTCCTCGTCCGCTCCCTCGAGCCGCGAGGTGACCTCCTCGTCGACCATTCCCGCCATCTTCACGTAGCCGCCGAGCGGAAAGGCCGACAGGACGTACTCCGTCTCCCCCCGGCGGAACCCGGCGATGCGGGGGCCGAATCCGATGGAGAAGCGGGACACCTCGATGTCGACCGCCTTCGCCGCCCAGAAGTGGCCGAGCTCGTGCACCAGGATGAGCACGCCGAGAACGACGGCCGTGGCGAGGATCGTTGTGAGCATGCGGTTCTCGTGCCCCGTTGGAGTTGTCGAACGCGATCCCGGGTTGCACCCCGGCGCCCGGGCCCGGGTTCCGTCACGCGGCGGCGCTGCGGGACCGACTCACGCCACCCTGGCGATCTCTTCCCCGGCCAGGTCGCGGGCCCGCGCATCGGCCTCGCGGACGTCCCGTACGTCCCGGATCGCCCCTGCATCGGTCCGGGCCAGAACCGCCTCGACGACCGCGGGGATCCCGGGAAACCCGATCCGGCCGTCCAGAAACGCCCGCACGGCCACCTCGTTCGCCGCGTTGTAGGCCGCCGGCAGGGTGCCTCCCGCCCGTCCCGCCTCGAGGCCGAGACCGAACATCGGGAAGTCCGGCGCGCGCAGCGGCTCGAAGACCAGTGGCCCCGCCTCCACCGGGTCGAAGGCCCGGTATCGGTTCGGCAGCCGCTCGGGCGCCGACAGGGCGTACAGGACCGGCACCTCCATGGTGGGATACCCCAGCTGCGCCACCGTGGAGCCGTCACGGAACTCGACGAGGGAATGCACGATCGACCCGGGGTGCGCCACCACCTCGATGCGGTCGTACGGGATGCCGAACAGGAGGTGCGCCTCGATCACCTCGAGCGCCTTGTTGGCCAGGGTCGCCGAGTCCACCGTGATCTTGTCGCCCATGCTCCAGGTGGGGTGCGCGAGCGCGTCCGCGGGCCGGATCTCGTGGAACCGGGACGCGGGCGTCTCGCGGAACGGCCCGCCCGAGGCCGTCAGGATGAGCCGCGAGACCTCCTCGGCCGGCCGGTCGCCGATGCACTGCCAGATGGCGCTGTGTTCGCTGTCGATCGGAACGATCTCGCCCGGCCCTTCCCGCCACGCCGTCACCACGAGCTCGCCGCCGGCGACGAGGGACTCCTTGTTGGCCAGCGCGAGCCGTCGGCCGGCCGCCAGCGCCTCGAGGGTCGATGACAGCCCGGCGAACCCGACGAGGGCGTTCACCACGATGTCCGCACCAGGCGCGGCGCAGGCCTCGTGCAGCGCCTCCGCGCCGTAACGCCAGTCGCCGTGCCACGCGGGCGTGAAGTCGGGCGGTGGCCCGGCGAGCACCACGAAGTCCGGACCGGTGTCGCAGGCCAGCCGGTCGAGGAGGCGGGCGTTGCGGGCCGCCGACAGACCGACGACCCGGAACCGGTCGGGATGCCGGGCCAGCACCGCCAGTGCCGAGCGCCCGATCGAGCCGGTGGCGCCGAGCAGCACCACTCCCTTGCGGCCGGCCCTCATCGGATCGTCAACGCGCGAGCTCGAGGAAGGCCCAGGCGAGCGGGATCGTCCACAGCAGCGAGTCGAGCCGGTCGAGAAGCCCCCCGTGGCCCGGCAGGAGCGCGGAGGAGTCCTTCACGCCGAACTCCCGCTTCAGGGCCGACTCCACCAGGTCGCCGAGCGTCGCTCCCGCCGCGAGCAGCCCGCCGAGCGCCGCCAGGGCCACGGGGCCCAGCCCGAGTCCGGGCAGCAGCAGCACCCCGTAGGCGGCGGCCGCGAGAGGGCCGGCGACGAATCCGGCCACGGCGCCCGCCACGGTCTTGTTGGGACTGATCGCCGGCGCCAGCTGCCGGCGTCCGAACCGCCGCCCGCCGAAATACGCCGCCGAGTCCGTGATCCAGGTCACGACCACCGGCAGGAAGAACACCAGCGTACCGGCCGTGCGGTCCGCCAGGACGTCCTCGCGCAGGGGAACGCCGAACGACAGCAGTCCCCCCACGTACGCCACGCCGAGAAACCCGAGCGCCGCCCCCGCGATGGGCCGTCCCGCGAGGGGGACGCGCAGGACGCAGAGGCCCGCGAGCAGGCCGAGCGACCCGGCCGCGAGCGGCCAGGCGGCGCCGGCGCCCGCCCACCAGACCGCGAGCGGGAACGCGGCCGCGAGGAGCGCCGCGCCGCGCGCCGGAAACGCGTCGCCGCGCCCGTGCGCCATGCGCGCGAGCTCTCCCACGCCCGCCCACGCCAGCACCGCCAGGCCCGCCGCGAACACGGCGCCCCCGGCCCACGTGACCGCCACGCAGACCGGAATTCCGACCGCCGCGACGGCCAGGCGCTGCGTCAGGTTCGAGGCCATCGCCGCCTTCCACGTGTCATGACGTCACCCGCCCGAACCGACGCTCGCGCCGCTGGTAGTCGAGGATCGCCTCGAACAGGTCCCGCTTCCCGAAGTCCGGCCACAGGACGGACGTGACGTAGAGTTCCGCGTAGGCGATCTGCCAGAGGAGGAAGTTGGAGATCCGCAACTCTCCCGAGGTACGGATCAGGAGGTCCGGGTCCGGCACGCCGGCGGTGTGCAGTTCCCGCTCGAACCTGGCGCCATCGATGTCGTCCGGAAGGAGCTCGCCCCGCGCCGCGGCCGCGGCCAGCCGGCGGGTCGCCCGCAGGATCTCGTCCCGCGCCCCGTAGCTCAGCGCGATGTGCAGGTCCAGCGTCCGCCCTCCCCGGGTGGCCTCTTCCAGCATGCGGACCGACGCCCGCGCGGCATCGGGAAGCCGATCGAGATCCCCGAACACCCGCACTCGGATGCCGCGTCCCCGGAGCTCGTCGCGCTCCCGTTCGGCGAACTCCGACAGCAGGCTCATCAGGGCGCGGATCTCCTGCGGCGGCCGCTCCCAGTTCTCCCGCGAGAACGCGTACAGGGTGAGGTGTTCGAGCCCCGCCTCCGCCGCTGCCTCGATGCAACGGCGGACCGCCCGCATGCCCTCCCGGTGTCCCTGCCAGCGCGGCAGCCGACGCTCGGCCGCCCAGCGGCCGTTGCCGTCCATGATCACGGCGACGTGCTCCGGAAGACGGCCGCCCGCCCGGATGCGCTCGACCAGACCGGTCTCGCCGGCCGATGTCTCCCGGGTCACGCTCCCTCCTCCTCCCCGGGCCCGCCCGCGCCGCCAGCCGCGGCGAGAAGGGCGCGCAGCTGCCGGTCGCCACCCCGCAGGCTGTAGGCCTCCCGCCCCTCGGCCTGCATGCGCTCGGCGACCTGTGCGCTCAGCAGGCCCCGCTCGCACACCAGCACGTGGGTGCGCCGATCGTCGAGGTCCCCGAAACCCGCGCTCAGCGCCGCGAACGAACGCGGAACCGCCCCGGGCCACGGGGCCGCCACGCGCGCGGCGGCCGGCCGCATGTCCACGCCCACGGCTCCGGGCGGGATCGTATCGACGAACAGGGCATCGGCCGCCACGTCGGACAACTCGAGCGCGTGGAGGTCGATCCGCTCCGCCTGCTTCACGGCGCGGGCGAGAACCGCGGGTCCGAGCGCCGCCGCCGCCGCCCGCACCGCCGTGGGTCGGGCCGCCGTGGCCGTCCGTCCGTCCGAGATCGCGCAGTGCTCGCGCACCCGGGCGGACAGCTCGTACGTGCCGATCCGGCGGGACCGCGCCACGATCTCCTCCTTGTCCATGCCGACCAGGGGGCGGAGGACGGGAACGTCGGAGGCATCATCGATGACGCGAAGGTTCGCCAGGGTCTGCGAGGACACCTGTCCCACGGACTCGCCGGTCACCAGGGCCTGTGCCTTGCCGGTCCGCCCGATGGCGGCCGCGGCGGCGTACATGCGCCGCTTCAGCATCACCTGGAGGAGAGACCCGGGCACGGCGCGTCGCAGGTCGTCGACCACTCCGCGGAAGTCCACCACGTGGATCCGCGCTGGAGCGCCGGCGCTCCAGCGGTCGGCGAGGACGTGCGCCACCTCCAGCACCATCCGCCGGTACGCCTCGCCCGCCAGGTTGCAGAACACGTACTCCAGGGACACGCCGCGCCGCAGCATCATCCACGCGGCGACGGCCGAATCGAATCCGCCGGACAGCAGGGCCACGGCACGCCCTTCCGCCCCCAGCGGCAGCCCGCCGGCACCCTCGACGCGGCTCGAGAACAGGAAGGCCCGGTCGTCCCGGACCTCCACCCGCACCTCGACGTCCGGGTCGTCGAGGTCCACCGTCGCCCCGGGATTCAGGGCCGCGCCGAGTTGGACGGCGATGTCGCGGGAGCGGAACGGCTGGCTGCCGCGGCGTCGGACGCGCACCGCGAAGCGTCGGCCCTGCACCGCCTCGCCGTACAGCCGCGTGCCGAGAGAAACGATCGCCTCCAGGTCGGCCGGACAGGAGCCGTCGAGCACGGAATAGCTGCTGACCCCGAATACCCGCGCGAGCGGTTCGAGACGGTCCGCTTCGGGAACGCGCACGTAAAAACGGCTCCACTCCTCGCGGATCTCGAAGTCGTCCGGCTCGCCGGCCGAATCACGCCGCAGCGCCGCGGCGATGTTGCGGGCCAGGCGGCGCTGGAAGCGCAACCGGGTCCGGCGCGACTTGGTCGTGACCTCCCCCGTCAGGCGCACCATCGCCACGACGCCGGGGGCGTCGGCGGATCCGTTCCCGGGCGGCCGGGCCGCCGCACTGCTCGCGATCATGCCCGTAGAATAGACGCCCGCGACCGCCACGGCGAAGGCGCCGGCCTCCCGCTCCACGGCGATCCCGGAAACGTCCGGGGCGTCAGCCGTCCGCGCGGACGGCCGGAAGGCGGGCGGCGATGAGAGCGGCGACGACTCCCGCGACGGGAATCACCGACACGATACCGATGAGCACGAAGCTGTCCGGGATCGCGGGCATGGCTCCTCCTCCGGTTCGGGTTCCGCTGCCGTCGTGCCCGGCGCGCCGCAGGCGACCGCTCGGGCCACGTGCCTCGAAAACACTTGAAGGTCCCGTCGCAACCTACGACGGAACCTTCAATTACATGGATGGCAGGGGCGGGATTCGAACCCGCGACCTAGGGCTTATGAGTCCCCCGCTCTGGCCAACTGAGCTACCCTGCCCGGGCCCGCGACCCCCTGGAACGGGAGGGCCGGAGGGCGTCCCCCCGGCCCGGTCAGTAGCGGGGGCGGGATTCGAACCCGCGACCTTCGGGTTATGAGCCCGACGAGCTACCAGACTGCTCCACCCCGCAACGCGGATCGGAACCTAGATACGGCCTCGAGACCCGTCAAGGTCGCTCGTCTCACTCCTCGGACGCCGGAACGAAACGGACGAGAAGCTCGCCGTCGCGGATCATCCCGAGCTCCTCGCGGGCCACCCGCTCGATCGCCGCGGGCACGCTCTCGAGGCTGTCGCCCCGCTGGACCAGCGAGTCGGTGCGGGCGACCAGCCGGTCGATCCGGTCGATCAGCGTGTCGCGCTCGTGCTCCAGCGCCCGGATGTCGGACACGTCGTACATGCCCCCGAACAGGGCGGCGTGCAGAATGCCCGCACAGATGGCCGCGAGCACGACCCGGCCGGTCCAGCGGCTCACCCGCTCACCCATAGGCAGCGCTCCCCGGGTACGTGGCGGCATCGCCGAGCTCGCGCTCGATGCGGAGCAGCCGGTTGTACTTCGCCACCCGCTCGGAGCGGCAGGTGGAGCCCGTCTTGATCTGCCCCGCCTCCACGGCCACCGCCAGGTCGGCGATGAAGGTATCTTCCGTCTCGCCCGAGCGGTGCGAGATGACCGAGGAGTACCCCGACGCGCTCGCCAGGGCGATCGCCTCCAGCGTCTCGGTCACCGTCCCGATCTGGTTCAGTTTCACGAGGATCGAGTTGGCGATGCCGCCGTCGATGCCCCGCCGCAGCCGCGTCACGTTCGTCACGAACAGGTCGTCGCCCACGAGCTGCACGCGCGCGCCGAGACGTTCGGTGAGCAGGCGCCATCCGTCCCAGTCGTCCTCGTCGAGACCGTCCTCGATGGAGACGATCGGGTACCGGTCCAACCACTCCGCGTAGAGCTCGACCATGGCGGCCGCGTCGCGCGGGTCCTCCCCGGACCCGGCGAACGCGTAGTGGCCGGCCTCCCGGTCGAACAGCTCCGTGGCGGCGACGTCGAGGGCGAGGGCCACGTCCTCGCCCGGCCGGTACCCGGCCGCCTCGATCGCCCGCAGGATCCGGTCGAGCGCCTCCGCGTTGGAGCCCAGGTCGGGGGCCACGCCTCCCTCGTCTCCCACGGCCGTGCCGTACCCGTCGGCGGCGAGCGCCGCCTTGAGGGCGTGGAACACCTCGACCCCCGCCCGCAGCCCCTCGGCGAAAGACGTGAAGCCGACCGGGACGACCATGAACTCCTGGATGTCCACGCTGTTGTCGGCGTGCGCGCCCCCGTTCAGGATGTTGAGCAGCGGAACGGGAAGCGTGCGGCCGGCGCCCGTGGCGAGGCGGCGATACAGGGGCTCGCCGTGCGCGGCCGCGGCCGCGCGGGCGGCCGCCATCGACACGGCGAGCAGCGCGTTGGCGCCCAGTCGGCCCTTGTTCGGCGTGCCGTCCAGCTCGATGAGCCGCCGGTCCAGCCCCTCCTGGTCGCAGACATCGACGCCCGCCAAGGCGGCGGCGATCTCGCCGTTCACGTGGGCCACGGCGCCGAGGACGCCCTTGCCACCGTAGCGATTCGGGTCGCCGTCGCGAAGCTCGACGGCCTCGTGCGCCCCGGTGGAGGCGCCGCTGGGGACGGCCGCCCGGCCCGAGACGCCCCCCTCCAGCACGACCTCCGCTTCGACGGTCGGGTTTCCCCGGGAATCCAGGATCTCCTGTGCACGGACGGATCGGATGGCCGGCATGTCGTGTTCCCGTGACGAGACGTGGGGTGCGGCCCGGCGCGCGTTGCACCGGGGCGAAGCACGCCCCCAAATTGGCCGGACCAGCCGGGACAGACAAGCCGCCGCCTCGCGGCACGGCCGCGGGCACGGGCGGCGGACCACCCACGACAACGGAAGCCCCATGAGCGAGAACCTGATCCAGAAGGCCGGAGCCGCGGGCGGGCTGCTGCTCGCCCTCGTCGTCCTGCTCCTCCTCTTCTTCGGCTTCAACCGCGTGGACGAGTTCGAGGTCGCCGTGAAGCGGAACCCGGTCACCGGCGCCGTCGCGTCGACGCCGTACCGCCAGGGCCTGTACCACTCGATCCTCCGCTCGTGGACGAACTACTCCACGCGCGAGATCCAGTACCCGCGCGAAGGGGGGAGCGAGCGCCTCACCGCCCTCACCTCGGACCAGCTCCAGATCGACGTCGATGCGGCGTTCCGGTATCGGCTGGAGCCGGATTCGGCCGTGAACCTCTACCTGACGATCGGCGAGCCGGCGGCGATCCACACGTTCGTCTACAACACGTACCGGTCGGCGGTGCGCGACGCGGTGGCCGAACTGGCCGCGGCGGCGATCCTGTCGCGGGAACGGTCGGCGATCGGAGAGCGAATCGAGGAACTCATGTCGGACCGCCTGACGCCCCGGGGCATCCTCATCACGGACTTCTTCGTGCGCGAGCTCGTGCCGCCCGCCACGCTGCGCGCCGCGATCGAGGAGAAGCTCGCGCGCGAACAGCAGGTGCAGGCCGAGGCGTTCCAGACGCAGGTGGTGGCCGAACAGGCGAACCAGAAGCGGGCGGAGGCGGAAGGAATCCGGGATGCCCAGGACATCATCGCCACGAGCCTGACCGGCGTCTCCGGCCAGCGCTACCTGTACTGGCGGTATCTCGAGGTGCTCGGAGAGGTCGCCGAGGGCGAGAACAACATGGTCATCGCCCCGACCGAGGGAGGCATCCCGATCTTCTTCACGCCCGACCGCCAGTAGTCTCCGGCGGCTCCGCCTCCTCGCGGGCGCCGGCGAGGAGGCGGACGATCTGTTCGCGGACCGCCCGGAGCAGACGGTCGCGGTCCGCCACGGTCAGCTCCCGGGTCGGAATCGTCTCGCCGACCCGGATCCGGATGGTGCCCGGCCGCAGGCGGCGGCCGCGGTGCAGCCGCCAGCCGCCGTCCACGGCCACCGGCACGACCGGGAGCCCCGTCTTGATCGCGAGCCCGAAGCTGCCCTTCTTGAACGGCCCGAGGGAGCCCTCGCGCGACCGCGTGCCCTCGGGGAACAGGCCGAGGCAGAGCCCGTCCCGGCGCAGCCGCGCGGCGGCGGCGTGCATCTCCCGCGCCGCCGACTTCCGGTCGGCACGATCGATGAACACGTGCCCGGCCGCCCGCATCGCCCGCCCGAAGCAGGGAAGCCGCTCCAGCTCCCGCTTCGCGACGAACCGGATGGAGACGGGAAGCGCGGCGAACAGGGCGAAGATGTCGAAGCTCGACTGGTGATTCGCCACGAGGATGAGGGGCCCCTGCCCCGCCAGCCGCTCGGCTCCTGCCGCCTCGACGCGCACGCCGGCGGCGGCGAGGAGGGTGCGGGCCCACGTCCGCTGTACCCGGTCGTGGAAGGAGGTCTTGGCCTGGAACCAGCCGCCCGCGATCGAGATCGACGAGAACAGGATGCTCGCCACACCGGTCACGAGCCCGAACCAGGCCCCGCGGATCATCCCTCAACGCCTCCCGGGCCTCCCGGGAAGTGGTCGAAGCCCGCGCCGCCGTCGAGCGTGGACCGGCCGGCAGGGTCGTCCCAGGTGACCCCCTCCCCCGTCTCCACCGTTCCGATCCGCGTGAGGGGCACGTCGAACTCGGCCCGGAACGCGGCGCCGACCTCCGGCAGCGCGCCCGGCGCCGCCACCAGCAGCAGCTCGTAGTCCTCGCCTCCGGCGGCTGCCATCCGGCGGGCCGCCGCGGGACTCCGCCCCGCCGCGGCCGCCGGATGCACGGGGAGGGCGGTTCCATCGAGGCGCAGACGCACGGCGGACGCCGCCGCCACGTGACCCGCATCCCCGGCCACGCCGTCCGACAGGTCCACCGCCGCCCGGATGTCGGCCCGGTCGGCGAGCCACGCCGCTTCGCGGAGGCGCGGCGAAGGGCCCACGAACGCCCGGCGAGCCGCCGCATCCGGCCGCTGGCCCGCACGCCACGCCTCCACCGCCGCGGCCGCCCCGCCGAGACGGCCCGTGACCCAGACCTCGTCCCCGGGACGCGCCCCGGCGCGCGTGAGGGGACGCTCCGTACGGCCCAGCACGATCACGTCCAGCACGAGCGGCCCCGGCGAGGCCGTGAGATCTCCGCCCAGGAGCGCGCCGCCGGTCTCGCGCAGGCAGCGTCCGGCGCCGCGCGCCAGCGCCTCGACCACCGTCTCGTCCTCCTCCGGTCCCAGCGCGAGCGACAGCAGGGCGCCGACCGCCGCGGCGCCCATGGCGGCGAGATCGCTGAGCGCCGCCGCGGTGGCCCGCCAGCCCAGCTCCTCCCACGACATCCAGCCGCGCCGGAAGTGGACGTCTTCCACGGTCAGGTCCGAGCTCACGACGAGCCGGCCGGTAAAGGGCGCGAGAACCGCCGCATCGTCTCCCGGACCCACGGTCGCCAGGTCGCCCGGCGGTGCATCCGCCGCGGCGAGGATCGCCTCTATACGCCGGAATTCTCCCCCTGGCCCGAGCCGGGGCGACCGCGACGTGTTCATCCGGCGGACCTCAGAACTCGATGTCGAGCCGGAGGGCTCCCGCGGGCAGCGCGAGCCACGCCCGGTGCCGGGCCACGGGGACGATCGCGAAGATCGCGCGCTCCCCGCGGGCCGCGAGGGGCAGGTCGCCGCCGGCGAACGTGAACCGCCGCGCCAGGCCGGCCCCGGCATCCCATACCGCGAGCTCCTCCGAGGTGCCGGCCCACAGTACGCCGTCACGCACCGCCAGTGCCGTGACCGGGGCAGACAGGAGTCCGATGGCCTCGACCCGGTTCCAGCCGCCGGCCGGCGAGCGGCGCCACACCTCGCGGTCCACTCCCGCCCAGACCGTGTCACCCGCACCTGTGACGGCGCCCGCCGGGCGGAGCGGCAGCTCCCGCGGGGACGTCGCCGCGGAGTCGAGCACCACGCGCAGCAGGCCGCGGTCCGTGGCGGCCCAGGCCACACCCCCGGCCGCGTGGACCGCCGCGACGGCGACGCCCCCGAGCACGCGGGACCCGGACGGCCCCGGCGGCCTGGCGCGCGCCAGGCCCCGCTCTCCGCCGATCCACAGCGACGCCTCTTCGCCGTCATTCTCCCACGCGAGCGCCAGCAGGCGGTCGCCGAGAAGCGCGTACGCGGCGACCGGGGTCCATCTTCCCGAGGCGTCCCGGCGGTGCAGGCCTCGTTCGCCCGCGCTCCACAGGGCGTCGCCGGACTCCACCAGGGCCCGTATGCCCCGGTCGGGCACCCGCGCATCCGTCCGCCACGTCTCGATCCGCCATTGCTCGAGGTCGTCGGACACGCGGGTGACGCCGTAGCGCGCGAGGCGCGGCAGCCACGGGGCGATCCACACGCCGTCCCCGTCCGCCGCGATCGCCGCCGCACCCTCTCCCTGCAGGCCGTACGGAACGGGGCGGGCGTCGCGGAACGAGGTGTCGTACAGCACGAGGCCGCCGCCCGCCGTCCCGACCCAGTACTTCGTGGGGTCGTCCGACGGCATCACGTCCGTGATCTCGTAGCGCTCCCCGTCCGGCCCCGTGCCGATGAACGCGCGCTGCGACGCGAAGCCTGCGTCGCGCAGCAGGTCGCGGCGGGCCCGCAGGTCCGCGCTGCGCTCGACCGCGGCGGCCGCTTCCGCCGCCGTGGCGCGGCGCACGCGGCGGGAGAAGGGATCGAGCCGGCGCCACCCTTCCGCGCCGCGCAGGAGGAGCGACGGCTCCGGCCCCTCGTCCGACACCAGCTCCGACACGCGCTCTCCCAGGACGATCTCGTCGGTCCAGCGCCGCCCATCGGCGTCGAGCGCGAGGAGCCGGCCATCGGCAACGGCGATCCACAGGGTGCGATCCGGGCGGTGCCACGCCATCGCCGTCACGAGCGCCGCGGGCCAGCCGTCCTCCCGCGTCAGGGGCGGCTCCCAGGAGCGGAAGGCGTCGCGCAGCTCGAGGAGGCCCTCCGACGTCGCGGCGAACAGGCGGTCGGAGCGGCGGGCCAGGGCCGTGACGGTGCCGAAGTCCGCTATGAGCACGCGCTCGTCGGGATCCCAGTGCGCCGGTCCCTGCTGCGCCCCGGCCGGCGACGACGGAACGGCGGCGAATGCGGCGAGGAGGAGGAGCGTCCCGCGCCGGGCCGGCCGCGCCGGACGCCGCGGGCGCCCTCGCGCGGCGATCATGCGAGGCCGCCGCCGGGGCGGTCGGGATCCGACAGGGCGAACCGCACCGACCCGACCGGCGCGGGCCCGAGCGCCTCGACCGCGGCCCGCGCCCCCGGCAGGCGGTCGGGCACGTCGGCGGCGGCGTGTCCTGCCGGCAAGTCCGATGACTCGGCGGCGAGCCCGGTCAGGAACAGGGCCGCGGCAGCGGCATCGGCGCCCGGAAGCCCCGCGGCCAGGAGGGCCGCCAGCGCTCCCGTCAGGACGTCGCCGCTGCCGCCGGCGGCGAGTGCGGGCCCACCGACCGTGGCGACCTGCAGCGACCCGTCCGGGCTCGCCACGACGGTCGGCGCTCCCTTCAGTACGACGGTGCACCCGAACCGGTCGGCCGCCTCCCGGGCCCGCCCGAACGGCTCGGCCGCGATCCCGGCGGCCGGCACGTCCAGCAGGCGGCCCAGCTCGCCCGGGTGCGGCGTGAGCACGTCCTGCGGCCGGAGCTGCTCCGCGAGGGCGTCCGGCGCACCCGCGAACACGCTCAGGCCGTCGGCGTCCACCACGGCCGGCCGGTCCTGGCGCTCCGCGAGCACCCGGCGAACGAGCTCGCGCCGCGCCTCGCCCCTCCCCAGGCCGGGCCCCACCGCCACGACGTGCGCCCAGTGCAGGGCCTCCCGTCGCGCGTCGTCATCGCTCCAGGAAACGAAGAGCGCCCCGGGCTCCGCTGCCTGCACGGCCAGCCGGTTCGCCGGATCACCCACGACCCGGATCACGCCGGCGCCGCCGCGGATCGCCGCGCGCGCCGCGAGAATCGACGCCCCGGCCATGCCCTCCTGGCCGGCCACGATGACGACGAATCCCGCGTCTCCCTTGTGCGCGTCCGCCGCGCGCGGCACGAGCTGCCGGGCCACGCTCCGGCCGGTGATCGCCCGAGCAGCGGGCGGCTTCCGGAACGGGGGGAAGCCGATCTCGACCGCCTCGATCGCCCCGCAGCGCTCCCGGGCCGGGCTGCGGAGCATTCCCAGCTTCGGCCAGCCTAACGTCACGGTGAGCGAGGCGCGCACGCAGGCGCCGGCCACCGCTCCGTCGTCGAGATTCGCCCCGCTCGGCCCGTCCACCGCGATGACCGGAAGGCCGAGGCCGTTGATCGCCTCGATGAGACGCGCCTGGGGCGGTCGCGGCGCTCCGCGGATTCCCGTGCCGAGGATGCCGTCCAGGATCACGCCGGCGCCCGGTGGACAGGCGAGGAACGCGTCGGCCGGCTCGAGCGGGAGGTCCCTGTCGACCAGCACGTCGGGGTCCGGGGGCTCGGAGCCGGCCTGCACCGCCCGCACCGGACGGCCCCAGGCGTGCAGGGTGCGCAACGCGACGAGCGCGTCGGCCCCGTTGTGACCCGAGCCGACGAGGGCGGTGACGGGGCCCTCCGGCCAGTACGCGGCCACCCGGTGGGCCAGCTCGCGGCCCGCACACTCGATCAGGGCGCGTTCGGTCGTCGCGCCGCGGGTCACCGCGTCCCGGTCCAGCGCCGCGACTTCGGTTCCGGTGGGAAGCCAGACCGTCTCCGCACCCGATCGCCAGGCGCCGGGCAGCCGCATCAGCGCCTCCCCCGGACGCCGGCTCGACGGATCGGACCCGGCAGGCTGCGGTTCGTCACGTCACTTCATGGACTGCGAGATGCCGCGTCCGAAGCTGACTTCGCCGTTGTCGATGCGGATGTTGAATCCGCATTCCGGATTGGAGCAGACCCACGCCTTGTAGCGGATCGAAGCTCCGTCCCTGCCGTAGTCGGACAGCGGCAGGAGCACGCCCGCGTCACAGCGCAGGCACCTGGCGAACTGGCTCGCGTTCTCCACTCGCACACCACCTCCCCTCGGGCCACGGATCGCCGCGGAGCCCTCCAGCGCCCCGAACCGCGGGATGAGCGGGCCCCGGCGTCATCCCGTCTTCCGCGGGACGATCGCGCCGCCCCACGGATAGTCCGCCTCGAACGCCTCCTCGAAGGAGAACAGTCCGTCGAAGTCCTCTTTGCGGTCGGACTCGCGTTTCGTGAGCACGCCCCGGTCGATGAGCAGGAACACGATCTCGCCGATGTCGGACGTGCCGTGAATCCCCCAGTGTTCCAGCACGATCCGGGCCAAGGGACCGAAACGCTCGATCGCCAGCTCGCGCGCGGCGTCGGCCAGCTCGGGGCCGGAAATGTGACGGGGCGCGTCGAGGACGGCGATCCGCTGGTGCAGGGATTCGAGGACGAAGAGAAAGGCGCGGTCCGCATACCGCGGATACCGCCTGCAGATCTGCTCGACCACGTCCTGGATCGGGGGGCCCATCCGTCCTCGCTCCGATGCAGCTCACGGCTGCGACTTCCTCCTCACCGCCCCCGGTGCCCGTCCGATCGGCCCGGCGAAGCGTTCCGCGTCCGGAATGTAGAAATCGGCGGAAAAGCCAGTCAAGACGTCCAGGTCACGCGCGGGCGCCCGGGGAGCGGCTCGACGCGCGCCCTGCCCGCCGTCCCGTCGCGGACCTTCGCCGCGAAGGTCCGCACCTCCGCCGCCGCGATGGCGACCTCCGTCTCCGCCCCCTGGCCGTGGTGGCGCTCGGCGACCCGGACGGCGCCGCAGGCCTCGATCGCCACCGTCACGGCTCCCGTGTCGGCCCACGCGTACCGCACCCGCAGGAGACGCCCCGGGCGGACGGCCGCGACCGGGGCCTCGCGCAGCGCGGCGGCGGCAGCCGATCCGTAGGCCCGTGCCAGGCCTCCGGTCCCGAGCTTCGTCCCGCCGAACCATCGCGTGACCACGACCACCGCATCGTGCACGCCGGCGGACGTGATCGCGGCGACGACGGGCCGTCCCCCCGTCCCCGACGGCTCCCCGTCATCATCCCAGCGCTCCTCGCCGGAGGCGGACCGGAAGCCGAACACGTGATGGGTCGCGTCGTGGAGCCGGCGGCGTGCCGCCTCGCGGTGCGCCCGGGCCTCCGCCTCGTCGCGGGCCGGCGCGAGACGGGCGAGAAACCGGGAACCGCGGACCCGGATCTCGGCCGACGCCGCCCCGGCGGGCACGAGGATCGCATCGGCGGGACGATGCCCGCGCCGCTCCTGCAGGTCAGCCCCCCGGCGCGAACTCCCCGGGCGCGGCCGTCGCGACGAGGGGAAAGCCGGCCACCAAATCGCGGACCTCGGCCAGCACGTCGTCCAGTACCGCCTCGTCGCCGCCGCTGCGCAGCACCCGGTCGATCCGCGCCGCGATCCAGCGCATCTCGTCCGGCCCCATGCCGCGCGTGGTCACCGCGGGCGTGCCGATCCGGATACCCGAGGTGACGAACGGCGAGCGCGTCTCGAACGGGACCGTGTTCTTGTTCACGGTGATGCCGGCCCGCCCCAGCATCGCGGAAGCATCCTTGCCCGACAGCTCGGTCGTCCGCAGGTCCACGAGCAGAAGGTGCGTGTCCGTGCCTCCCGACACGAGCCGGTAGCCCGCCGCCGCGAGCTCTTCCCCCAGTGTCCGCGCGTTCTCCACGACCCGGCGCGAGTAGGCCGTGAAGCTCTCGGAACGCGCCTCGTGCAGGGCCACCGCCTTGGCCGCGATCACGTGCATCAGGGGTCCGCCCTGCATGCCCGGGAACACCGCCTTGTCGATGGCCGTCGCGTGCGCTTCGCGGCACAGGATGAGCCCGCCGCGCGGGCCGCGGAGCGTCTTGTGGGTGGTCGTCGTGACCACGTCGGCCCACGGCACGGGCGACGGGTGCACGCCCGCCGCGACGAGCCCGGCGATGTGCGCCATGTCCACGAGCAGGAAGGCCTCCACCTCGGCGGCGATGCCGGCGAGCGCCTCGAACGGGAGGATGCGCGGGTAGGCGCTCGCTCCCGCGACGATCATCCGGGGCCGCTCCCGGCGGGCCAGGTCGCGGAGCTGCTCGAGGTCCACCCGCCCGTCCGACTCCCGCACGCCGTACGGCAGGAACCGGTACAGGCGCCCGCTGAAGTTCACGGGCGACCCGTGGGTGAGATGCCCGCCGTGCGACAGGTCCATGCCGAGAACGACGTCGCCGGGATCGAGGAGGGCGAAGTACGCGGCCATGTTGGCCTGGGCGCCGCTGTGGGGCTGGACGTTCGCGTGGTCGGCCCCGAACAGGACGCAGGCGCGCCGCCGCGCCACGTCCTCGATGCGGTCGACCTCCTCGCAGCCGCCGTAATACCGCTTGCCGGGATAGCCCTCGGCGTACTTGTTCGTGAGGATCGAGCCCATCGCCTCCAGGACGGCTCCGGAGACGAAGTTCTCGCTGGCGATCAGCTCCAGTCCCTCGCGCTGCCGGCGCGCCTCCGCCTGCAGGATCTCGTGGATCGTCGGATCGGCCTCGGCGAGGTGCACGCAGGGAGGCGCGACATCCGCCTCCCCGCGCACGGCGGACTCCCTCGACGATCCTTCCCGCACCGGGGCCGTCACACGTACGTCCGGTGCAGGCGGGCCACCTGCCCGATCCGCTCCAGGGCGACCTCGTCGGCGGCCGCCGCCGTCGTCACGGACGACTCCTCGGCGATCTCGAAGATGCGCAGAAGCGTCCGGTAGATCTCGCCGGCCTTGCGCCGGGAGCGCTCAAGCGACCACCCGGCGAGCTCGGAGTAGACGTTGATCAGGCCCCCGGCGTTGATCACGTAGTCCGGCGCGTAGACGATATCCCGCTCCTGGAGCATCTTCGCGTGCCGTTCCTCGGCCAGCTGGTTGTTCGCCGCGCCGGCCACGATGCTCACGTCGAGCGCCGGGATCGTGTCGTCGTTGAGAATCGCGCCGAGCGCGCAGGGCGCGAAGATGTCGGCCTTCGCCGCGTAGACCTCATCGGTTCCGATCGCCTCGCAGCCGAGCTCGTCCACGCAGCGCTGCACCTTGGTCTCGTCGATGTCGGCGATGAACACGTGCGCCCCCTCCTCCCGCACGTCCTGGGCGAGGAAGTACCCCACGTGCCCGGCCCCCTGGATCACGACCGTCCGGCCATCCAGGGAGTCGGAGCCGAACTTCTTCAGGGCGCAAGCCTTCATGCCACGGTACGTCCCGTAGGCGGTGATCGGCGACGGGTCCCCGGACTTCCCGGCCATGCCGACCACGTGCCCCGTCTCCATGTGGATGTAGTCCATGTCCTCCACGGACGTGCCCACGTCCTCGGCCGTGATGTAGCGCCCGCCGAGCGACTCCACCGCACGACCGTGCGCCCGCATGATCATCTCGCGCTGCGCCACCTTGTTGTCCCCGACGATCACCGACTTGCCGCCGCCGAGGTTCAGGCCAGCCACGGCCGCCTTGAAGGTCATGCCGCGGGCGAGCCGCAGCACGTCGACCACGGCCTCCGCGTCGCTGGCGTAGTTCCAGAACCGCGTGCCCCCGAGCGCCGGGCCCAAGGCGCTGTCGTGGATCGCGATGATCCCGCGATACCCGCAGGAGGGCTCGTGGAAGAACACGACCTGTTCGTGGTCGTGCTCGGCCATCAGGTCGAAGATCTCCGGCATCCCTTCGCGGGCCCGTTCCGCTCCCGCCCGGCTCGTGTCTGTGCTCACTGGTCGGTCCCCCGTTCCAGGTAGAGTTCTCTG
The DNA here is from genome assembly GCA_032251515.1 of Gemmatimonadota bacterium. Lineage (GTDB taxonomy): Bacteria > Gemmatimonadota > Gemmatimonadetes > Palauibacterales > Palauibacteraceae > Carthagonibacter. Next base: position 92,172 of record JAVVDU010000001.1, read on the forward strand.
GCGATGATCAGGCGGTGAATCTCGCTCGTGCCTTCGTAAATCTCGGTGACCTTGGCGTCCCGGAACAGGCGCTCCACGGGATACTCCCGGCTGTAGCCGTACCCGCCGAGAACCTGGACCGCCTGGCGGGTCACCTCGCTGGCCGCCTCGCTGGCGAACAGCTTCGCCATGCTCGACAGCTTCCGCTTGCCGACTTCGTCGGCTTCGTACGCGATGGCCGCCCGCTGCAGCAGGCCGCGCGCCGCCTCCAGTCGCGTCGCCATGTCGGCGAGCTTGAACTGGATGCCCTGAAAGTCCTTGATGGGCCGGCCGAACTGCTCCCGCTGGGCCGCGTAGTCCCGGGCGTGGTCCAGCGCCGCCTCCGCGATGCCGATCGCCTGTGCCGCGATGCCGAGGCGCCCGCCCTCCAGCGCCTCGAGGGCGTAGTGGAAGCCGAGGTCCGGATCGCCGATCAGGTGCTCGGGACCGAGCCGGAGGTCGTCCAGTGCCACTGCCACGGTCTCGGAGCCCCGGAGCCCCATCTTCCGTTCCTTGCGCCCGGGCACCCACCCGGGCGTGTCCGTGGGTACGACGAAGGCGCCGATCCCCTTGGTGCCGCGTCGCTGCTCCGGCGCATCGGTCCGGGCCATCAGGAGCACCACGTCGGCCGACGCCCCGTTCGTCACCCACATCTTCTCGCCCCGCAGCACCCAGCCGTCCCCATCGCGCCGGGCCTGCGCCTGGAGGGCGGCCGCGTCGGAGCCCGAACCGGCCTCGGAGAGCGAAAAGGCGCCCAGCAGCTCGCCACGCGCCATCGGCCGGAGCCATCGGTCCTTCTGCTCTTCGCTGCCGTGGCGCAGGAGCGTCTGCGTGGGCAGGGAGTTGTGCACGCTCATCGACACGGCGACGGAGGGGTCGCCCCAGGCGATCTCCTCCAGCGCGTACAGGTACGTGAACATGTCCAGCCCGAGGCCGTCGTACGCCTCCGGGATCAGCATGCCCAGGAAGCCGAGCTCGGCCAGCCGGTCCACCGGCCCGCGGTCGAACTCGTCCTCCCGCGCATCCCGAGCGGCGGCGCCGGGCCGGAGAACGTCGCGGGCGAAGTCGCGCGCCAGCGTGAGGACCTGGCGCTGCTCCCCGGTGAGGAACGTCCCGCCGAACGACCTACGCATCGACCGGCCTACGCATCGCCGTACTCGTGGAAGCCCCGGCCGGACTTCCGGCCGAGACGGCCGGCCGCGACGTACTTGGCGAGCAGCGGACAGGGCCGGTACTTCGGGTCGCCGAGATCCCGGTGCAGCACCCGCAGGATGTTCAGGCAGGTGTCCAACCCGATCAGGTCGGCGAGGGCGAGAGGGCCCATGGGGTGGTTCATGCCCAGCTTCATCACGGCGTCGATCTCCCGCGGACCGGCCACGCCCTCCAGGAGGCAGAACACCGCCTCGTTGATCATCGGCATGAGCACCCGGTTCGACACGAAGCCGGGAAAGTCGTTCACCTCGACCGGCGTCTTTCCGAGACGCCTGCACAGGTCGAGCGCCTGCGAGACCGATGCGTCGTCCGTCTCCAGGCCGCGGATCACTTCGACGAGCTCCATGACCGGGACGGGGTTCATGAAGTGGACGCCGAGGAAGCGTTCGGGCCTCGCGACCTCGGCCGCCAGGGCGGTGATCGAGATCGAGCTCGTGTTCGAGGCGAGAAGGGCGTCGGGCCGGCACGCCGCGGAAAGGCGGGAGAAGATGTCCGCCTTGAGCTGCGCGTCCTCCGGCACGGCCTCGATGACGAAGGCGGCCTCGCCGGCCGCCTCAAGTTCCCCTGCCGTACGGATCCGCTCCAGAGTCGCGCGGGCTTCCGAGGCCTCGACCCGGTTGCGCGAGATCTGACGGGACAGGTTCTTCTCGATGCTCGCCCGCGCCGATTCGAGCGCCGCGGGCAGGCTGTCGATCAGCGTGACCTCGATGCCGGCGAGACCGAGGACATGCGCGATCCCGTTTCCCATCGTGCCGGCGCCGATGACCGCGGCCGTATCGATCTGCTTCCC
>JAVVDU010000001.1:94291-97470 GCA_032251515.1 Gemmatimonadota bacterium
GGGCGCAGCAGGCGCCGAGCGCCGACGGCGAGGACCGCGACGAGAGCCACCTTGAGGACGTCCCCCGCGAGGAACGGCAGTACGCCGACCGCCCGCGCCGCCTCGGCGCCCACGGCGATCCGGAGCCAGGAGAGTCCACCGACGTGAATCGCCACCAGGCCCGCCGCCGCCCCCAGGCCCGCCCCCGTGGCGCCGGGCCGCCAGCGTGCCACCACGCCGGCGATCGCGGCCGCGAGGGGAAAGGCGAGCAGGTATCCCCCGGTCGGCCCGAGGAGGTACGCGGCGCCGCCGCCCGCGGCGAACACGGGAAGGCCCGCCGCCCCCGCGGCGAGGTACAGCGCCTGGCTGGCCGCTCCGAGCCGCGGTCCGAGCAGCACGCCCGCCAGGAGCAGCGCGACCGGCTGGAGCGTGAACGGAACGGGAATGCCCGGCAGCGGGACCGCGGCCCGCGCCCCGAGCGCCGTGACGGCCGCGGCCGCGACGGCGGCCGCCACGCCCCGCACCCGAGGGGAAGACATCACGGCGGCGCGTGATCGCGCCGCGACGGAAAGCCGAGTGCTCATGCTCTCTCCACGCTCAGGGCCACCGCGTTTCCGCCGCCGAGGCAGAGCGTGGCCATCCCTCTGCCCGCATCGAGGTCCCGCATCGCGTACAGCAGCGTCGTCAGGATTCGCGCGCCGGACGCGCCGATCGGATGTCCCAGCGCGATCGCCCCACCCCGCACGTTCACGCGATCCAGATCGATGTCCAGGGCGCGCGCGTCCGCCAGCGCCTGCACGGCGAACGCCTCGTTCATCTCCACGAGATCGTAGTCCGCCACCGTCGTGCCCTCCTTCGCCATGAGGCGCCGGACGGCATCGACGGGCGCGAAGAACAGGTCGCGGGGCTCCGTGGCGCCGACCGAATATGCGGCGATGCGCGCGAGTATGTCCAGACCGTTCGAACGCGCGAATTCTTGGGACGTTACGACGAGGGCTGCCGCCCCGTCGTTCAGGCCGGGCGCGTTGCCCGCCGTGACCGTGTGCTCCTCCACCTCCGGCGGGGCGTCGCCCGCGAAGGCCGGCTTGAGCCCCCCCAGCGCTTCGAGCGACGTGTCCCGACGCGGGGGCTCGTCGACCTCGACCGTCGTCACCTTGCCGCGGCGGCCCGGGATCTCCACCGGCACCGTCTCGTCCCGGAACGCGCCCGCGTCGATCGCCGCGATCGCCTTGCGGTGGCTCTCGAAAGCGAAGCGGTCCTGGTCTTCGCGGGACACCTGCGCCTTCCAGGCCGTGTACTCGGCGTGCCCGCCCATGTGGCAGTCGCCGAACGAGCACCACAGGCCGTCGTGGATCAGTCCGTCGACCAGCGAGCGATCCCCGAACTTCACCCCCGTGCGATGCCCGGTGACCAGATACGGAGCGTTGGACATCGACTCCATTCCGCCCGCGACGACCACGTGGGCGTCCCCCGCCCGGATCGCCTGGGCGGCGAGCATGACCGCCTTGAGGCCGGATCCGCAGACCTTGTTGATCGTCATCGCCGGCACGGAGGCCGGCACCCCGCCCTGGATGGCCGCCTGGCGGGCCGGCGCCTGGCCTACGCCCGCCTGCACGACGTTCCCCATGATCACGTCGTCGATCTCCGCCGGGTCCACTCCCGCGCGCTCCACGGCCGCCCGGATCGCCCGTGCGCCGAGGGCCGGCGCGGGAAGCGGCGCCAGCCCGCCGAGAAAGCGCCCGGTGGGCAGTCGCGCCGCGCTCACGATCACCGCGTTCCGCATCGCATCGCTCATCTCGATCTCTCCTGGCAGGCGCCGGTGCGTCGCGTGTCCACCAGCCCCACGATCTTCCAGCCTTCCGGCGTCGGCGCGAGGTGGAACACGTTCATACCGCAGTGACGAACCTGCCCCTGGTAGTAGAAGGTGTACGGCACGTGCACGGTCGCGAGGTCGTCGTCGAACCGGATCTCCGGCGGGCCCGTGCGCTCGTCGAGGTCGCCCGGCGCGGCGTTTCCGACCGAGGCGGCGAAGGCCTCGAGGTCGCCGTACCCGACCGCGGGCGCGCCGTCTCGCTCTCCCACGCTCGCGAGACGGCGCAGCTCCGGGTGGAACGCCGCGTGGACGCCGTCGGCGTCGGCGCTCCGCATCGCGTCGAACAGGCCGTCGATCACGGCGACCACGGCCGCCTCGCGGTCCGCGTCCGGAGCGGCCCGCCCGTCTCCCGCTTCCTGCCCGGACGCCGGCGCCGCCCCGAGCAGCGCCGCGAGCGACCAGGCCGCGACGAATCCGGCTGCGGCTCGCATCATGAATCCTCCTCGTCCCGTGGACGTTCCTCGCGCAGGCGTTCCCCGATCGGGTGTTCCACCGGACGCTCCAGCACGGGACGGCCGCGCTCGTCCCGCCCCGCCCACCCCCAGGCGAAGAACGGGTCGTGCTCGAAGGCGAGGAGCCAGCCCTCGTCCGCGGCCCGCCCCAGCCAGCGGCGCTTCGACTCGAGGGTCACGAGCGGCTCCACGTCGTACCCCATGATCCACGGGAGCGGCAGGTGCGCCGCCGTGGGGACGAGGTCCGCCAGGTAGAACAGGGTCCGTTCCCCGAGCTCGATCCGGATCGAACGGTGGAAGGGAGTGTGCCCCGGCGTCCGCACGGCCCGGACGCCCGGCACGATCTCCTGCTCGTCCTCGTCGAGCCAGCGTACGCGGCCGTGCTCGACGAGAGGGTCGAAGTTGTCGGGAAGATAGCTGGCGCGGACCCGCTCGTTCCGGGAGTGCGCCCAGTCGAACTCTCCCCGGTCGATCACGTACTCGGCCCCGGGAAACGCCGGCCGCACGCCTCCGGGCCCGCGCACGGTGTTCCCCCCGGCGTGATCGAAGTGCAGGTGCGTGTTCACCACGATGTCGATGTCCCCGGGCTCGACGCCCAGGTCGCGCAGCGCGTCCTCCAGGCGGCTCGGCCGCCCCTCGTTCCGGACTCCGTAAATGTCGAGGAACTTCGCGTCCTCCTTGGAGCCCAGGCCCGTGTCGACGAGGATGCGCGCGCCGGAGGTCTCCACGAGCAGGCAGCGCATGGCCAGCGAGATCCGGTTGCGCCCGTCGGCCGGCGCGCGCCGGGACCACAGCGGCTTCGGAACCACGCCGAACATCGCGCCCCCGTCCAGGCGCAGGGACCCGGCGTCCACGGGGCGCACCCGGATGTCCGC
>JAVVDU010000001.1:97570-114194 GCA_032251515.1 Gemmatimonadota bacterium
ACGGCCCGCCGGGCGAGCCGCACGGTGCACAGCCGCTCGCCCTCGGGCACCTCGGCGCCCGCGCGCCGCAGCTCCGCGGCGACGAAGCGCCAGTCGAACGACACGTTGTGGGCCGTGAACACGCGGCCCCGGAGCTCCTCGCGTACGCGGGAGGCGATGTCCTCGAACCGGGGCGCTCCTGCCACGTCCTCGGTGGCGATCCCCGTCAGCCCGGTGATCCAGCGGGGCACCGGCACGCCGGGATCCACGAGCGTCTCGAAGACGGAGCGGATCCGGCCCGCCCGCATCCGGACGCAGGCGAACTCGACGATTCGATCGCCGCGACCCGGCGCGCTCCCCGTCGTCTCCACGTCCACCACCGCGAACTCGATGCACGACAGGGGCGTATCCCGCACGGCGGGCAGGCGCGCCGCACGCCACACGCCGTCCGCATCCACCGACGCCCGCTCGTCGGACCCGAGGAGCTCGAACACGAGCCGGGCGGCGAGCCCCGGAGGGGCGCCGCGCAACCCGAGCACCCGCCGGGCGAGCTCCTCCGTCCCTACCGGTCCCGAGGTCAGTTCCGCGATGGCGCGGTCCGCGAGGTCCGACCGGGGACCGAAGGCGACGCCCGGGTCCCTCACGCCAGCTCCCCGCGCAGGAGCGGCAGCGTCATGCAGCGGGGCCCGCCGCCTCCCCGCACGAGCTCCGCTCCCTCGAAGGTGATCACGAATCGCTCGTCCGCCGGCGCCTCCTCGTCTCCCGTGAGAAAGTCCACGCCGCGCACCACGCGAAAGCCGCCGTCCCGCTCGAGGGCCTCGAGCGTGTGCTCGTTGCGGGCGTAAGCGAGCACCTGGCCGGGCCCCACGGCCACGAAGTTGCAACCGCTCGCCCACTGTTCGCGCTCCTGGTGCGTGCGCCGGGCACCGCCGCAGAACAGCGGCGTCATGGGAAGCGACAGCTCTTCCAGGGCCGCGAACAGGTCGGGCCGTTCGCTGACGCCGGCCCGCCCGCGCCGCAGGTGGACCACCGGCAGCCGGGTCGGTCCCAGGAAGTAGGGCGGATACACGCAGCACAGGTCCCGGTCCAGGACCGTGAAGATCATGTCGAGATGGATCGCGGCGCGGTGGGCCGGCATGAGGACCACCAGGATGTCCCGCACCTCCTCCTGGCGGAACAGGATCTCGGCGAGGTGGTCGATGCCGGCGGCCGTCGTGCGCTCGGACATCCCGACCGCCAGGAGGTCGCGCCGCAGCACGTGCACGTCGCCGCCCTCGATCCGGACGTTGAGGCGCCGCTCCTCGGAGCCGTCGTACAGGACTCCGGCGCCAGACAGCGCCGGGTGGAAGCCGAACAATGCCCGCGCCAGGACCTCCTCGGTCCAGCGGACCTCGTGCCGCATCGAGGCGATCACGACGCTCTCCCCCACGACGGCTGCCGCATCGCGCGTGAAGAAGAGATTGGGCAGCGGCGGCAGACCGTAGCCGGCCTCGTTCACCAGGGCCGCGAGGGCGCCGCCGCAGCTCTCCTCTCCCTCGATGAACACCCGGGCCAGCTCGTCCGGCGCCGCGACGGCCGAGCGATCGCGCATGGCGTCGGCCGAGTTCGCGACGACGTACTCGCGGGCCTCCGGGATCGCCAGCACCTCGGCCAGCAGATCGCGCACCTCCAGCACCTCGGCGAACCGGGCGAGGATCGTCACGAAGCGGGAGTGCTCCCGCCGCGCGATCTCCAGGTCGAGGATGTCGTCGAACAGGTAGTCCACCCGGTTGCTGGGCGTGACGACGGCGAGCTCGGGCCCCGGCGTGTGGCACACCACGCGCCGCAGGGGTCCCACCTCGCTCGTCACGCGGACGGTCCGTTCCCTCCCGTTCAACCTCTCCCCCCATCGCGCCGCGACCGCGCGGCGACCGCGTAGGTCAGCCCTTCCAGCTCCAGCGCCACGTCCACGTTCCGGATGTCCGGCCCCGGCCCCGGATCGAGCCGCACGGGCGCGAAGTTCAGAATTCCCCGGATGCCGCAGGCCGCGAGGCGACTCGCCACGGCGGCGGCGGCCGGGGGCGGCACGGCGAGAATCACGAGCTCCACGTCCGCCGACGCGAGAACCGTCTCGAGGTCGGCCATCCCGTGGACCCGCACGCCGTGCCGGACCGTCCCGATCTTCGCCGGGTCCGCATCGAAGGCCGCCACGAGGTGGAAGCCACGCCGCTCCAGGTCGTCGTACCCGAGCAGGGCGCCGCCGATCTTCCCCGCCCCGACCACCGCGACGCGCCACCCGCGGTCGAGCCCCAGGATCGCCTCGAGCCCCGCGCGCAGCTCCTCCACGGGATAGCCGCTCCCGCGCCGACCGAACGACCCGAACAGGCTGAGGTCCTTGCGGACCTGGGCGGCGGTCACCCCGCAGGCGGCCCCCAGCTCGCTGCTGGACACGTACGCCCGGCCGGCGGCGGGCGGCTCCCGGAGCCGGCGCAGGTACCCGCACAACCGGCGGACCGTCGATTCGGATGCCCTGCGCGCCGTCATGGAATCTCCCGGAAGCCGTGGCGCGGCAACATATCCGTGCCGCGAGCACCGCTCAACTCGCGCCCTTCCCGCCCCGACGCCCCGGCGGCTCCGACTGCAACAGCCGCGACAGGACGAGGAATCCTCCCGGCGCAACCGACTCCGGTCGGCCGGCGGGGTCGATGCCGGCCCGGGCCAGAACCGCCTCGGCCGTCTCCGCATCCAGACCGAACTCGGGCGCGTCGCGCAGGATCCGCTGCAGCTGCTTGCGGCGACGCGAAAACGCGACGCGCACCAGCGTGCGCAGGGCCGCGAGGTCGGGCTCCGGGGGCTCGTCGGGCCGGGGGTCGAGCACCAGCGCCGCCGAGTCGACCCTCGGGGCCGGGCGGAAGGCCGAACGCGGGACGCCGAAGGGGCTCCGGGCCGTCGCCCGGACCTGCACCCCCACCGAGAGCGCCCCGTAGCGCTTCGAGCCCGCCGGGCTGGTCACGCGCGCCGCGACCTCCCGCTGCACGAGCAGAACGAGCCGGCGCGGCCGGGGCCGCAGGTCGAGGAGCCGGAACAGCAGCGGCGTGGTGATCGAGTACGGAAGGTTCGACATCACGCGCAGCACGGGAGCGCCTCGCACCAGCGCGCCGAGATCGCAGTCCAGCGCGTCCGCGTGGACGATCTCGACGTCCCTCCGCTCCCCCCAGCGCTCCCGCAGCAGGGGCGCGAGCCGGTCGTCCTTCTCCACGAGCACGAGCCTCCGGATCCGCCCGGCCAGGTGCTCCGAGAGCTCGCCGTGGCCGGGACCGACTTCGAGGACCGTGTCGCCGGAATCCGCCGCGAGCGTGGCGACCAGCTTGCGGCAGAGGTTCGGGTCGACGAGGAAGTTCTGGCTCAGGGAGCGACGGGCGCGGACGCGTTTCCCGAACTCCCGGGTCATCGGACCACGACGGCCGTCCGGTCGTCGGCCGCGCCGCCCACCGGTGCGCACGCGAGCGCGAACAGGGCCGCCACCGTCTCCTCGGCAGAGCGGCCGGCCAGCCGCGCCACCGTCTCCGTCACGAGGTCGTCGCCCCACATCTTCCCGGCGTTCAAGCACTCGCCCAGCCCGTCGGTGAACAGGACCAGCACGTCCTCGTCCGGCCGCCACTCGAGCTCGCGGCTCTCGCCGACCTCGCGCTCCGCGAGCCCGAGCGGCGGTCCGAGCGCCTCGAGCCGCACCGCCTCCCCGCCCCGTACGCGCCATGCGTGCGGATGGCCGGCGTTCGCGTAGCGCAGGCGCCCGCGCGTCGGATCGAGGACGGCGTAGCAGAGGGTCATGTACATTTCCGTGGACTCGAGCCGCCGCAGGAGCTCGCGGTGCACTCCGGCGAGGGCCGTGCCCGGGTCGTCCGCGTCCCGGGCGACGAGCGAGGCGGCGCTCATCGTCAGGGCCATGATCAGCCCGGCCGCGTACCCGTGCGAGCTCACGTCGCCCAGCATCACGCCGAGCCGTCCATCGCCGAGGCGCAGGAGCTGGTAGAAGTCGCCGCCCACCGACTCGGCGGGGACGCAGCGGGCCGCCACGTCCGCCAGGTCCCGGAAATCGGCCGGGTCGGGCAGGAGACGCAGCTGCAGGTCGTGCGCCAGGTCCAGCTCCACCTGCATCCGCTCCCGCTCCACCCGTTCCAGCAGGAAGCGCCGGCTCTCGAGGGCCGCGGCGAGCTGCGAGGCCACCGCGGACGCGAACCGGATCTCCCGCGCGTGGAACGCCGGTCCGCCCGGATGCCGGCGGATGCGGAGCACGCCCAGGGCCCCCGCGGCGCCCCGCAGGCCGGCGTTGCGGAGCGGCACGGCGAGCCACGGGACCGATGCGGCCTGCTCCGCGCGGACGTCGAGCCCCGTGCGCGGCTCCCCCTCCCGGCAGCAGAGGGCGAGCGGCGATGCGTCCGACGCCACGTCGTGGACGAGGCCCGCGCCCCCGGGGGCCCCATCCGGCCCGCCGTGCCCCACAGCGACGAGCCGCGCCAGCGAGGAGGTGCCCTCGGGCACCGTCCAGATCTCCCCTTCCGCCCCGCGCAGCAGCCGGACGAGGGAGGCGAGCAGCCGGCGCGCTGGACCCTCGGGCTCGCCCAGCGACGCGAGAGTCTCGCCGGCCGAGGTGAGGAGTTCCACTTCCTCGTACCGCGCGGCCAGCTCCCGGGTGAAAAAACCCAGCTCCATCTCTGCCACCAGCACCGGCGCGAGCGCTTCACGCAGCACTTCGGCGAGCGCGGCCGCGCCGTCGCCCCGCACGCGCAGGCGGGCCCGCACCCGGTCCGCCACGTCCCAGCCGACCTCCGCCGCAGAGCCCGCCGTCACCGCGCCGGGGACATCCGCGAGCACCGTCTCCAACCCGTCCTGCAGAAGCGACAGCCGCGCGGCTGCCCCGCCCGCCAGTCGCAGGAGCGTCCTCAGCACGGCCTCCGGCCGCTCGCCGCGCGGCAGCGGGCCCGGCGGCGCCGCGTCCACGGCCGCGACCTCAGCCCCGGACCACGAGGGTCACGGCGTTCCCCTTCTCGTTCCAGCGGACCTCGTCGGCGAGGCTGCGCAGCAGGAACAACCCGCGGCCGCGGCTGCGCGATCGATTCTCCGGGCTCGTGGGGTCGGCGACCTGCCGCGGGTCGAAGCCCGCTCCCGCGTCTTCCACCGTCACGACGGCGGACCCCCGCTGCAGCTCGGCCGACACCACCACGGTTCGCCCGGGATCTTCGCGGCTGCCGTACAGGATCGCGTTCGCCAGGGCCTCGCCCGCCGCGACCCGCAGGTTCAGCGTGGCGCGCGCCCCGCGGAACGCGAACCGCTCGCACGCCGCGACGAGTTCGTCCACCACCACGCGGACGTGCTCGACCCGGGAAGGAACCTCGAACCGAAGGCGACCCGAGAGTCCTTCGCCGCCCGACCGGGCGACCGCATGGCCGGCCTCCACCCGCTTCCAGCGAAGGCCCAGCTCCGCGCGGTTCAGGGGATGAAACAGGTAGTCGACGGCGCCTGCCGCCAGGGCCGGGAGCAGGCTCCCCAGGGATTCCCCGTCCACCAGCGCCACGATCTCGGTGGCCGGCCCGAACCGGGAGCGTGCCTGTCGGATGTGCATCTCGCCGCCCGCGAGGTCCACGAACGCGAGGACGGGCGGCTGCACGGGCCACTGGTCGGGGCCCGTCGCGACGAGGGGGTCGGCCCCGAGCCCGCGCAGGGCGCCGGCGAGGTCCGCGGCCACCGCGGGGCGGGGAGAGCTGACGAGGACGGCTCCCGCGGGACCGCTCACGCCCTCACAGGTCCTCGAGGGCGTCGGCGCGGGTCGGCGCGATCTCGAACAGGGTGTCCAGCCGCGTGAGCTCGAACAGCGTCCGCAGGTCTCCATTCAGCCCGGCCAGCCGCAACGTGGCGCCCCTGTCCCGGATCCGCTTCGACAGGCTCACCAGCATCCCGAGTCCCGACGAATCGATGTAGCTCGAGCGCGAGAAGTCGATGAGGAACCTCCGGTCGCCGTCCTCCAGGCGTTCCATGACCCGGTCCTTGAGCTCCTGGCGGTTTCCCACGATGAGCTCTCCGTCCACGTCCACGACCGTCACTCCGCCCTCGTCCACCATGGAAAAGGTCATTCCTCCGGCCTCCCTTCAGGTGTTTCCCGCCGCTCCGCCGTGCCCTTCCGGCCCGCCGCGAGCAGCGCCGTGATGTGGGCCACGTCCACGATGTCCTGCGCGGACGCCCCGCGCGACAGGTCGTTGAGGGGCGCCGCCAGGCCCTGGAGGATCGGGCCGAGCGCCCGCGCCCCGCCGAGTCGCTCCACGAGCTTGTACCCGATGTTGCCGGCGTCGAGGTCCGGGAACACCAGTACGTTCGCATCGCCGGCGAGCGGCGAGTCCGGCGCCTTGCGTGCGGCCACTTCCGGCACGAGGGCCGCGTCGGCCTGGATCTCGCCGTCGCACGCCACGTCGGGCCGGCGCTTCCGGAACCGCGCGAGTCCGGCGCGCACCCGCTCCACCGCCTCCCCCGCCGCGGATCCCCGCGTCGCGTAGGACAGAAAGGCGACGCGCGGCGCGTCGCCGACCACCGCCACGCGGGCCCGGCAGGCCGCATCGGCGATCTCGGCCAGCTGCGACGGCGTGGGGCACGGGACGACCGCGGCGTCGGTGAAGGTCAGGACTCTGTCGTCCCCCCCGTCCCGCCCGGGCACTACCATGTAGAAGGCGCTGGACACGGTGTGGAAACCTTCGGCGCATCCGAGCAGGCGCAGGCCCGCCCGCAGCACCTCGGCCGTCGGCGCGACCGCGCCGGCCACCACCCCGTCGAGCGACCGCGCCCGCAGGCGCTCCACCGCCGCATCCAGGGCGGTCCCGGCCGCGGACGGACCGACCGGGACCGGCTCGACCCGGCCCGTCGCTTCCAGCCGTGCCATCGCCTCGCGGACCCGCGGGTCCTCCGCCTCCGGAAACCCGATCCGGCATCCCGGCGGGACGCGCCGGTGCAGCTCGGCGAGGAAGCTCACCGCCCCGCGGCCGCGTCCCCGTATCGCTGCACGAGCCGCTCGAGCACCGCGGGCGGCACGAAACCCGACACGTCGCCACCCAGGCTCGCCACCTCCCGGACCAGGGATGAGCTCAGGAACGTGTAGCTGGTGGCGGGCGCCATGAAGATCACCTCGATTCCCGGGGCGAGGCTCCGGTTCATCAGGGCCATCTGGAACTCGTACTCGAAGTCGCTGACCGCCCGCAGTCCGCGGACGATCAAGCCCGCACCGCGCTCGCGGGCGAAGTCCACCAGGAGGCCGGAGAACTGGACCACCTCGATCCGCGGCTCGTCGCGATACACTTCGCGGATCAGCTCCACCCGCTCCTCGAGGGGAAAAACCGCCGACTTCGCGTGCGTCGCCCGCGCCGCCACGGCCACGATCAGCCGACCCGAGATCTTCAGGGCTCGCCGTATGATGTCGTCGTGCCCGAGCGTCAGCGGATCGAACGATCCCGGGTAGATCGCGATGTCATGCCGTTCCACCACCGCCGTCCCCTTCCGTGTCGGGTTCGTAGAAGCTCAGGGCCGTATCTCCGTAGCGCCGTTGCCAGACGGGGTGCCCGCCGGGCGGGTCCGAGACCGCGTGCTCGAGGCACAGCAGCCCGGCGAACGGCGCCGCTTCGAAACGGGCGACGAGGCGCGCCGCCGCCCCGCTCCGGTAGGGCGGATCCGCGAGGGCGATCCGGAAGGGGTCCTCCCCCGCGTGCCGATCCAGCCACGCGAACACGTCGGCCCGCGCGATGCGGGCGCCCGCTCCGACCTCGACGGCCGCCAGGTTCCGGGCCAGCAGGGCGCACGTCCGGCGATCCGCCTCCACGAACTGAACGAACGCGGCGCCGCGCGACAACGCCTCGATGCCGAGCGCTCCCGACCCGGCGAACAGGTCGAGGACGCGCCCCCCGGCCAGGCGGGCGCCCAGCGCGCTGAACCACGCCTCCCGGACGCGCTCCGAAGTGGGACGCACGCCCCGGCCGGCCGGCGCCTCGATGCGGCGCCCTCCCAGCCGGCCGCCCACGATCCGCAGCGCCATTTCCGTGCTCCGGGACTCAGGTTCCGGCGGGCCGGATGTCCACGATGCGCGCCTGAAGCTCGGCGTTCCCGTTCCAGTGGTTCGTCTCGAGGTGGAAGGCGATGTCCCAGAGGACGTCCGGCGTAAGGCCTTCCGCCTGGTCGCCCAATCCGAACCCGATGCCCCCGAGCCGCTTCCCCTCCGCGCCGGGGCTCGCCAGTTCCACGCGCAGGTGTGCGCCGCGCGGGCCGACGACCCCGGGCCGCTGCAGGCACACCCCGCGGGAAGCCAGGAGCGGTCGCGGATTCTCCGTTCCGAAGGGTTCGAGCCGCGCCAGCCAGCCCTCCAGCTCCGCGTCGGCCTCGTCCAGGCCGAGCTCCAGGTCGATCGGGAGGTCGTGCGCGGCCGGCGACTCCACGAGCTCGCGGGCCGCGATCGCTTCGAAACGGTCGGCGAACTCGTCGATCCGGTCCCGACGGATGGTCAGGCCCGCGGCGAGCCGATGCCCGCCGAACCGCTCCAGCAGGGGCTCGAGCTCGGCGAGGGCGCGGAACAGGTGGAACCCCGGAACCGAGCGCCCCGATCCCCGCCCCGTCTCCCCGTCGAACGAGATCACGACGGCGGGTCTCTGGTACGCCTCGCAGAGCCGGGAGGCGACGATCCCGATCACGCCGGGGTGCCACTCGTCTCCCCACACGACGACCGAACGGTGCCGGTCCGGATCGAAGCGATCGGCCAGCCGCGTCTCCACCGCGGCGTGCACGTGCCGGTCCATGCTCCGGCGGTCCGCGTTCTGCTTCTCGAGGTAGGCCGCGAGGCGGCGGCCCTCCGCCTCGTCTTCCGTCAGCAGCAGCTGCAGCCCGGGATCGGCCGCCACCATGCGGCCCACGGAGTTCAGCCGCGGCCCGAGGCGGAACGAGATGTCTTCGGCGCCGACGGGCGCCGTTCCGGACAGCCCGGCGCGCGCGAGGAGAGCCCGCAACCCCGGCTTGTCCGTGCGGCGCAAAGCGAGGAGCCCGCCCCGCACGAGGGCCCGGTTCTCGTCCAGCAGGGGCATCTGGTCGGCCACGGTCCCGATCGCCACGAGATCGAGATGGCGGTTCGACTCCTCGTCCCCTAGTCCGGCCTTCCGGAACAGGGCCCGCACGAGCTTGAAGGCGACCCCGACGCCCGCCAGCCCCCGGAACGGATAGACCGAGTCCTCCCGGAGCGGGTCGATCACCGCCACTGCGGGGGGCAGTTTCGGCCCCGGCCGGTGGTGATCGGTGACGATGACGTCCATCCCCCGCCGGACGGCCCGGGCCACTGCCGCCACCGCCGTGACCCCGCAGTCGGCCGTCACGATCAGCCCGCAGCCGGCTCGCGCGGCGTGCTCGAGCCCCGCCTCCGAGAGGTCGTAGCCATCCCGGGTCCGGTGCGGCACGAAGGGCTCGACGCGGGCGCCGGCGCGGCGCAGTCCGAGAGTCAGCAGGGCCGTGGCCGTCATGCCGTCCGCGTCGTAGTCGCCGTGCACGAGGATCGGCTCTCCCTCGCGGATCGCCCGCTGGATCCGGTCCACGGCCGGCTCCATGTCGGGCAGCGCGAACGGATCGTGGAGATCGTCCAGGTGCGGAACCAGGAACGACCGGATCCCGGCCGCCGTGCCCAGCTCGCGGCGGAGCAGGATCTCCGCGAACCGGGCGGGGACGCCCAGCTCCCGCCGCAGACGGTCCACGTCGCCCTCCGGCAGCGGCGGTGGGGCGAGCCAGCGGCGGGCCGGGCGGGCGGGCGCGGACCTCAAGGGCGCGGGCGGGCGAAGGCGGGTGAGGTGCTCAGTCGTCCGCGTGCAGGATCACTCCGCACGCCTCGCAGACGATCAGGGACCGGCCGGACCGGACCTCCGCCTGCCGCTGCAGGGGAATCGACGTGTAGCAGGCCCCGCATACACCCTCGAGGATCGGTGCCAGAGCCCGTGTCTGTCGTCCGCCGCGCACCCGGTCGTAGAGCGAGCGGACCGATTCGTCGATGCGCAGCGCACGGTTCTCGCGCCGATCCCGGCGTATCGCGAGCCGGTCGGCGAGCTCGGCCCGACGGGCGTCGAGCTCCGCGAGACGGGTCGCCGTCTCGTCCCGCCCCGTCGCCAGCCCCGACGCGGCCGACTCCAGCTCGTCGCGGGCCCGCTCCTGTGCCTGCATCGCGTCGAGGAGTGCCGTCTCGGCGGCCTCGAGGTTCTGGCGCGCCGCGTCGACTTCCGTCCGGGCCGCCAGGTGCTCCCGCATGTTGTGCACCTCCTGGGCCCGCTGCTGCAGTCTCTTCAGGGTCGCGCGGCCCGCGTTCACCGTGCGCTCCGCCTGGCGGACGTGGGCGTCCTCGCGCTCCAGCCGGACGGTCGCTTCCTTCTCCGCGCCCTCCAGGCCGGAGACCCGTGCGACGAGCTCCTCGCGTTCCGCGTCGAGCTCCCGCAACTCCTTTTCAATCAGCGTGATCTCCTCATCCATCTCCTGCAGATTGAGAAGTTCCGTGACCATCGTTGCCTCCATCCGTGCTACTCCCGATGTGGTGGTGATGCGTCGGTCGCCGTTGCGACACCCGAATCCGGGGAGCCGTTCCGTCCCGTCGCGTAGCGGCGCAGAAAGCTGAGACGCACGCCGTCGGACCTGAGGGCGCGTACGATCCGGCTCTTCTCGCCCAGGAGCTCGCGCGCCTGCGCCTCGTCGGCCAGTTCCAGCTCCCGGTCGATGCGGTCCAGCCGCTCCAGGCGCTCCCGGTTCAGGAGCCGCCGCAGGCCCTGTTCGAAGGCTCGACCGGGATCCGGGAACTCGGCTTCGTCGCCCGCCAGCTCCTCCAGCGTGCTCCGGTGGGCGGCCGGCAGTCTGCCGGCCACCCCGGCGACGCCCTCGTCCGGGTCTCCGGCCCCCAGCGCCACGAAGATCTCCCGCAGCGCCTCATGCCGGAGGTGTCGCGCCTCCAGCCCCTTCTCGGCCGCGAGATTCCGCAGCGCGGAGTCACGGACCATGAGGAGGACCAGCTCGCGCTCCAGGCGCTCGCCCGCGGCGTCGCCTCCGGGTTCGTCGGCCCCGCGAGACGGGCCGGCCGACCCGGACGTGCGCGACGACGCGCCGGCGGCCGGACGGCCGTGTCCGCGATCCACTCGGAGGCCCGCAGCCGGGCGCGGCTCCCGGGCCACTTCCCCCACCAGGGTCTCCCGCCGCACTCCCGTGCGCTCGGCGGCCAGTCCGAGGTAGAGGTCCCGGAGGGCCGGATCGCGCACCGCCCGCAGCGTGCTCAGCAGTCCGTCCACGGCGCGGCGGCGGCCCTCCACGGTGCCGAGCAGGCCCCGCCTCTCGATCTCGATCAGCTTCCGCTCCAGCAGGTCGACCGCGTCCGCGAGCAGCGCGTGCAGCGCGTCGATTCCCCGCCCGCGCACGAACGAATCCGGATCCTCCCCGGCGGGAAACGTCACGACCATCGGGTGCACGCCCGCCGCGAGGAGTGCGTCCCCGGAACGGAAGGTGGCCCGCAGGCCCGCCGTGTCGCTGTCGTAGAGGAGGTACGCCTTCGGCGCGTACCGGCGCAGGAGCCCGGCCTGGTCTTCGGTGAGCGCGGTGCCGAGTGGCGCGACGGCGGTCCGCAGGCCCGCCCCGTGCAGGGCCAGCACGTCCATGTAGCCCTCGCACACCAGGGCCGCCTCTTCCCGCCGGATCTCGTGCCGGGCCCGGGAGAGGCCGTACAAGGTCTCTCCCTTGTGGAAGATGGGGCTCTCGGGCGAGTTGATGTACTTCGGAGCGTGCTCGCCCGCCGGGCCGAGGACGCGGCCGCCGAACGCGATCGGGCGGTCGCGCAGGTCGTGGATGGGGAAGATCAGCCGGGCGCGGAACCGGTCGTACGGCTCCTCGGCCCGCTCGCTCGTGGCGAGGAGCCCGGCCTCGAGCAGCAAGTCATCGTCGATGCCGCGGCCGTGCGCCGCATCCCGCAGGTCCCGCCACGCGTCCGGCGCCCAGCCGAGGCGAAACGCATCCGCCTCGGAAAGGGTGATTTCCCGGCCCTCCAGGTAGCGCCGCACCTGCCGTCCGTCCACCTCGTCACGCCGCCGCTCGAGGAACCACTCCTCGGCGAACGCGACCACTTCGCGCAGCGGTGCGAAGGGATCCGGCCGCTCTTCGCCGCGCTCCGGGAGCGTCACGCCGGACCTGGCGGCCACGTGCCGGAGCGCCGTGGGAAAGTCGAGGCCGAGGTGCTTCATGAAGAAGGCGAAGACGTCGCCGCCCTCGCCGCACACGAAGCACTTGTACAGGCCACGCGATGGGTCCACGGAAAAGTTCGGGCCCTCTCCCCCGTGCAGGGGACAGGGCCCGCGCCACGTCCGCCCCGCGCGCCGGAGCGTCGTGTGCTCACCGAGGAGCTCGACGATGTCGGCGCGCTCGCGCACCTCCTCGACTTGTGCATCCCTCACCATGGGCGGCCGCCGCTCAAACTCCCTCCCGCGTAAACTCGACAACGGTAACGCCGGACCCCCCTTCCTCGAAACCTCCCGGGCGGAACGCCGCGATGCGGGAATCGGCAGCGAGGAGCCGTCCGACTTCGTCCCGCAGGGCGAAGGTCGCCTTCCCGTGGATCACCCGCAGAGCCGGAAGGTCGGCCACGATCGCGGCATCCAGCGCGCGTTGCAGCGGGGCGCGGACCTCGTCGACCCTGAGCCCGCGCAGATCGACCTCCGGGCGCGCGACGGTCTCCGGATGCGGGACATCCGGCGCCGGCCGGTCGACGCGGACCGGCGGTCCGGCGTCGCCGGCGACCTCGAGGTCGCCGGCCGGTACTTCCACCCGGATGCCGTCCGACTCCAGCACGACTCGCTCGCCGCGATGCTCCACCACCGTCCCTGCGATCCCCAGCGAGCGGGAGCGCACCCGTACGCCGGGGCCCGGTCGTGCTGCCGGTGCCCGAGACCGCTCCGGATTCTCCTGCCCGGAGACCGTCTCCCGGCGCGTCTCCCGCTCCCGGCGCCTCAGCGAGGAACGGGCCGCGGTCTCCGCGGCGCGAGCCCGGCGGCGGGCCTCGCCGGTCTCTTCCGCCGCCGCGACGGCGCGCTCGAACCCCTCCCGCAACCGTTCGATCTCGCGTTCCGTGTCCCGCTTCGCCTCGGCCAGGGCGCGGCCCAGCCGCGCCTTCGCCCGCGCCTCCAACTCGTCGCCGCGTCGTGCCAGCCGTCGCTCCGCTTCGGCGAGCGCGCTCTCCCGCTCCGCCAGGCGCCTCTCTCGCCGCGCCGTCTGCGCCGTGAGCGTGGCGAGCTCCGCGTCCCGCGCCTCGAGCCGGGCCAGGAGGTCCTCCAGCCGCCGCTCGGCGCTGGCCAGGCGGGCGCGGGCCCGCTTCACCAGGCTCTCCGGCATTCCGAGACGGGTCGCGATCTCCAGCGCGTAGCTGCGCCCGGGCCGGTCCCGCTGCAGCCGGAAGGTGGGACGCAGGGCCGCCGGATCGAACGACAGGGAGGCGTTCACCACGCGGGTGTCCTCCTCCGCCAGCGCCTTCAGCGAGCCGAGGTGGGTCGTGGCGACGGTGAGACCCGCCCGCGCGGCCAGACACACCAGCACCTCGGCCGCCAGCGCCCCGCCCTCGGCCGGGTCGGTGCTCCCGCCGACCTCGTCGAGGAGGACGAGCGACGCCGGCCCCGCCCCGTCGACCGCCTCGCGCAGGCCCGCCACCTGAGCGCTGAAGGTGGACAGGGAGGCGGCGATCGACTGCTCGTCGCCCAGCACGACGTGAAGGTCACGGAACACGGGCAGGCGGGTGCCGGGCCCGACGGGCGGGACCACGCCGGACTGCGCCAGGAGGCAGGTCACGCCGACGGTCTTCAGGAGCACCGTCTTGCCGCCGGCGTTGGGCCCGCTCACGAGAAGGACGCTCTCTCCCGAATCGAGCGCCAGGTCGAACGGAACGGAAGGCTCCTCGCCCGCCAGGAGGAGCGGGTGGTGCGCGGCCACGAGCCGCAGGCCGCGTCCCTCCTCCGTTCCGCCGGGATCGGTGAGCTCCGGCCGCGTGCCGCCGTGTCGCAGCGCCCAGCGGGCCCGCGCCTGCAGCGCATCGGCCTCGGCGAGCGTCGCGAGGGTCCGCGCCAGGTCCCCGGCCCGCGGCCGCGCCGCGTCGGTGAGCTCGCGGAGGATCCGCTCCACTTCCCGTACTTCCGCCCGCTGCACTTCCGCGAGACGGTTCATCGGCTCGATGGCCGGCGGCGGCTCGACGAACACCGTGCGGTGCGTGGCCGACTCGTCGTGGACGATGCCCCCCGCCGCCGACAGCCCCTCGCGGCGGATCGGAACGCAGTACCGGCCCGACCGGATCGTGACCGAGGCGTCGGCGACCCGGTACCGCTCGGGAAGTCCGCGCACGAACGACTCGAGACGCCGCACGACCGTCGTACGCGCGCTCCGGACCGCCGCCCGCAGGCGCCGCAGCTCCCGCGAGGCCGCGTCGGCCACCCTACCGTCCTCCTCGAGGGCCGTCGCCAGCCGGTCCTCCAGGTCGCGGTCGCGCACCAGCCGCCCGCCGAGCGCCGCGAGACGGGGCGCCTGGTCGGGCTCGCGCCGCAGGTCTGCGCGGGCCCGGCGCGACGACGCGAGCAACGCGGCCACGCCGAGAAGCTGTTCGCCGCCGAGGGCGGCCCCCGGCACCCGGAGACGTCGCAGCGCCGGGCGCACGTCCGGAATCGGCGGAGGGACCCAGTCGTGGCGCAGCAGGAAGCCCGCCATCTCGTCCGCGGTGCGCAGCGCCTCCTCGGCGGCGGCCCGCCCGGGCTCCGGCCGCAGGCCGCGCACCCTTTCCTCTCCCAGCGGACACGAACTCAGGCGCGCGATGCCCTCGAGAACCTGCTCCCAGTCCAGCAGGCGAAGCGCCGGCTCCGGGATCCCCGGCCCGAGGTCGGCCGCCGATCCCGCCGGCCCGCTCAGCCCGGCGGCCACCGCATCTGCCGTCCTCCGAGCACGTGCAGGTGGAGGTGCGGGACCGCCTGCCCGCCCTGCCGTCCGACGTTCGTCACGACGCGGTACCCGTCGGGCGCGAGTCCCTCCCGGCGAGCCACCTCCACCGCGGCGAGGAGAAGCTCGCCCGCCAGCCCGGCCTCGTCCGCGCCGAGGCTCGCCGCGCTCTCCACGTGGCGCCGGGGGATCACCAGCACGTGCACCGGCGCCTCTGGCTGGATGTCCCGGAAGGCGAGCCATGTGTCGCCGCGCGCCACCACCTCGGCGGGTACCTCCTCTCCGACGATCCGGCAGAAAATGCAGTCAGCGCTCATTCTTCCTCCCCATCCGCACGGTTCACGTCCGTGACGCGCTCCCGCAGATCGCTCACCACCGCGAGGGCGGCGAGCGCCGCGGTCTCGAAGCGCAGGGTCGTCGGCCCGAGCCGCGCCGGTCGGACGCGGGCCGCCCGGCAGGCGGCCCGCTCCTCCGGGTCGAGTCCGCCTTCCGGTCCGCACAGCAACCGCAGCGCACGCCTCCCGTCCCAGTCCGCGAGCACGGCTCCCAGCGGAGGGCCGTCGCGGTCCAGCAGCAGCGAGCCGACCTCATCGTCCGCCACGCCGGCGAGGAAGGTCTCCAGCTCGCGGACGGGGCCGAAGCGTGGCAGCCAGCCGCCCCCGCTCTGCTTCAGCGCCGCCGTGGCCCTGCGGCCTGCCTTGTCCCAGAACGACGCCGTGCGCGCCGCATCGGCGACGGAGCGGGAGCGGCGGGTCTCGAGCGGCTGGATCGCCGTCACGCCGACTTCCGTGGCCTTCTCGACCAGCCACAGCATGTGGGCCTTGCCGCCCACCGCCGGGCACAGTTCGACGGGCAGCGGCGCCGGAACCGGGAGGGGACCGAGAAGCACGACGTCCCGGCCGCCGACGTCTTCGGTACCGAGCCGGGCCCGCACCCGTCGTCCGCGTCCATCGATGAGGGCCACCTCGGCGCCGTCTGCCAGCCGCAGCGCCCGTACGTGCCGGGCCTCTTCCCGGTCCAGGCGAACGGTCTCTCCGGGGGCCCGTGATTCCAGGTCGGGCGAGAACAGGGCCGGCAGCGACGTGTCTTCCGAACGCATGGCCCGGAATGTGCTCCGATGGCGCGCGGCGGCGCCACCCCGGCCGGGTGCCACCCGGGCCGGGCGGCACCCGTGCGCCCCTTCCCCCGGAGGGCGGCGTGTCGCACTGTAGGACCGGCGCAAGGAGAGGCCCAGCCGAAGGAGGACGGATGAGCGAGACCCCGGAGGGGAGACGGCTCCGCCTCGCGGACGCCGTGGCGGCGCGCGAGCGCGGGTCGCGCGTGCACATCCGGGTCGCCCTCGCCGATGCCGACGGCACCCACGAGGGCGAAGCGGCCGGCGTGGGTACGGAGACCGTGGAGCTGCGGCTCGCGGCCGAGGCCACCCTCGCGGCCATTCACGCGGCGATCGGCGCGCCCCGGTTCCGCCTTCTCGGCATCAAGCTCCTTCACGCCTTCGACGAGGACGTGGTTCTCGCGGTGCTGCGCGACCTCGAGCGCGACGTGGCCGGACGCCTCATCGGGGCCGTCCCGCTGCGCGGCCGGACGCTCGCCCGGGGGGCCGCGGCCGCTCTCCTGGACGCGACGAACCGCCTCACCTCGGGGACCGGGCCGGACGGCGACTGACCTC
>JAVVDU010000001.1:114294-140543 GCA_032251515.1 Gemmatimonadota bacterium
CTGGACGCGACGAACCGCCTCACCTCGGGGACCGGGCCGGACGGCGACTGACCTCATCCCGGCCGCGCCGCGCGTCGCGCAGGGCCCGCAGCGTCTCCCGCACGGCGGGCTCGTCCGCGACGTCGGCGAGCGGCAGGGGCAGGCGCCGACGCCAGTTCGGCTCCTCGACTCCCGTCCCCGGACGGTTCTGCGGTTCCCGCACCCCCAGCAGGTCGTCGAGCGACGCGAGCACCAGCCGCGCCGGGGATCGTCCGAGCATGGCGAGCGCCGGAGCGGGACCATCGGGCAGGAGCGCGTGGAGCCGGGCAAGACGGCGCAGCCGGCGCTCCCGCAGCCCGTCCACCTCCTCCGGAGGGATTCGGCCCCGCCGGGCCTCCGCCGCGAGGTCGTCCCCCGCCGAAAAGGAAGGCCACGGTGCCATGTCGTGGGTCCCGAGCACCGCGACGGAGCCTTCCGGCACGGCGGGCAGCGAAGCTCCCTCGTCCGGAAGCGCGAAGCCGAGCACGAAGGTACGCCGAAAACCGCGGCGCTCCATGAGGTCGCGCACTTCCGGGGGGACGGTGCCCAGGTCCTCGCCGACCACCTCGCACCGCGCCCGGTGCGAGACGAGGCGCACCACGGCCGCCAGCTCCTCGGCCGGATACTGCACGTAAACCCCGTCCGTCGCCGGGCGGCCGGCGGGCACCCAGAACAGCCGGTGCAGCCCCATGACGTGGTCGATGCGCAGGAAGCCCGCGGCGCGCATGGAGAACGCGAGCGCCTCGCGGAACGCCGCGTAGCCGTCCCGCCGCATGGCCTCGGGCCGGAGAGGCGGGACACCCCATTCCTGGCCGCCGGAGAAGAACGGGTCCGGGGGCGCCCCGACCGAGACCCCCGCGGCGAAGAGATGGGGGTGGCGCCACACGTCGAACCCTTCCGGGTGCACGCCCACGGGAAAGTCGAGGAGCAGCGAGGTGCCGCCCTCCCGCGCGGCCCGGTCCACCTGGCGCTCCGCCAGCCACTGCGCGTAGACGTGCACGCGCGCCAGCGCCTCCGGGTCGATCGGACCGCCCGGCGGGCCGGCCGGTCCTCCGGGAGCCTCCACTTCCCGGGCCGCCGCCGCGCGCGCGGCACGGAACCTGGCGTACGCCCCCACGGTCGGACGGGAGGCCAGGAACCGCCGGAACTCCGTCGAGGCCGGGCCCCGCCCGCGGAAGAACTCCGCCGCGAGGGGAGCGAGCACCGCGTGCCGTGCCCGGGCGACGCGGTGATAGCCGACCAGCGGCCGGGCCCTCAGCTCGGCGCGCAGCCCCTCCAGCCCGGCCAGCGCCGCCCGTGCTTCGGGACTCGCCGCGAGCTCCGG
Source organism: Gemmatimonadota bacterium (assembly GCA_032251515.1). GTDB lineage: Bacteria > Gemmatimonadota > Gemmatimonadetes > Palauibacterales > Palauibacteraceae > Carthagonibacter. The sequence continues at coordinate 115,637 of JAVVDU010000001.1, forward strand.
GGCGACGGCCGGATCCACGAAGACCTCGTTCCAGTGGAGGCGCGTCACGGGCCGGTACGGCGGATACCCGTCCGGCTCGTCGACGAACGTCGCGAGCAGCGGCAGGGTGGCCAGCACGTCGCCTCCCGCCGCCCGGACGAACTCCGACGCCCGACGCAGCCCTTCGAAGTCGCCGATGCCCCAGTCGCCCGCGTGCCGGATCCCGTACAGCGGGTGGGCGAGCCCCCACAGCGGCTCCTCGCACCCGACCCCGAAGGCCCGCTCCGGCGCCACCACGAGGTGACAGGTGCCACGGCGGGCTCCGACGCGGGCGTGCAGACGGTGAATGCCGGCGGGCAGGTCCTCTCCGACCTGCAGCCGCCGTACCTCCCGTGCAGTCCCTTCCAGGGTGCCGCCACCCGCCAATGACAGGTCCGCCAGGCGGCTCCACCCGCCCGTCACACCTCCGCCCTCGAGGTGCAGCGTCCACTCGAGACGGCGGCTGGACTCGGCGGCGGGAATGCGGACGGGGACGGTGACGGGCCGCCCGGGCACTCCGGTCCGCACGGGGGGAACGAGGTGATTCCGGACCTCGAGGCGGCGGGCCCGGAGCGCCGCGGGGGCGTCCTCGGGGCCGAGCAGGGGCGCCCCGAGGGCCCGCAGCACCTCGACGAGGACGTCCGTGGAAGCGGTCCGTGCGACCCCTTGTATGTCGTGGTAGACGGTCACCACGCCGTGCAGGCGTGCCGCCTCGCGCAGGGCGCGATCCGGAGTCTCGATGTTCCTCTCCTCCTCGTCCCGGGATCGAAGCGGCGGCCGGTCCGGTTACCGGTTGGGAATCCGCCGGCAACCTATCGGAGAGGACGGCTCACGGGGAGCCGCCGTCCGCGGCTCGCGCGGCTCCCGCAGCTTCGATAACGTGAGCGCGGCGGTTTCGATCCCTTCGGGACGCCACCGCCGGCCGGCCCGCACACCGGATGGACTCCGACCAGGGATGGCTGATGAGCAAAGATGCGACCCCCGCCCGTGCGACCGTCGACGCGTCCGGCGAGGACCGTCTCGACAAGATGACCGCAGAGGAGATCTCGATCCACACGATCCGTACCCTCGCGATCGACGCCGTCCAGGAGGCAAATTCCGGCCATCCCGGGACGCCCATGGCGCTGGCCCCGATCGCGTACCTGCTCAGCCGGCAGATGCGCTACGACCCGCGGCGGCCCGACTGGCCCGACCGGGACCGGTTCGTGCTGTCCGCCGGACACGCCTCGATGCTGCTGTACGGAATGCTGCACCTGTCCGGCTACGACCTGGAGCTCGACGAGCTGCGCCGCTTCCGGCAGTGGGGCAGTCGGACCCCCGGCCACCCGGAGCACGGCCACACGCCCGGCGTGGAGACCACGACGGGGCCCCTCGGCCAGGGCCTGATGACGGCGGTCGGAATGGCGCTCGCGGAGGCGCACCTCGCGGCGCGCTTCAACCGGCCCGGCCACGAGATCGTGGATCATCACACGTACGTGGTGGCCAGCGACGGCGACATGATGGAGGGGGCCTCGCACGAGGCGGGATCCCTGGCGGGCCATCTCGGGCTCGGCAAGCTCGTCGTGCTGTACGACGACAACCGGATCACGATCGACGGGTCCACCGACCTCGCCTTCTCGGACGACACGGCGGGCCGCTTCCGGGCCTACGGCTGGCACGTCCTCGAGCTGGGGGAGGCGGCCGAGGACCTGCCGGCCCTCGCCGAGGCTCTCGCCGCGGCGCGCGGCGAGCGGGAGCGCCCGTCGCTGCTCGTCGTCCGCTCGCACATCGGGTTCGGGTCGCCGAATCGGCAGGACACCGCCGCGGCGCACGGAGCGCCGCTCGGCGAGGAGGAGACGCGCCTCACCAAGCGGGCCTACGGCTGGCCAGAAGACGCGCGGTTCCTCGTTCCCGAGCGGGCCCGCCGGCACATGGGAGAGGCCGTGGAACGGGGGGCGCGGTTCCGCGGCGCCTGGGAAGAGCGACTCGCCGCCTACCGGGACGCGTATCCGGAGGAGGCGGCCGGACTGGAAGCCGCCCTCGCCGGACATCTCCCCGCCGGCTGGGACGAGGACCTGCCGCGCTTCACGGCGGACGATGGGCCCCTCGCGACCCGCTCCGCCTCCGAGCGCGCGATCCAGCACTTCGCCCCGCGGATTCCCACGCTGGTCGGCGGCAGCGCCGACCTCACCGCGTCCAACAACACCCGGATACCCGACGGCGGCGACGTGGCGCGCGGCGCCTGGGGCAACCGGAACGTGAACTGGGGCATCCGGGAGCACGTCATGTGCGCCGCGAGCTCGGGACTGGCGCTGCACGGCGGCGTGCGGCCGTTCGCCGCCACGTTCCTCGTGTTCACCGACTACGCGCGGCCGGCGATCCGGCTGGCGGCCCTCATGGGTCAGCCGGTGATCTACGTGATGACCCACGACTCGATCGGGCTCGGCCAGGACGGTCCCACGCACCAGCCTGTCGAGCACGTCGCCTCGCTGCGCGCCATCCCGGGCCTGCGGGTGTTCCGGCCCGCCGACGCCAACGAGACGGTCGCGGCGTGGCGCGCCGCGCTGGCTCACGACGGCGGGCCCAGCCTGCTCGCCCTCACGCGACAGAAGCTCCCCGTCGTCACGCCGCCGGCCGGCGGTCAGGACGACGGCACGGCGCGGGGGGCCTACGTGCTGGCCCGGGAGGATGGGACGCGGCCCGACGCGATCCTCATCGCCACCGGGTCGGAGGTGCACCTGGCGCTCGCGGCGCGCGAGGTGCTCGCCGCGCGCGGCGTGGACGCCCGCGTCGTGAGCATGCCCTGCCAGGAGCTGTTCCGGGCGCAGGACGCGGCGTGGCGGGAGGAGGTTTTGCCCGCGGCGGTCACGGCCCGCGTGTCGATCGAGGCGGGCGTGACCCGGGGCTGGCGGGAGTGGACGGGCGCCCGGGGGGTTTCCATCGGGCTGGACCGGTTCGGCGCCAGCGCCCCGGCCGGTGAGCTGTTCCGCCAGTTCGGCTTCACGCCGCAGGCGGTCGCCGACGCGGCGGCCACGCTGGTCGCGGAGGGCTGACATGCGGATCGTCATCGGCGCGGACCACGCCGGCTGGTCGTACAAGACGAAGCTCGTGCCCGAGCTGCGTGAGGCGGGCCACGACGTGCACGACGTGGGCACCTTCGGACCGGAACCGGTCGACTACCCGGACGTGGCCCGGGACGTGGCGGAAGCCGTCGCCCGCGGCGCGGCGGAGCGCGGCATCCTCCTGTGCGGCAGCGCGGTAGGCGTCTCGGTGACGGCGAACAAGGTGCCCGGCGTGCGGGCGGGGACCTGTCACGACACGTATTCCGCGCGCCAGGGCGTCGAGCACGACGATGCGAACGTGCTCTGCCTCGGCGAGCGGGTGGTGGGGTTCGCGCTCGCCCGCGACATCGTGCACGCCTTTCTCGACGCCCGGTTCACGGGTGAGGAGCGGCACAGACGGCGGCTGGACAAGCTGCGCGCCGTGGAGCGCGCGTACCTGCGGGACACCTGAGCCACCGGGAGGCGGCGACGGACATGGAGGAACGAGGCGAGGCGGAACGGTTCGGCGAGCTCCTGCGGGCCGGCCAGAGCTACTGGCTGGACAACCTGTCGCGTGCGATGCTGCGCGACGGATCGCTGGCCCGGCGCGTGGAGCACGAGGGGCTGCGCGGCGTGACGTCGAACCCCGCGATCTTCGAGAAGGCGATCACGAGCACGGACCTGTACGACGAGCAGCTGGAACGGCTCGCAGGATCGGCGGCATCGCTCCGGGAGATCTACGAGGCGCTCGTCGTGGCCGACGTCCGGGACGCGTGCGACCTCCTGCGGCCCGTCTGGCAGGAATCGGACGGCGTGGACGGATACGTCAGCCTCGAGGTGTCGCCGCGACGGATGCACGACACGGCGGGATCGATCGAGGAGGGCCGCCGCCTGTGGGCCGCGGTCGACCGCCCGAACCTGATGATCAAGATCCCGGGCACCCCCGCCGGCGTGCCGGCCATCGAGGAGTTGCTGTTCGAGGGCGTGAACGTGAACGTCACGCTCCTGTTCTCGGTGGCGGCGTACCGCGACGTGGCGGACGCGCACGAGCGCGCCCTGCGGCGCCGGCACGAGGCGGGACGGCCGCTCGGCTCGGTCGCCTCGGTGGCGAGCTTCTTCCTCAGTCGCATCGACGTGCTCGTCGACAGCCTCCTGTCGCAGCGCCTCGTCCCGGACCGCCACGGCGCGGGCCCCGCCCCCTCGCTGTTCGGCGCGGCCGCGCTCGCCAGCGCCCGGCGCGCCTACCGGCACTTCGAGGAACGGACCGCGAGTGACGGGTGGCGGACGCTCGCCGGCGGCGGCGCGCGGCCGCAGCGCCTCCTCTGGGCGAGCACCAGTACGAAGAACCCGCTGTACGATCCGGTCCGGTACGTGACGCCGCTCGTGGGGCCCGACACCGTCAACACGCTGCCGGAAAGCACGATCGAGGCGTTCGCCCGCTCCGGGGAGGTGCGGCCGGGCGCGATCCGCGACGGCCGGAAGGAGGCCGACGAGGTGTTCGAGCGCCTGGCCGAGGCCGGAATCGACATGGACGCCGTGTGCGCCCGGCTCGTCGACGAGGGCGCGGTCAAGTTCATCGAGCCGTTCGACCGGCTGCTGGAGACCCTGCTCGAGCGGCGACGGGAGTTCCTGCGCGAGAGCAGGACCCGCGTGCGGCTGGAGGGGTCCGCCGCGGAGGCGGCGGATGCGGCGCGCCTCGCCGCCCTGGCGGAGCGGCGCACCGGGGTTCGGCTCGCCGCGGCGGACGCATCCCTGTGGACCGGTGAGTCCGGGAGCGAGGAATCCGGCCGGGCGATCCGGCTGGACGCGGCGGAGCGTGCGACCGGCGCGCTGCCCGCACTGCTCGACTTCGCCCGCGAGATCCGCGAGTCCGACGTGGAGCAGGTCGTGCTCCTCGCGGACGGCGATGCCGCCGCCGCCGCGCGGGCGTTCGCCGCCCCGGGACGGGGCCGTGCAATCGACGGCCGGCCCGGACTCCGCGTCCTCGCGTCCGCGAACCCCGCCGCCGTCCGGGAGGCGAGCGAGCAGGTCGAATTCGGCCGGACCCTGTTCGTCGTGGCGAGCGCTTCCGGCGACGGCCTCCTGCCGCGGGCGCTAGCCCGGTACTTCCTGGCCCGCGCCGCACGGTGCGGTGAGCGGGCGCCGGGCGCCCGCTTCGTGGCGATCGGGCGTGCCGACTCCCCGCTCCTGCGCGAGGCGGAACAGGCGGAATTCCTGCGCCGGTTCGAGGTCGGCGGGAATGTGACGGGGCGCTTCGCGGCGCTCGACGCGTTCGGCCTCCTGCCCGCCGCCCTGACGGGCGTGAACGTCGAGGACGTCGTCGCTGCCGCGCGGGACGTCGCGCTGGAATGTGGACCGGACGTCCCCGAAGCGGTGAACCCGGGCCTCCGTCTGGGCCTCGTCCTCGCGGCCGCCGCCGAGTCCGGCCGCGGACCGCTCGAGATCCTGCCCGCTCCCGGACTGGAGGGGCTGGCCGCGTGGATCGAGCGACTCGTGACGGGATCCCTGGGACCCGCCGGCCTGGCGGCCACCTGTGGTCCCGTGGGGCGACGCCCGGCCGCCGGGCCCGTGAGCGTTTCCGTCGCGCTCGCGGTCGGCGGCGAGCCGGCCGCGGGGACGATCCGGGCCCGCCTGCCCCGCCGGGAGGCGGCGGGGGGCGAGATCGTGCGCTGGCACCACGCGGTGGCCGTCGCCGCATCGCTTCTCGGCGTGGACCCGCTCCGCGATCCCGCCGCGGCCCGCGACCGCGCGGTGGAGGCGATGCTCGCGGCCGTCGAGGCGCGGGACGGGACCACCGAAACGCGCCGGCCCGCCGCCGCGGTCGACGGCGTGGAGCTTTACCGGCCGGAGTCCGACACGGGAGAGGATCGGACGGATGAGGCCTCGATCGCCTCCCTCCTCCGCGGGCTGATCTCGGCGTCCGGCGGGACAGGCGTCACGACCCTGGCGGCGTTCCTTCCACCCGGCGAGGGCGTCGAGCGGCGACTCTCCGACCTGTGCGCGGCGGTGGCCGGGCGCGGCGCGGCGCCGCTTTTGCACCACGGAGAACCGGCGGTCGTCGCCGCCGGCGCGGCGGCCCGCGGGGAGCCGGGGTGCGCCCTGGTTCTCACGGCCGCCGCGGCGGACGACGTTCCGCTCCCGGACGCGACGTACGGCTTCGCGCAACTCGAGCGGACGCTCGCGGCGCGGGCGGAAGAAGAGCTGCGGGAGGGCGGAATCCGCGTGCTGCGCGCGGACCTGGGGTGGTATCCGGAGGAGGGCCTCGAGGCGCTGATCGCCGCGCTGGCCTGACGCGACGCGCGTCCGGGGCACGGACGTCTCCGGGGCAGGAGCTCAGGAGTCCCGGAACCAGATCCGCCGGAGGGCCGGCGCCCGGAACACGAGCGCCGACGCCCACGTGAACAGGGCCACGCCGCCGAGGATAAGGGCCATCCGCAGCCACGGTTCGCCGAGTGCCACCCGACCCTCCGCGATCCGCACCGCCGTCCGGACCCACTCGAGGCCACCCAGCACGAGGATCCCCTGCACGAGGCGGACCGCCCGGCCGTCCCTCACGAGCAGCAGGAGCGGAAAGGCGAGGGACAGCGCCACGAGCCAGCCGGAGCCCGCACGCGAGAAGTGCGCCGCCAGCAACACGGCGCTCAGGACGACGGGCAGCAGGCGGAGGGCGGTCCGCACCCCGCTCATCCTGCGTCCTCCGCGCCGGAACGCTCCTCCGCCCGGCGCAGGTCCGCGAGCGCCCGGTCCACCAGCCCGGCCGGGAACACGTCCTCCGCCTCGAACCTGTCCCGGACCTCCGCCAGGGCCACCACCACGTCCTGGAACGTGGCCGGAACCGGATGCGCGGCGCCGCCGTTCCGCTTCGCCTCGCCGACGGACGCGGACCGCAGGACTTCGTCGAGCTCCCGGGACCGCGCGCCCTCCCGCATCGCCACCGCGACGCCGGCCAGCAGAAGGTGCGGGGCGGCGGACCCATCGGGCAGCCGGAATTCCACCGTCGCCGGATGGACCGCTCGGCCCTGCTCGGTCCGCACCCGGGCGGGCAGCCGCACGAGCGCCGAGCGGTCGTGCGCGCCCCACGTCAGGGCTCCCGGCGCCTCCTTCGCCTGCGACAGGCGCAGCAGGGATCCGCGCCCCCGGTTGCCGAAGGCCATCAGGGCGGCGCCCAGCTCGACGAGGCCGCCGATGAGCCAGCGGGCCGGATCGGCGAGCGATCCTTCCGTGACTTCGACCTCCACCGGGACCCCATCCCGGGTGGGCGTGAGGTGGAAGTGCAGGCCGTTGCCGGCGTGTCCCCTGGCGAGGATCGGGTCCACGGAGAACCGGTAGCCCTCCCGGCGCGCCAGGCTGCGCAGGATCCAGCGGGTGAGCACCACGCCGTCGGCCGCCTCGGGAAGCGGGGCCGGCGCCAGCTCGATCTCGTGCTGCTCCCACAGGAGGTCGTCGGCGTCGCGCGGCTCCACGCGCCCCACCTCGGAGTGCCCGTATTTCACCGGCACGCCCATGGCGACCAGCAGGTCGAGCGCCCGCCGGCGCATCGCCTCTCCGAACACGTGGGGCGCGCTGGCGTGATAGCCCCGGTCCGCCCCCTCCGGCACGTCCTGCTCCACCCCGCGCCGCCCCACGAAGTACTCGACTTCGCCGAACGCGTGCAGCCCGCAGCCCGTCGCATCCTCCAGCCGCGCGGCGGCCCGACGCACGATCGTGTCGGGAGACTGCGGCAGCGGAGTGCCGTCGGGCCGCACGTGTCCGCACAGGAGCACCAGGGTCGGCACGCCGGCGAACGGATCGAGGAAGCCCGTCTCGACCCGCGGCCGCAGGAGGATGTCGGAGGCGCCGGCGGGAATCCCGCTTCCCGGGAACAGGCTGGAGCCGTCCGCCCGCTCGCCCGCGGTCACGATGTCCTGGAAATGCCGGAAGTCGCGGGGCACGAAGTCGAGCCGCTTCGGCAGCCCGTCGCCCCCTACGTGCATCAGGCCGAGCCCGCGCAGCCGTCCGGAGTGGAACAGCGACACGATGTCATCGACCGTCCATTCGCTGCGCGGCTTCCCGATCGTCTCCTGGAGGTCGAGACGGCCGTGCCCCTCGCCGCCCTCGCCGATCCCGGTCGCTTCCATGGTGCGCCCCGTTCGTTCGCGGTGTGCCTGCCGGCCCTACTCCACCCAACCCTCGAGGAACTGACGCCCGCCGGGCGTCGCCTCCTCCACCAGGGCCCGCAGGAGGGCCCGCATGTGCGAGTCGGGAAATGTCCCGATGACCAGCCGGTTGTTCACGATCAGGGTCGGCGTGGACCGGATGCCGTGCGCGTATTCCTCGGAGGTCCGCTCGTATTCCCGGCCCGTCTCGATGAACTGCCGCACGGTCCGGATGGTAACGGAATCGTTCCGTGCCCCCTCCACGCCGAACTCCCTCGCCAGCTGCATCCTCCACGCCGGGTCCTTCGCGGCCTCCATGTCGGCGAACACGCGGTCCAGAAGCGCCGGAAACAGCTCCGGCTCGTGCGCCAGCATGAAGGACAGCTCGCAGGCGCCGGGGTGCTTGTCCTTCTCGACCACGTCGTTGCACTCGGCCTCGAGCGGGAAGAACTGGAACGCCACGTTCATCAGGCCCCCGAACTCCGGCTCCAGCCGCTTCAGCTGCTCGTGCAGGTATCGGCAGTCGGAGCACAGGGGATCGGCGTACTCCACGATGCGGATCGGCGCGTTCTCGAACCCCCGGGTCGCCGAGTGAGAGCGGTACGGCGAGATCTCGCTCGGCCACGGGACCTGCGGCAGCTCGAAGAACTCGCGCACGAACCGCTCGGCCGCGCCCCCGGAGCCCGCCGACCGGCGCACCTCGTGGTATTCGCGGAACCCCCATGCCACCGCGAGCCCGATGCACCCGATCGCTACGAGATGACGGAGCGAGGGCCGCAGCCAGCGGCCGCGCGAGCCGCCGCCGTCCTCGTCGGGCGCCGCGAGCGCCCACGCCGCGAGGAACGAGAACGCGAAGTACCCCGCGCACAGCAGGCACAGCGTCCGCAGGACGAACAGCGACACCGCGATCAGCGCCAGGACGGCGACGCCGTTGCAGGCCGCGAGAAACCGGTTCGTACGGATCAGCCCGGGCGACGGGAAGACGGCCCCGAGGGCGAACAGCGTCCCGAGCACGAGCCCGGGCACGCCGAGCGGCACTCCCGCCACCGTCGCGAGGAAGGAATCCGCCGTGCCGCTGCAGTTCAGGAAGGCGCCCATGTCACAGGCCGACCCCGCGAACACCGAGTCCGGGTAGTTCGCCGCGAAGAAGTGCCGGATCGTGAGGAGCGAGAACAGCGCCATGCCGAGCCCGGCCACGAAGGCGGCGAGCCGCCGCCCCGTGCGCTCCCCGCCGGCCGGCGAGCCCGCCTCCGGTTCCACCGGAGTGGGACGGACCGGATCTGTCGTCATCGGAGGTACCTCTCCCGCAGGACCTGAAGATGATGGTCAGCGTGGCCCGCCACGATGAAGGCCAGGGCCCGGACCGAGACCGGCGCGCCGTCCGCCGCGCCGGTCCGCCGCCAGGTCCGGGCATCGAAGCCACGGAACAGGGCCAGCCCGGAGCGGCGCAGGCCGTCGAACTCCTCCCGCACGTCGCCCGGCGGCCGCCGGGCGGCGTTCCCGCCCGCCACGAGGATGTCCTGGTCGAATCCCGGCAGCGGCGTCGGGTCGCCGCGCGCGATGCGCAGGGCCCGGGTCGTGAGGATCCGCTCGGTGTCCACGACGTGCTCGGCCAGCTCGAGGACCGACCACTTCCCCGGCGCGTAGCGGAACGAGCCACGCTCCACATCCAGCCCGGCGAGGACGCCGTCCCACTCCACCCGCTGCCGTTCCAGCGCGGGCAGGGGGTCCTCTCCCGGCACGCGCGCGACGTACGCCGCGAACCAGGAGGCATACTCGCCCGCGGCGGGCCGGCCGGCCGGTATGGGCGCTCCTGTCCTCTCCGCCCCGGTATGCTCCGGCATCAGGCGCTGAACGCCCGCTTCACCCGCTCCCAGAACCCGGGCTCGGCAGCGTCGGGGGCGGGCGGCTCCGCCTCCACCTCGCGAAGCCGCTCGAACGCATCCCGTTCCTCCTGGGTGAGCCGCGTGGGCGTCCACACCAGGACGCGGACGATCTCGTCGCCCCGTCCGGCGGACCGCAGGCGGGGCATTCCCTTGCCACGCAGGCGCAGCGCCTGGCCGCTCTGCACGCCCGGCGGCACCTTCAGCCGGGCCGTGCCGTCGAGGATGGTCGGGACGTCGACATCGGCCCCGAGCGCGGCCTGGCTCATGGTGACCGCGAGGTTGAACACGAGATCGTCGCCGTGCCGCTCGAATCGCGGATCCGGCTCGACCTCGACCAGCGCCAGGACGTCGCCGGGCCTTCCCCCGGATGCACCCGCGTGACCGCGGCCCGCCAGGCGCAGGTAGTCGTCGCCGGACACCCCGGCCGGGATCTCCAGCGTGACCTCCCGGTCGATACGGCGGCGGCCATCGCCCCGGCAGTCGTCGCACGGCGTGCCGATCCGCTCCCCCGCACCCCCGCAGGCGTGACACGGCCGGACGCTGACGAACTGCCCGAGCATGGACCGCTGGACCTGGCGGACCTCGCCCGCCCCGCCACACGTACCGCAGCGCTCGGGCCGGGTACCCGGGCGCGCGCCGCTGCCGCCGCACGTCTCGCACGGTTCGAGCACCTTGATCCGCACCGTGCGATCCACGCCGCGTGCCGCTTCCTCGAGCGTGATCCGGACGCGGATCTTCACGTCGGCGCCGCGCCGCGGACCGGCGCGGGAGCGTCCCCGGCCGAACAGGTCGCCGAACCCGGCCGCCCCGCCGAATTCCCGCATGAACACCTCGAAGGCGTCCGAGAAGTCCATCCCGCCGAACCCGGCGGGCCCGGCCCCGCCTCCGGCGCCCCGCTTCACGCCCGCCTCGCCGTACCGGTCGTACAGCTCCCGCTTCTCCGGGTCGCGCAGCACCTCGTAGGCCTCGGTGACTTCGCGGAAGCGTTCCGAGGCGTCCGCCGACGCGTTGCGGTCGGGGTGATGTTCCATCGCCAGGCCCCGGTACGCCTTCTTGATCGCCGCCAGGTCGGCGGTCCGGGGCACGCCCAGGATCTCGTAGTAGTCAGCCATGTGTCCGTTGCACGCGAGTCCGGCGCGCCGCCATCTCCCGGCTCATTCGTTCTCGAGCCGCGAGACGAGCGACGACGTGTATCCCACCAGGGCGACGACCTTGTCGTACGGCATGCGGGTCGGTCCGATCACCCCCACGACGCCTTCCACGTGTCCGATCGAGTAGGAGGCCGTGACGATCGTCAGTTCCGACAGCTCCGGGGTCGGGTGCTCCGCCCCGATCGTGATCTGCGTCCCCTCGCGCATCGCGCGGCCTCGCAGGATCGATGCGAGGAGCTCTCGCCGCTCCGCCAGGTGCATGAGCGCCTTGAGCCGCTCGCCGGAATGGAACTCGGGCTGGTCGGCCACCACGGCGATGGACCCGAGGTGCACGTCTTCCGCGCCCACGGCCCACTCGAAGATCTCCGGGCCGGACTCCACGAAGATGTTCACGAGGCGCGACGCCGACGGGTCCGGGAGCTGCACGTCCCGGAGGCGCTCGACGAGCGTGCCGTGGATGGCGCGCAGCGTGTCCCCGGCCAGGCGTTCGTTCATCACCTCCGCCACGGCACGCAGGGAGTCGGGTGGCAGGGCCGTGGGCAGGCCCACGTAGACAGTCCGCACCACCCCGGATTCCAGAGTGAGCACGAGCAGCGCCTTCTCGGAGTCGATCGGGACGAGATCGAGCCTGTGCAGCACGGCCTCGGCGAGGATCGGTCCGACCGACAGGCCCAGCTCTCCGGTCAGGAGGCCCAGGACCTGCGCCGCCCGCTGCACCAGGGAGGCCAGCTCGCCGGCCTGCTGACCGAGCGCCAGCTCCTTCTCGAGACGCAGACGCTGGGCCGGGGCGAGGCCGCGACGGCCCATCAGCACGTCGACGTAGTAGCGGTACGCCACGTCGGTGGGCACTCGACCCGCGGAGGCGTGCGCCTGCGCCAGGAAGCCCTTCGCCTCGAGGTCCGCCATCGTGTTGCGGACCGTGGCAGGCGAGATGTCCAGGTCGAACTGCTGCACGATCCGCCGGGACCCGGACGCTTCGGCGCTCGCGATGTAGGACTCGACGACCGCCTGCAGGATCGTCTGCTCCCGCTCCGTCAGCGATTGCCTTTCCATGTCCTCCCGTCCTCCGCCACGCGTCCGGCGGCAGTCCGCGCACCGTTCCGTGCGGCGAGTTCCGTCGTCAGCCCTTCCAACTCCGGTGCCAGCCCTTCCAGCTCCGGCGCCAGTCCGTCGAGCTCCGTCGCCAGCGCATCCAGCCGCAGCCAGCCCTCGGGCGTGAGCCGCAACCGGTCACCGTCGACGCGCGCCCAGCCGGCGCGCCGCCAGCGTTCCAGCAAGACGCCGGGCGGATCCACTCCGCCCGGCGTCCCGATCTCCAGCCCGCGCGCCGTGCGCAGGCCGAGCCAGATCCTCTCCAGCCGCTCCGCCGCGGGGTCGAGCCGCTCCCGGCCCTCCCGGAGGCAGCCGCCCCGCTGCGCCGTCCTTCGATACGCCGCCCAATCGCGCACGTTCCAGACCCGCTCCCGGCCGAGCCTGGCGTGCGCCGACGGGCCGAGGCCAAGGTAGTCGGAGTCCAGCCAGTAATGCCAGTTGTGACGGCACTCGCGCCCCGGACGACCGAAGTTGGAAACCTCGTAGTGCCGGTAGCCCGCCCCGGCGAGGCGCGATGCCGCCACGAGATATTCCCGCCCGTAGCGGTCCTCGTCCGCCAGCGCGACCCGGCCCAGTCCGACGAGCCGGCCGAGCGGCGTCCGGGGCTCGGCCGTGAGGCCGTACAGGGACAGGTGCGGAACGTCGAGCTCCAGGGCCCGGTCGACGTCGCGCTCCCAGCTCGTCCGGACCCCTTCGGGGAGGCCGAACAGCAGGTCGATGCTGACATCCGCGAACCCGGCCTCCCGTACCCGGCGGATCGCCGCCACGGCTCCGTCGGCATCGTGGAGCCGGCCGAGCCAGCGGAGCGCCGCGTCGTCGAACGACTGCACGCCGATGCTGACCCGCGTGACGCCGAGGTCCCGCCAGGCGCGGAGCGCCCCGACGCCGAGCGAGCCGGGGTTCGCCTCGACTGTCCACTCCACGTCGGAGGCGGACCACCGGAACCGGTCGGAGAGGAGCGCCGCGAGCCCTTCCATCCCCCGTTCCCCGAGCAGGGACGGGGTGCCGCCGCCCACGAAGATCGTGTCGAGCGGACGGCCCGAGGGCGCGCCCGTCTCCTCCTCCCACTGCCGGATGTCCTCGGAGAGGCAGGCGAGCCACGCGCCGATGGGCGGTTTCGCGCTGCGGCTGACGGCGAAGTCGCAGTAATGGCAGCGGCGCACGCAGAACGGCACGTGCACGTACAGGGCGAGCGGCGTGGTCAACCGGCGGCCTCGTAGCGTCCGCCCGGCAGGGCCCGCACGGTTCCGGCGGCCTCCAGGCGGCCCAGCATGGAGAGCGTCGCCGCGATTCCGAGGCCGGTCGCGCCGCACAACTCGTCCACGTGGCGCGCCCCGTCGCGCAGCCCGTCGAGGATCCGGCCGGCATCCGGGTCCGGCGGCCGCGCGGCTCCGGCGCGATCGCTCGGCGCACTCGCTCCCGTTCCCCGGGTGGCGGACGGCGGCTCTCCCAGCGCGTCGAGCACGTCGCGGACATCCGCCGCCACTCCGGCCCCGGAGCGGAGCAGGTCGTGCACCCCCTCGCTCACGGGAAGATCGATGGGTCCCGGCACGGCGAGCACGTCCATCCCGATCGCCGTCGCCTCGTCGGCCGTGATCAGGGCGCCGCTGCGGGCCCCCGCCTGCACGACGACCACGGCCCGGGAGAGGCCTGCGAGGACCCGGTTGCGCCGCGGGAAGTTCTGCGGCAGCGGGGGCTCGGCGGGTGGAAACTCCGTGAGGATCAGCCCGCGCGCCGCGAGCGCCCGGTAGAGGGGCCGGCTCGACGCAGGGTACGCGTGCCGCAGACCGCAGCCCGGCACGCCCACGGTCTCGCCGCCCGCCTCCAGCGCGGCCCGGTGGGCCTCCGCGTCGACGCCGTGGGCGAGCCCGCTGACGATGCGCCAGCCCGCCTCGGCGAGACCGGCGGCGAGGCGGCGGGCGGCCCGGCGTCCGTACTCCGTGGCGCGACGGGTTCCCACGATGCACACGGATCGGGCCGCGTCGGCGCGCAGGGGGCCGCGCGCCCACAGGACGGGCGGCGGGTGATGGAGCCGGCGCAGCCCCTCCGGATAGTCGGGCGACGTGAAGGGGATGAGCCGGGTGCCCGGCCCGAGTCCCGCCGCGGCCTCGCGAGGATCGGCGGGCCGCGCCGTCCGCACCCGCGCCCGCAGCTTCGGCGGAAGCAGCGGATCGAGCGCCCCGCTCCGGGCCGCCCGCAGCGCCTCCACGGCCGATCCGTACCGCTCCACGAGCGCGCGGATCCGCGCCGGACCCAGTCCGTCGACCGCCAGCAGACCGATCGCCGCCAGGGCCTCCGCGGCGACCGGCCCGTCCCGCCGTGCCGCGCGGGCGTCCGGGCCGGTCACGGCCGCCATTCCTCCAGCTCCGGGAACGGATCGGCCGGCTCTCCCTCCTCCCGCTCCCGTGCCTTCTCGTCCCGCACGACGGACCACAGCGCCTCGATGAACTCGGGGAGTCCCGCGCGGGTGACCGACGACACCTGGAACACTCCCCAGGCTCCCGGCGCATCCAGCTCGATGGCCGGCGCATCGGCAGGTCTGAGGTCCGCCTTGCACAGGGCGACGCACCAGGGCAGGCCGCCAAGCGCGGCGTCGTGGCTCTCCAGCTCGCTCCGCAGCAGCCGCAGGACCGCCTGCGGATCGTCCGCGTCGCAGGGAAGCATGAGCACCAGGGTCCGCGTCCGCTCGACGTGGCGCAGGAATCGCGTGCCGAGACCCTTGCCCTCCGAGGCTCCCTCGATGAGCCCCGGGATGTCGGCGATCACCATGGACCGCCCTCCCGACAGGGGCACCACCCCGAGGTTCGGCTCGAGCGTGGTGAACGGATAGGCGGCGATGCGAGGCCGGGCCGCCGACACCGCGGCGAGGAAGGTGGACTTGCCGGCGTTCGGCTCGCCCACGAGGCCCACGTCGGCGATCAGCTTCAGTTCCAGCTCGATGCGGCGCTCCTCGCCCCACTCTCCCGGCTCCCACCGGCGAGGCGCCTGGTTCGTGGAGCTGGCGTAGGATGCGTTGCCCCGCCCGCCGCGCCCGCCGCGGGCGACGACCAGCTGGTCGCCCTCGTGCAGGAGCTCGCCCAGCAGCTCCGCGGTCTCCGCGTCGCGGACCACCGTCCCCGGGGGCACGGGCAGCGACAGGTCCTCACCGTCGCGACCGGTCCGGTTCGAGCCCTCGCCGTGTCCGGCACGGCCCGCCGCGTAGTTCTCGCGGTAGCTGAAGTCCAGCAGGGTGTCGAGACCGGAGTCGGCCACCAGGATCACGTCCCCGCCCCGACCGCCGTTCCCTCCCGAGGGACCTCCCCGCGGCACGCCCTTCTCGCGCCGGAACGCGACGGCGCCGGCGCCTCCCGCCCCGCCCTTCACCCGGATCCGTGCCTGGTCGACGAACATCCCCTACCCGTCCTTTCCGGCGTCCCGCACGCGCTTCCACAGGGCACGGGCACTCCGTGCCGTCTCGGCCGGCCGTCCCGCCAGCCCCTCTTCCAGCGCCTCCGTCACCTCGTCCGGCCGGGCTCCGGCCCGCAGCGCGCCCCGCAGGTGCGAGTGGAGCTGAGGAGCGCGGCCGGCCCCCGCGAGGAGCGCCACGATGCACAACTCCCGCTCCCTGAGCCCGAGTCCCGGCCGGCCCAGCACCTTTCCGTACCCCTCGGTCACCATCCAGCGGTCGAGCGCGGGATGGATCCGGCGCACGTTGCGACGCAGCTGCTCGTAGGCCCGTCCGTACACCCGGCCGCAGACCTCCGCGCCGCGCAGAGCCCACGCCTCCACGGCGTCCGGCGTCGCCAGCGCATCGACATCGGCGGCAGGACGGCCGGAGATCGCCCGCCACCGGGCCAGCGCCGCGATCGCGGCCGGGAACCCGAGGAACAGGTAGCTCTGCAGCAGCGCCTCTTCCACGGCGACGGGGTCCGCGACGCCATCCGCCGCGCGCCGGAGTTCGGCCTCGAAAGCGGCTTCGTTCCCGGCCGCCAGCGCCGCCGAGGCGCGTACCAGCAGGCGGAGCGGCGGAGCGAGGGTGCCTCCGGTCAAGGGACGGGCTCCCCCCGCGGCGCCTCCCGCTCCGTGAAGCGGGCGTCGATTCGGCCCACTTCCGCGCCGAGCGTGTTCCGCAGGGTGACGTGCCCCAGCTCCTGCAACCGGGCGAGATCGCCGGCCGGCAGGAGCCCCCGGCGTTCCAGCACGGCGACGACCGTGGGCTCGATCGCACGCAGCCCTCCGTCCTCGACCTTCACCGCCAGCCCCCAGCCGCCGTCGACGCCCGCGGCGCAGAGCACCCCTTCCGCGCCTTCCTTGGCCAGCAGCCGCCCCTCCGCCGCGCGCATCAGCTCCAGCGGCGCGCGCCCCGGCGACGATGTGAGATCGGGCCGCCGCGTCATCGCCGCGACAACGGCGGCCGCGGCCCCGTGGCCGTCCCGGGCCCGGCGGACGAGGCGGCCGTAGGCGCGCGCCATCTCCACGAGGGGAAGACGGACGGTCGGAACCCCGCACCCGTCGGTGGCCCACTCGCAGCCGTCGGGATCGACGTCGATCCAGTCCCGCAGGGCCTCGCGAATGCGCTGCTGCACCGGGTGGTCGAGCCGCCAGTAGCCGTCCGGGTCCCAGCCGTGCCGCCGGGCCAGGGCCAGCATGCCGGCGTGCTTGCCCGAGCAGTTGTTGTGCAGGGCCCCGGGCCGGCGGCCCGCGCAGCGGAGCTCCGATGCCGCGTCGGCGTCGTACGGAGGGTGCGGACCGCAGTACAGCGCATCCGGCCCGGCGTCGAGCCGCGCCAGGATGCGCTGCACCGTCGCCAGGTGTTCGGCTCGTCCGCCGTGCGAGCCGCAGCACACGGCCAGCTCCTCGTCTCCCAGTCCGAGGGCCTCCAGGGCGCCATCCTCGACGAGCGGCAAAGCCTGGAACGGCTTCAGCGCCGAGCGCCAGAAGGTCACCACGTCGGGCGCCGGGCCGTCGCTCTCCGCGCCCGTCTCCGCCTCGCAGAGACCGGCGAATGCCTGGTGTCGCGACTCCACGGAGTCGCCCCGCATCACGTCTACGACCAGCGCGAGCGTCTGCAGCGCGGGCCTCCTCTCTCAGATCCGAGTCACGGCAGGCGGCGGGCCGGCGCGGGCCCTCGCCCGCACCGACAACCACACGCCGCCCAGGATGCCGGCCCCGCCGACCAGGGTGGTCACGGCGGGGACCTCCTTCCCGCCAAGCACGAGAATGGCGAGCAGCGTCGCACCGAGCGGCTCGAGCAGCTGCACGACGCCGACAACGTACGCCCGCACGTGCCGGAGCGCCCAGTTGAATCCGGTGTGCCCGAGCAGCGTCGGCCCCAGGGCGAGGCCCGCGAACGCCACCCACGTTCCGGCCGGCCAGCCACCGAACGGATCTCCGGCCGCGACGGCCGCTCCCGCGCACACCGCGGCCGCGGCCGCGTAGACGGGCACGGCGTAGGCCCAGATGCCCAGGCCGGCGCGCAGCCGGCGTCCCAGGACGAAGTAGATCGCGCCGAGGACGGCCGCCGAGACCGCCAGCAGGTCGCCGAGCAGCGGGTCCCGGCCGCCACCCAGGTCGCCCCAGCCGATGCACGCGGCGCCTGCCACGGCCAGCAGGAGTCCGACCCACTCCGCGCGATCCGGCGACTCGCGCAGCCACCACGCCGACAGCGCGCCGACGAAGATCGGGGTCGTGCTCACCAGCACCGTGGAGCTCGCGACGCTCGTGTACTCGAGCGAGCGGAACCACGCGATCAGGTGCAGGGCGAGGCCCGCACCGGCGACGGCGAGCAGACCCACGTCACGGCGCGGCAGGCGCCGCCACTCCCGCCAGCCTCCCGTGAGAACGAGCACCGGGAGGAGCGCCACGATCGCCAGGCCGAGCCGCCAGAACGCGGTGACGGGCGCCGGCGCCGCGGCGAGGCGGACGAGGACGGCACCCGAGGAGGTGCCGAGCGATGCGAGCAGGAGGACGGGGGCGGCCCGCCGCAGGTCGTCGGGCCGTTCCGCGTCCCCTGGTGGCGAGGGCCCGGCCGGCGGCAGGTCGGGGACCCGGGTCAGCAGCAGGCCTCCGCGGCGGTGACCGGCAGGCCCGCCGCGGCCCAGCCCGGCATGTGGCCCTTCAACTCCCGGATGTTCGTGTACCCGGCCCGGCGCAGGGCGTCCATCGCGATGGCCGCACGCCGGCCGCTGCGGCAGTACACGACGATCTCGGTCGCCGGATCGGCCGGCAGCTCGCCGAGTCGGCCGGCCAGCTCGTCGTGCGGCAGCAGCACGGCGCCCGGCACGTGCCCGGCGGCGAATTCCCCCCGGGTCCGCACGTCGAGGATCATGGGCCCATCACCGTCATCCAGCCGGGCCCGCAGCGCCGCCGGCTCCACCGCGACAGGGGCCCCCGCCACCGCCTGCCGGCCCGCTTCCTTCGTCGCTACCCGGCCGGCGCTCGCGGCGTCGTCCGGTGCGTCTCGCTCCGACGGCGCACAGCCCACGACGAGCCCGACGACGACCGCCAGGGCGAGCGAGGAAATCCGCATGATCGTCCCTCCCGAAGCTCCGTGTTCCCGTTCGAGTCTCCGTGATCCCGGCTGCATCCTGTTCGCGAGCCTTCGTCCGACGGACGGAATGTCCCGCGCCGGGCCGAGGGCGTCAAACCCGGGCGCCCCCCCTCCACGTTCGGGGCCGGACGGAGATGTTTCGGGTCACACCGCCCGGGCCTACCTTGCCGCCATGGACTGGTCCGCGGCCGTTCCGCTCGCCCTGTCGGGCCTGTGTCTCCTGCTCGCCGTCGCTACGCTCGTGTGGCTGGTGTCGGTCCGCGTCCGCGACGCCAGCATCGCGGACATCGCGTGGGGTCCCCTGTTCCTCGTTCTCGCCGCGTTTTACGGCCTCCTCGGCGACGGGTACCCGCCGCGGGCGGGCCTCGTCGTGGCGCTCGTCGGGCTCTGGGCCGCACGGCTGGCGCTCCACATCGGACTGCGAAACCGGGGCGAGGGCGAGGATCCCCGCTATCGGCGCTGGCGCGAGCGCGACGGGACCGCCTTCGCCCGGCGCAGTCTCTGGCGCGTGTTCTGGCTCCAGGCGGGAATCGCGTGGATCGTCGCCGCGCCCCTGCTGCCGGCGCTGGCCTCCCCGGAGCCGGCCCGCCTCACGCTGCTGGACGGGCTCGGCACCGCGGCGTGGCTCGTCGGCTTCCTGTTCGAGGTGGTCGGCGACGAGCAGCTTCGCCGGCACCGCAGCGATCCGGCCCGTCGCGGCCAGGTCCTGCGTACGGGCCTGTGGCGCTACACGCGGCACCCGAATTACTTCGGCGACGCCTTGCTGTGGTGGGGGCTATGGTGTTTCGCCGCCCCCGTCTCGGGCGGGGCGTGGACGGCCGTCGGGCCGGCGCTCATGACGTTCCTGCTGATCCGCGTCTCCGGGGTCCGCCTGCTGGAGTCGGACCTCGAGGAGCGGAAACCCGGATACCGCGACTACGTCCGCCGGACGAACGCCTTCTTTCCCGGCCCGCCTCGCCGCGCGGACTGACCACGCCAGCAAGGCGAGACTCGGATCCGTGCGGCTGGCGCGGGCAAACGAGGGCCCACCGCCTTGCGGCCCGCGGAAAGTTCGTACATAATGGGCGTGGCCGCCCGTACCATCGATCCTTTCCACCCAAAGGAGACGAACGTGACCAAGCAGGATTTCGCGGAGAAGCTCGCCAAGCAGACCGACATCTCCAAGGCGAAGGCCATGGAGGTGATCGACGCGATCTTCTCGACCAAGCCGCGCGAGGGGATCATCGCGATCGAGCTGGATGCCGGCCGTGACTTCACCATCACGGGCTTCGGCACGTTCAAGACGCGGAAGACGAAGGCCCGCAAGGGTCGGAATCCGCAGACCGGCAAGGAGATCACGATTGCCGCGCGGAACAGCGTCTCCTTCCGGGCCGGCAAGGGTCTGAAGGACCGCGTCCGCGACTGAACGCCGGTCCAGGCGGCCCGGCGCCCGACGGCACGGGCCGGGCCGGCGACACCGGTCGAACGCGGAACGGCCCCCCTGTCGCAGGGGGGCCGTTCTGATGTGCACCATCTCCGTCCTCGCCTGCCCTCGAACGCCGCCGGGCCACGCATCCGCCGCGGCGGGAGGCGGCGCGGCGAGCCCGTCTGATGTCCCGCCTGCGCTCAGTTCCCGTCGGCGCCCGCGGGCACGTCGGCGGTCCGGCCCACGGCGGCCGCTTCCGCGCCGGCGGCCTTCCCCCCCTCGTCGATGAGCCCGAGGAGCTCCTGCGGCGTCTCCGCCTCGCGCAGCAGCTCCATGGCACGGGCCACGACGGCGTCACCCGCCTGGAACCGCCGCAGCCGTTCCGTCTCCCCGAACGCCGAATTCGCGAGCTGCGCGGCGATGTAGCGGTCCACCAGGCCCTCCACGTCGCCGTACAGGTCCGGATCCACCTCGACGCCCTCGGACGCCAGCAGGTCCCGGAAGGCCGCCCGCATCGCGGGCGTGACGGTGAAGTCGGCCTCCAGCCCCGGGTGCTCACGGTTCCAGCGGGCGGCGAACTGGACGGCCAGCTGGTTGAGCGTGAGGGCTCCCTGGCTCAGGACGCGCGCGAACTCCTGCTCCCGGGTCGTGAGCGTGTCGGTGATCGACTCGTCCGGCTCGATCCCGCCGCCTCCGAACACGGGCCGGCCCGCCTCGGTCCGGAAGATCTCCGGATCCGCGCTCTCCTCCGCCGCGTCGGCGGCTTCGTCCGCTTCGTCCGCTTCGGCCGCCTCCGCGCCGGGCTCGTCCTCGATGGGACGACCGTTCACGTCCCGCAGGCGGCTGATCGAGCGGCCGCTGGGGGTGTACCAGCCCGCCGTCGTGAGCTTCAGGTGGTGGCCGCCCGGCAGCTGGTAGAGCGTCTGGACCGACCCCTTGCCGAACGTCGCCTCGCCGAGCACGACGGCCCGGTCGTGGTCCTGCAGGGCCCCGGCCACGATCTCCGACGCGCTGGCGCTGAACCGGTTCACGAGGACCACGATCGGAAGGTCGGAGAACTGTTCCTCCGTGGGTGCCCGGAAGACGAAGTTCTGGTCCGGCAGTCGCGATCGCGTCTCGACGATCACGGCGTTCCGCGGCAGGAACAGGTCCGAGACGGCCACGCCTTCGTCGAGCAGTCCTCCCGGGTTGGTGCGCAGGTCGAGGATCAGGCCCCGCGCGCCGTCGCGCTGCAGGTCCGCGATGGCGGAGGCCAGCTCGGTGCGGGCGTTGGCGCTGAACTGCTCGAGGCGGACGAACCCGATCCCCTGCCCGAGCGAATAGGCCACGACGGGCTCGACGTGAATCTGCTCCCGGACGATCGACAGGCGGATCGGTTCGGGCGTCCCGGGACGCAGGACGGACAGGGACACCGGGTCGCCCGCCAGACCACGCAGGCGCTGGACGGCCTGCTCGGCGGTCCAGCCCTCGGCCGACTCCCCTTCGACCGCGTAAATCCGGTCGCCCGTCAGCATTCCCTCGCGCTCGGCCGGCGTGCCGGGCAGAATCCCCATCACGGTGATCCAGTCGCCCACGCGCTGGATCCGGATGCCCAGTCCGCCGTAGTTGCCCGTCGTCGTCAACTCGAGGTCATCGGTCTCTTCCGAGTCGATGAACACCGTGTGCGGGTCCCCGAGCTCCCGGAGCATCCCGTCGATGGCCATCCGCTGCAGCTCGGCCTCCGGAATCGGCTCCACGTACCGCTCGGAGATGAGGCGCTGCACCTCCGTGAGCAGGCGGGCGCCACTGGACTGCGCCTCCTGGGCGGCCGCCCCCTGCTGCAGGAACCAGCCGCCCGCCGCGACGGCGGCGATCGAAACGAAGAACGCGGAAAACCACCGTCGGGTGCGTCGCATCAACTCTCTCCATCCGTGCCGTCGGGTTCCACATCGCCGGCCGTCGACGCCAGCGCGAACAACGCCTCGGGCGAGCGCGCCTCTCGCAGGAGCCGGGCGGCTTCGCCGACCTCGTGGCTCCGATCGAGCACCAGACGCAGCCCGGCCGCATCGCCCCCGGCGATGACCGCCAGTTCGCGGGCCAGAACGGCGTCCGCGGCCTCCCGGGCCCGCTCCATCTTTCCGGCATCCGCCGCACCGCGGGTCTCGGCGGCGACGAACCTGTCGAAGGCCCGGCGTACCTCGGGCGTCAGCCTGCCGTCCGCCGCGGCGCGGGGCGTGTCGATCACCCGGCGGGCCGCGAACCGGAGCGCCAGCGAGGAGAGCGACTCCCCCGCGTCGGCCAGCGCCTGCGCCAGCGCGCGCTCCGCCGCTTCCACCGTGTCACGCCGCACGAGCACGTCGGGCACGATGCCGCCGCCGCCGTAGACCGGCCGCCCGCCGGCCGTCCGGAAGACCAGGACCTCGCCCGCGTCGGCGTCGGGCTCAGAAGACGCCATGTCCGGCAGGCCCGCGACCGCGCCCCGCACCGCATCCGCGACCGCCTCGTTGAACGCCTCCGAGCCGAGGGCGAACGCGTGTTCGCCGTCGCCGGACCGCTCCCGGTGGATCGAACGTCCGCTCGGAGTGAACCAGGTGCCGGTCGTGAGCCGCAGCCAGTTGCCTCCGGGAAGCGGAAAGACGCTCTGCATCACGCCCTTGCCGAAGGTGCGCGTGCCCATGACCAGGGCCCGGTCATGGTCCTGCAACGCCCCGGCCACGATCTCCGACGCGCTGGCGGACCACTCGTTGACCAGCACCACGATCGGGAGGCCCGGATATCGGTCCGGCCCGGGGGCCGCATAGGTCTGGCTGTCACGCGGATCGCGGGCCCGCGTATCCACGACCTGGTCGCCCCGCTCGAGGAACAGGTCCGCGATCTCCACCGCCTCCCGGAGGATGCCGCCCTGGTTGTAGCGGAAGTCGAGGATCAGCGAGCGGGCCCCGGTGGCGATCAGGTCGCTGACGGCCGCCTGCAGTTCCCGCCGCGAGGCCTGGCTGAACGAAGTGAGGCGGGCATAGCCGATCCCTCCCTCGAGCAGCAGCGACTCCACCGCCACGAGGTGCACGTCGTCCCGCACGATCGAGAAGCTCAGCGTGTCCGCCGCGCCGCCGCGAACGACGGCGACCTGCACGGGCTCGCCTTTCGGTCCGCGCAGCGCCCCCACCGCTTCGGCCTGGCTCCAGCCGGCGGTACCGGCGCCGTCGACGGCCACGATGAGGTCGAAGCGGCGGAGCCCGAGTCGCGAGGACGGGCTGGCGGGAATCACGTCCAGCACGAGGATCCCCTCGTCCTGGGCGAGGATCTCCATCCCCACGCCGCCGTAGTCGCCGGTCAGCAGCGCGGAGCGGCGGTCCTCGGGCCGGATCAGGGCGGCGTACGGGTCGCCGATCTCACGGAGCAGGCCGCGGACGGCGAGGTCGTACAGGGAGTCCGGGGCCAGGGGCTCGACGTAATCGCGCAAAAGCAGTCCCCGCACCGTCTCGAACAGGCCGGAGCCCGAGGACGGCACCGCCCCTGGGGACTGCGCGAGCAGTCCGCCCGCGGCCAGCACCGCGGTGAGCGAGGCCAGCAGCGCGCCCCGTCCGGCCCGGTTTCTCCTCATCAACCCCCCTGCAGCGCTTCGTGCCCGATTCCGCCTGGCGTCATTCCTGAAACTCGCCCGCGGCCGGCAGGTTCCTCGCGGCCGCTCAGGCGGGCGGAAACCGCTCCGGCCACCGGCGCGAGAGCTCCCCCCAGATCCGCGCGTGGACCTCGTCCGGTCTCGCCGCGGAATCGATCGGGATGACGTGCGGCTCGCTGGCCGCCAGGTGGGCGTAGGCCTCGGCCACCCGTGCGTGAAAGCCGTCGTCCTCCCGCTCCATGCGGTCCGCCGCCCCGACCTTCCGGCCGCGCCCGGCCAGCGATTCCACCTGCAGGAGCACCGTGCCGGCCGGCTTCAGTCCGCCGGTGGCGAACGCGTTGAGGGCCCGGACCCGTTCGACGCCGAGGCCGCGCCCGGCGCCCTGGTAGGCGAGCGTGGACAGCTCGTAGCGATCGGCCAGCACGAGCTCGCCGCGGGCGAGCGCCGGTGCGACGATCCGCCTGACGAACTCGGCGCGCGCGGCGAGGATCAGGAGCAGCTCGGTCTCGGCGTGCAGTTCCGACGCCGGGTCCAGGACGATGCGGCGAACGCTCTCGCCGGCCACCGTCGCCCCCGGCTCGCGCACGACGAGATGAGCGATCCCGGCGTCATCGAGACGCCGGGACAGCCGTCGCAGGTGGGTCGTCTTGCCGGCGCCCTCCACGCCCTCGAAGACGAGGAAGAGCCCGGCCGGGCCCTCAGTCGTAATACTCCACCCCGAGGTGGGTGATCTGCTCTTCCCCGGCCAGCCAGCGGAGCGTGTTCTTCAGCTTCCAGTGCTGGATGAAGACGTCGTGCTCGGGATACAGCCCCGGCGCCACCTGCGGGCTCTTGAAGTAGAAGCTCAGCCACTCCTGCACGCCGTGGAGTCCGGCACGGGCCGCGAGATCGAGGAACAGCGCCAGGTCGAGCACGATCGGGGCCGCGAGGATGGAGTCGCGGCACAGGAAGTCGATCTTGATCTGCATGGGATACCCGAGCCACCCGAAGATGTCCAGGTTGTCCCATCCCTCCTTGTTGTCGCCGCGCGGCGGATAGTAGTTGATCCGCACCTTGTGGTACATGTCGCCGTA
>JAVVDU010000001.1:140643-152239 GCA_032251515.1 Gemmatimonadota bacterium
ACCATCACCAGGCGGTCGCACCCGTTCTCCTCCCGGAACCGGCGGATGTCGGCCCGCAGCTGCTCGGCGAGGTCGAACTTGCTGTCGCCCGTCTTCACGTTCGTCCCGTGCAGCTTCTTCACGTACGCGGTGTCGAATACGGCGGGCATGGGCCGGATCGTCCGCAGGAAATCGCCCACGGCCTCGATGTCCTCGTTCCCGAGAACCCCCGCGACCCGGGCCGAGTCGTACGCGTCGTCCGGGATCGGGTCCCACGCCCCGAACACGAGATCATCGAGCCCGGCCAGCGGCACGAGGTCCCGGATGAGCGGGGAGCGCCCCTCGGTTCGCTTGCCGAGGCGGATCGTGTTCATCTGGGTCAGCGAGCCGATGGGCCGCGACCGTCCCCTGCGGATCGCCTCCACGCCGGCGATGAACGTCGTCGAGACCGCCCCCAGGCCCACCAGCAGCACCCCGAGCCGGCCGTCCGCCGGCTGGATCTCCTTCGTCTGTCCCTCTGTGCTCATGCTCCCGTCCGGTTCGTGGTTTCGTGATTCGCCGTGATCCCGCGGCCGGCGGCGCGACCGGTCAGTCGCTGCCTCGCCGCAGAAAGCGCGCACCCGGCCGGCGGCGGGCCGCGCCGACCGCCACGCCCTCGGGCCGCGTGTTCCTCCAGACCCACCAGATCCGCTGGATCACCGTGAAGTTCGTCAGGATCGCCAGCGCGTACAGAACGACCTCCAGGACGATCCCGTCGCCCTGTTCCCCGAACAGGAGCGCCGCCGCGCCGATCAGGATCACCCGCTCGGCCCGCTGCATCAGGCCCACCGTGCAATCGATCTCGAGCGCCTCGGCCCGCGCCCGGGTGTAGCTGATCATCACGGACCCGCCCATCGCGAGCATCACGACGTAGATCATGCCCACGTCGCCCAGCTCGAGCCGGTAGTCGTTGTACAGGGACAGCAGCCCCAGGTACACGACGATCTCCGACAGGCGGTCGAGCGTGGAATCGTAGAACGCGCCGAACGGGGAAGCGAGACCCGTCCTCCGCGCCACCGATCCATCGAACAGGTCGAAGATCCCGCCGAGCAGGATCAGCAGGCCCGCCGTGCGGACGTGGTGCTGATGGAAGAAGAACCCCGACGAGCAGGTGACGAGGAACCCGACCGTACTGAGCCAGTTCGGGTGCACCCTCCACCGGGTCAGGAGCGCGATGACCGGCTCCGCGATGGCCCGCAGACCGCGTTCCAGGATATCGCGCAGCGACTTCATACCCGGATCAGGGAACGATGATGCCGCTCTGTTCGCCCGCCCGGATCCCCTGCCCGATCGCCCCGTTGACCCGGTCCATCAGCTTGTCGAAGTTCGTCTGCGCGGCGATGAGGGCCTGGTAGCGCGCGCTCTCCTGCATGCGCTCCGTGAGCTGTTCCAGGTCATCCCGCAGCTCCGCCGGCGGCTCCTCGTCGCGCTCGAAGTGACCGAGGATCGCCTTCTGGAGCTCCTGCATCCGGTTCAGCATCTCCGTCGCCTCGCGATCGTCGCCGATGTCACGATGCGCGGCCTTCAAATACCGGTATTCCGGCGTGCGGGCGACGAGCCGCCCGACCTCGGATGCCTTCTCGAAGATGCGCTCACGTTCGTTCGCTTCCATGGGCTCTCGGGTCCGTGGGTGGTGGGGAACGGGGCACGCTCCGCCGGATCGATCCGGGAGGCCGCCCCGGAGGACCGATCAGTATAATGCGCGGGCCGGGCCGGCGCGACCGGACCGGCGCCGATCCCTTCGGTCACGTGAACGCCAGGGCGAACCGGGTCCGGCCCGCGAGGTCCCGGCGGATCTCCACGCGCGCGAACGCCCCCGCGTTCTCGAGAAGCGCGTGGACGGCGGGCCCCTGGCGATCTCCGATCTCCAGGAACAACGCGCCCCCTGGTCGCAGCCGCCCCGGCGCTCCCGCAGCGATGCACCGGATCACGTCCAGCCCGTCCGCGCCCCCGTCGAGGGCGGCCGCCGGGTCGTGGTCGCGAACCTCGCGCGAAAGTCCGGCGAGCTCCGACGTCGTCACGTACGGCGGATTCGAGACGATGGCGTCGAAGCGCTCCGCTCGGTCGAGGGCGCCGTATGGATCGCTACCGCAGGGACGGAGCTCCACCGCCCCGTCGAGGCCGAGACGAGCGCGGTTCTCCGCCGCCTGCGCGAGCGCCTCCGGCGCGCGGTCCACCCCGACGACGCGCTCGGTGATCCCCTCGGCGACGAGCGACAGGGCGATGGCGCCGCTTCCCGTGCCGATGTCCAGCACGCACGCGAGCGGTGGGTCGCCTCCCGGGCGGGGCACGGGGCGGGCGCGTCCGGCTGCCGCGGCCGGCCCGGACGCGGACGACTCCCCGGCCGGCCGCCGGCCGCGCGCCCAGTGGATCACGGCTTCGACGAGCTCCTCGGTCTCGGGACGAGGGACGAGGGCGCGGCCGTCCGCGACGAGGACGAGCCCGCGGAACGCCGCCTCGCCCTCGATGTGCTGCAGGGGCTCGCCGCGCGACCGCCGGGCGATGGCCCGCGCCAGCGTGCGGGCCTCGTGCGGCCCGAGCCGCTCGGCGCCCCGCAGCGCCAGCGTCGCGCGCTCCAGGCCGGCGGCGAGCGCCACCAGGCGCTCCGCCTCGAGGCGGGCCGATTCGACCCCGGCCGCCGCGAGCTCCCGCGCCGCACCCGCTACGGCTTCCCGCAGGGTGGGCCCGGGCGGCGGTGCGGCGGGGTGGCGGGATGGTGCGCCCGGTCCGCTCAACCCCGCCGCTCCTCCCCGGCCGCGTCCCGGCGCTCGCGCCGCGCCTCGGTGCGCAGGGCTGCGAGCAGCTCCGCGAGGTCCCCCTCCAGGACGGCCTCCAGCCGGTGCAGAGTGAGCCCGATGCGGTGATCGGTCACCCGGCCCTGGGGGAAGTTGTACGTCCGGATCTTCGCCGAGCGGTCGCCGGTGCCGACCTGGGCGCGACGCTCGCGCGACCGGGCCGCCTCCTGCTCGGCGACGCGCGCGTCGAGGAGCCGGCTGCGAAGCACCTTCAGCGCCTTCGCCTTGTTCTTGTGCTGCGACTTCTCGTCCTGGCAGCTCACCACGAGACCGCTCGGCACGTGGGTGATGCGGACCGCCGAGTCGGTGGTGTTCACCGACTGTCCCCCGGGGCCGGACGACCGGAAGACGTCGATGCGCAGGTCGCCGGGATCGATCTCGACGTCGACTTCCTCGGCTTCCGGCAACACGGCGACGCTGGCGGCCGACGTGTGGATGCGCCCGGAACTCTCGGTGACCGGGACCCTCTGGACCCGGTGCACGCCCGACTCCCAGCGCAGCGTGCCGTACGCCCCGTCGCCGTGCACGGTGAATACGACCTCGCGGACGCCTCCGAGGGCTCCCTCGCTCGTCGACACCGTCTCGACTTTCCAGCCCCGCGACTCGGCGAAGCGGGTGTACATCCGGTGGAGCTCGGCCGCGAACAGGCCCGCTTCGTCGCCCCCCGTGCCGGCGCGGATCTCGACCACCGCCGGCCTGTCGTCGAGCGGGTCCCGGGGGGTGAGCAGCTCCCGCAGGTCGCCCTCCAGGGCCTCGCGCTCCATCTCGAGCCGTTGGACCTCCTCGGCCGCCAGATCCGCCAGGTCGGTCTCCGCGTCCGTCGCGAGCTGACGGGCCTCCGCCAGCTCGTCGAGGGTCCGCAGGTAGCGGCGCCCCGGGTCCGCGACACGGCTCAGCTCGGCGTGCTCGCGGGACAGGTCACGGATGCGCCCCGGGTCGTCCAGGACCTCGGGGTCGCCCAGGCGTCCGGCCACCTCTTCGACGCGCGCGATCACGGCGCGCACCCGGTCGGCCAGGCCCGCAGCTCGCTCCCTCAAGTGCGAAGCGGGGGCCCTTGAGCCCCCGCCCTCCGTGCGCAGCGCCGCGACACGGCCCGCCCGACCGTCACGGCCTCACTCCTCCAGCGCCGCCTCGTCCACCGCGCCGGAAACGGGCTCGCCGGCGGAGAGATCCTCCTCGCCGGAGGACGAGTCGTCCTTCCCGGCGGATTCCGGCTCCCCCTGCGGCGTTCTCTCCGCCCCCCCGTACTTGCGGCGGAACCGCTCCACCCGGCCCGCCGTGTCGACCAGCTTCTGACGGCCGGTGAAGAACGGGTGGCAGTGGGAACAGATCTCCACGTGCAGTTCATCGACGGTGGCGAAAGTCTCCGTCACGCGCCCGCACGCGCAGGTGATCTTGACCGGCTTGTATTCGGGATGGATCCCCGGCTTCATGCGACTCCTCCGTGCTCCGCATCCGGCGCGCGGCCGGGACCCCGACCGCGCCGATTCCGCGATAGTCCAGAACAATGGCCGGTCCCGCCGCCGCCGTCAACTCGCCGGGCGCACCCCCCTTTCCGGCCCACGAGGTGTCGGGGGGCGGAATCGTTGCCACACCGGCCGCCGGGACCGACATTTCTCCCGGTGGCCGGCGCGGCCGGTCGCCGGTTTGCGGACCCCACCAGACAGGCAGGTGAGCGATGCGCAGGAACGGGACCACCGCAGCGGCGATCCGCTCCGTCTTCCTCCTCGCCCTGGCGACCTGGTCGGCCGGGTGCGGCGACGATGATCCGACGGGCCCGCAGTTCGGCGACCTGGTGTTCGAACCAAGCTTCGCGGACGTCGGAGCGCAGCGCGACACGGTCCTCGTCCTGCGGAACACGACGAGTGGGCCGCTGGGCCCGGTGCGGGTCGGGACGTCGGCGGGCGGAATCGAGTTGGCCTCGGGGTTCGTCTGCCCCGGCATGGACGCCACCGTCGCGCCGGCGTCGTTCACGTCCATAGACGCGGGAGCCGAGCGGCAGGTCACCGTCTCGCTGGACCTCTCCGCGGTCACGCTGGACGACTGTCCGGCCGGCCGCTACGACGTGGACGTGACCGCGGCAGTGGGCGACCGCGGCCTCGCGAGCGCCACCATCCGCCTCGACTGGGAGGGCCAGGGCTGACCGGCGACGGTCAGCAGATGCGGGGCAACTGGTCGCCGGGCAGGAGATCCACGATCCGGCTTCCGCCCAGTTCCGTGCGCAGGGTGACGAGGCCCCGTGGCCCCTCGCGCACCGTGCCGATGCGGCACGCGTCCGCCCCGGCGCCGTGCGCGCGCAGCGCCGCGAGGGCCGCGTCCGCCGCCTCCGCGGCAACCACCGCCACCAGGACCCCCTCGTTCGCGACGTAGAGCGGGTCCAGCCCGAGCATCTCGCACGCCGCGGCGACCGGTCCGGGCAGCGGGATCGCCTCCTCCCGCAGCTCGATGCCGACGCCGGACGCCGCGGCCAGCTCGTTCAGCGCGCTGGCCAGGCCGCCCCGGGTCGGGTCGCGCAGGAACCGCACGGCGTCGCCGCAACTTTCCCGCAGGCTCTCCACCAGGGGTCCGAGGTGCGCCGTGTCGCTCTCCACCTCCGCCTGGAACGCCAGTCCCTCGCGCACGGCCATCACCGCGATCCCGTGTCGTCCGAGCGGGCCGCTGACCAGGACGGCGTCTCCCGGCCGGGCCCGGTCGGGCGCCGGCCGGAAGTCGACCCGCAGGCGGCCGAGGCCCGTGGTGTTCACGTACATGCCATCCGCCTTGCCGCGCTCGACGACCTTCGTGTCCCCGGTGACCAGCGGCACGCCCGCCGCATCGGCGGCGCCGGCCATCGAGTCGAGGATCCGGTCGAGGAGGGCGAGCGGCAGTCCCTCCTCCAGCACGAAGCCGGCCGTCAGGCAGATGGCCTCGGCGCCCATCATGGCGATGTCGTTCAGCGTCCCGTGCACGGCCAGGAGGCCGATGTCTCCGCCGGGAAACTCGAGCGGCCGCACCACGAAGGTGTCCGTCGAGATCGCCAGCGGGCCAGCCCCGGGGTCCACCACGGCCCCGTCGCCCAGCGCGTCGAGGGCGGGGTTCGCGAAGCGGGGCAGGAACCGCTCCTGCAGCAGCCGGGCCGACAGGCGCCCCCCCGAGCCGTGCCCGAGCAGGATCCGGTCTCCGTCTCCCGCCGGCAGGGGGCAGACGAGCCCCCCCGCCCCGGTACCGGCGCTCACGCCCGCCGCTCCCGCACCGCGCCGGCGCGGTGCCGGGCGTGCGCCCAGTAAGCGGCGCAGGCACCCTCGGACGAGACCATCGGGGCGCCCAGCGGACGCTCGGGGGTGCAGGCCTCGCCGAACGCCGCGCACTCGAAGGGCTTGATGCGGCCGCGCAGCACGTCCCCGGCCCGGCACTCCGCCGGCTCGGCGGCGCGGATGTCCTCCAGGCCGAACTTCCGCTCCGCGTCCCAGGGAGCGAACTCCTCCCGCAACCCGAGGCCGCTGCGGGGGATCTCCCCGATTCCGCGCCACTGCCGGTCCACCAGCCGGAAGACCTTCGCCAAGAGGTCGCGGGCCGGAAGGTTCCCTTCCCGGCGAACCGAGCGGGCGTACTGGTTCTCGACCTCGTGCCGGCCCTCCTCGAGCTGGGTGACCGCCATGGAGATCCCTTCCAGGATGTCGACGGGCTCGAAGCCGGTGACCACGATCGGTACCCGGTGGCGCGCGGCCAGCGGCTCGTACTCCTCCCAGCCCATCACCGTGCACACGTGTCCCGCCGCCAGGAACGCCTCCACGCGGTTGTCCGGCGCGGCGAGGATCGCCTCGATGGCAGGGGGAACGGTCACGTGCGACACGAGGACGCTGAAGTTCCGCACTCCGAGCTCGCGGGCCCGCCACACGGCCATCGCGTTCGCCGGTGCGGTGGTCTCGAAGCCCACCGCGAAGAACACGACCTCCCGGTCCGGGGTCCGACGGGCCAGCTCCAGGGCGTCGAGCGGCGAGTAGACGACCTTCACGTCGCCGCCGCGGGCCCGGACCTGGAACAGGTCGCAGTCGCTGCCCGGGACGCGGAGCATGTCCCCGAACGAGGTGAAGATCACCTCCGGGCGAAGGGCGAGGTGAAGGGCCCGGTCGATCTGCTCGAGCGGGGTGACGCACACGGGGCACCCGGGCCCGTGGATCATCTCCACGGCACCCGCGAGAAGCTCCCCGATCCCCTGGCGCACGATCGTGTGGGTCTGCCCGCCGCACACCTCCATGAGCGTCCGCTCGCGCGTCGCCGTGCGCCGGATCCGCTCCACCAGGGCGCGCGCCAGCGCCGGGTCCCGGTACTCGCTGAGGTACTTCACGCCCCCGCCTCCCCCGCCGGGCCGCCCGCACCGCCGTCGCCACCCCGTCCGGACGGCGGGCCGGAACCGATCTCGTGGGTCCACTCCAGCTCGTCCAGCTCGCCGAGCTCGGCCAGGGCTTCCCAGGTGCGCCGCGCCTCTTCCTCGTCCAGGCGGCTGATCGCGAAGCCCACGTGCACGATCGCCCAGTCTCCGACCTCGATCTCGTCGGCCACGTAGGCGAGGCAGACTTCCCGCCGGACGCCGCCGAAGTCGACGACGCCCATCGGGAGCCCCTCGGTCCCGTACATCTCCACGACCTGGCCGGGGATTCCAAGACACATCGGCTCAACCTCCCGTTGTCGCGAGGCGGGCCGCCGC
The DNA here is from genome assembly GCA_032251515.1 of Gemmatimonadota bacterium. GTDB lineage: Bacteria > Gemmatimonadota > Gemmatimonadetes > Palauibacterales > Palauibacteraceae > Carthagonibacter. Next base: position 148,144 of record JAVVDU010000001.1, read on the forward strand.
GACGGCCGCCTGGCCATAGCTCACCCCGCCGTCGTTCGCTCCCAGCGCGGAGGGGACGAGGACCCGCAGCCCCCACCCGCGCAGGGCGTCCCTCACCATCGGCACCAGGAGGGCGTTCTGGAAAGTACCGCCCCCCAGGACGACCGTGTCCAGCCCCGCCTCGGCGGCCACGTCCCGCGCCGTCGTCGCCGCCCGGTCCGCCACCGCCAGGTGGAAGGCCGCGGCGAGCGCCGCCACCCCGCCTCCCTCCGCCCGGCGGCGTCCCAGCGCCGCGAGGAGCGGCAGCGGATCCCACACCCGCAGGCCGTCCTCGCACGCCTCGGGGAACGGGAGCTCCGGCACCCTGCGCTCCGCCGCCCGCTCCCGCAGCCTCTGCCCCGACGCCGCGTCCGGCTCGTCGGCCCCGCGCAGGCACGCGGCCGCCCGCGCCTCCAGTACCATCGCCGCCTGCCCCTCGTAGGCGCACGCCCGGCGGATCCCCAGCACCGCCGCCGCCGCATCGAACAGCCGGCCCATGGAGGAGGCGAGGGGCGCGTTCACGCCCCGCTCGGCCTGGCGGGCCGCCAGGGCGCGCTCCTCCGCCGGCACGCCCCGCAGCGCCTCCCGGAACGCCGGCTCCTCGCCCGGGGCGAGTGACAGGTAGCCGAGCGCCGCCCGCCACGGCCGTCGCGCCGCGAGGTCGCCGCCCGGCAGGGGCGCGTAGCGGAGCCGCGCCGCGCGCCGGAACGAGACGAGGTCGGCCACCAGGGTCTCCGCCCCCCACACGTGGCCGTCCTCCCCGTACCCCGTCCCGTCGAACGCGAGGCCGACCACGGAGCCCGTCTCGCCGTGCTCGGCCGCGGTGGCGGCGACGTGCGCGTGGTGGTGCTGCACGACGAGCGGCGGCCCGGCGCCCCGCTCCGCCGCCAGCTCCTCGGCGAGCCGGGTCGACAGGTAGCCGGGATGGGCATCACGCACCAGCACCTCCGGCGCGATGCGGAACAACGCCTCGAAGTGCGCCAGCGCCGCGCGCCAGTGGGCCAGGGTCTCGAGGTTCTCGAGGTCGCCGACGTGCTGGCTGATCCAGGCGCGGTCGCCCGAGGCGAGGGCGAACGTGTTCTTCAGGTGCGGCCCCACGGCGAGCAGGGGACGCTCCGCCGGGACCGGGAGCCTCACGGGGAGCGGCGCGTAGCCGCGGGCCCGGCGCAGGAACGCCGGCGCCCCGCCGATCGGCCGGAGGACGGAGTCATCGTAGCGGGACACGATCTCCCTGTCGTGGAGCAGGAAGGCGTCGGCGATGTCGCCCAGGTCGCGGCGCGCTTCCTCGTTTGCCGTGGCGATCGGCAGCTCGCTGCGGTTTCCGCTCGTCATGACGAGGGGCCGCCCGGCCTCCCGCAGCAGCAGCGCGTGCAGCGGAGTGTAGGGCAGCATCACGCCCACCGTGTCGAGCCCGGGCGAGATCGCCTCGCACAGGGGCGCGTCCGGCAGGCGCCGCAGGAGCACGATCGGCCGCTCCCGTCCCTCCAGCAGGACGGCCTCCAGTTCGCCCAGGACGCCGAGGCGCGCCGCGTCGTCCCGCGAGGCAGCCATCACGGCGAGCGGCTTCTCCCACCGGCCCTTCCGCTCTCGCAGCCGGCCGACCGCCGCTCCGTTCCCCGCGTCCACGGCGAGATGGAAGCCGCCGAGGCCCCGCAGCGCGAGGATGCCGCCCGTCTCCAGCAGGCGCGCCGCCTCCCGGATCGCTTCGTCGCCCCCGGCCGTCTCGTGTCCCGCACCGTCGGCCAGCCACACGCGGGGACCGCACGCGGGACAGGAATTCGTCTCGGAGTGATACCGCCGGTCCGCCGGGTCTCGGTACTCGGCCAGGCAGCGGTCGCACTGCCGGAACGCCCGCATGCTCGTGCGCTCGCGATCGTACGGCATCGACTCGATGACGGTGTAGCGGGGCCCGCAGTCCGTGCAGGTGATGAACGGGTAGCCGGCGCGGCGGTCGGCCGGGTCGGCGAGCTCGGCGAGACACGCCGGACAGGTGGCCACGTCGGGCGGGACGGGAAGCCGGCCGTCTGCCCCGGCCCGGCTCGCGAGGACCCGGAACTCGGCCTCGCCGCACGGAGAGGCCGGCTCGACGTCCAGCCGGTCGATCCGGGCGAGGGGCGGCGCCAGGGCGACGAGGTCCGCCGCGAAGGCTTCGAGGGCTTCGGACCCGCCCTCGACGTGCACGAACACCCGGCCCGACTCGTTGCGGACCCAGCCCCCCAGGCCGTGCCGGACCGCGAGACGGTGCACGAAGGGCCGGAACCCCACGCCCTGGACCACGCCGGTGACGTGGAGGCGGCGGGCCGCGGGCCCGGCCGGGACGGTCGGCCCGGCCCCGTCCTGCGGGGAGACGGGCAGTCCGCTCAAGCGCCGGCGAACCGGGAAGCGGCGCCGGCGCGCGCCCGCCCGCGCAGGAAATCGCACCACGCGTCGAGGCCATCGCCGCTCAGCGCCGAGACGAAGAAGAACTCGATCGCCGGGTTCACCTCGCGGGCGCAGGCGCGAGCCCGCTCCACGTCGAACGGCACGTGCGGCAGCAGGTCCGTCTTGCTGAGCACCGCGTGGGTCGAGCGCTCGAACATCTTCGGGTACTTGAGCGGCTTGTCCTCACCCTCGGTGACCGAGAAGATCACGATCTTCTCCGCCTCGCCGAGGTCCCAGCTCGCCGGACAGACCAGGTTTCCCACGTTCTCGATGAACAGGAGGTCGGTGTCGTCGAGCGACACCTCCTCCAGCGCCGCGAGCACCTGCCGGGCGTCGAGGTGACACGCGCCGCCGGTCACCACGGCCTGCACGAGCCGGTCGGTGCGGCGGGCCAGCCGCTCGGCATCGTTCTCCGTCTGCACGTCCCCCGTCACCACGGCGATCCGCAGCTCGTCGCCGAGCCGGTCGAGGGTCGCCTCGAGGAGCGCCGTCTTCCCGGAGCCGGGCGACGAGACGAGGTTGAAGGCAGGCACGCCCGCCGCCTCGAGGCGGCCCCGCACCTCGGCCGCCAGCTCGTCGTTGCGGGCCATCAGCTTCTCGCGTACTTCAATCCGCCGGATCGCCATCCTCGATCTCCACGTAGGTCACCCTGAGTTCATCTCCCGCCGTGCGCCGGATGTTCGGCACGGCACCGCGAAAGGGCTCCGCACCGAGCAGGCTCTCGAGGCAGAAACGGAAGCTGCCCAGCTCCACGCCCGACCGGTCGCCCACCTCCAGGCCCACCTCGCGCACTCGCGCCAGACCGTCCCGACCCACGTGCTCTTCGGTGATCCGGCATACATCCATCGCCAGGCTCAGCTCGTGCACGGAGCGCGCCTCAACGCGGGAGCCGGCCCGCCCGCTCCAGGAGGAACGCGTAGACGAGCGCCGTCTCCCGGTAGCGGCGGAACCGGCCCGAGCGGCCACCGTGTCCCGCATCGAGGTTCACGTGCAGGAGGACCGGCTCCGCACCGGTCGAACGGTCCCGCAGCCGCGCCACCCACTTCGCGGGCTCCCAGTACTGCACCTGCGAATCGTGCAGGCCCGTGGTGGCGAGCACGGCCGGGTAGTCGGCCCGCCGCACGTTTTCGTAAGGCGAGTACGACAGCATGTAGTCGAAGTACTGTTTCTCCCGCGGATCGCCCCACTCGTCGTACTCCCCGGTGGTCAGGGGGATCGACTCGTCGAGCATCGTGGTCACCACGTCCACGAACGGTACGGCGGCCACCACGGCGTCCCACAGGTCCGGCCGCTCGTTCACGACCGCGCCGATCAGCAGCCCCCCCGCGCTGCCGCCCATCGCGTACAGCCGGTCCGGGTCGGCCCACCCATCCCGGACGAGGAACTCGGCGACGTCGATGAAGTCATGGAACGTGTTCCACTTCCGCAGCAGCTTGCCGTCCTCGTACCACCGGCGCCCCAGTTCCTGACCGCCCCGCACGTGCGCGATGGCGTACACGAAGCCCCGGTCCAGCAGGCTGAGGACCGGCGAGTTGAACCACGGGTCGATGCTGAACCCGTAGGACCCGTAGCCGTACAGGAGAAGCGGGCTCTGCCCGTCCGGGCCCGCCGCGTCGCGCCGCCACACGAGGGACACGGGCACGGGCGTTCCGTCGCG
>JAVVDU010000001.1:152339-155550 GCA_032251515.1 Gemmatimonadota bacterium
CAGGATCTCGGTCCAGCGCTCCGGCGCCGGGTCGGCGAGCGGCGCCCGCACGAGGCGGAAGTTCGGCGCGTTCCGGTTCGTCCGGATGAGCCAGTGCTCGCCGAGATGGTCCACGGAGTACTCGTGGTTCCGCTCGCGGGGCAGCAGGACGCGGAACGCTCCCCGCGGATCGTCCGCCGCGAGCGCCCGGACCTCCGTCGAGAGCGTCTGATGCGACGAGATCAGCACGAAGCGGCCCGACTTCGTGCGCCCGACGCCGATGGAGAAGGTCTCGTCCGTCTCCTCGAACACCACGGGGTCGTCCGCCGGGTCGGTCCCGAGCCGGTGCCGCAGGACCTGGAAGGGTCGCAGGGTCTGCGGGTCCTGGCGGACGTAGAACAGGGTGCGCGAGTCGTTCGCCCAGGCGAGCGAGGGGGTCACCGCGGGGATCTCGCCCGGCAGCCAGTCGCCCGAAGCGAGGTCGCGGAACCGGATCGTGTAGACGCGACGTCCGATCGTGTCCTCCGCCACGGCGAGGATCCGGCCGTCCGGGCTCACCGCCAGCGGCCCGGCCGCGGCAGCGTAGTAGTCGTGCCCCTCGGCCCGCCGGTTCGCGTCCAGCACGACCTCCTCGGGCCCGTCCGGCCCGCCCCGCATCCGCACGTGGATGGGATACTCCTTCCCCTCCTCGAAGCGGGTCCGGTACCACCAGTCGCCGCGCCGCACCGGCACGGTGCTGTCGTCCTGCCGGATGCGCCCCACGATCTCGTCGAACAGGGCCTCCCGGGCCGCCTCCGTGTCCGCCAGCACGGCGTCCACGTAGGCGTTCTCCGCCTCGAGGTGCGACACGACGGCGGGGTCGTCGCGGTCGCGCAGCCAGTAGTACTCGTCCACCCGTGGGACCCCGTGCTCCGCGTGCGTCACGGGACGGGCCTCCGGCCGGGGCGGTACCGGCGCCTCCTGGGCGCCGACCGACGGGACGGCCATCAGCGACAGAAACCCCGCCAGGCAGCCGGCCCGGACACTTTCCGTACGCATGTCTTCATCTCGTTCCTCGTAGGTTCCCTGCGCGGACGCGCGGGTCATTAGCGGCCGCCGCGCCCCCCGGAGGCGACCCAACATAGGGATCGCCGCCTTGCCCCGCGCGTCCCGGCGCGGCAGGATCCCCGGCGTCCACCCGAACCCCCGCGGAGGAACCGATGGACTCCCGAGACCTGCGATCCGTCGCCCGGCGCCTGAGTACCGGCGCTCTCCTGTCCGTCCTGCTGCTTCCCGTCCCGGCCGCCGGCCAGGACGTCCTCACCCCCGAGCTCCTGTGGAGCCTGCGGCGCGTGTCGTCCCCCGCCGTGTCTCCCGGCGGCGATGCGTTCGTCTACGGCGTCACGACCTACGACATCGCCGAGAACGGAGGAAGCTCCGACCTGTGGCTCCGCCCAGTCGCCGGCGGCGAGCCGCACCGCCTCACCGAGCGCGAGGGCTCGAAGAGCGGCGCGGCCTGGCGTCCGGACGGGGAGTGGATCGGGTTCCTGGCCGCCACCGATGACGGTCGGCAGTGGTTCGAGGTGCGCCCCGACGGCAGCGGCCTGCGGCAGGTCACGGTCGTTCCGGGCGGCATCGCCAACGTCCGCTACGCGCCGGACGGCCGGCACCTCGCGTTCACCCGCGACGTGAAGCTGGATCCAACGCCCGCCGACATCTATCCCGACCTGCCCGAGGCGAACGCCCGGATCATCGACGACCTGATGTACCGCCACTGGGACGCCTGGCACGACTACGCCTGGAGCCACCTGTTCGTGGCGCCGTACGAGGAGGGGTCGATCGGCGAGCCCGTCGACCTCATGCCCGGGGAGCGGCACGACACGCCGCTCGCCCCGTTCGGGGGCGTCGAGCAGATCGCCTGGCACCCGGACGGACGCCGGATCGCCTACACGGCCAAGAAGCTGACCGGGGCCGCGTACGCGGTCAGCACCAACTCCTCGATCTACCTCGTTGACATCGCCACGGGCACCACCACCGACCTCGTGCCGGACAACCCGGGATACGACGTGGAGCCCGCGTTCTCGCCCGACGGGCGGCGCATGGCGTGGCTCAGCATGGCCCGCGACGGCTACGAAGCGGACCGGAACCGGCTGTTCGTGCTCGACCTGGAGAGCGGCGAGCGGACGGATCTCTCGGCCGGGTACGACAACGACCTTCACGGCCCGGCCTGGTCACCGGACGGGAGCACGATCTGGGCGACCGGCGACACGCGGGGGACCCTGCAGGTCCTGGCCGTCGACGCGCGGCGCGGTGGTGTCCGGCAGGTCACCGACGGGCCGTTCGACTACACCTCCGTCGCGGTGGGACAGGCCGACGGCCGGTCCGTCCTCGTGGCCACCCGCCGGTCCATCTCCGCGCCCGTCGAGATCTTCCGGGTCGACCCGTCGGACGGCGCCGCGGTGGCCCTCACCGACGAGAACGCCGCGATCCTGGGCGGGCTGTCGCTCGGCGCGGTCGAGAAGCGCATGGTCCCGGCGACCGACGGCGAGGAGATCCTCACCTGGGTCATATACCCGCCCGACTTCGATCCCTCCCGCCGCTGGCCGGTCCTCCTGTACGCGCAGGGCGGCCCGCAGGGCACGGTGAGCCAGTTCTTCTCCTACCGCTGGAACTTCCAGCTCATGGCCGCGAACGGCTACGTCGTCGTGGCGCCGAACCGGCGCGGCACGCCGAGCTTCGGGCAGGCATGGAAGGAGCAGATCTCCGGCGACTGGGGCGGCCAGGCGATGCGCGACCTGCTGAGCGCGGTGGACCACGTGGCCGCGGAGCCGTGGGCCGACGAAGACCGGATGGGGGCCGTGGGCGCCAGCTTCGGCGGCTACTCGGTCTACTGGCTGGCGGGCAATCACGAGGAACGCTTCCGGACCTTCATCGCGCACGCCGGCGTGTTCAACCTCGCGTCGATGTACGGCGCCACCGAAGAGCTGTTCTTCGTGAACTTCGATCTCGGAGGTCCGTACTGGGAGCGGCCCGCCTCCCCGAGCTACGAGCGCTTCTCGCCGCACCGCTTCGTGCAGGACTGGGACACGCCGATCCTGGTGATCCACGGGCAGAAGGACTTCCGGGTGCCCGTCACGGAGGGAATGCAGGCCTTCACGGCCGCCCGGGCACAGGGGATCGATGCCCGCTTCCTCTACTTCCCCGAGGAAGGCCACTGGATCCTCGAGCCGCAGAACGGGATCCTCTGGCACCG
>JAVVDU010000001.1:155650-157219 GCA_032251515.1 Gemmatimonadota bacterium
CGTCCATCAGGAAGGGATTCCGGCCGACGCGCGTTCGCTCCATGTCCGCGCGCTCCTGGAATTCGGTGCGCGTGGGGCCCGGGCACAGGACGGTGACCGTCACGCCCGTCCGGCGCAGCTCCTCGCGCAGTGCCTCGGAGAAGTGGAGCACGTAGGCCTTGCTGGCGAAGTAGACGGCCATCCAGGGGCCGGGCTGGAAGGCCGCGGTGGAGGCCACGTTGAGGATCCGGCCCGCGCCGCGGTCGCGCATCGCCGGGAGCAGGCGCCGGGTGAGCTCCGTGGGGGCGAGCACGTTCACCCGGATCATCCCCGTCTGGGCCGCGAGCGGCCGTTCCGCGAACGGACCCCACGTCCCGAACCCCGCGTTGTTGACGAGGAAGTCCACCTCGAAGCCCTCGGCCGCCAGCGCCGCCTCGATACGGGCGGGTCCCTCAGGGTCCTCGAGGTCCGCCGCGACCGGCAGGGCCCGCACGCCGTGACGGGTCTCGATGTCGGCCGCCAGGCCCTCCAGCCGCTCCCTCCGGCGTGCCGTCAGCGCGACCGGCCAGCCGGCCGCCGCGAGCCGCTGCGCGAGCTCGCGCCCGATCCCGGCGGAGGCACCCGTCACCAGGGCGCCCCGGCGCTCCGTTCCGCGCCGGCTCATCGGCCGTCCACCCTCCGGCCGTCCGTCCCCAGCAGCGCGCGGCCGATCGTTCCCGCATCGGTCCCGAACCAGATCGCGTCCGTGGCCGGGTCGTACGCCATGTGCCGTACGGAACCGCCGCCACCGGGGATGGGCGTCACCGAGAAGAAGCGCTCGCGGTCCGGATCGAACCCGACGAGCCGGTTCGGCTCGGGTCCCGTCTCGACGAACCAGATCCGGCCCGCCCGGTCGAGCGCCATGCCGTAGGGCCGCGCGTCCGTCCCGGCCGGCGCCGGCCACTCCCTCACCGAGCCGTCGCGGGGATCGAGCCGGCCCAGGATGCCGCCGGCGAAGTCCACGTACCACACGTGCCCCCGTGGCGTCACCACGAGACGGCGGGGCCGGACGTCCTCCCTGGGCAGCTCGACTTCGCGGACTGTCATGGTGGCCGGGTCGACGGTGCCGATCCGGCCGGCCGCGAACTCGGTGAACCAGGGCCGGCCCGTGGAGTCCACCACGATCCCGTACGGCCGCGCGTCGGGCGTGGGGACGGCGGCCAGCTCGGGCCTGGGCTCGGTCGCGGCCGGGTCGAGCCGCCCCACGAAGTTCCCGTTCTGCACGGTGAACCAGATTTCGCCCCCGGGGCCGAACACCAGGGTGTGCGGGTCCCGCGCCACAGGGTCCGGCATCGGGATCGAGGTGAACCCGCCGTCCCCGGCCGGATCGTGCAGGAGGATCTCCGCGCTCCGGTTCCCGGCGATCCAGATCCGGCCGTCCGCGGCGACGACGAGGTTGTGGGGGCCCGTCCCGACCGGGAGGTCCGTCCGTTCGAAGCCACCGGTCGCGGGATCGAGCCGGGCGATATAGTCGCCCCGCTGACCCACGAACCAGATCGTGCCGTCGGGCGCCACGTCCGGATCGCGCGGCCGCGTGTCCGGCCACGGGAC
>JAVVDU010000001.1:157319-158904 GCA_032251515.1 Gemmatimonadota bacterium
TCGCCGGAGCGCAGCACTTCGTCCACGAACGTGGACTGCCCGTACAGCCGCCCGAACGGCGGCATGGCGCCCAGGTCGCAGTCGGGGAACATGCGGGCCAGCTCGCTCTCGGTGGCCAGTTCCGCCTTCTCCGCGCCGGTCGCCTGCCGAAGCTTGTCGAGGTCCAGGCGCCGGGTCGCCGGCAGTACGCACAGGGCGGGACGCCCGTCCAGGAGCACTTCCACGGTCTTGGCCCAGTTCCGGCCCGGCACGTGACTGGCCGCCGCTTCCTCCTGGGCCGTGAAGGCCGGCGCGTGATCGATGACCTCGTAGTCCGCTCCCGCCTCCTCCAGGAGCCCCTCGAGTCTCGCCGCGATCGTCATGGAATCCCTCCTGTTTCGGGCGCGGGCGCGCTCAGCGGCGCGCCGTGAGAGTCTTCAGGACGGCGTGGGCGGCCACGGGAGCCGTCTCCTCGGCCCCCCGGGCGCCCAGCGCCTCGAGCACGGGGCGCACTTCATCGCGGAGCACCTCGCAGTAGTGATCGTGCAGGACGTGATGCGCCGCCTGCCGGAACCAGAGCGAGTCGGCGTGCCGCGGGATGCCCTCCAGGAGTGGCACCAGCCCGCCGCACTTCAGCGCGATGAGCGCTTCGGCCGCGAGCCAGCGCACCCCGAATTCCCGGTCATCCAGCGCCTCGACGAGCGACGCGGCCGCCATGGGACTGGCGATGTAGAGCAGGGCCTCGGCCGCCTCGAGCCGGAGGAGCGGCCGGGGGTCCGAGAGCGCTTCCATCAGGGCGGGCGCCGCCGCCTCGCCCAGCCGCACCAGGCAGCGGCGGGCCTTGCGGCGCACCAGTCCGTCTTCGGATACCAGGTCGCCGAGCAGCCGGGGCACGTCCTGCGGGCAGCGCACGGAGGGGTCCACGGCTTCAGGGAATGCGGTCGGAGACATCGGCATCTCCCTTCCGCGACGACGGGGGTGATCGTCGCCTTGTCTCGCGATACCGGCGGGCCTACGCTCAGTCTGAACTTACGTTGGTAGGGGCCACGCCGCATCCCAGCCGCGCTCCCGTGCCCGCATCGGCTGCAAGGAGGATGATCATGCCGCAGGAAGACGTCTCGATCCTCGCCGACCGCGCGATGGAGGTCGCCTCGGCCTGGGGCCTGCGCGTGCTGGGAGCCGTCGCCGTGCTGCTCATCGGGTGGATGTTCGCCCGCTGGACCCGCCGCCTCACCCGGCGCGGCATGGAGCGCGCCGAGGTCGACTCCACGCTCGTCCCGTTCGCGTCGAACCTGGTCTACGCCCTCGTGCTGATCTTCGTGCTGGTCGCGGTGCTCGGACTGTTCGGGATCCCGACGACCTCGTTCGTGGCCGTGCTCGGCGCCGCTTCTCTCGCCGTCGGACTCGCGCTGCAGGGCACCCTGTCGAACTTCGCCTCCGGCGTCATGCTCCTCCTGTTCCGCCCGTTCCGCGTCGGCGACTACATCCAGACGGCTGACATCGCCGGAAGCGTGCAGGCGATCGGGATCTTCGCTTCCACCCTGGACACGCCCGACAACGTGCGGATCATCGTCCCGAACTCGGAGGTGTACGGGAAGGCGATCCG
>JAVVDU010000001.1:159004-161900 GCA_032251515.1 Gemmatimonadota bacterium
GCGGGATCTCGTCACGCGGGGGCCGCAGGTATAGCTTGCAGCGGTGCGGCACCGGTCCGGGCGAGGGCCCGGCCGGGTGGACACGGCCGCCCGCCGGAGGCCTCTTGGAACAGGCGCCCGAACCCGAACTTCTTCCCACCCTGCTGGACGGGGCCGTCGGCCCCGCGCCGACGGACGCGTCGGAGTTCACGCCCCTCAGCCGGGTGGCGTCGGACCGGGCCCGCCCGTTGCCGGTCCGCCTCGCGGCGTACGAGGACCTCATCGCCTCCGAGGTGGGCGACACGTCGTTCGGCCGCGCCCGCAACCTCGAACGCGAGTCCGGCCTGCGGCAGCTGTTCCTGAAGTTCGAGGGCAGCAACCCGACCGGCACCCAGAAGGACCGCATCGCCTTCGCCCAGGTCCACGACGCCCTGCGCCGCGGCTACGACGCCGTCACGATCGCCACGTGCGGGAACTACGGGGCCGCCATGGCCTTCGCCGCGTCCCTGGCCGGGATCCGCTGCGTCATCCATATCCCCGACGGCTACACCACGCGCCGGCTGGACGAGATGGTCGCGGCGGGCGCCGAGATCGTGCGCGTGCCCGGCGACTACGAGGCTGCGGTGGAAGCCGCCCGGGCCCGGGCGGCCGCGGAGGAGCTCTACGATGCGAACCCGGGCGGCGATAACGCCGTGCTGCAGATGCAGGCCTACGGCGAGGTGGCGCGCGAGATCTACGACGAGCTCGGCGACGCCCCGGCTGTCGTCGCCGTCTCCGTGTCGAACGGCACGACGCTGGCCGGGCTGCACCGCGGCTTCGCCAGCCTGTGGCGGCGCGGCAAGACGTCCCGCGTCCCGCGGTTCGTGGCCGGCTCCTCGCACGGCAAGAACCCCATCGTGCGCTCCTGCCTGCGCGGCCTCGCGCGCTGCGAGGACCTCGACCCGCTGAAGGTGCGGGAGACGGCGGTCAACGAGCCCCTCATCAACTGGCACTCGTACGACGGCGACGCGGCCCTGGAAGCGATCCGCGGCTCGGGCGGGTTCGCGGCCGACGCCAGCGACCGCGACATGCTCCGGATGGCCCGCCGGCTGCGGGAGGCGGAGGGGCTCAGCGTCCTGCCCGCGTCCACGGCGGGCCTCGTGGTCCTCCTGGCCCGGCATGCCGCGGAGCCGCTGCCGCCGGACCGGTACGTGGCGCTGCTGACCGGCCGGCGCTGAACCTCCCGTGCCCGAAGCGACCCCGGAGGACCGTATGACCGACGCGCCGGATACCGCCCGCGTCCCCCTCGGCCCCGATGGCGCCGCCATCGTGTGGTGTGAGGGGGCATTCGCCACCACGTACGGCAAGACGGCGCACGGACTGGTTCGCCGCACCCGCCGCTACCGCCTGGCGGCCGTGATCGATTCCACCCTCGCCGGGCGGGACGCGGGCGAGGTCCTGGACGGGCAGACGGCCGGGATCCCGATCGTGGCGGATCTCGCTGCGGCCCTGGCGACGTCCCGGCGAGCCGGAAGTCCGGCCACGCACTTCGTGATCGGGCTGGCTCCGGACGGCGGCCGCCTGCCGCCCGCGGGACGCCGCGTGGTCGCGGCGGCGATCGCTGCCGGCCTGCACGTGGATTCGGGGCTCCACGACTTCCTGTCCGAGGACCCGGACCTCGCCGGGCGCGCCGCGGCGGCCGGCGTGCGGATCCGCGACGTGCGCCGCACCCCGCCGCGCGGCGAGCTGCACGGGTGGACGGGAAAGATCGAGGAGGTCGGATCTCTCCGCCTCGCGGTCCTGGGAACCGACTCGGCCGTGGGCAAGCGCACCACGGCGTGGATCCTCGTGGACGCTCTCGCCGCGGCGGGCGTGTCGACCGAGCTCGTGGGAACGGGACAGACCGCCTGGATGCAGGGGGCGCGCTACGGCCTGCTTCTGGACTCCCTGGTCAGCGACTTCATGGCCGGTGAGATCGAGCACGCCACCTGGCTCGCGTGGAGCGAGCGCCGCCCGGATGTGATCGTGATCGAGGGACAGGGAAGCCTCATGAACCCCGCCTATCCGGGTGGATACGAGATCCTCGCGGCCGCGCGCCCGCACGGCATCGTCCTCCAGCACGCGCCGGCGCGAGCCGAATACGACGGCTTCCCCGGCTGTCCGGTGCACCCGCTGGAGACACAGATCGAGGCGCTGCGCCTCGTCTCGGGCCGGCCGGTCGTGGCCATCACCCTGAACCACGAGGGGATGGACCGCGCCGAGATCGACCGCGCGGCCGCCGACATCCAAGCCCGCATCGGAGTCCCGGTGCTGGACCCGCTGTGGCACGGGCCGGAGCGGCTGGTGTCGACCGTCCGCGGCCTGCTCGGGGACCGCGAGGTCGCCCCGTGACCCCCGTCCCCGGCCTGGAGCGGCTCCTCGTCCTCGACCGCCTGGAGGTGGGGCCGCCGCACCTCGACCGGCGCGGCCTGCGGGTACCGTACCGGGTCGAGGCCGGGGGCACCGCCGCCGGGACGACGCTGTCGTACCGGTACGAGGAGGACGTCTTCGATCCGGACGACCCCGCGTCGCAGAACCTCGGCGCGCTGATCGGCGCGCAGGTGGCGCTGAACTACGGCCTGTTCGCCCGGGAGATCCGGCTGCACGGGTACCTGGACGCCGCAGACCGGACCTTCCTCGCGTCCGCCGCGTCTAATACGGCACGTGAGATATTCGTACACAAGATATTACGCGACAATCCGTTCATAACGGACTCCGTACGTAACATGGAAGCGGTCAGGGCGGAGTCCTACCTGCAGGCCGACATCGTGTACGACGGGCCGGCCGCGGGCGGAAAGTCGCCCGCGTGGTCGCGGGACCGCACCCGCATCGCCGTATTGTCGAGCGGCGGCAAGGAGAGCCTGCTCAGTTACGGCCTGCTGCGCGAGGCCGGACTCGA
>JAVVDU010000001.1:162000-165430 GCA_032251515.1 Gemmatimonadota bacterium
TGCGGTCGCTGCGAGAAGTGCCGCCGGGTCGTCTCGATGCTCGTCGCCGCGGGCGGCGACCCCTCGCGGTGCGGCTACACCGCGGCACAGGTCGAGGCCTGCCTGTCCGCGGTGGCCACCGGCGAGATCCACCAGGAATCGGACGGGGCCGAGCACGTCCGGTGGTTGCTCCGCGAGGCCGGGCGCCTGCCGGTACAGGTCCGCGCAGCCCTGCCCGCCCGGGCGCACCCCGAGATCGTGCGGCTGCGGTTCGACGAGCGCCGCGCGCCGCCGCAGGCGGTGCCCCTGGACATCCGGCGTCCCCTCCTCGAGATCCTCCTCCAGCACGCCGAGGGCGCGGTCCGCCGGTCGGGCCGCCGTTGGGTCCCCTGGGACCCGCTGGACGATCCCGCCGCGTGGCGCCCCTACCGCTTCGAGCCGGGCGCCGGGCCGCGCCGCGGCGGGCGGGACCGCGACGCGTCGTCCACGCCGACGGAAGCCCGCGACTGGCGGCTCGGCGAGTTCACGTGGCCGGTGGCCGAGCGGCGGTTCGGCGAGACCGACGTGGCACTCCTGCCGGTGGGAGCGATCGAGCAGCACGGGCCGCACCTGCCGCTCGACACCGATGCGTGGGATGCCGAGCACCTGTGCGCGGTGGTCGCGGAGCGCTGCGCCGCTCCCCGGCCGCTCGTGCTGCCGCTCGTCCCGTACGGGGTCTCGTACCATCACCAGGAGTTCCCCGGTACGATCGCCGTCGGCCCCGACACCCTGGCGCGGTTCGTGTACGACATCGGGATGAGCGTCGCGCGCCACGGGATCACCAAGCTCCTGATCGTGAACGGGCACGGGGGAAACATGCCCGCGCTCCAGTACGCGGCGCAGATGATCAACCGGGACGCGCACATCTTCACCTGCGTGGACACGGGCGAGACGAGCGACGCCGACATCGCCGCCCTGACCGAGACCGCGCCCGACCTGCACGCCGGCGAGGTCGAGACCAGCACCACCCTGGCGCGCCGCCCGCACCTGGTGGACATGGAGAAGGCGCGAGCCTTCGTCCCCGGCTCGAGCCTCCGCTACCTGGACTTCCGCTCGGAGTACAGCGTGGAGTGGTTCGCCCACACCGAGCGGCTCTCGCCGAGCGGGGTCCTCGGCGACCCGACCAGGGCATCGGCCGCCAAGGGGGAGCGGATGTGGGAGATCATGGCCTCCCACCTCGTCGCCTTCGTCGAGGCGCTGAAGACGATGACGCTCGCCGAGATCCACGAGCGCCGCACCTGAGGAGCACGGCCGTGCGCATCCGGGGCCTCGAGGCGTGGAGGGTCGACCTCCGCCTCGCCGAGCCGTACGACATCGCCTACGAGAGCATCTCCACCGTTCCCAACGTCTTCGTACGGCTCCGCACCGAGGGGCGCGCCGTGGGGCTCGGCTGCGCGGCGCCCGACCTGGCGGTGACCGGCGAGACGGCCGCGCGCACCCTGGATGCCCTGCGGACCGTGGCCGCGCCGGCCGTCCGGGGCGCCGACCCGCTGCGGATCGCCCGGATTCTCGAGGACGTGCGCGAGCCCCTGGCCGCCCATCCCTCCGCCATGGCGGCGCTGGACATGGCCCTCCACGACCTGCTGGGGAAGGCGGCGGGGCTGCCCGTGTGGCAGCTCCTGGGCGGCTACCGCGACCGGATCGCCACGAGCGTGACGATCGGGATCCTGCCTGTCGAGGAGACGGTGCGGCGGGCCCGGGCGCGGGTCGCGCAGGGCTTCCGGGCCCTGAAGCTGAAGGGGGGCCGGGACGTCGACGAGGACGTGGAGCGGGTGCTGCGAGTCCGGGAGGCGGTGGGCGGAGATCCCGCGATCCGGTTCGACGCGAACCAGGGCTACACCGTGGCCGACTCGATCCGCTTCGTCGAGGCGACCCGGACGGCCCGGCTCGAGTTGCTCGAACAGCCCACCCCCCGCGGCGAGCCGGACCTGCTGGGCCGCGTCGCCGGATCGGTCCCCCTGCCGGTGATGGCCGACGAGAGCCTGCTCACCCTGCGCGACGCGTTCCGGCTGGCGCGCGGCGACCTCGCCGACATGGTGAACGTGAAGCTGATGAAGGTGGGCGGGATCGCCGAGGCCCTCGCCGTGAACGCCGTCGCCCGGTCCGCCCGCCTGGAGGTGATGGTGGGCTGTATGGACGAGTCCGCCCTCGCCATCGCGGCCGGCCTCCACTTCGCGCTGGCCCGCCCGAACGTGGTGTTCGCCGACCTGGACGGGCACCTCGACCTGCTCGGCGACCCGGCACCGGGAGCGGTCGTCCTGCGCGACGGCATCCTGCACCCGACCGGCGGCCCCGGACTCGGCTTTCCGGGCGATCTGCCGGACTGACGGGGCCGGACCGGCGACCGCGGACCGGCGATCGGGGACCGGCCTTTCGCTACTTGCGCCGCACGGCGGCCAGCCAGCCCCGCCGCACGATCCGCTCGTCCTGCACGGAGACGAACGCGCCGGGCGCGACGCTCTCGATCGTGCGCACGACGTCGGGCACGTACCGCCGGCGCACCACGGTGTAGGTGATGTTCACCTCGCTGTCACGCCCGTGGCCCTGCAGGCGCGTCACGCCGAAGCCCAGCTCCCGCAGGGCCGACGCCGGATCGGGCGCCTCGACGGTCGTGATCGCCTGGACCGTCGCGAGGCCCAGGGCGAGCCGGTTCTCCGCCCACAGCCCGACCGCCGTGCCCGCCGCGAAGCCGCCGGCGTACGCGACCACGTGGAGAGGGCTCGTCAGGTTCTGCACCACCGCTCCGGCGGCCAGCACCCACACCAGGACCTCCACGAATCCGATGAGGGGCGGCAGGTAGCGCCGGCCGCGCACGGCCAGAAGCATGCGGAGCGTGCCGAGGGACACGTCCACGATCCGGAAAGCGAAGATGAGCAGTGGGCCCCACGGGCCCGCGAGGAGATCGACCATAGCGTGGCAACCTATGAAGTCCGCTCCTGCCGCGGGAGGTCTCGGGCCCTCACGCGGAGCGACCACGCGACGCCCGGGGGGAGTTTCGCCCGCGCGATATTGCGAGTATTGTTGCACGTCGACCGGAGCTACCACCATCGAGGAGCGGAGACATGGCGAAGCACAACTTCGAAGTGAAGAAGTACCAGATCACCCTCGGGGACCATCCGTCCACCTGGGGCGGCCTGTCGGTCCGTGCCCGCGGGATCGTGGCCTGCTTCGGTGACCACCTGCGCCTGCTCTTCTACTTCCTGCCCGCGGGAGCCGAGATGCCGGCGCCGCTCTGGAACGAGGACGCCCGCGTGGCGGTGACGTTCCTCCCGTACGACGCGCTTCTCCCGTTCGTCGACATGCTTCGCAACGAGAAGCCCATCTACGGGAACATCGACACGGAGAACCCGGGCGACAGTTACGTCAGCACGATGCACGAGCCGGTCGGCGAAGAGGAGAAGCGGGGCGGCCT
>JAVVDU010000002.1:0-85939 GCA_032251515.1 Gemmatimonadota bacterium
CACGAGGCCCGCGGGGCGTTTCTCATCCCGACACCGACCGCGACGCCCGGACGGCCGCCCCCGCCACGTCCCCCACGGCCGGCGCCTCCCCGGCCCCCCGGTGGCGCGCCGGGCGGACCTTCAGGTAGACGGCGAGCAGCAGGGCCGGGAGCCAGCCGTGCACCCAGCCCATCGGGTCCCACAGCCACACGTGGAACGCCATGAGGAGGGCCGAGGCCGCGAAGTAGATCCGGGCCGCGCGGAGCCGGCCGGCCCGGTCGGCCGACGCACGGATCCCGGCCCACCCGAACAGGAGCGCGGGGATCGCGGTCACCGTGTCGAAGATCCAGCCGTACGGTGCGACGAACGCCGATACGAGGGCGAGGAGGGGAATCGCGTCGACCGGCACGTCTTCGTCCCGCGGGCGGCGCAGGGCCTCGCGCCCGAGCCATGCGAGGCCGCCGACGAGCGGGAGGAACTGCACCCAGAAACGGTCCCAGCCGGCCAGGAGGCGGAGGCCGGCTCCCAGGGTGTCGCTGACGAACTGGCGGGGCTGCTGGGCGAGGATCGTCGCCAGGTAGTCCCCGGGCAGCGTCGGTCGGAAGGCGAGGGGCACGGCGAGCGTCGCTCCCAGTCCGAGGCCGAGGCCCAGCAGGAGGGCGCCGAGGCGCCTTCGCCGCAGGGCGTGCAGCGGCAGGCCCAGAAGCAGCAGGAATGTGAAGTGCGGCTTCAGCGCCAGGAGGGGCAGCGCGAGGCCTGCGAGCATCGGCCGCGGCCGCAGGGTGCCCAGCATGGCGAGGGTGAGCCCCACGACCAGCCAGCTTCCGAGCTGGCCCGACCACAACGTGAGAACGCTGGGCGTGAACAGGAGCACGGCGAAGATCGCGCCGCGCTCGCCCTCCGGGTCCCCACCCGCGAGGCGCCACACGGCCCGGGCGCAGGCGACGAGCAGGACGCCCTGGACGAACAGCCACGCCATCATGGCCGGAGCGTAGCGCAGCAGGGCGAACGGGAGGAACAGTCCCACCGTCCACGGGGGCGTCCAGAGCAGGATCGGCCGCGGGTTCTCCCAACCCAGGGCCTTCTGGAACTCGAAGAAGGCGGCGTGGTCGTAGGGGTTGCCGCCCGCGAGCACGAACCGGCCGGCCGACCAGTACTGGAAGAAGTCGTTCCGGAGAACGATGTCCGAGGTCGTCAGCCATTCGGGAGCGAGAAGCAACCCGACGGCCACGGTAGCGGCGAGGGCGATGCGGACCCGCAACTGTCGCTTGGTCATTGCGTGGCGGCCGTCTCCGGGCGTATGAACCCCGGGTCGCGGACGCCGGACCCCGGGGGCGAACCGGCAACTTCGAACGGCCGGCGGTCCGGTGACAAGGGCCGCGCCGGCGCGGCGAACGGGAGAGGGACGCATGAGCACACCGACCGCGGCCGGGTTCGTGGCGATCGTCGGTCTGCCGAACACGGGGAAGTCGACGCTCCTGAACGGGCTCGTCGGCGAGCGCCTGTCGATCGTCACCCCGAAGGCGCAGACGACACGACAGCGCCTGCTCGGCATCTTCACCGACGACCGCCACCAGGCCGTGTTCGTCGACACGCCGGGCCTGCTCGAGCCCCGCTACCTCCTCCAGCAGGGCATGCTGGAGGACGCCCGCCAGGCCGCCGCGGAGGCGGACGTAGTGCTGTACGTGGCGGATGCCGGAGATGCCGCGAGCCTCTCGCACGCCCGCGCCTGGTCCGCCCCGCGCCACCGGCCCCTGCTCCTGTGCCTGAACAAGGTCGACCGTCCCGGGACGCGGGCCGCGGAGGGGCTCGCCGCGGGCTTCCGGTCCGCGGGACCGTGGGACGAGGTCCGGTGCACGGTGGCGACGCGGGGGACCGGCGTGGCGGACCTGCGGGCGGCGATCCTGTCCCGTCTGCCCGCGGGGCCCTTTCTCTATCCGGAGGACGAGATCGCGACCGCCCCGGTGCGGTTCTTCGCCGCCGAGCTGGTGCGGGAGGCGTGCTTCCAGCGCCTCGGCCAGGAGCTCCCGTACAGCATCGCGGTGGGGATCGAGGAGTTCCGGGAAGCAGCCGATCCCGTGTACGTCGCGGCGACGATCTTCGTGGAGCGGGAGTCGCAGAAGGGAATGGTCATCGGCCGGGCCGGGGCGATGGTGCGGGAGATCGGGACGGAGGCGCGCCGCGGCATCGAGCGGCTGACGGGCCGGCGCGTGTACCTCGACCTGCGGGTGAAGGTGATGCGCAACTGGCGGCGCGACCCGGCCCGGCTTAAGCTCCTCGGGTATCCCATACCGTCCAGGAGAGATTGACCATGTCGCTGGATCCCGCCCTGCTCGACATCCTCGTCTGTCCCGGGTGCCGGGGCGAGCTGGAGTACGACGAGGCGAAGCCCGAGCTGCGCTGCCCCGCCTGCCGTCTCCGGTACCGGATCGAGGACGGGATCCCGATCCTGCTCCTCGATGAGGCAGAGTCCTACTAGGGGCGGCCCGCGGCCGCCTCTCTTCCTGTTGTCCGTCGTCGGGGCGCTCCTGCTCGCCGTACGGCCCGCCGCGGCCCAGTCGGACCCGGCCGAGCGGGAGGACGCCGGATCGGCAGCCGAGACTGCGGCATTCCTGCTGGTTCCCATCGGGGCCCGCTCGACCGGGATGGGCGGCGCCGTGGCGGCCGCGCGTGGCGACGTGGAGGGGGCCCTGTGGAATCCGGCCAGCCTGGCGGGCCTGGAAGGTGGCGCGCTGTTCGCGTCCGGGGCCGATGACTTCGCGGCGACGGCCACCTCCGTCGGAGCGGTGGTGGCCGTCGCCCGCTTCCGGTTCGGGGCCAGCTACTTCCGCTACGACCTGGGCGAGATCGATGCCCGCGATGCCGCGAACGCCGACATCGGGACCATCGAGCCCGCCCACGGCGCGCTGATCGTCACGGCGGCACGGCGGGTCCTGCCGTGGCTGGACGTCGGGGCCAACTGGAAGCTCGTGCGCCTGGCGGCCGACTGCTCCGGCCCGTGCGAGGCCTTCGACGACACCGGTTCGGGCAGCGCCTTCGATGTCGGCGCCGTGGCCGAGCCGCCGGGAGCCCCGGGCGTGCGGATCGGCGTGCTGCTACGAAATCTCGGCGGCGGCATCGGGGTGTCCGGCGGCCCCGAGGACGCTCTTCCGGCCCGGGGCCGCGTGGGACTCGAGGTATCCGTGCCGGAGGCGGCGGGTGCCGCCGGGGGCTGGTCGGACGGCCAGGTGGATCTCGTCGCCCGGCTCGACCTGCAGGAGACGCTGACCGAGTTCGACGACCTCGACGTGCACGCCGGGCTCGAGCTGGCCTGGCGTGGCCTTCTTCTCGCCCGCGCGGGCTACGCCGCGTCGACCGACGGGCGGACGGGCCCCACGCTCGGGATCGGGCTGCGCTGGGAGCGGCTGACCCTCGACCTGGCACGCTCCTTCGACGACTTCTCGCGCTTCGAGAGCGGCTCCCCGTTCCAGCTCTCGCTCGCGATCGGTCTCTGAACCGGAGGCCCTGGTGAGCACCGACCGTCCGGACCGCCGAGCGATCCTGGCGCACCTCGAGCGTGCCGGTGACCGACCGCTGCCCGCGCGGGAGCTGGCGCGCGCGCTGGAGGTGAGCAAGTCGTCGTACCGGACCTTCCGCCGCCTGCTCAGCGACATGGAGGCGAAGGGCGAAGTGTTCCGGCAGCGCGGTGGCGGTTACGGGCTTCCCGCCCGGTTCGAGGCGCAGCCCGGACGCCTGCAGGTGACGCGGGGTGGCGACGGCTTCGTGATCCTCGACGAGGCGGGAACCGAGGATGTCTTCGTGCCCGCCCGGCAGCTCGACACGGCGCAGGACGGAGACCGGGTCGTGGTCCGGGTCGACCGCCGCCGGCCGGGGCGGAATCCGGAGGGACGGATCGTCCGGATCCTCGAGCGCTCGGTCGAGCAGGTCGTGGGCACGTGGCATCGCCATCAGGGCGTCGGGTACGTGGTCCCCATCGAACCGCCCCTCCGAACCCGGGTCCTGGTCGCCGGCGACGCCGCCGGCGACGCGTCCGAGGGAGACGTGGTGCTGGTGGAGATCGTGGACTGGGGGAAAGGCGGTCCCGGCCCGGTGGGTCGCGTCACCAGGGTGCTCGGGCGGCCCGGCGACCCCGGGGTCGACGTCCTGGCCGTACTCCTGGGCCACCAGCTTCCCCTGGACTTTCCGCCCGATGTGGTGGCCGAGGCACGGCGCGTTGCCCGCCGCGGTATCCGCCCGGAGGACCTGGCGCAGCGGGAGGACCTGCGCGACCGCCGGACGTTCACCATCGACCCGGCGGACGCGCGTGATCACGACGACGCGCTCTCCGCCCGGCGGCATCCGGATGGGAGCCTGGAGATCGGCGTCCACATCGCGGACGTGTCCTTCTACGTGAAGCGCGGCTCCGCGCTGGACCGCGAGGCGGCGGAACGGGCCACGAGCATCTACCTGGTGGACCGCGTCGTGCC
The DNA here is from genome assembly GCA_032251515.1 of Gemmatimonadota bacterium. Classification (GTDB taxonomy): domain Bacteria; phylum Gemmatimonadota; class Gemmatimonadetes; order Palauibacterales; family Palauibacteraceae; genus Carthagonibacter. Next base: position 4,446 of record JAVVDU010000002.1, read on the forward strand.
GATGCTTCCGGAGGAGCTGTCCGGCGGGCTCTGTTCGCTCGTACCGGACGAGGACCGGCTGGTCGTGTCCATTCTGTACGACGTGTCGGCCGACGGGGCGGTACGGGGGCGGCGGATCGTCCGCGGCGTGATCCGCAGCGCCGCCCGGCTCTCCTACGAGCGAGCCCAGGCGCTGCTCGAGGGGACGGGCCGGGATGGAGCGGCGGAGGGGGAGGATGACCTCGCGCGGACGCTCTCCCTGCTCGCGGGGTTCGCCCGGCGCCTCCGGGCGCGCCGCGAGGCGGCAGGCGCGATCGACTTCGGACTCCCCGAGCCACAGGTGGAGCTGGATGCGCGCGGCGAACCGGTCGCGATCCGGGCCCGACCGCGACTCGAGGCGCACCGCCTCGTGGAACACCTGATGATCCTCGCCAACGAAACGGTGGCCGAACTGGGGCAGGACGAAGACCTGCCGCTGGTGTACCGGATCCACGAGCCGCCGGACCCGGAGCGGCTGGAGGGCCTGCGCTCGGTGGCCGGGCTGTTCGGCGCACAGCTTCCCGCGGAGGACGTGGGCCCGGCAGACATCGCCCGCCTGGTGCAGGCCCAGCAGGGCTCGCCGCGGGAGTTCCTCGTGTCCATGGTGGCGCTGCGGAGCATGCGCCAGGCTCGCTACTCCACGCGCAACGCGGGGCACTTCGGGCTCGCTTCGCGGGCCTACGCGCATTTCACCTCGCCGATCCGCCGGTATCCGGACCTGCTGGTGCACCGGGCGATCGTCCGGACCCTGGAGGGGCGTACGGGCCGGGCGGGGCCCGACGCGGAGGCGCTCGAGGAGCTGGCGCGGCACTGCTCGGTGCGGGAACGCCGGGCCGAGGAGGCGGAGCGGGACTCGGTGGAGCTGAAGACCGTCCGTTACATGGAGCGGCACCTCGGGGACGAGTTCGAGGGCACGATCAGCGGCGTCACGGGATTCGGGCTGTTCGTCCTGCTGGACGAGGTCCTGACCGAGGGCCTGGTTCGCGTGAGCTCGTTGCGCGACGACTATTACGTGCACGACGAGTCCACGTTCACGCTGACCGGCCGGCGCAGCAGGAGACGGTTCCGCCTCGGGGACCGGGTCAGGGTGGCCGTCGTGCGGGTCGATGGAGAGAAACGGGAGATCGACCTGGACCTGCGCGAGGGGCCGCTTGACCCTGCCGATCGCACGGGCTAGACTCGCCGCGGATTCGGGGTCTTCCGCGGGGCGGAGGCCCCGCTTTCATTGCCGGCGGAAGGGCCCGGCGGGTTCGAGCCACGGAGAGTTTCCAGCATGAAGGTATCGGAGGCGAGCCGCGACCGGCTCGAGGAGCAGCGCGAGCGGCTCGACGAGCTGAGGGGGTTTCTTTGACATAGCCGCCAAGCGCGAGGAGCTGGCGGCGCTGGAGGAGCGCATGTCGACCCCGGGGTTCTGGGACCGCCAGGAGGAGGCGCGCGAGGCGATCGCCCGCTCGCAGGACCTCAAGGCCTGGACGGAGCCCTGGAGCCGGCTGTCCCGGCGGGTCGACGACTTGCAGGAGATGGTGGAGCTGCTCGAGGACGCGGGGGACGAGGGGTTGGCGGCGGAGGTGGAAACCGAGATCGCCTCGGTCGAGAGGGACCTTTCGACCCTGGAGCTGCGGAACATGCTCCGGGGGCCCGACAGTCACCGCGACGCGATCGTCACGGTCCATCCCGGCGCGGGGGGAACGGAGTCCCAGGACTGGGCCGAGATGCTCGTCCGCATGTACACGCGCTTCGCCGAGCGTCGCGGCTGGACGGTCGAGATCCTCGATCTCCAGCCGGGTGAAGAAGCCGGGTTCAAGTCCGCCTCCCTCGAGGTCCGGGGAGACAACGCCTACGGGTACCTGCGGGCCGAGAACGGAGTACACCGGCTGGTGCGGATCTCGCCGTTCGACGCGCAGGGACGACGGCACACGTCGTTCGCCTCCGTGTTCGTCTATCCCGTCGTCGACGAGGACGTCGAGATCGAGATCGACGACGGCGACCTGCGCATCGACACGTACCGGGCCTCCGGCGCCGGGGGGCAGCACGTCAACAAGACGGACTCGGCGGTCCGGATCACGCACACCCCCACCGGAATCGTCGTCGCCTGCCAGCAGGAGCGGAGCCAGCACAAGAACCGCTCCAAGGCGATGAAGATGCTCCAGGCGGCCCTCTACCAGAAGGCGCAGGACGAGAAGGAGGCGGAGCGGCGCGCCCTGGAGGACGCGAAGGCCGACATCGCGTGGGGCAACCAGATCCGCTCCTACGTGCTGCAGCCGTACACGATGGTCAAGGACCACCGGACCGGCGCGGAGGTCGGCAACGCGGAGGGCGTGCTGGACGGGGACATCGAGGAGTTCGTGGAGGCCTTTCTGCGCCGGCAGGGGGAGCGGAGCGCATGAGCTCCGCGGAACGGTCGGGACCGGAGTCACGGCCGGAGGCCGGTCCGGGGGCCGGCGTCCCGCGCGACGGTCTCCCGATCGAGGACTGGTACGCGTCGCCCGAGCGGCCGAAGCCGATCCGCGACAGGTGGGAGAAGCTGCGCCGGATCCGGGAACTCGGAATCGAGCCCTATGCGTGGGCGTGGGAGCCGACGCACGATCTCGCGGCGGCGTTCGCCGCGCACGCGGACGAGGGCGAAGAGGCCGCGGTCCGGGTGGCGGGCCGCATCGAGTCGCTGCGCGACATGGGCCGCAGCGCGTTCGCGCACCTGGGCGACCGGTCGGGTCGCCTGCAGGCGTACTTCCGCCGGCAGGACCTCGACCCCCGGGAGGCGGAGCTGCTCGACCTGCTCGACCTGGGCGACTGGATCGGGGTCGAGGGCCGGATGTTCCGGACCCGGACGGGCGAGGTGACGGTGCGCGCCGAGCGTTTCGAGCTCCTCGCCAAGGCCCTGCGGCCCTTGCCGTTCGGGAAGGTCGAGGTCGGCGAGGACGGGGAGCGGGTGGTCCACGGCGGGTTCGCCGACACGGAATCCCGCTACCGGCAGCGCTACGCCGACCTCGCCGTGCACCCGGAGGTGCGCGAGCTGTTCGTCGTCCGCGCCCGGATCGTGTCGGCGCTGCGCCGCGTCCTCGACGCGGAGGGCTTCCTGGAGGTCGAGACGCCCGTGCTCCAGCCCCTGTATGGAGGCGCCTTCGCCCGGCCGTTCACCACGCACCACAACGCGCTGGACCGGACCCTGTACCTGCGCATCGCCGACGAGCTCTACCTGAAGCGGCTCATCGTGGGGTCGTTGGACCGGGTCTACGAGATCGGCAAGGACTTCCGGAACGAGGGCATCGACCGGACGCACAACCCCGAGTTCACGATGCTGGAGGCCTACCAGGCCTACGCGGACTACGGGACGATGATGGAACTGGCCGAGCGCCTCGTGGTGGCCGCCGCGGAGGCGGCGGGAGGATCGCTGCGCCGGGAGTGGGGCGGACACGAGATCGACCTGACTCCGCCCTGGGAGCGCATCCCGTTCTTTTCCGCGCTGGAGCGGCACGCGGGCTTCGATGCCAGGAGCGCGTCGGATGCCGATCTGGCGCGGCGCCTGGCGGATTCCGGGCGCGGCGAGGCTGAGGGCGCGTCCCGGGCCCGCCTGCTCGAGGCCGCCTTCTCGGCCTGGGTCGAGCCGGAGCTCGTCGACCCGACGATCGTCTTCGACTACCCGCTCGAGATGAGCCCGCTCGCCAAGCCACGACGGGGCGATCCGGACCTGGCCGAGCGGTTCGAGGTCATCGTGGGCGGCACGGAGCTCGTGAACGCGTTCAGCGAGCTGAACGATCCGGTGGCCCAGTGGCGCCGCTTCGCGGACCAGGCCGTGGCCCGCGCCGCGGGCGACGAGGAGGCGCAGTCGCTCGACGTCGACTACGTGCAGGCGCTGGAATACGGGCTTCCGCCCACGGGAGGCATCGGCATGGGCGTCGACCGTCTCGTGATGCTCCTGACCGGGCGGGCGTCGATCCGCGAGGTCATCCTCTACCCGGTCCTGCGGGATGCCGATGGGTCCGGCTGACCGCGGCGACGCGAGGCCCGGCGCCCGGCGGATCCACGGGTTCATCGCCCGCCGCTATCTCTCGAGCCGCCGCGGCCGTGGATTCCTGTCGCTCATCACCTGGATCGCGATCGGTGGCGTGGCGGTGGGGGTCATGGCCCTCATCGTGGTGATCGCCGTGATGTCGGGGCTGCAGGCGGACCTGCGCGAGAAGATCCTCGGGGCCAGCGCCCACGGGATGATCCTCGAGCTGGGCGAGAGCGTGCGCATGGAGGCCTGGGGGCCGGTGCGGACGCGGGTGCTCGCGGACCCGGAGGTCGTCGCGGCCGCCCCGTTCATCTACACCGAGGTGGGACTGAACGTCCCGGGCGGCAACTATGCCGAAGGAGCCGTCCTGCGGGGCATCCCGGACGACCCGGAGGCGCTCGAGATCACCAGGATCGACGAGCACCTCGTCGCCGGCCGCATGCCGTTCGAGCCCACCGAGTCGGGACGTCCGGGTATCGTCCTCGGGGCGAGCCTCGCCGATCGGCTGCGGCTGTTCCCGGGCCGCGAGGTCGCGGTCGTCTCGTTCCAGGGGGCCGAGCTGACCCCGACGGGGATCCAGCCGCAGATCCGGCTGTTCGAGGTGACCGGCCTGTTCGAGACGGGGCTCTACCAGTACGACACGAAGTTCGCCTACGTGGATCTCGCGGCCGCGCAGCGTCTCCTGCGGATGGAGGGGCTCGTCACGGGCGTGGAGTTCAACGTGGAAGACCCGTGGCGGTCCGGCGAGGTCGCGTCGCGCCTCGAGGCGGAGCTGGGCTTTCCCTACCGCGTGGACGACTGGCAACGGCAGAACGCCAGCCTGTTCTCGGCCCTGAAGCTCGAGAAGTTCGCGATGGGCGTGATCCTGCTGCTCATCGTCCTGGTGGCCTCGTTCAACATCGTGTCGACGCTGATCATGGTCGTCACCGACAAGATCCGCGAGATCGGGATCCTGCGCGCGATGGGGCTCACGGGACGCGACATCATGCGGGTGTTCGTGGTACAGGGCGTGGTGATCGGCCTCGTAGGCACGGCCGTGGGCACATCGCTCGGCATCGGTCTCGCGTGGCTCCTGTACCGCTACGAGTTCATCACCCTGCCGGGCGACGTCTACTTCGTGGACCGCCTCCCGGTGGACGTCAACCTGCCCGACGTGCTGCTCATCGTATCTGCGTCCCTGGTCATCTCCTTTCTCGCCACGCTGTACCCGGCGCGGCGCGCCGCCGAGTACACGCCGGTGGAGGCGATCCGGCATGAGTGACGCGGCGACCGGACGGGCGGCGACTCCGCCCGTCCGGGCCGAGGGCGTCCAGCGGACCTTCGTCGGAGCGACGGGACTCGAGATCCGGGTGCTGCGGGGTGTGGACCTCGTGGTGGTTGCCGGCGAGACCGTCGCCATCGTCGGTCCCAGCGGGGCCGGGAAGTCGACCCTCCTGCACGCGCTCGGCGGACTCGACGTTCCCACGGCCGGACGGGTCCTGCTCGGCGGCCGGGACATCTCCCTGCTGCCGGACGAGGAGCTCGCCAGTATCCGGAACCGGTTCGTCGGGTTCGTCTTCCAGTTTCATCACCTGCTGCGCGACTTCACGGCCCTCGAGAACGTGATGATGCCGCAACTGATCATGGGGACGGGGAGGAAGGCGGCGCGGGACCGGGCCCGTGCGCTGCTCGACCAGGTCGGGTTGTCGGAACGTCTCGAGCACCGACCGGCCCGCCTGTCCGGCGGTGAGCAGCAGCGGGTCGCCGTGGCGCGAGCGCTCGCGAACGAGCCACCCGTCTTGCTGGCCGATGAGCCCTCGGGTAACCTTGACCGGGAGACGAGCGAGCGGCTTCACGATCTCCTGTTCGACCTCGCCGGGAGGCACGGGACGGCGCTCATCGTCGTCACGCACAACGCGTCGCTCGCGGCGCGGACCGACCGGGTGCTCGAGCTGCGGGACGGCACGCTCCGGCCCCGGGAGACCTCCGAGGCGGTCACGACCCGGGAGATCGGCTGACGGGATGCAGTGCGACCAGTGCGGGGAACGCCCCGCCGAGATCCAGTTGACGACCATCGAGGACGCGGAGATGAAGACCCTGCATCTCTGCGCGGTGTGCGCCGGCGAGCGGGGTGTCGCGGCGTCGGCTCCCGTCAAGGCCCCCCTGGTGGATTTCCTCGCGCAACTCGGGAAGCCGACGGCCGCGGACCGCACGTCGGCTCCGTCGGCGCCGTGCCCGTTCTGCGGCATCACGGCCGCGGACTTCCGGCGTACCGGACGTCTCGGCTGTCCGCAGTGCTGGGACCATTTCGAGTCGCCGCTGCGGCAGCTCCTGCGGCGCATCCACGGCTCGTCGCAGCACGTGGGGAAGCTGTACGTCCACGAGGAGTCCGAGGCGGGTGACCGACTGGCCCGCCTCGCGGCGATGCGTCGCCGTCTGCAGCGGGCCGTCGAGACGGAAGACTTCGAGACCGCGGCGCAGCTGCGCGACCGGATCCACGCCCTCGAGGGGGCGGAGTGAGCGCCGGCGGGCCGGGCGTCGGCGACCGCGGGCTGCGCTGGCTGACCGGGTCGGACGAGGATGGCGGCGTGGTGCTGTCCACGCGGGTCCGCCTGGCCCGGAATCTCCAGGGATTCCCGTTCGGGGGCCGCGCCGACCCCGAGGACGCGGAACGCATCCTGGAGCGGGCGCGGGCCGTGGCCGGCGAGTGCGCCTCCCTGGCCGGCTCCACCCTGTGGGAGATCGCCGACCTGGACGCGAACGACCGCGCGATCCTCCTCGAGCGCCACCTCGTGAGCCGCGAGCTGCTCGGACCGGAGAGCGAGCCGCCGCCGGCCGCGGCGCTCGCCCTCGCGGCCGGCGACGATGTGGGCCTGATGGTGAACGAGGAGGACCACTTCCGACTCCAGGCGTTCGGCGCCGGCTTCGCGCTGGAGGAGACATGGCGCCGTCTCGACCTGCTGGACGAGGAGATCGGGACGCTGCTGCCGTACGCCTTCCACCCCGAGTTCGGGTATCTCACGTCCTGCCCGACGAACGTGGGGACGGGGCTGCGGGCCTCGGTGCTGGTGCACCTGCCGGGCCTCGTGCTGACCCGCGAGATCCACCGGGTGCTGGAAGGGATCTCGCAGGTGGGCCTGACGTTCCGTGGGCTGCACGGCGAGGGGTCGGAGATCGCCGGGAACCTGTTCCAGATCTCCAACCAGACGACCCTCGGCAAGACCGAGTCCGAGCTGATCGACCATCTCGCCCGGGTGGCGGGGAAGGTGGTGGAATACGAACGGAACGCCCGCACGGTGCTGCTGCGTGAGGCCCCGGCGGTCATAGAGGACAAGGTGTGGAGGGCGTACGGGATCCTGCGCCACGCCCGCGCGATCTCGGGCGAGGAGCTGCTCAACCTGCTGTCCGGTCTGCGGCTGGGCGTCGCGCTGAAACTCCTCCCGACGCCGCGTGTAGAGACGCTGAACGAGATTCTCGTGCTTGCCAGGACGGCGCACCGCATCCGGGATGCGGGCACCCGTCTCGATGATACCGAGGTGGACGTGGCCCGCGCCGCCTTCGTCCGGGCGCGCCTGGAGCGCGACGAGTCGGGGGACGCACGGCCGGGCACGGATCCACGATCAACGAGTTGACGCGGCGCGACGGGCGGCGCCGGCAGGGGTTGGGATGAGCAGCGGTAACTACAACTTCACGGACCGGGTCCGCAAGGTTCTCGCGATGGCGCGGGAAGAAGCGGTCCGGCTCCAGCACGACTACGTCGGAACCGAACACATCCTGCTCGGCCTGCTCCGCGAGGGGGAGGGGGTCGCGGCCGAGATCCTCCGCAACCTCGCGGCGGACGGCGAGGAACTGCTCCGCCTGGTCGAGGAGAACGTGCGCCCGGGGACGGCGTCCACGCCGATCGGCGAGCTGCCGTACACGACGCGCGCCAAGAAGGTGCTGGAGTACGCGATCCAGGAATCCCGCGAGCTGAACCACAGCTACGTGGGCACCGAACACCTGCTGCTCGGACTCCTCCGGGAGGAGCGCGGGCTCGGGGCCAAGGTCCTCGGCGAGCTGGGGGTCGGCAAGGACGAGGCGCGTGCCGAGATGCTCAAGCTGCTCGGAGGCGCTGCGGACATCCCGGCGTCGCAGCAGGAGCCGGGAGACGGCAAGGCCGGTGCGGCCCGGGGCGAGGGCAAGTCCAAGACGCCCGCGCTGGACCACTTCTGCCGCGACCTGACGGAGCTCGCCGACCGCGGCGAGCTGGACCCGACGATCGGCCGGTCCGAGGAGATCGAGCGGGTCATGGAGGTCCTGTCGCGCCGCAAGAAGAACAACCCGGTGCTGATCGGGGAGCCCGGGGTGGGCAAGACGGCGATCGTGGAGGGCCTGGCGCAGAAGATCGTCCGCGGCGACCTGCCCGAGAGCCTGCGCGGCCACCGGGTGCTGGCGCTCGACATGGCCGCCGTGATCGCGGGCACCAAGTACCGGGGCCAGTTCGAGGAGCGCCTCAAGGCGATCGTCAACGAGATCTCGCAGAGCGACGGGATCATCCTGTTCATCGACGAGCTGCACACGCTCGTGGGCGCCGGAGCCGCGGAGGGGGCGATCGACGCCTCGAACATGCTCAAGCCGGCGCTCGCCCGCGGCGAGCTGCAGTGCGTCGGTGCGTCGACCCTGAACGAGTACCGCAAGTACATCGAGAAGGACGGGGCGCTGGAGAGGCGCTTCCAGGCCGTGATCGTCGAGCCGCCATCGGTCGACGAGACGATCGAGATCCTCAAGGGACTGCGGAAGCACTACGAGGACCATCACCACGTGGAGCTGCCCGACGAGTCCCTGGTGGCCGCGACCCGCCTGTCCGACCGGTACATCACGGACCGGTTCCTGCCCGACAAGGCGATCGACGTGCTCGACGAGGCCGGGGCGCGGTCGCGGCTCGGGGCGCAGGTGCCGCCCCCGGAGATCCAGGAGCTGCAGCAGGAGCTCGACGAGCTGGGCGAGCGGAAGGATGCGTCGATCCGGGACCAGGACTTCGAGAAGGCGGCCACGCTGCGCGACCGGGAGAAGGACCTGCAGCAGGAGATCCGCCGCCGGCAGGAAGAATGGGAGACGCGGCAGCGCGAGCACCGTCCCGTGGTGGACGAGGAGGCGATCTCGTTCATCGTCTCCCGCTGGACGGGCATCCCCGTCAGCCGGCTGCGCGAGGAGGAGACGGCCCGCCTCCTGCGCATGGAGGAGGAGCTGCGGGACTCGGTGGTGGGCCAGGAGGAGGCGATTCACGCGCTCGCCCGGGCGATCCGGCGTACCCGCGCGGGCCTCAAGGACCCGGACCGGCCGATCGGCAGCTTCATCTTCTGTGGTCCGACGGGGGTCGGAAAGACGGAGCTCGCCCGGCAGCTCGCGCGCTTCCTGTTCGCCGACGAGCAGGCGCTGATCCGCGTCGACATGTCGGAGTACATGGAGAAGTTCTCGGTGAGCCGGCTCATCGGGGCGCCCCCGGGATACGTCGGGTACGAAGACAGCGGCACCCTCACGAAGGCCGTTCGGCGCCGGCCGTATTCGGTGGTCCTGCTCGACGAGATCGAGAAGGCGCACCCGGACGTGTTCAACATCCTGCTCCAGGTGCTCGACGAGGGCCGTCTCACGGACAACTACGGGCGGGCCATCGACTTCAAGAACACGGTCCTGATCATGACCTCGAACGTCGGGGCGCGGGACATCGCCAGCAGCCGCACCCTCGGGTTCGGGGGAGCGAGCGGCGAGGGCGGGATCGACTACGAGAAGATGGCCGAGCGCGTCCGCGACGAGATCCAGCGGGTGTTCACTCCCGAGTTCCTCAACCGGATCGACGAGACGATCATCTTCCATCCCCTCTCCCGCACCGAGATCGGGCAGATCGTCCACATCCTGCTGCGGCAGGTCCAGCAGCGCCTGGCCGAGGAGGAGCTGAGTCTGTCTCTTTCCGACGCGGCCGTGGACTTCCTCGTCGAGCGCGGATACGATAATAAGTTCGGTGCCAGGCCGCTGCGGCGCACGATCCAGCGGCACGTCGAGGACGCGCTTTCCGAGAAGATCCTGATGGGGGAGTTCACGCCGGGGGACGAGATCGCCGTGGACGTGGCGGGTGACGGGGAGACGCTGGTCTTCCGGGCGGCATCCCACAGCTCCGCCAGTTGAGAACGACGGGGTCCCTCCGGGCCGGCCTGGCCCTCGCTCTCCTCCTGGCGGGCTCGGCCGGCCGGGTCGCGGCCCAGGAACGGCCGCTGTACCAGGTCCGGGTCGACAGCATCGTCGTCCGCGGCGTGGAGCGCTTTTCGGAAGAGGGCGTGCGGCGCGTGGCGCGCCTGCGGGTGGGTGACGTGATCAACGGCCCGGACGTCCAGGAGGCGATCCAGCGCCTGTTCGCCACGGGGGAGTTCTCCGACGTCACGGTGCGGGTCACGCCCCGCGAGCCGAACATCTTCTACATCGAAGTCACCGAGCGTCCGGTCATTCGCGAATACCGGTTCGAGGGCCTCCGGCACGTCGACCCCACGACGGTCCTCGACTCGGCGGGGCTCGTGGGGGGCTCGCCGCTCGATCCGGCGCGCGTCGCACGAGCGCAGGCCTTGGCGCGCGCGATGCTCGGACAGGCGGGGTATCCGCGGGCCGAAGTGGACACGGCGCTCGCCGGCGACCCCACCGGGCTCGACCGGTTCGACCTCGTGTTTCGCGTACGCGAAGGGCCGAAGCTCGCGCTGGCCCGGATCGACTTCGTCGGGAACGAGGCCCTGGCGGACGCGGAGATCGGTTCCGCGATGCAGACCGCCGAGGAGGGGTTCTTCTGGTTCCGCTCCGGAGTACTGCAGCGAGAGGAATACCGGCGGGATCTCACCGAGCGGATCCCCGACTTCTACGCCCGCCGCGGTTACATCGACATGGCGGTCCTCGGCGACACCATCGTCGTGGACACGCTCACCGGCAAGGGGAGAATCGAGATCCGGGTGCAGGAGGGCCCCCGGTACCTCCTCCGCAGCCTCTCGATCGAGAACAACCGCCGCTTCCCGACCGCGGACCTCGTGCAGTACTTTCCGGTGGTCCGGGAAGGGGACCTTCCGGTCGGTGAGGCGGAGCGGAGCCCCGAGGAGCTGCCGCCGTTCGATCAGGTGGCGTTCAGCGAGGCGTCACAGAAGATCTCCGATCTGTACCGCGACGCCGGCTACCTGTCGGTTCGCGTCATTCCCGAGATCGTCCGTGTCCCGCCCGAGGAGGAGGGCGGCCCGCCGCTGGTGGACGCGCGGCTGTTCATCGAGGAGGGACAGCCGGCCTACATCCGCACCGTCACCATCATCGGCAACGACTTCACGCACGACCGGGTGATCCGGAAGGTCCTGCTCACGCTGCCAGGCGACATCTACTCGCAGCAGCTCCTCATTCAGAGCGTGAAGAACCTCCAGTCCCTGGGGTTCTTCGAGACCCTGCCGCCCGATGAGGCGATCCAGATCCGTCCGCGGGAGGATGGGGACATCGATCTCGTGTACCGGGTCAGGGAGAAGCAGACCGGGAACGTGAACTTCGGCGTCTCGGCGGCGGCGGCCACGGGGCTCGCGGGGTTCATTGGCTACGATCAGCCGAACCTGTTCGGACAGGCGAAAGTGGGGCACTTCCGCTGGCTGTTCGGCGGACGGACCCAGGACATCGAAGTCAGCTACACGGACCCCGAGATCTTCGGTTCCCGCAAGAGCCTGTCGATCGGGGCGCAGAGCTCGCGCGACCAGTTCCGCTCGTTCAGCCTCGGCGTGCGCCGTCAGACGGGCGCGTTCGTGGAGCTCGGGATGCCGGTGTTCGGGCTTCGGAGCACGCGCTTCTTCGTGGGGTACTCGCTGTTCGAGGACGACATCGACGACCTGGAGGCGTTCGGCGTCACGGCGGCCGACTCCCGGCAGGTCACGCAGGGTACCCGCAGCACGGTGAACCTCCGGCTCGTCCGCGACACGCGGGCCGGAGGCCTCTTCCCGACGGCGGGCAACCGGAACTCGATCTCGGCGCGATTCACGGGGGGGCCCCTCGGGGGAGACGGGGACTACGGGAAGTGGGAGATGGTCAGCGAGTGGTTCGCGCCGGTCGGCCAGATCGGCGGCGGGCCCGGCCAGGTGCCGATCGAGCTCGTGCTCGGGCTGTCGTTCAAGTCCGGGTTCATCTTCGGCGACAACCCGTTCTTCGTGGAGCGGTTCTTCATGGGAGGAACACAGGTCGGCCAGCAGCTGCGGGGCTTCGAGGAAGCCACGATCACGCCGCGCGGTCACGTTCCGCGCAACGCCCGGATCGGCAGCATCGACCGGGTCGGCGAGTCGTTCTTCGCCAGCACGGCCCAGTTCGGGGTCAAGTTGACCGACAACATCTTCACGAGCACGTTCATCGATGCGGGGAACGTCTGGGGCTCGACGAACGAGTTCAACCCTACGGACCTGCTGGTGGGCGCGGGCCTGGGCGTGTCGCTGGTGACGCCGTTCGGGCCCATCGGACTCGACTACGCCTACGGGTTCGACCGGCGGGACGTCCTCGGACGTCCCGATCCGGGCTGGCAGTTGCATTTCCGGTTCGGGCGGCTGTTCTGACGGCTTCGCGTGATCCGGCCGGCGTGCGGCGCCGGCCTGCCGGGCCGGTGTTTCCTTCAATCGGGAGAAATCAGAGATGTCCTTCGTTCGCATGACCGGCGCGGCCTGCGCCGCTCTCGTTCTCGGTGTGGCGTCCTCCGCGGCCGCGCAGGATCTGCCGCCCTCCGGGTCGTCGTTCGTGTATCTGAACTCGGCCCGGGTCATGCAGGCGGCGCCCGGCTCCGCCGACGCCCAGCGCACCTTCGACCAGGAGCTGACGCGCTGGCGCTCGGAGCTGGACACGGAAGTGGCCGTGGTGGACTCGCTCGTGCGGGACTACCAGCGCCAGGAAGTGATGCTGAGCCCGCAGGCCAAGGAACAGAAGCAGTCGGAGATCCGGGAGAAGCAGCAGGCGCTCCAGACGAAGCGGCTCGAGCTCGAGAACCGGGCGCGCGAGCGCCAGGAGGAGCTCCTGCGGCCGATCATCGACCGGGTCACCGACATGATCGAGCAGATCCGGGCGGCCAACGGCTACGCGATCGTCCTGGACCTGGCGAGCGAGAGCGTCGTGGCCGCGGATCCCGCGCTGGACATCACCGACGTGGTGATCCAGCGGCTGGGGGCCGCTCCGGCGACGCCCGCCGCTCCCGCAGCCGAAGAGACCCCCTGAGGCCGGTCGCCGGCCGCGCGCGGCGTGGCCGGCGGCAGCGGGAGCGACTCCCGTGACAGCGACGTTCACGGTGCAGGAGCTGGCGGACCGGGTGGCCGGCCGCGTCGAGGGGGACCCGCGGCGGCGGCTCGCCGGCGTGGCGTCGGTCGACGCGGCCGGCCCGGAGGAGCTGACCTTCCTCGCGGGCCGCCGTCAGCTCCGCCGCTTGGCCGGTCGCTCCCCGGGCGCCGTCCTGGCGCCCGAGGACCTTCCTTTCGAGCCGGGCGATGCCTGCGTGATTCGGGTCGAGAACCCGGAGCTGGCCTTCTGCCGCCTGGTTCCCCTGTTCGTCCGGGTGGCTGAGCCGGCTCCGGGCATCCACCCGGACGCGGTCGTCTCTCCGGAGGCCCGCCTGGGCGCGGACGTCAGGATCGGCCCGGGGGCGGTCGTCGGGGACGGGGCCCGCATCGGCCGGAACACCTGGATCGAGGCGCACGCGGTCGTCGGCGAAGGGGTGCGGATCGAAGAGGATTGCCGGCTCGGTCCGGGCTGCACGATCGCAGGACGCTCGGTGCTGGGTCGCCGCGTCCACGTCCAGGCGGGCGCCCGGGTCGGCTGCGACGGATTCGGGTACGTGCGCACGGACGAGGGGCCCCGGAAGTTCCCGCAGGTGGGCCGCTGCCGGCTGGGCGACGACGTGGAGATCGGGGCGAACAGCACGATCGACCGTGGCTCGCTGGGCGACACGGTCGTGGGTGCGGGGACGAAGATCGACAACCTCGTCCACATCGGGCACAACTGCCGGCTGGGCGAGGGCTGCCTGATCGCGGGCCAGGTCGGCATCGCCGGCAGCACGGTTCTCGGAGCCGGCGTCCGGGTGGCGGGCCAGGTCGGCATCGCCGGCCACCTCGAGATCGGCGCCGGGGCCTCGATCGGGGCGAAGTCGGGCGTGATGTCGGACATACCGGCGGGCGAGACCTGGTCGGGGTATCCGGCCCGGCCGCACCGGACTTGGCTGCGTGCGACGGCGGGCTTCTTCCGGCTCCCCGAGCTGGCCCGTCGCGTCGAACGCCTGGAGCGGGATGGATCGGCGCCGAGCGCCGGCCGGAAGGAGGGGAATGGTGAGTGAGAACGGAGCGGCGGCCGCGCCCGCGGCCCGGCAGAGAACGGTCGCCGACGCGTTCGTCCTCGAGGGCCGGGGCCTGCACGGCGGAGAGGAAGCGCGCTGCGAGGTCCGGCCGGCCCCCCCCGGCACGGGCATCCTGTTCCGGCGGGTGGACCTCGAGGGGACCCCGACCCTGCGGGCGGACGTCGAGCTGGTGTCCGGCGTGGAGTGGGAGACCGTTCTCCGTGTCGACGGAGCGGCCGTGCGGACGGCCGAACACCTCCTGGCGGCGCTCGCGGTGCACGCGGTGGACAACGCCGAGATCCGGCTCGCGGGCGCCGAGCCGCCGGCCCTGGACGGCAGCGCCGCCCCGTGGTGCGAGGCGGTGGGACGAGTCGGCACCGAGGAACAAGAGGGGGAGGCCCGCACGATCGAGGTCCGCGAGCCGCTGCGGATCGAGGAGGGAAGGAGCCGCTACACGATCACGCCGTACGACGGGTACCGGGTCACGGCGGAGATCGACTTCGAGCACCCGTCGATCGGCCGCCAGTTCGCGTCGGCGCAGATCGCTCCGGGCTCCTTCTGCCGGGACGTGGCCCCGGCGCGCACGTTCGGTCTCGAGAGCTGGGCGGAGGGACTGCGCGCCCGCGGCCTCGCGCTGGGCGCCGATGCGCAGAACACGGTGGTCCTGTCCGAGGCGGGCCTGCAACCGGGCACGGAGCTGCGCTTCCCCGACGAGTTCGTGCGCCACAAGATCCTCGACGTGGTGGGAGACCTCGTCCTCGCCGGCGCCCGCCTGCGCGCCCACGTGGTCGCGGAGCGGCCGGGCCACCGGGGAAACGTGCAGGTGGCCCGCCGGCTGCGGCGCCTCCTGTTCCGCCCGGCGGACGGCGGGTTCGTGCTCGACGCGGAGGGGCTCCTCGCCTTTCTGCCGCACCGCTACCCGTTCCTCCTCGTGGACCGGGTGCTCGAGTTCGAGGGCGGACGCCGGATCCTCGGGCTGAAGAACGTCACGCTGAACGAACCGTTCTTCGTGGGGCACTTCCCGGCGCACCCGGTGATGCCCGGCGTGCTGATCGTGGAGGGGATGGCGCAGACGGGCGGACTCCTGCTGATGCACGACATCGACGACCCGTCCGCGCGGGTCGTCTACTTCATGTCGATGACCGACGTGAAGTTCCGGCGGCCGGTGCGCCCCGGCGACCAGCTGCTGTACGATGTCGATCTGGTCCAGCTGCGAGGGCGCACCTGCCGCCTGCGGGGAGTCGCCACGGTGGCCGGCCGGGTGGTGGCGGAGGCGACCATGACCGCGCAGGTGATGGACCGCTGACCGTGTCCGAAGAGCCCGCGGCCGGCGGCCCGCACCCGGGCATTCATCCCACGGCGATCGTGGATCCCGGCGCGTGGGTAGCGCCGTCGGCCACCGTCGGGCCGGGCAGCGTCATCGGCCCGGCGGTCCAGATCGGGGCCGGGACGCGGGTCGGGTCCCACGTGCTGATCCAGAGGGACACGCGGGTGGGCGAGGACTGTCGGATCTCGCACGGTGCGGCGCTGGGTACCGACCCGCAGGACCTGAAGTACGAGGGGGAGCCGACCCGCCTCGAGATCGGCTCGCGCACCGTGATCCGGGAGTTCTGCACCTTGAACCGCGGAACCGCCGCGACGGGCGTCACCCGGGTGGGGGCGGACGTCGTGCTGATGGCTTCCGTGCACGTGGCGCACGACTGCCGGATCGGCGACCACGTCATCGTGGCCAACGCGGCGCAGCTCGGCGGCCACGTCGAGATCGGCGACTGGGCGGTTCTCGGAGGGCTGGCAGGGGTGCACCAGTTCTGCCGGGTCGGCGCGCACGCCCTGGTGGGCGGCTGTTCGCGGGTCACGCAGGACATCCCTCCTTTCCTCATGGCCGTCGGCAACCCGTGCGCGCTGCACGGCGTGAACGTGGTCGGGCTGCGCCGGCGGGGGTTCACGGACGACACGGTCACGGAGATCCGTCGCGCCCATCGCACGATATTCCGCAGCCGGGAGCTCCACCTCGGCCGTGCCATGGACCGCCTGGAGGCGGAGGGGCCGCCCGGCCCGGAGGTCGCGCGCCTGCTCGCCTTCATCCGCGCGAGCCGGCGCGGCGTGATCACGTGAGCGCCGTGCGGTTCGCGGTCCTGGGCACGGGCCGGCTGGGCTCCGTGCACGCGCGGCTGCTGGGGACGATCGACGGGGTGCGCCTGGTCGGCGTCCACGACGCCTCGCCGGCCCGGGCGGCCGCCGTCGCGGAGGCGTGCGGGACGGTCGCGTTCGCGGACCCGGCCCGGCTGCTGCGCGAGGCGGATGCGGTCGTGGTGGCGGTTTCGACGTCGGCGCACCACGCCGTGGCCGCCGCGGCGATCTCCGCGGGCCGTCACGTGCTCGTGGAGAAGCCTCTGGCGCCCTCGCTGGAGGAGGCGGACGACCTGGTGGAGCGGGCGGCGGCCCGCGGCGTGCTCCTGTGCGTAGGGCACGTGGAGCGCTTCAACCCGGCGATCCGTGCCTGCCGGCCGCACCTCGCCGACCCGCGGTTCGTGACCTGCCAGCGCCTCGCGCCGTTCCAGCAGCGGGGGACCGACGTGCCGGTGATGCTCGACCTGATGATCCACGACATCGATCTGGTGCTGGACCTGGTCGACAGCGCCGTGGAATCAGTCCAGGCGATCGGAGTGCCCGTGTTCACCGACACCATCGACCTGGCCAACGCCCGGATCACGTTCCGCAACGGCGCGGTGGCCGACATCAGCGCCAGCCGCGCCTCGGCCGACCGGACCCGCCACTTGCGGCTGTTCCAGCCGACCGGCTACTTCAGCCTGGACCTGGCGGCGGGCCGCGGCGTGTACCTGCGTCGCCGCCCGGGAGAGGGACCAGCCGGGACGATCGTTCCCCCCGCCGGACTGGCCGATCTCGTGGAGACCATTCCGCTCGCGGGGCCGCCGGGCGAGCCCCTCCGCCTGGAACTGGAGGCGTTCCGGGACGCGATCCTCGGGCGGCCGGGCGGCACCGCGACGGCCGGGGAGGGCCGGGCCGCCCTCGAAGTGGCGCTGCGAATTCAACGGGACATCGAGCGGGGGAGCCATGTCGCTGCGGGACATCCGTGAAGAGCGTAAGAAGCTGGGATTCGGACCGAAGCGGGGCCTCCGGACGGGGACGCTGATCCTGCTGCTGCTGCTCGTCCTGCTCCTCATCGCCTACCTCGACCGTGCCGGCTGAACCGGAGATCTTCCTTCTCGCCGGGGAGCCTTCGGGAGACCGCGCCGGCGCGGAACTGGCGCGCGCCCTGCGGCGGCGGATCCCGGGGGCGCGCCTGGCCGGCCTGGGCGGCGACGGGATGCGGGCCGCGGGCGTCGAGCTCCTCGAGCACGTCGACCGCCTGGCCATCCTCGGGTTCGCCGAGGTCGTGCGGCACCTGCCCCGCCTGGCGCGCCTGCGACGCCGCGTGGAGCGGAGGATCCTGGAGCGCCGCCCCGCCCTGGTCGTGGCCATCGACTATCCGGGCTTCAACCTTCCCGTGGCCGAGACGGTGCGCCGCCGCGGCATCCCGGTGCTGTGGTACGTGGTACCGCAGGTCTGGGCGTGGCGCGAAGGACGCGCGGCCCGGCTCGGGCGCGCGGCGGACGCGGTGTGCGCCGTCCTGCCGTTCGAACCGGATTTCCTCGCCCGGCACGGGGTGGCCGCGACGTTCGTCGGGCACCCGGTCCTGGACTCCCCTCCGGTCGAGGCGCGACCGCCGCTCGAGGAGGCGGACCGAGCGCCCCGGCTGGGGCTGTTCCCGGGGTCACGGGCCCAGGAGGTACGCCGCATGCTGCCGCGGTTTCTCGCGGCCGCCGCGGAACTGCAGCGGGAGCGGCCGGACCTCACGGTGCACGTCGCCCGGGCGCCCGGCCTGCCCCCGCGGCTCTACGCCCGGTGTCCGCCCGGGACGCTGGCCCCGCCGGCGGAGGTGATCGCCGGTTCCGACGCCGCCATCGCGAAATCGGGCACCGTGACCCTCGAACTGGCGGCGGCCGGCGTGGCGATGACCGTGGGGTACCGGCTCCACCCGCTTTCCTTCGCGCTGGCCCGGCGCCTCGTGCGAGTACCGCACGTCTCCCTGGTGAACCTCGTCGCCGGCCGTGCCCTCGTGCCCGAGCGGATCCAGGGGGACCTGACTCCGGGGACTCTGGCGGCGGACGTGCGGCCGCTTCTCGTCGCGGGTTCCGAGCGGCGCCGGGCGATGCGGGAGGGCCTGGCGGACGTCACCCGGCGTCTCGGAGGGGCCGGTGCCGCGGACCGGGTGGCCGCGATCGCGGTGACGCTGATCGGGAGCGGGTCGGGTCGATGAGCGGGACGGACGCGGTCCTGGCCGCCGGCCTGCGGGCGCTGGGGCGCAGCTGGCGCTACTTCGACGTCGCGGAGGACGGGCGAGTGTCGCCGGCCCGCTTCCACACCGGTGGCGCCCTGCACGTGTTCTGGCACCGGGATGCACTCGCGCTCCTGCTGCGGCACCGGGAGGAAGGAGTGGGCGTGATGGTGAGCCGCAGCGCCGACGGAGACGTGGCCGCGGCGGTCGCCGCCCGCCTCGGCTACCGGCCCTTCCGGGGCTCCTCCTCCCGCGACGGCCAGGCCGCCATGCGCGGCATGATCGAGGCGGGCGCGAAGGGCATCCCGCTCGGCCTGGCGGTGGACGGGCCGCGCGGGCCGGCGCGCATCTGTAAGGGGGGAGCGGTACGGATCGCGGCGGCGAGCGGCATCCCCGTGGTGCCTCTCGCCGCCGCGGCTCGCCGCGCGGTCACCTTGCGCAGCTGGGACCGCTTCCAGGTGCCCCTGCCCGGAGCGCGCGTCTACGTGGCGCAGGGACGGCCGTTGCCGGTGCCGGCGGGGCCGGACCTGGACTTCGAGGCGTGGCAGAGCCGGATCGCGGCGGCGCTCGATGCGGGAGCCGTCCGGGCCCGCCGCGCGGCGGAGCGCGAGGGAGGCAGGGCATGAGCCGGCCCCCGGAGAGACGGCACCGGGGGAGTGGGGGAGCGCCGCCGCGCGATCGGCTGGAGGGGCGCATCCGGACGGCGTGGCGCCGTGGGCCGGGACCCGGACTCCGCCTCGCGGCGCTGGCGTACGGTGCCGGGCACGATGTGCGCGATCTGCTGCACGAGGCGGGCGTCACGGCGATGCGACGGGCCGCGGTCCCGGTGATCTCGGTCGGCGGTCTGACGGCCGGAGGGAGCGGCAAGACACCGGTGGCCGCCCTGCTCGCCGCGGACCTGCGGCGGGCCGGCTGGTCGCCCGCCGTCGTGACGGCCGGGGACGCCGATGAAGCGGCGCTCGTCGGGGCGATGGCCCCGGGCATCCGGGTCGCGGCGGGTCGGGATCGGGTCGCGGCGATCGGGCGCGCCGTCGCCGGGGGGGCCAACGCCGTGGTGCTCGATTCCGGCTTCCAGCACCGGCGCCTGGCCCGTGACCTGGATGTCGTCTGCCTCGACCCGGAGGCGTGGGCGGGACCTGGGCCGTACCGGCTTCCCGCCGGCCCCTTCCGCGAGCGGCCGGGCGCCCTGGCGCGGGCCGGCGCGGTCGTCCTGGTCGTGCGGCCCGGGGCGCCGGAGACGGGCGTGGAGGCCGCCGCGGCCGCCGCCGCCCGGCACGCTCCGCGGCGGCCCCGGGCGGTGCTTCGCCTGGATCCGGCGGGACTGCGCCCCGCGAACGATCGGGCCGCGGGCCGTGCCCCGGGTCCGGGTGTCGCGGCGGCGGCGGGCGTGATGTGGCCGGAGGCGTTCTTCCGGACGCTGCGGCGGACGGGCGTGTCGCCGGCACGCACGCTCCGGTTCCGGGACCACGAGTCGTTCGAGGGGCGGGCCCTGGCGCGCGTCCGGGAGGCGGCGGCCCGTGCGGGACTCGTGTGTACCCGGAAGGATGCCGTGAAGCTCGGGCCGCTCCTCGCGTCCGACGTGCCGGTGTGGTATCTCGATGAGGTCCCGCGCTGGGGGCGGGGAGGGGAAGCGATCCGGCGCGCCGTGCGTCATGCCGTCGGGCTCGCGTCCCTGGGGCGGGTCGATGGGACCATCCGGGGAGAGGAATCATGAGCGCTGTCCCGACGGTGCACGCAGACGTGCTCGTGGTGGGGAGCGGAATCGCGGGTCTCAGCTTCGCGCTCAAGGCGGCGGAGCGGCTCGACGTGCTCGTCGCGACCAAGAAGGCGCGTGTCGAGTCGAGCACGAACTACGCCCAGGGGGGGGTGGCCGCCGTGTTCGGGTCCGACGACTCGTTCGCCCTGCACGTGGCGGACACGCTCGTCGCGGGCGCGGGACTGTGTCACCAGCGCGCGGTGGAGGAGCTCGTCGGCGAAGGTCCCGCCCGGGTCCGTGAGCTCGTCGAGTGGGGCGTGCGGTTCACTCGCGAGCGGGGCGAAGTCGCTCTGGGCCGGGAGGCCGGACACAGTCGGCGCCGGATCCTGCACGCCGCGGACCTCACCGGCCGCGAGATCGAACGGGCCCTGGTGACGGCGGTGGCCGAGCATCCGCGGATCCGGGTGCTGGAGGACCACTTCGCGTGGTCGCTCACCACGGGCCGGGACCCGGTCTCGTCGCGCACGCGCTGCGACGGGGCGCTGGTGCTGGACGTCCGCGCGGCGAACTGGCTGCGGGTGCAGGCACGCGCCGTCCTCCTGGCCACCGGCGGATGCGGACGGCTCTACCGTCACACCACGAACCCGGACATCGCGACGGGAGACGGGATCGCGCTGGGCTACCTCGCGGGAGCCGCGGTGGCCAACCTCGAGTTCGTCCAGTTCCATCCCACCGCCCTGTACCCGGCGGCCGACCGGGCGCGACTGATCTCCGAGGCCGTCCGGGGAGAGGGGGCGGAGTTGAAGACCGTCGCGGGCCGGCCGTTCATGGAGCGGTATCATCCCGCGGGTTCCCTGGCGCCGCGCGACGTCGTGGCTCGTGCCATCGACGCCGAGATGAAGGCCGGCGGCGCGGACCACGTGCTTCTCGACCTCGGCGCCGTGCCGGCGGACCGGGTGACGGAGCGCTTCCCGCACATCGTCGCCACGTGTGCCGACCAGGGCATCTCCCTGCCCGGGGATCCGATTCCGGTCGTTCCCGCCGCCCACTACCAGTGCGGAGGGCTTCTCACGGACTGGGACGGCCGTACGTCGCTGGCGGGCCTGTACGCGGCAGGGGAGACGGCCTGCACAGGCGTGCACGGGGCCAACCGGCTCGCATCGAACTCGCTCCTCGAGGCGGTCGTGTTCGCGCACCGGGCGGTACGAAGGGTGTTCCGGGAGCTTCGCCACGTGCCATCGGTCCTGCCCTCGCCCGCTCCCACGGCGCCCGCGCTCGCGGCCGCGGGAGAGCCACCGGCGGGCGTGGAGTCGCGGATCCGCGACCTCATGTGGGAGAACGCGGGCATCGTGCGCTCGCGGGAGCGACTCGAGGCGGCCGGCGAGGCGCTGGACGCCCTCGCCGGGGTCCGCATCGGACGCGACGGCAGCGGCGACGGGGCGATGCGTGCCCGGGAGGTCGAGTTCATGCGGGGCGTGGCTTCCCTGATCGTCCGCTGTGCCGAGCGGCGGCGGGAAAGCCGCGGTCTCCACTACACGGAGACGTGGCCGGCGCGCGACAACGAGCGCTTCCTGCGCGACACGGTCCTCGCGCGGTGAGGCCGCTCGCCGGCCGGGTCCTGCAGCCGGAGACGAGCCCGTGCGGGTCCTGATCCTGGCCGTCGGCGCGCCCCGGAACCGGGCGCTGGCTGCGGCGATTCGCGAGTACGAGACGCGGGCCGGACGCTACTTTTCCCTGGAGGCGATCGAGGTCCCGGCCGCCCGTACCGGACGTGCGGCGCCGCCGGAACTGGTGCGACGGAAGGAAGCCGAGGACCTGCGACAGCGACTGCCGGCCGACCTGCGGAGCATCGCGCTGACCCGTGAAGGACGCCCGTTCACGTCGCGGGACCTCGCCGGGCGGCTGTCCGATCTCGCCACGTACGGGGGCGCCGGGATCGCGTTCCTGATCGGGGGGGCGCACGGTTTGGATGCCGCGCTCCGCGAGGCCTGCGAGAGGCGCCTGTCCCTCTCGGCCCTGACGCTGCCGCACGACCTGGCCCGGCTGGTCCTGGCGGAGCAACTCTACCGCGCCGGCACGATCCTCCGGGGCGAACCGTATCACAAGGGACGATGAGACGATCGAGCGAGGGAGGGGAGGTCTCCCGGGAGTGGTTCCGGGACTGGTTCGGCGAGGAGTACCTCGCCCTGTATCCGCACCGGAACGCGCGCGAGGCCACCCGGGCCGTGCGCCTGTTCCTGGAGGCCGTGCCGCCCCCCGAGGGCGGCACCGTCCTCGACGTCGGCTGCGGGGCGGGCCGGCACCTGCGGGAGCTCCTGGCCTGCGGCGTGCCCGCGGTGGGCCTCGACCTGTCGCGCGTCTTGCTCGGCCGGGCCCGCCAGCGCTGTCCCCGCGCCCGTCTCGTGCGGGGTGACATGCGCTTCCTGCCGTTCCGCGACGGCGCGTTCTCCGGGCTCACGAGCTTCTTCACGTCGTTCGGCTATTTCGCTTCGCGGGAGGAGGATGCACGCGTGGTCACGGAGATGCGGCGCGTACTGCAGCGCGGCGGTCCGTTCCTGCTCGACTTCCTGAACGCCGACCGCGTACGGCAGGACCTCGTGGCGCGCGACGAGAGGCGGGTCGGCACGACGCGCGTCACGCAGACGCGCGAGATCCAGGGTGACACGGTGGTCAAGACGATCCGCCTGAGCGACGAAGACGGCGCCGGGGAGGGGGAGCGCACCTTTCACGAGCGGGTGCGGCTGTACCCGCCCGCGGACCTGGAGGCGCTCCTCGCGGCGCACGGCATGCGGACCGAGGACCGCTTCGGCTCCTACGGGGGGGAGCCGTTCGACGGCCGGTCACACCGGCTGATCCTGGCGGGACGGGCGGCATGAGCGGCGACGCGAGCCCCAGGTTCGTGCGGCGCCGCCTGGCAGCGCCGGAGTCGCTGGCGGGCGATTTCGTCGCGGACCGGAAGGACGCCCGCGCCCTCCTCGCCACGGCGGGCCCGACCGGCCCGGGAGGGCCGCGCGCCGGGCGACTCGGCGCGGCCGCGTTCACGACGACCTCGGCGGGCACGGCGGATGCCCTGCCGGAGATCGTGGCGGACGGCCGGGGCGTGCTCGTCACGACCGGCCAGCAGCCCGGCCTGTTCGCGGGGCCCCTGTACGTGCTCTACAAGGCGCTCACGGCGGTGGCGGAGGCGCGACGGTGGAGCGCCGAGACGGGCGGCCCGGCGCTCGCCTGCTTCTGGGTGGCCGGGGACGATCACGACTGGGAGGAGGTGGCCGCTGCCCGGCTCGTCGACCGCGAGGGGCAGGTCCGGACGTTCACCCTCGAGCCCCCACCGGAGCGCGCGGGCCGGCCCGTAGGGCCATCGCCGCTCCCGCCGGAGGTGGACGAAGCGGCCGCATCCTTCGCCGCGGCGGCGGGCGCCAGCGAGTTCTCGGAGGCGGTGTTCGCGCCGCTCCGCGCGGCCTATCGGGCCGGCACCTCGTTCACCGGGGCGTTCGAGCGCGTGCTCGCCGAGCTGCTCGCGGGAGTCGACATCGCGATCCTGGACGGCGGTTCCTCGGAGGTGCACGGCGCCGCCGCTCCCCTGTTGCGGCGGGCGCTGGAACGGGCGGCAGACTGCGACGCGGCGTTCCGGGCCGGCACGGAAGCGGTGCGGCGCGCCGGCTACGAGCCCCGGCTCCGTCCCCCCGACGGCGGGACGCACGTGTTCTGGGACGGCCCGGCGGGGCGCGTCCACCTGGTCCGGACGCCGGACGGGATCTCCGCGGGTCCGGACGGAGATCCTCTTCCGGTCGCGGCCTGGGTCGAGCGACTCGAGCAGGACCCCGGACGGTTCAGCGCCGGGGCGGCTCTGCGGCCCGTCCTCGAGTCCTGGCTCCTGCCCGTCGGCGCCACGGTCCTCGGACCGGGAGAGATCGCGTACTGGGCCCAGCTGCCGCAGCTGTTCGCTGTCCTCGAGGTACCGCTGCCGGCGATCGTCCCGCGGGCCTCGTGGACCGTCGTGGAACGAAAGGTGGACCGCTGGCTGGACCGGGTGGAAGCGTCGCCCGAGGAACTCGCGGCGGGTACGGACGGAATCGAGGCGCGGATCGTCGCCTCCCATCGGCCCGAGCGGCTCGAGGCGGCGATCCGGGAGGCGCGCTCCTGCGTGGGGCGGAGCTTCACCGAGGTGGAGGCGGCGGCCCAGGACGAGCTCCCTGGCATCCGCTCGGCGATCGGCAAGGCACGCAAGCACGGCTTCGATGCGATCGGCGAGCTGGAGGCGACGATGGACGCCAGGGTCCGCGAGATCATGGACGTGCGGATCGACCAGGCCCGGCGGGCCGCGGCGCACCTGTACCCGGGCGGTCGTCCGCAGGAGCGGATCGCGAGCCCGTTCGGCTATCTCGCCCTGTACGGGCCGGCGTTCCTCGCGGCGCTCCGCCGGGCCCACGGACTGGAATGAGGCGCGGGACCGGAGGGGCGGCCGGAAGTCTGCCGCGGCCGTTGCTGGTCTCCGTACCCTTCCGTAGTTTCGCGGCGGTGTGCGCGCCGGCGCCACGGAGCAGGACGGCGCGCCGTCCCGAAGGCCATGCGGGGGCTTCTTGATCTGGGCGTTTCTGATCCTCCTCGTCCTGCTGATCCCGATTCTGGCGATCGTCATCGACTCGCAGGTCGGGCAGGCGCTCGCGAACCGGATCTCGCGCGGCCTTCCGCCGGATGCCGAGCGCTTCGCGGCACGCCTCGAGGAGCTGGAGGCGGACGTCCATTACCTCACGGAATCCCTCGAGAGCCTGCGGGACGAGACGCGGTTCGTCCGCGCCCTGATGGAGGGACCGGAGGGCGGGTCCGATGGATCCGCGGGAGACGCGGCGGGGGAGCCGGGTGACCGCGGCCCCTGACGGCGGGGCAGCCCGGGTCCGGAGGCGCCGCGCGCGGAGCCGGCGCGCTTCGTGATGGGACGCGGCGCCCGTCCGGCCGGCTCGGTCGGGGCCGGGATCCTCCTGAGCCGCGTGACGGGCGTGGCCCGGGACGTGGCGCTCGCGGCCTTCCTGGGGACCGGCCGGCCCGCCGACGCCTACTGGGCGGCCCTCAAGATCCCGAACATCGTCCGGAACCTCCTGGGCGAAGGGACGCTGTCGGCCTCCTTCGTGCCCGTGTACGCATCCAGCCTCGCGGCGCGCGAGGCTGGATCGGAGGAGCCGGCCCGCCTGGCGCGCTCGGTGCTCGGCGGGGTGCTGCTGGCCGCCGGCCTGCTGGCGGGTCTCGGGGTCCTGCTGGCGCCGTGGATCACCGGGGTCCTGCTCGCCGGGGCGGACGAGGCGACCCGAGTTCTCGCGACCTCGCTGGTACGGATCCTGTTCCCGATGGCCGGGATCCTGGTGGTCGGGGCCTGGTTCCTCGGCGTCCTCAACACGCACGATCGCTTCTTCCTCCCGTTCGCCGCCCCGGCGCTCTGGAATCTGGCCCAGGTGACGGGCCTGTTCGTCGCGGCGCACCTGGGGGCCGAGCGGATCGCCGTGGCCCTCGCGTGGTCGGCGCTCGGCGGAGCGCTGCTGCAGGTCGGAGTGCAGGCTCCCGTCGCCTTCCGCCTCTCCGGAGTGCGCCGTCCCGGCTTCGAGTGGTCGCTGGAGCCCGTGCGGCGCGTGGCCCGGAACAGCCTGCCGGTCATCTCCAGCCAGGGGATCCTGCAGGTCTCCTCGCTCGTGGACGTGGCGCTGGCGGCGCTCGCGGGGCCGGGAGCGCTGGCGGCGCTGGGGTACTCCCAGCGGCTCGCGTACCTCCCGATCAGCCTGTTCGGCATCTCGATCGCGGCGGCGGCGCTTCCGGCGATGTCGCGCGAGGCGAGGCGCGAGGCGCTCGCCGAACGACTCCGTCTCGCGTGGTTCCAGATCCTGTTCTTCGTGCTGCCGTCCGCCGTCGCGCTGCTCCTGTTCGGCGATCTCCTGGTGTCGGTCGTCTACGAGCGGGGCGAGTTCGGACGTGAGAGCACGGCGCTCGTGACCCTGCTGCTCGCTGCGTACGGACTGGGGCTCGCGGCGGCGAGCTCGGTGAAGCTGTTCGCGAGCGGCTTCCACGCCATGCAGGACACGGCGAGCCCCCTGCGGGCCGCGGGGATCGCCGTCGCCGTCGCGGTGACCGTGGGGGCGGCGCTGACCCTGCTCCTGCGCGCGTCGGGCTTCGGCGCCTTCGCCGCCGTCGGCATCGTGCTCGGAGGGGCGCTGGGGTCGTGGGTGAACCTGCTGCTGCTCTGGGCGGGCCTCCGGCGGCGCCTGGGTCCCTTCCTCGGACGGGACGCCCTGCGCGCCGTCCTGCGACTCGCCGTGGCGGTGCTCGTGGCCACCGCCGCCGGATGGGCGGCCCGCACGCTGGTCGAACCCGTGCTCCCGGACCGGAGCCTCGTGCATCGGGGACTGCTCACGACCGTCGTCCTGTCGGCCTTCGGGCTCGTCTACCTGGCCATCGCCCGTCGCCCGCCCCGGCCTGCGGCTCCGTCGCACGATGCCGCCGGCTGAGGGCCTGCGGGCCCGGGTCCGCGCGCTTCCCCGGCGGCCGGGCGTGTACCTGTTCCGGGACGCGGCCGGCGATGTCCTGTACGTCGGCAAGGCGAAGTCCCTCCGGGAGCGCGTATCATCGTACGTCCGCCGGGACGCGGCCGGGTCCCTGCGGACCGCACGCCTCGTGGAGCGGATCGCCGGGCTCGAGACGATCGTCACGGCTACCGAGGAAGAGGCGCTCCTGCTCGAGGCGAACCTCGTCCGGGAGCACGCGCCGCGCTTCAACGTGCGCCTGCGGGACGACAAGACGTTCCCGTACGTGAAGGTCACGGTGGACGAACCGTACCCCCGCGTTCTCGTGACCCGGCGCCTGCTCCCGGACGGCGCACGGTACTTCGGTCCGTTCACCGACGTGGGCGCGATGCGCAAGGCCCTGCGCTTCCTGCAGCGACGATTCACGATCCGGACCTGCAGCTGGGACCTCCCGCGGCGGGCGCCCGACCGCCCCTGCCTGGACTTCCACATCGACCGCTGCCGGGCTCCGTGCGTGGGCCGCCAGGACGAGGCGAGCTACCGGGCGGCGATCGACGAGGTGCTGGCCGTGTTGGGGGGCCACACGGAGGACCTGAGACGCGCCGTGGAGGCGGAGATGTCCGCCGCGGCCGCGCGGCTCGATTTCGAGCTGGCGGCGGAGCTCCGCGACGTGCTCGCCGGGCTCGCATCGTTCACGGAGCGCCGGACGGCCGTGGACGTCCGCGGGGGAGACCGCGACGTGCTCGGGCTGCACCGGGAGGGTGGCACGGCCTGCGCCGTTCTGCTGCGGGTGCGCGGGGGCAGGCTCCTCGGGCGGGACGTGCTGTTCCTGGAGTACTCTCCGGAGAGCGACGCGGACATCGACGAGGCCGGGCTCGTGGAGGCGGCCGTCAAGGGGTTCGTGCTGCGGGGCGAGATGCCGCCGGCCGAGCTCCTCGTCCCGGCGGAGTTTCCCGACTTGCCGCTCCTGCGGGACGTTCTCGCCGCGAGCCGGGGAGGAGCCGTCCGGATTCTCGCCCCGCGTCGCGGCCAGAAGCGGCGGCTGCTCGAGCTCGCCGCCCGGAACGCGGCGCACGCGTTCCGCTCCGGGGTCACCGAGCCGGCCGATCCCGCCAGTCGGGAGGCGTCGCGGCGACTGGCCCTCGCCCTCGGTCTGGCGGCTCCGCCCCGGGATCTCCTGTGTTTCGACATTTCCACGCTCGGCGGTGCGGAGACGGTCGGATCCGCCGTGTGGCTGCGCGACGGCCGGCCACGGCGCTCGGAATACCGCCGGTTCCGGGTCCGCGCCGCCGAGCCCGGACGACCCGACGACCCGGCGGCGATGCAGGAAGTGGTCGGGCGCTATTTCCAGCGCCGCGTGCGCGAGGACGCCTTGCTTCCCGACCTGGTGCTGGTCGACGGCGGACGGGGGCAGCTCGGCGCCGCGCGGCAGGCCATGGAAGGCGCCGGCGTGTCCGACCTGCCCGTGGCGGCGCTCGCCAAGCGGCACGAGGAGGTGCTGCTGCCGGGACGCGACGAGCCCGTCGTGCTGGAGCGGCGGGATCCCGCGCTGCACTGGCTGCAGCGGGTGCGCGACGAGGCCCACCGCTTCGCCGTGGGATACAACCGGACCCTGCGCCGCAAGCGAACCCTCGCGTCGGCGCTGTCGGAGGTGCCGGGGGTGGGCCCGGCTCGCGAACTGGCCCTGCTCCACCGGTTCGGCAGTCCGGCTGGCGTGGCACGGGCGACGGAGGCCGACGTGGCAGCCGTCGAGGGAATCGGCCCCGTGCTGGCGCGCCGGATCCTCACCTTGCTGCGGGGGATGCCCGGCACGGACTGAACACCCGCAGGGACCCGTCCGGTCTCCTCCGCGCATCCGCCCCCCGGCCTCCCGGCCCACGGGGGATACCGCGGGAAACACGCGCCTCCCGGGAGAGTATCCAGAAGGGGTTGCGGCGTCCCCGTCCCACGTGGCAGGATGCGCCGCGAGCCGGGGCCCGACCCGCGCGGGTTCGCGGCCCTTTCGCAGCGTGGTTGACTCGAACGGGAATTCTGTTACATGAACAGACGATCGGTGAGCCTGGCGGGCGTGATGACCGCCCTGACCCTCCTGCTGCTGGCGTGGCCGGCGGCGCCGGCCCTCGCGCAGGACGACTGCGTGGAGGGCGGCAACCAGTGGACACGGGGCGCCGAGATCGAGCTGAGCTGGTCGCAGCGCAGGGATGACCCGCAGACGAAGCAGGAGCGGTACACCAAGGCCCTGGAGGCCCTGGAGCCGTCCTTCGCGAAGCAGCCCGTCGATCCGCGGACCTTCCTGCTGGCCGCCCAGGCGCATCTCGGCCTGCGCAACTTCGCACAGGCGGACTCGATGCTGACGGCCCTGGTCGAGGCCGTACCGGCCTGCAAGGAACAGGCGGACGAGATGCGGTTCAACGCCTGGGTCCCGTTCTACAACCGGGGCGTGGAGATGCTGAACGCGGGCGACGAGGCCGCGGCGCTCGAGGCCTTCGAGGACGCGAACTCGATCTACCGAGACGCCCGTTCCCTGAACAACGCGGCCTCCATCCACCAGAGTCGCGGCGACACGGCGAAGGCGATCGCCATGTACACCGAGGCGCTGGCCGCCGGCGGGGCGGAGGAAGCCAACGTCCGGGCCGCCACGATCAACCTCGCCGAACTGATGCGCGCGTCCGGTCAGGTCGAGGAGGCCCTGCAGATCTACGAGAGCTACGCGGCGGACCACCCGGACGACGTGCTCGGCAAGCTCAACTACGCGATCGCCCTGGTGGATGCGGACCAGGACTCGGCGGCGCAGGAGATCTTCGGCGAACTGCTGGGCCGGGACGACCTCAGCTTCACGCAGTGGTCGCAGGTGGGGATCGGCCTGTACCGGGCCCGGAACTTCACACGCGCCGCGCAGGCGTTCCAGAAGGCGCACGACCAGCAGCCGCTGAACAAGGAGACGCTCGAGAACCTCGCGAACTCCCATTACCAGGCCGAGAACTACGCGGAACTGCTGCCGCTCGCCGACACACTCGTGTCGCTGTATCCCTACGAGCGGGTCAACTACAACCTGCTGGCCAACGCCCGCACGGAGCAGAAGGACGAGGCGGGGGCCCTGGCGATCCTCGAGGCCCGCGAAGAGCTCGCGTTCGAGTTCCTGCGTGCCCAGCTCGGCCAGGTCGGCGAGAGCGTCTACTCCCTCGACGGCCAGATCATGAATCGCTCGGGCGCGGAGGGAAGCGAAGTGGAGATTCCGGTCATCTTCCTGGGGGAAGGGCACACCCCGGTCCTCGAGGAGATGCTGGTGCTGACGCTTCCGGCCCAGGGCGACGTGGCGGGCTTCCAGCTGCAGGTGGAGAGCGACACGCCGATCCTCGGGTTCCGGTACGAGAAGGCCGCGCCCGGAGGCGGGGCCTGACCCACCGACTGCCGACCGGCGGGGCGGACGGCGACGATCCCCGTCCGCTCCGCCGCCGCGCGGGTCCCGGGCCCGGAGCGGCCCCTCCCGTGCCCGCGGAGTTTCCGTTCCCGTGATCCGTATCCTGCGCGTCCGCCCCGGGTCGATCGCCGACGAGCTCGGTCTCTCGCCGGGAGCCCTCGTCCTGCGCATCAACGACTCCGAGGTCCGGGACGGACTGGATCTGCGCTTCCTCGAGGCGGACGCCGAGCTGGTCGTCCTGGTGCGCCGGGCCGGCGGCGAGGAGGTCCTGTTCGACATCGAGAAGGACCCGGACGAGTCCCTGGGGATCGTGCCGGAGCCGGACAAGGTCCGCCGCTGCACCAACGCGTGTCCCTTCTGCTTCGTGAAGGGGAACCCCCGCGCGGAGAAACTCCGGGCGGGCCTGTACATCAAGGACGACGACTACCGGCTCTCGTTCCAGTTCGGCCACTACGTCACGCTGACCAACCTCCGCGACGAAGACTGGGAGCGCATCTTCGCGCAGCGGCTGTCGCCGCTCTACGTCTCGGTGCACGCGACGGACCCGGAGGCGCGACTCGCGATGCTCGTGAACCCGCGCGCGGCGCGGATCGGCGAGCACCTCGACCGCCTGGGGGAGGGCGGGATCCGCGTGCACGCGCAGGTCGTGCTGTGTCCCGGGCTCAACGACGGGACCGTGCTGGAGCGCACGATCGATGACCTGTACGCGCGGGGCGAGGCGATCCTGTCGCTGTCCGTCGTTCCGGTCGGTCTCACGAGCTACAATCGCGACCGGGGCGTTCGCCAGCTGACCCCGGAGGAATGCCACCGCGCCCTGGACCGGATCGAGGCGGTGCGCCGCCGGGCGAAGCGGGAGCGGGGCCACGGGTGGTGCTATGCGGCGGACGAGCTGTTCCTGCAGGCCGGACTCGAGGTGCCGGGGCGCGCCTATTTCGACGAGGGAGAGCTGACCGCGAACGGGGTCGGCGCGATCTCCGAGCTCCTGGACCTGGCACGCCGGGACCTGCCGGACCTGCCCCGGTTGCCGGACCGGCGGATCGTTCTGGTCACGGGCACCTCCATGGGGCCGCACCTCGCGCGCCTGGCCGACGAGATCGCCGACGTGACGGGAGCACGACTCGACGTGGCGGCGACGGAGAACGGGCTGTACGGACCCCTGGTCACGACCGCCGGCCTGTTGAGCGGGGCGGACCACGCCGCGGCGCTGCGACGCCACCCGGAGTTCGAGCTCGGCCTGTTCTCGCGTGCCGCGCTGAACGATGATGAGGCGTTCCTCGATGATGTGACCCTCGCCGGCCTGCGGGCGGGCTTTCCGGGCAGGGAGATATGGCCAGCGGAACACGTGACGGACGCCCTCCGGGCCCTGTCGGCGTAGCCGTCGTCGCGATCGTCGGCCGGCCGAACGTGGGGAAGTCGACCCTGTTCAACCGGATCGTGGGCCGCCGCATCGCCATCGTGGCCGAGCGCGAAGGGGTGACCCGCGACCGCCAGTTCGCCGAGGCGGACTGGCACGGGCGCTCGTTCCTCCTCGCCGACACGGGAGGCATCCTCGACGTACCGGAGCGACCGCTCGACCGTGCGGTCCGGGAGCAGGTCCTGACGGCGATCGAGGCGGCCGACGCGGTCCTGTTCGTGGTGGACGGCCGCACCGGGGTGCACCCGGTCGACGAGCACGTGGCCGACCTGCTGCGCCGTGCGGACCGGCCGGTGGTGCTGGCCGTGAACAAGCTGGACGAGCCGGCCACGGCGACCGGGCAGCACGACTTCCACCGGCTCGGACTCGGGGAGCCCGTCCCGGTCTCGGCGCTGAGCGGGAAGGGCAGCGGCGACCTGCTCGACCGGGTCGTCGCCCGTCTGCCGCCGGCCGCCGGGCCGGGCACCGCCCGGGAGGGGCTCCGGCTGGCGGTCATCGGTAAGCCGAACGTCGGCAAATCGAGCTTCGTGAACCGGCTGCTCGGCCAGGATCGGGTGCTCGTGCACGACGAGGCGGGCACGACCCGCGACGCGATCGACACGTGGCTCGAGATCGAGGGCGAACCGGTCTGCCTGATCGACACGGCCGGCCTGCGGCGGCGGGCGCGGGTGGATGACGAGGTGGAGTTCTACAGCCGGCTGCGCGCGGCCGCCGCGATCGAGCGGGCGGATGTCTGTCTGCTCCTCGCGGACGCGCGGGCGGGACTCACGAACCAGGACTTCCGGATCGGCGAGGAGGCCTGGGAGGCCGGCTGCGGTCTGGTGCTCGTGGTGAACAAGTGGGACCTGATCGCGGACCGGGGTCCCGACGTGGTGGCCGACTTCGAGCGCCGACTGCAGGAGCGTGCCGCCTTTCTCCGGTTCGTGCCCATGCTGACGGCCTCGGCGCTCAGCGGCCAGCGCGTGCGTAAGGCGGTCGACATCGCCCGCGAGGTGGCGGCGACGCGCGGCCGCCGGATCCCCACGGCCGAGGTGAACCGCGTGCTCGGCGAGCTGACCCGCCGACGGCAGCCGCCGCAGGGGGGACGGGGTGACGTCAAGCTCTTCTACGGGAGCCAGGTGGCGGCGGCCCCACCGCGCTTCGTGCTGTGGTCCAACCGGCCCGCCGACGTGAAGTCGAACTACCTGCGGTACCTCTCCAACGGCTTCCGGGCCGCGTGGGGGTTCGAGGGGAGCCCGCTCCGCATCGCCGTCCGGAAGCGCCCCGAGGGGAGGCAGCGATGAGCGTCGTGATGTGGGCGGCGGCCGCCTATCTGGCCGGGTCCGTTCCGGCGGCCTGGATCGCCGGCCGGGTCGCGGGCATCGATCTGCGCAGCCGGGGAAGCGGAAACCTGGGCGCCACGAACACCTGGCGAGTGCTCGGCCCGCGGGCCGCGATTCCCGTCGTTCTGTTCGATGTGCTCAAGGGTTACCTGCCCGCCGCGTATTTTCCGCTCCTCGACGGGCGGGCGGGGCCCTCGCTGACGCTCCTGTACGGCGGGCTCGCCATCGCGGGTCACGTGTGGCCCGTGTGGCTGGGCTTCCGGGGCGGCAAGGGAGTCGCGACGGGTGCGGGCGTGCTGGTGGCCCTCGCGCCCCTCGCCGCTCTCGTGGCGCTCCTGACCTGGATCGGGATCGTGTCGCTCACCCGCACGGTTTCGTTGGCGTCGCTGGTCGCGGCCGCCTGCGTCCCCGTCGTCGCCCGGGTGACGGATGCGGGGGCCGAAGCCGTCGGGTTCGGAGTGGCGGCGGCCCTGTTCGTCTTCTGGACGCACCGGGCGAACCTCGGCCGGCTGCGGCGCGGCACGGAGCTCAGGTTCGGCGGTCGCGACGCGCGGGCGGCGGCCGCCGAACCGGAAGGAAGCGAGTCGACGGAGGGAG
The DNA here is from genome assembly GCA_032251515.1 of Gemmatimonadota bacterium. Taxonomy (GTDB): domain Bacteria; phylum Gemmatimonadota; class Gemmatimonadetes; order Palauibacterales; family Palauibacteraceae; genus Carthagonibacter. The sequence goes on from JAVVDU010000002.1 coordinate 38,071, forward strand.
AGAAGGGGAGGGGACCGTGAGCCGCACCCCGATCGCCGTCATCGGAGGAGGGAGCTGGGGCACGGCGCTGGCCGACTGCCTGGCCCGCAACGGGCATGCCGTACGCCTGTGGGTCCACGAGCCGGAGGTGGCGCAGGCCATCGCCGCGGACCGCCGGAACGAGGCCTACCTCCCCGGCGTCGAGCTGCATGCCGGCCTCCGGCCTGCACACGATATGGAAGTCGCGCTGGAGGGCTGTAACGTAGTGATTTCCGTGAGTCCATCTCATGTCGTGCGAGAGGTGATGACGCGGGCGGCGCCGACGATTCCGGCGGGGGCGCTCGTCGTGAGCGCCTCGAAGGGCCTCGAGATCGAGTCGGGGCTGCGGATGAGCGAGGTCCTCGCCCAGGTCCTCGGCCGGGAGCGCGCAGCGGGGTGCGTGGTGCTGTCCGGTCCGAGCTTCGCGGCCGAGCTCGCGCGGCGCCTGCCCACCGCGGTCGCCCTGGCGTCCGGGTCGCTTCCGAACGCCGAGCGGGTGCAGGCGCTGTTCCAGAACGAGCACTTCCGGTTGTACACGCAGGGTGACGTGATCGGGACGGAGCTGGGCGGCAGCCTGAAGAACGTCGTCGCGCTGGCGGCGGGGATCAGCGACGGGCTCGGCCTGGGGGCCAATGCGCGGGCGGCCCTCCTGACCCGCAGCCTCGCCGAGCTCGGCCGGCTGACCGAGCGCTGCGGGGGCGACCCGGCCACCCTGTCGGGACTCGCCGGAGTCGGAGACCTGGTCCTCACGTGCACGGGCGACCTGAGCCGGAACCGGCGCGTGGGCCTCGCGATCGGCGAGGGACGGTCCCTGGCGGAGATCCTCGCCGGCATGCGGTCGGTGGCGGAAGGAGTGCGCACCACCCGGGCCGTCATGGAGCTCGCCGGGAAGCACGGGGTGGAAATGCCCATCGCCGCCGCCGTATACTCCATCCTGTACGAAGATGTCGCCCCCCGTGAGGCCCTCGCGGCACTGATGGCACGGGAGCCGAAGCCCGAACGCTGGAGCTGACCGCCGTGGATGACCGGATCGCCGAAAAGGAGTACTACTCGATCGGCGAGGTCTGCGAGCTCACCGGCCTGAAGGCGCACGTCCTGCGCTACTGGGAGACCCAGTTTCCGGCGCTGCGGCCGACCAAGAACCGGGCCGGAAACCGTGTGTACCGGCGGCGGGAGATCAAGCTCGTGCACCTGCTGCGGCACCTCCTGTACGGCGAGAAGTACACCATCGAAGGGGCCCGGCTGAAGCTCGAGCAGCTCCGCCGGGGCGGCCGGCTGTCGCGGGCCGCCCGCGTCGCCTGGGAGACGGACGCGGTGCGGGAGCTGCGACGGGAGGCGGATGCCCTCGTGGAGCTTCTCGACACGTGAGCGGCACCCGCTCCCTCCCCCGAACGCCGCGCATTCTCTGCACGAACGACGACGGCATTCACGCCCGCGGGCTCGCGGTGCTCGTCGAGGCCGCCCGGTCCCTCGGCGAGGTGACCGTCGTGGCGCCCGACCGGGAGCAGAGCGCCACCAGCCATTCCCTCACCGTGCACCGCCCCCTGCGGGTCACCACGCTCGACGGGACGCGGCACGTCATCGACGGAACGCCCACCGACTGCGTCCTGATCGCCGTGAACCAGTTGCTGGAGGAGCGCCCGGACTTCGTCCTCTCGGGGGTGAATCACGGTCCGAACATGGGCGAAGATGTCCTGTACTCCGGGACGGTCGCGGCCGCCATGGAGGCGACGATCCTCGGGATTCCGTCGATCGCCGTCTCGTTCGCCAGCCGCGACGTCGCGCGACTGGCCGAGGGGGCGGAGGCCCTGGCCGGCATCCTGCGCCCGCTGCTCGGGCGCGGCGAGTTCCCCCGGGAGACCTTCTTCAACATCAACCTGCCCGACATCGCGCCGGCCGAGATCCAGGGCGTGCGCGTCACGACGCTCGGGCGCCGGGTGTACTCCGATTCGCTGACCCGGCGGGAGGACCCGGCCGGGCGGGAGTACTTCTGGATCGGGGGAGGCGTCTCCAGCTGGCACGGCAGGGATGACTCGGACTTCCGGGCCGTGCGCGCCGGGTTCGCCTCGCTCACGCCGTTGCGGCTCGACCTCACGAACTACGGGCTGATGCACGAGGTGCGCACGTGGATCCAGGCGCCGTAGCCGGCGCGTATCGCCACTCGCGGCGCCGTCTGGTCGAGGCGCTCGCCGCGGGCGGCATCGAGGACCTCGCGGTGCTGCACGCCTTTCACGCGGTGCCGCGCCACCTGTTCGTGCCCGAGGCGGTGCGGCACCGCGCCTACGAGGACGCGGCGCTTCCGCTGGGCCACGGACAGACGATCTCGCGTCCCGCCGTGCATGCCGCGTTCCTGCAGCTCGCCGGGCTGCAGGGCCACGAGCGCGTGCTGGAGATCGGGACGGGGTCGGGCTTCCAGACGGCCCTCCTGGCCACCCTGGCGCGCGAAGTGTGCACGGTCGAGGTCGTCCCCGCGCTCGCGGACGAGGCCCGGCGGGCCGTCACGGCCCTCGGGTTCGAGAACGTGAGCTTCCTCACCGGAGACGGGAGCGCGGGCTGGCCGGCCAGGGCCCCGTTCGACGTGATCCTGGTGGGCGCGGCGGCCCCCGAGGTGCCGGCGGCGTTGCAGGAGCAACTCGCGGTGGGCGGCCGGCTCCTCATCCCGGTCGGAGACACGCGGCGGCAGGTGCTCCTGCAGGTGGACCGGACAGGGGATGGCTGGTCCACGCGGGAGGTGGAGCCGGCGCGGTTCGTCCCCCTGGTGGGAGAGGGGGGCTGGTGACGGAACCGGCCACCCCCCCGGCGAAGCGGGACAACGTGTTGCGGCGTCTCTATCACTGGGTGCTCGGCTGGGCGGACCGGCCCGGGGGCACCGCGGCCCTGTTCGGCATCGCGTTCGCCGAGGCATCCTTCTTCCCGATCCCGCCCGACGTCCTGCTGATTCCGCTCGCGCTGGGCCGCGTGCGACGGTCGCTGTGGTTCGCGCTCGTCTGCACCTTGGGATCGGTGTTCGGAGCCATGGCCGGTTACGCGATCGGCGCCTTCCTGTTCGCCTCCGTCGGCCGACCACTGCTCGAGTTGTACGACGGCATGGACCAGTTCGCGCACCTGGGTCGCCTGTTCGACGAGAACCTCCTGCTGACCCTCGGTACGGCGGGGTTCACGCCGATCCCGTTCAAGGTGTTCACGATCGCCTCGGGGGCGTTCGCCGTCTCCTTTCCCGCCTTCGTGGCCATCTCCGCGCTGAGCAGGGGAGCACGCTTCTTTTTCGTGGCGGGGCTGATCCGCGCCTTCGGGGAGCCGATCCGGGGCTTCATCGAGCGGTACTTCAACATCCTCTCGGTGGCCTTCGTGGCACTGCTGGTTCTCGGATTCCTGGCCGTCTCCATCCTGTTCTGAGCTCCGCCGGGAACGACGCCCGGCCGTCCGCCGGGCGCGACGGCCGGGCGCGAATCGGCCCCGGGGCGGCCCTCTTGGCACGAGAGCGGCTCCGCCCGTAGGTTGACGGGCCGCGTCCGGGGGCGCATTCCCGCCGGCGCCCATGTGACCTGTTCGTAATTCATTGTCAAAAAGTCATTTACGCCGAAAGGTGCAAGCGGCATGGCAAGGCAGATCGCGAAGGAATCCCGTTCCGGACCACCGCCGCCCGAGGACCGCGTCACCGAGACGATGGTCACGGCGGCCGTATGGGCGGAGCGACATCGCCGCACCCTCGTTCTGGCGGTGGTGGCCGCGGTCGCCCTGGGCCTGGCCGGCTGGGCGTGGCTCGACTACCGGGGCAAGCTGGTGGAGCGTGCTGCCACGCGCCTGGACGAGATCCGTCTCGAGGCCGCCTCCGGAGCGCCTCCATCGGAGGTGAAGGCGGCGCTCGCCACCTACGTGGAGCAGTTCGGCGACACGTCGTTCGGTAACGAGGGACGGATGTACCTGGCCCGGCTCCAGATGGAGGAGCGGGACTACGCGGCGGCGATCCGGACCCTCGAACCGGCGGCCGAGCTGCGGGAGAAGACTCCGGTCGCGTTCCGCGCCGCCGAGTCGATCGCCGCCGCGGAGGAGATGCGCGGCAACCCCGAGGAGGCGATCCGCTGGCTGCAGCGCCTGGCGGACGCGGCGCTGTTCGCCGACCAGGCCCGGCGGGCGGAGGCGGAGATCGCCCGGATCGCCGCGCAGGCGGGCGACCTGGAGCGGGCCCGGGCGACGTACGCCCGGCTCGTCGCCGAAACGGCCGCGGAGGACCAGGCCGCCGGCGCGGAGCTGGCCGAGTGGCGGGTGCGGCTCGGGGAGGTCGAGGCGGCGCTGCGCACCGACGCCGAGATCCCGGCGCCGCCCGTCGCGGCCCCGGCGGCGGCGACGCAGACGGAAGGGGCTCCGGGGAGCGAGGCGCCTGGTGCGGACGCGCCCGTGGAGGAAGGCAGCGAGGCTAACGGCGCATAAGGTATATTATGTAAACTAGCGCTCCGGTCTCTCCGCCCGCGTTCCTGTTCCGGGCGCGGCCGTCTCTTCCCCGCTCACAGCCGCCCGAAGATCGACGCGAGGCGCAGGGCCCACACCCGCCACACGGCCTCCCGCACGATCGCCCCCGACATCTTGCTCTGGCCGTCCGTGCGGTCGCTGAACACGATCGGGACCTCGTGCAGGCGGAACCCCTTCTTCCAGGCCCGGAAGTCCATCTCGATCTGGAACGCGTAGCCGGTGCTCCCCACGCGCTCCAGGGGGATCGCCTCCAGCACCTCGCGCCGGAAGCACTTGAAGCCGCTCGTGGCGTCCGACAGGGGCATCCCGGTGATCCAGCGCGCGTACCGGTTGGCGAACCAGGACAGGAGGAGCCGGCCCATCGGCCAGTTGATCACGTTCACGCCGCGCACGTAGCGGGACCCGATGACCAGGTCCGCCTCCTCGCGGGCCGCCCGCAGGAGCTCGGGCAGGTAACGCGGGTCGTGCGAGAAGTCCGCGTCCATCTCGCACAGGAAAGCGTAGCCCCGCTCGAGGCCCCATGCGAACCCGGCGAGGTAGGCCGAGCCGAGTCCCTGTTTCCCGGCGCGATGCAGGACGTGCACCCGGGGCGACTCGGTCGCGAGCTGATCCGCGATCCGCCCCGTGCCGTCCGGCGACGCGTCGTCCACCACGAGGACGTCGATGCGGGAATCGGCCGCGAGGATCCGCGGCAGGATGCCCGGCAGGTTCTCGGCCTCGTCGTACGTCGGGAGGACGACGAGCGTCCTCTCGCGGCCCGTCCGGCCTTCACCCTCGCGCCTGTCGCTGCCGTGCTCGCTCATTTCCTCTCGTCTGCCGTCTCCGAGGGGCCGCGCCCTCCGCCTGTGTCGGGTGGGCCGCCGTCGATCCGCCGCGACGTCTCCGCCCTCCCGCCGGCCCGCGGGAGCCAGGCGACCCCGAGGGCGCCGAGCTCCGCCGCGGTCGACCACAGCCGGGCGACCGCGGCGAACGCCGCCGCCGGAGCGAGGGAAACGGGGCCCGTCGCCACGAGGAGGCCTGCCAGAGCCCCTTCCCTCACCACCAGGCCGCCGGGCGCGAACAGTGCCAGGTAACCGGCCAGGTAGGCTGCGGCGAACAGGCCGGCGAACCTCCACGGGCCGGGGTCCGCGGGCCCGCCCACCCCGCGCCACAGGAGCCACAGTCCCACGCCCTGCAGGAGCCAGGCGGCCACCAGGGCCGCGCCGCCGGACCACAGGGCCCGGGGCCCGGATCGCGCCAGCGCGGCCGTCTCCCCTTCCCCGAAGCGGCGTGCCAGCAGACGGGCCAGCCGCACGGCCGGTGCAGGCCGCAGGAGAAGACCGAGCCCTGCCACGACGAGCGCCGCCGCCCCCACCCGCATCCAGGCGCCGCCCGGCGTGCCCCCGAGGGACGCCAGGGCGACGGCCGCCCCCGTGCCCAGCACGAGGACCTGGAAGAGCGCTGCCGCGGCGAGGGCGGCCGCGCCCGCGCCCCGGCGCTCGCGCATGTAGGCGGCGAGGCCGGCGAGCTGCCACACCTTGCCGGGAACGTAGCGGCCCAGGTTCGTGGTCATCCACACCCGGATGCCCTCTGCCGTGCCGCAGCTGCCTCCCAGACGCCGGAAGATACCGACCCACACCCGTCCCATCACGAACAGGGAGAGGATTCCGGGGCCCAGCGAGGCGAGGGCCCAGCCCGGGCGCAGGCGCCATCCCGCTGCGGCGAGGTCGGCCCGCAGCCGGCCGAGCTCGCCGCCCTGCCGCGCCCACAGCGCGCCGAGAAACGCCAGCGACAGGACCACGAACGCCCACCCCCCGAGACGCAGGCGGCGGGACGCGCGCCGGGGCTCAGCCGGCGTCCCGGACACGGCCTGGTCCGAGAACGCGCCAGCGGCGCACCGCCGGGACGAGCAGCACGGCAAGGGCGGCGGCCAGGCCGAGTCCCGTGAGCGTGAAGCCGAGCCGGAATTCGTCGGGAGCGTAGCGGAACCGGACCACGTGCCGGCCCTCCGGCACCACGACGGCCCGGAAGGCGACGTTGGCCCGCAGCACCTCGAGCTCCTCGCCGCCCTCCAGCTCGGCCCGCCACGCCGGGTGCCAGATCTCGCTCACGAACAGGAGGCCGCCCGTCTCGGCCTCCACCTCCAGGTCCACCGCGTCCGGCTCCCAGCGGACCACCCGCGCCGCGCCACGCCCGGCCGGCGGCGCGCGATCCGTCTCCACAACCACCGCGTCGGCCGGCCGCTCGGCCCGCAGGACGGCCTGCAGGGCGGCCGCCGTGTCCCGCGTCGCCCGCACCGCGGCGGGAAACCAGGCGTGCGGCCCGTCTCCGGCCACCTCGTGCAGCACGCCGCGCGGGCCGGCGGAGACGGGCTCGAGCAGCGGCGACTCCACCGGCCCGTCGGTAACGACGAAGCGCAGGTCGAACAGGGGCCACAGACCCGGGTCGCCGAGATTCCGGTACGACAACCCGCCGGTGAGCCGCTCCGTCCACTCGAGCCGGAAGTTCTGGCTGCCGGTGACGGACGGCACGCGGGCACCCATCAGCTCGTTGGGGCCGAACGTGCGCCGGCCGGGGACCGGGAACACGCGCTCCCCGGGGGCCAGCTCCGCGCGCATGCGGTCGATCGACTCCGCCGCCGGGAAGGCCTCCTCCGGGGTCAGCGTGGCCAGGTAGCGCCGGTCCACGCGCCACAGGTCCGCCACGAGGAGCGCGAGGACGGCGAGCAGCGCCGCCGGCTCCGGCCAGCGGCCGCTCGCCACCCCGCGGGCCGCCGCCCCCACCAGGCCGAGCCCGGCGAGCAGGAGGAGGCCGTTGAGCCGCAGCGCCCCGGTGGCCGCCTCGCCGGGAGCGCCCGCCCCGGCCGGCACGAGGGCCGTCCCGGCCCAGCGCATCATGCCGGCGGGCGCCAGGGCCGCCGCCAGGCCGAGCAGGAGCAGCGGCGCGGCGGCCACGAGGAGACCCACCCACGGCAGGCCCCCCTGCGTCGCGCGCGCCGCCCGGATGCGCTCCCAGCCGAAGGCGGCCAGGAGAGCGACGAACAGGGCCACCGGGCCGAGCATCATCGAGGGGGCCCGGAACCGCGAGATGAAGGGGATGAGGTGGAAGGCGAGGCGGTGCACCGGGGTCGCGGCCCCCAGCGCGAACAGCAGGCCGAGCGCCGCCAGGGCCCCGAGGGCCGCCACTCGACCGTCGCGGCGGGCCCGCGTCAGGCCGACCAGGGCGAGCGCGACCGGCACCGCGCCCAGGTACTCCGTGTGGAGCTTGAACGGGTTCGCCCCGCGGTACGTCTCCAGCGACCCGAGGAGGTCCGGGAGCACCAGCGCCGTCAGCTCGCCCGGCGGCAGCGCCCAAGACGCGGCGAAGCCGTACCCGGCCTCGCCGGTGCCGCCGCGCACGGCGATCTCGAGAATCCGCCACGTCGGCACGAGCTGCGCCGCTCCCACCAGCGCCGCCAGCACGAACGCCCCGGCCACCGCGCCCCCGGCGTGTACGGCGCGGGACCTGCCCTCCTCCCGGGCCAGCATGGCGATCCGGACCAGCGCGTAGAACAGGAGCAGCAGCGACGAGAAGTACATCAGCTGCACGTGGGGCGTGAAGATCTGCAGCGCCACGACGAGGCCGAAGCCCGCGAACCAGGCGACCCGGCCCGACGCCAGCCCTTTCTCGAGACAGGCGAAGGCGAGCGGCGTCAGCACCATCACGAACATGCGGCCGTCGTGGCCGCCGTACAGGGTGGAGACGACGAAGCCGGTCAGCAGGAACGAGATGCCGGCGACCGCGGCGGCGCTGCGCCCCAGCCCGAGGGCACGCGCGGCGAACCAGGCGAACACGCCCGACAGGAACGTGTGCAGGACGAACGTCCACCCGATGGCGCGGTGCAGCGGCAGGACCAGGTACAACAGGCTCGTGGGATAGAAGACCGGGCCCGGCAGGATGGCCAGGTACGGCAGTCCCCCGTACACGAACGGGTTCCAGAGCGGAAAGCCCCGGCCCGCCTTCAGCTCCTCGACGGCGAAGGCGCGCAGGTGGTACGCCTGGTCCAGCATGTCCGTGCCGAACAGCATGCGATCCGGCCGCAGGACGAACTCCGCGTAGAACCCCAGCGTGAGGACCGCGCAGGCCGCCGCGAACAGGGCCCCGGCCGGCGGGCGCCGGGTCACGCGGCGCTCTCCGGCTTCCGGACGACGAAGAACCACTGGGGCGAAAGCGCCCGCAGCACGAGGCGCCGCGGAACGCCGGGCAGTCGCCGGAAGAGGCGCCAGGCACGCACGAGGGCCGGGCCACGCAGCCGTCCGAGCAGGTCGTCGATCGCCGCCTCCGTGATGTCGTCCACCTCGAATCCCGCCGCCTCCATCCGCTCGCGCAGCGCCCGGTAGCCGAGGAACCGGATCCCCTCGTAGCGGCGGCCACGCCCGGAGAGCCGAAGGTACAGGGTGGCGGCGGGGGCCGGAAGCCAGCTCAGGAACGGCAGCCGGTAGTGGGGCTCGAGCACCGCGAAGCGGCTGCCGGCCGAGACGTAGGCCCGGCCGCCGCGCCGGAGGACGCGGAACGTCTCGCGTAACAGCCCCGCCACGTCCGGCACGTGCTCGTACAGGTGGTTGAGCAGCGCGAAGTCGACCGTGCCGTCCCGCAGGGGAAGGCGCAGCACGTCGGCTCCCACCATCCGCGACCGGTCGACCACGAACGACAGGTCGATCTCGAAGCCGAGCACGGGGTGCCCGGCCCGTCGCTCGAGGGCGGCGCGGATGAGCCCCGTGCCCGCCCCGAGATCCGCCGCGACGGCGGCCTCCCGGAGCCACGGCGCGCACAGGTGCCAGATCACCTCTGCCTTGCGTTCGCGGCTGCGAAGGTACGCCTCGGAAGAGACGAGAGCGCCGTAGCGGTCCGCGCCGGCGTGCTCACGCCCCACGGCGGCGCTCCAGGGCCGTACGGTAGGCCTCCTCCGTCCGGTCCAGCACCGCCCGCCAGCCGAACCGTTCCCGGGCGCGCACGCGGCCCCGCCGCGCCATGTCCCGCGCCGCGGCCGGGTCCGCCGCGATGCGCTGGAGGGCTTCCGCCAGCGCTCCCGGGTCGCCGGGCGGCACGAGCAGCCCGGTATGGCCCGGCTCGACGATGTCCGGAATCCCGCCGACGGCGCTCGCTACCACCGGGCGCTCGTAGCGCAGGGCCTCGAGGAGCACCACGCCCAGCCCCTCGGTGTCGCCCTTCGCATCGACCACGGCGGGCAGCACGAACACGTCGGCCCGGGCGTACTCCTCCTCGAGCCTCCGACGCGACACGAAGCCCGGCATCCGGACCCGCCCGGCGAGGCCCAGGGACTCGATCTCCCGGCGGATCGACCGTTCCCGCTCCCCTGCCCCGATCACCGTGAGCTCGGCGCCCGACGCGGCCGGCAGGCGCGCCACCGCCCGCAGGAGGATCTCCACTCCCTTCCGTTCCACGAGGCGTCCCACGAACAGGATGCGCAGGCGGTCCGGGTCCGCCCCGGCGGCCCGCGCGACGGGAGCGCCGTCGTCCTCGATCGCGCTGCCGTAGGGAACGACGGACACGGGCCCCGGGGCGAGCGCCTGCACGGCCGCCGCCGTGGAGCGGGAGATCGCCGTCACCGCGTCCGCCGTGCGGACCGTCCAGCGCAGGAACGGCAGGAGGGCGGGCAGCCGGTGCCGCACCCAGTTCAGCTCCACGCTGTAGAAGCTGCACACGACGCCGGCCTTGCCCCCGGACCCGTGCCGCGCGGCAGCCCCGAACAGGGCGTGCGGCATCGGCCAGTGCACGTGCACCACGTCGAGCCCCCGGCGCCCCAGCCGGTGCGCCGCGTCGGCGCCGGCAGCGAGGTAAGCCGGCAGCAGGAACCCCTGCAGCGGCCGGCGGCGCAGGCGGTCCGGCACGGTCTCGTCGTGCGTGAGCGTCTCCAGGGCGGCGGGCGCGTAGCGGAAGCGGTGCACGGGGAGAGCGCCCGCGGCGCCCGGCTCCGGTCCGCCGCGGTAGGAAGGCGCCAGGACGACCGCGTCGTGGCCGGCATCCCGCTGCCGGCGCACCAGCTCGACCAGCCACGGGGTGATCGGATCCCGTTCGTGCCGGGGCCACGCCGTGACGACGTGCAGGACGCGCATGACGGAAGGCTGCGGCCGCGCCGCGTCAGCGGGGACCGGACGGGTTCCGGGCCGCCCTCACCTCGCCGCGCAGCTGCTCGACTTCGGCACGGAGCCCGGCCACCAGCTCGCCCACGAGCCCCGCCACGAACAGCAGCGCGCCCAGGAGGACGAGCAGCAGGACGAGCGTGAGCAGCGGGCGGAAACCGGTGTCGCGCACGAACCGGAGCCACAGCGCCGCGAGGCCCACTACCCCGCCCGCGGCGAACAGGACGAGTCCCGTCGTGCCGAAGAACATCAGGGGCTTGCGCGCGAACACGAGCTGGAACCACACGGCGAGCAGATCGAGGGTACCGACGAGGATCCGGCCGCCGCCCCGGTACTTGGAGGTGCCGTGGCGCCGGGGGTGCAGGGCGATGTCGATCTCCCCGACCCTCCAACCCCGCACGTGTGCCAGGACGACGAGGTAGCGATGCCAGTCCTCCCGGAGCTGCAGGTCGTCCAGCACCTCGCGACGCAAAGCCTTCATCGCGTTCATGTCGTGCACCGGGACGCCGAACAGCCGGCGGGCCAGCCCGTTGTAGATCCCCGACACGAGACGCTTCTCGTAGCGGCCCACCTTGCGGCCGGTCACCACGTCCAGACCGCCTCCGGACTCCAGGGCATCCAGGAAGCGGGGGATCTCCTCGGGGGAATGCTGCAGGTCGGCGTCGAACACGACGAGGACGGGAGCCTCCGTGGCGGCGGCCCCGGTGACGATCGCCGACGTCTTGCCGCGGTTCCGCCGGTGGCGGAGCAGGCGCACCCGGTCCAGCCCCGCCTCGGCCGCCGCGGCGCGCGCCGCGGCGAGCGTGTCGTCCGTCGAGCCGTCGTCGACGAGCACGACCTCTCCCGCGAGTCCGTGGCGGCCGAACGTGGCGGCCAGCTCGCGGAACAGGTCCGGCATGTTCGCGGCCTCGTCGAGGGCCGGCACGAGGACGGCGAAGCGCGGCGGCGGAGGAGCCACGCCCCGTTCCGGGCTCATACGCGCTTGCGCATCCGGGCGGCGAGGATCCCGAGCTGATCGCGGTACTTCGCGACCGTCCGGCGGGCGATCTGCACTCCCTCGCCCTTCAGGATGTCCACGATGGCCTGGTCGGTGAGCGGCTTCTTCTCGTCCTCCTCGGCGACGAGCTTCTGGATGCGGGCCCGGATCCCCCGGGCCGACACGTCCTCCCCGAAGTCGGTCGACAGGCCGCTGGAGAAGAAGAACTTCAGGGGGAGCACGCCGCGGGGCGTCTGCACGTACTTCTCGTTCGTGACGCGCGACACGGTCGACTCGTGCATGTCGATGTGCTCGGCCACCTCGCGCAGGGTCAGCGGCCGCAGGTGCTCGACGCCCTTCTCGAAGAACTCCCGCTGCCGGTCGACGATGAAGTGCATCACCTTGAGCATCGTCTGCCGCCGCTGCTCGATCGCCTGGATCATCCACTGCGCCGAGCTGAGCTTCTTCGCGATGAACGCCTTGTTGTCGCCCTGGTACTTGTTCTTGTCCGCCGCGACCTCGCGGTAGGCCCGCGACAGCTTGAGGCGCGGCAGGGACGAGTCGTTGTGGTACACGTAGTACTCCCCGTCCACCTTCTCGACCGTCAGGTCAGGGGTGACGTAGTTGTCGCTCGCGTCCGCGTGCCGCAGCCCGGGCTTGGGGTCGAGGCGGGCGATCTCGTCGGCGGCCGCCTGGACCTCCCGCGCCGGGATCCCGTGCTCCTTCGAGAGCTCGCTCCAGCGGTGAGAGACGAGCTGCTCGAAGTGATCCCGGACGATACGGAACGAGAGCGTCTCCTCCTCGCCGCGGTCGCGCAGCTGGATGAGCAGCGTCTCGCGCAGGTCCCGCGCGCCCACGCCGGTCGGCGAAAACCCCTGGATGACCGTCAGAATCGCCTCCGCCTCCTCCACCGTGAACGGCTCCAGATCCTCGCGCATCTCCGGCTCGGCCGAGGCGAGCCAGTCGTTCGCGGCGACGACCACGTCCTCCAGCGGGCAGGTGAGGAATCCCTCGCGGTCGATGTTGCCGATGATCTCCTCGCCGAGAAACCGCTCGCGTGGCTCGAGGCGGGTGAGGTTCAGCTGCTCGCGGAGGTGGTCCCACAGGTCGGGCGGCGCGGCGGGCGTGGGCAGGAAGTCCTGGCGCTCCTCGAAGTCGCCCCGGCGTCCGCCGGCCTCGAAGCCGTTGAGGAGGATCTCCTCCCAGTCCATCTCGTCCTCTGCCTGCGGCTCCTCTTCCTTGGTCTCCTCCTCCTCTTCCTCGACCGGCTCGGCCAGCTCGAGGAAGGGGTTCGCCATCATCTCCTGCTTGAGGTGCTGCTGCAGGTCGAGGAGCGGCATGTAGAGAAGGTCCATCGCCTGGTAGAGGCGTGGATTGATCTTGAGTTCCTGCCGCATTCCGAGGCTCTGGCTGAGCCCTCTGCGCATGTTGGCCATCGGCCCCCGTGATCCGTTCCGTGTCCCGGTCTGGAGCGTCGTCTCTCCCCCGAACCGCGCTCGCTCCCTGATAATAGGAGAGTCGGGGCGCTACGGCACGCCCCTTGCACTTCAGAGCTGAAAATCGAGTCCGAGATACATCTTCCGGGCCTCCGGATCCTCGACGAGCCGCTGTGCGGGCCCCTCGATGTGGATCCGCCCGTTGAACAGGAGGTAGGCCCGGTCGGTGATCGACAGCGTCTCGCGGACGTTGTGGTCGGTGATCAGCACCCCGAGCCCGCGCTCCCGCAGCTCCGCCACGATGCGCTGGATGTCGTCCACGGCGATCGGGTCCACGCCCGCGAACGGCTCGTCCAGGAGCATGAACTTCGGTCGGGTGACGAGCGCGCGGGTGATCTCCAGGCGCCGCCGCTCTCCTCCCGACAGGCTGTCGGCCACGTTGTCGCGCAGGTGGCCGATGGACAGCTCGTCCAGGAGCTCGTCGAGCCGCCGCTCGCGCTCCTTCCGCGTCAGGTCGAGCGTCTCGAGGATGGCCAGCACGTTCTCGGCTACCGTGAGCCGCCGGAACACGGACGGCTCCTGCGACAGGTAGCCGATCCCCGCGCGGGCGCGCTTGTACATCGGCACCTTCGTCAGGTCTGTCGCATCCAGGAGCACCCGTCCCGCATTGGCCTTGAGCAGGCCCACGATCATGTAGAAGGTGGTCGTCTTCCCTGCCCCGTTGGGGCCCAGCAGGCCGACGATCTCGCCCTGGCGGACCTCGAGGCTCACGCCGTCCACCACGCGGCGGCGCCCGAACTCCCGCACCAGGTTCTCCGCCCGCAGCACGCTGCTCATGGGATCCCTCCCCCGTCGCCGGGCTCCAGGAACACGCCGATCGCGTCGCTGCCCCGCGAATGAGCGGGCTGCCCGTCCTCGAACGCGATCTCGATGCGCGATCCCAGCATGTAGTTCTTCGACGGAGTCGTCGCGGTGGCCGTGTCTCGCACCGCCGCCGTGAACGACCGGGCCCGGCCGATCGCGACCAGCCGGTCGATCCAGACCTCGCCGGCGGTTCCCTCGGCGGTTCCCTCCGCCTCGGGATCCTCGGGTGCCTGCGTGGGCGCGGCCGGGCGGAACGCGGCCCGTACCGTGTCGCCCGCCACCCAGTTCGCTCCCGGCCTCGTGTCGAGGACCGGCTCGGCGAGCGGGGCGTCCGGGGCTGCCGCCGCGGAGTCGACTTCCGCCGCCGCGGCGCGTCCCACCGCGGTCAGGGAGTCCGCGCGTCCGTCGACGAACCCGAACACGATGGAATCCCCGGCGAGCACGAACTGCTCGGATGACGCCAGGGAGCGGCCGCGGCCGAACGCCCACAGGGTCTCCACGACGTCTCCGGCGACCACGGCGCGAATCTGCTCGGAATGCATCCGGTGCCCCTCGCCCGTCGCGCGGGCATCGCCGAACGAGTGGATCGTGCGCAACTCTCCCACCTCGAACCCGGCCCGGATGCTGTCGCCCTCGAGCTCGAACGCCGGCCCGGTCACGACGGGACGCCCGTACAGGACGGCCAGTGCGACCGCCTCCGAGAAGCGGGCGCTGTCGGCCACCGCGCGGATGTCCCCGCGGACCATCACGACATCGCCGCGCGCGAAGGCCTCGGTTTCGCCCAGGAACTCCGAGACGTCGGCGTCGATCACGGCCGTCGAGATCGCTCCGCTCTCGCCCCGGCCGGAGGGGAGGGTCATTCGCGGCCGTCCCGTGGCGACGGTTCGCGATCCCGCGAACGGCGTCCGGAAGAAGCGCGCCGCGGGGCCCTCGAGGGTGGCCCCGGTGGCCAGGCGCACCAGTCGCACCGACCCTTCCGCCAGGACCTGGTCGGTTCGCCCGAAGAAGGTGAGCCGGTCGGAGTTCAGGGTCCGCGTGGTGTCGCGGTAGCGCACGGAGCCGATCATCACGGCGCGCTCCAGCGCGGGCCGCCACACGGCGCTGTCTCCGGTCATCACCGCGTCCCCGCAGGTGACCGTCACGGGGCCCGACAGGTAGGCCGTCAGCGTCCCGGAGCCGTCCGGATCGGGGCGTTCCACGCGCGGGCCCGCACGCACGATGTCGGGCGCGCAGCGCTGCACGCCCTGCGCCCGCAGCCCGCCCCCCGTCGGCACGGCCGCCGCGAGCGTCAGCGCGGCCGCCGCGACCCTGGCGAGTCGGCTCATTGCGGGACGACGACCTCGGGGGTCGTCGTGCTGCCCGGACCGTACCGCGTCTCCTCGGTCTGCAGGTCGCGTACGACCCAGCTGCCCCGGTCGACCGTCCCGTCGGGGTAGGTCAGGACGTACCCGGAATCCGCCCGCACCTCGTGACCGGACGCGGAGTAGGCGAGCATGGGCGCGGTCATCCGCTCGCCGGTCCCGAACCGGAACACGACGTCCCCGCGGACCGTGACGTCGCCCGTCGGCAACGCGTACTCCGCCCGCCGGCCGGTGAGCACGCCCGTGGTGTCGCCGGTCTCGGTGAAGAACGTCATCCGCACGCCGCGCAGGTCGAGCCGCCCCTCGTTCTCGTAGGTCAGGGCCGTGTCCGCCTCGACGAACGCCCGCCGGACTCCGTCGCGCGTGACGTAGTTCTCCGCCTCCACCATCACCTGGTCGGCCCCCTCGGCGAACACGTCGGGGACGGGGGCGGAGGGACGTTCCCCTTCCGCACGGCAGGCGGCGAGCAGGACGGCCAGGAGCACGACGCCGGGTGACGGCGCGGCGGGGCGCCGGAGGATCACGACGAACCGGTCCGTCCGCCGGTGGAGACGGGGTTCCCCTCGGCCGCTCCGTGCCGGGCGGCCCCCGCCCACGATTCGGGCGCCGCGTAGCCGGGGCGTGCCTGCCGCCGCCGCAGCGCGGCGGCAACGAAGGCGGCGAACAGCGGGTGGGGCCGCGAGGGACGCGACCGCAGCTCCGGGTGAAACTGGGTGGCCAGGAAGAACGGGTGGTCCGGGAGCTCGATGATCTCCACGAGGCGTCCGTCGGGCGACCGTCCGCTGAACCGGAGGCCGGCCTGCGACAAGTGGGTCCGGTAGTCGTTGTTGAGCTCGAAACGGTGCCGATGCCGCTCCGAGACCTCCGCCACCCCGTAGATCTCCCGGGCCCGGCTCCCCTCCTCGAGGACGCACGGGTAGGCGCCCAGCCGCATCGTTCCACCCTTGTCGGTCACCTGCCGCTGCGAGTCGAGCAGCGAGATGACCGGATGGGGCGAGCCGGGCGCGAACTCGGCGGAGTCGGCATCGACGAGTCCACACACGTTGCGGGCCACGTCGATCACTGCGCACTGCAGGCCGAGGCAGATCCCCAGGAACGGGATCTCCGCCTCCCGGATGCGCCGCACCGTGTCCACCATGCCGCGGATCCCGCGCCCCCCGAAGCCACCGGGCACGAGGACCCCGTCGAACTCGCGCAGAAACGCCTCGCCGCGGGCCTCGATGTGCTCCGACGAGAGCCAGTCCACCTCCACGCCCGCGTCGCTGGCGATGCCGCCGTGGATGAGCGCCTCCTGGATCGACTTGTACGAGTCGACGTGGGACGTGTACTTGCCCACCACGGCGATCCGCACCGGTCCGTGCCCGGGCCGTCGCACGCGCTCGACCATCTCCTGCCAGCCGGACAGGTCCGGCGGGGTCGTCTCCAGCGACAGCGCCTCCACGATCGCCTCGTCCAGCCCCTGCTCGTGGTAGCGGAGCGGGACCTCGTAGATCGACTCCAGGTCGCGCGACTCGATGACGTGCCGCATCTCCACGTTGCAGAAGCGCGCCACCTTGCGCCGCACTTCCTCGCCGAGCGGCCACTCGGTCCGCAGGATCAGCACGTCGGGCTGGATCCCGATCTCCATCAGCTCCCGCACGGAGTGCTGCGTCGGTTTCGTCTTCAGCTCGCCCGCGGCCGAGATGAACGGGACGAGCGTGAGGTGAATGAACAGGGAATCGCGCCGCCCGACGTCCTGCCGGAACTGGCGGATCGCCTCCAGGAACGGCAGGGACTCGATGTCACCCACCGTTCCGCCGATCTCGGTGATCACGACGTCGTGTCCGTCGGCCAGGCGGCGGATGCAGGACTTGATCTCGTCGGTGACGTGCGGGATCACCTGCACGGTCGCCCCCAGGAAGTCTCCGCGCCGCTCCTTGGAGAGGATGTCCTGGTAGATCCGTCCCGTGGTGACGTTGTTCGCCTGCGAAAGCGAGGTGTCGATGAACCGCTCGTAGTGCCCCAGGTCGAGGTCCGTCTCCGCCCCGTCATCGGTGACGAAGACCTCGCCGTGCTGGAACGGCGACATCGTTCCCGGATCCACGTTCAAGTACGGATCGAACTTCTGGATCGTGACCGAGAGGTCTCTCTCGACGAGCAGCCGTCCGATGGATGCCGCCGCGATGCCCTTGCCGAGCGACGAGACGACGCCGCCCGTGATGAAGATGTACTTCGTTCCCGACGACGCGCTCGAGGCCATGTCCGCTCCAGGCTTCACTCAGTTCGGGTCGCGGGCCGCGAGCAGGCGCTCGGCCCTCTCCAGGTCTTCCGGCACATCCACGGCCGCCTCGCAGGGACCCGCTACGGCGACGAATACCCCGATGCCCGCCTCCAGGGCCCGCAACTGCTCCAGGCGCTCGAGGCGCTCGAGTCGGGACGGGGGCAGCGAGACGAAGCGCTCCAGGGCCGGGCGGGTGAAGGCGTACACGCCCACGTGTCGCAACCAGGCACCCGGACCGGCGCCGGCCGAGGCCGCGTCGAGCCCGTCCTCCGACCACGGGACCGGGGCGCGGCTGAAGTAGAGGGCGCGGCCGTCCGCGGCCCGGACCACCTTCACGTGCGACGGCGAACGCCATTCCCGCTCCGCCGCGAACGGCGTGGCGAGCGTCGCCACCCCGGTCCGTCCCGCACGCACCGGGGCCAGCACGGCCTCGAGGTGGGCGGGGCTCAGGAACGGCTCGTCGGCCTGCAGGTTCAGGATCACGTCGAATCCCGCGGCCTCCGGCCGTCGTGCCGCCTCGGCGACCCGGTCGGTACCGGACGGATGCTCCGGGCTCGTCATCACGACCGTCCCCCCCAGGTCCCGGACCCGCATCGCGATCTCCGGGTCGTCGGTGGCCACCCAGATCTCGTCGATGCCGGAGGCCCGCCGCGCCGCGCGCCACGTCCACTCGATGAGGGGGCGGCCGGCCAGGGGCTGGAGGGGCTTCCGGGGGAGGCGGCGGCTCCCGATCCTCGCGGGAAGCACGCAGAGGACGGTCATCGGTCGCGCGCATACGGGGCCGGCCGGATTCCGTTCACGCCCCGCAAGGTAGGGCGGCGGCGAAGACGCTGTCAAAGGGGAGCCGGAGGGCGCCAACCGCCGCCGGCTCCCACCGCTCACAGGTCCCCCGGAAAGCGCAGGACCAGGTACACCTCGGGATCCAGGTCGGACCTGTCGGGATCGGCGGCCACGCCCAGCTCGAGGCCGGACCAGCGGACGCCGGCCGACAGGTTCGCCTCGAAGTCCGCGGCGCGCCCTTCCTCCCAGGCGGCGCCCGTCGCGGCACGTGCGACCAGTTGCGGCGGGCCGATGACGGCCACCCGGAGCGCCTCGATGGGAACGAGGTAGGCGGCCTGCACGAACACGGCGCGCGGGCCGGCCAGCGACAGGCGGGCGAAGGTGGGCAGAGTGGCCTGTCCCCCGAACGCCGTCCAGCGCTGGCGCGGCAGCGTTCCGGACAGGTCGCCCCGCGCCAGGCCGAACAGCTCCACGCGGTGTGCCGCGAGCCCCGGGAACGACCAGTCCACGCGCGCCTCTCCGAACAGGAAGCTGAAGTCGCCGCCCACGCTGGAGTCGGCCCACTCCGCCCGCACCAGCGCGCCGAGCCGGTGACTCACGCCGCGCCGGCGCAGGGCCAGCGAGCCGATGAGGCTGATCGTCTCCCCGTCGTCCACGGCGGGGTTCGGCGGGCCGTCGGCGTCGCCGAACAGCACGAACGGGTCCTCCCGGGCCGTCAGGCTGCGGGCCTTCTCGTACTGCACCTCGAGCAGCGGGCGCCACTCCCTGTCCTCCGGGGCGCCGCCCCGCACGACGAAACGGTCGGCCTGGTAGTAGTTGCGGTAATCGTCCCCGGCGAAGAAGAACGACAGCGAGTTCGAGGCCCCCTTCCGGACCCAGCTCTCGTTCGTGCGCGTGGCCCGTTCGGCCAGGATGCCCAGCTCGAGTCCCGCCGAGGGGTGCCAGTCCTGACGCACCGTGGCCTCCACCTCGTCGGGCGCGGTGAGGAAGCGGATCTCGAAGTCGAGCGAAGGCCGGCCGGGCCACTCCACCCCCTGCAGGCGCGCCCCCCAGCGAAGCGTCCACTCGTCCACCCGCTGGTAGCCGGGAAACCCGAACCCGTGGAGCCCGTGCAGGACGATCGGGCGTCCCGCGTCGTCGGCCGGCAGGATGGACCAGCCGCGCTCGTTCCGGCGCACGACGTAGAGATCGTTCGGCCGGTAGGCGACGTCCCCGGCGACTTCGGCCAGGCCGGACGCATAGAATCCCCCTCCGAGCACGACGACGTTCCCCTCCACGCGCGAACCCGGCCGCAGGAACAGGTCCCCGTCCACGACGAACACGTCCCCCCGCACCGTTCCCGCGATCCGCGCCGCCGCGCCGAGCACCAGGAGTCCGGACTCCACCCGCTCTCCGGACGCCAGCACCGTGTCGGCCGTCCAGAGCGCGTAGCCCGGCCGGTCCAGGAACCGGTCCAGCCGCTTCTCCTCCTCGTGGTCCCCGCGCGCCGAGAAGCGGACTTCCTGCGCGGAAAGTCCCCCGGCGCTCAGCAGGACCGCCGCCAGGGCGCCGAGGACGCGGACGCGCCGCAGGGCGCCTCCCGCCCGGCGCGCGCGCCGGCTCCGGCCGTCGGTCGAGGTCCACGGCCACCGCAGGAGCGTCACGCGCCCCCCTCCTTCCAGGTCTCCCGGCAGATGACCTCCTCCACGGGACGCCGGGCCGGCAGCGGATCGAAGCCGTCGGGGTACCCGATGGCCAGGAGCGAGATCACCGGTACGTCCGGCGGCGCTCCGATCACGTCACGCACCGTCGGCTCCCGGTACCCACGCAGCCACACGGCCTGCAGCCCCAGGTCGGCGGCCGCCAGGGCCATCGCCTGGGTGGCGGCCGCGAGATCGACCGGGTGCGCCGGCCGTCCACTGCCGCTCACCCGGGAATGGATGCGTGCACACCCCACCACGAGCACCGGCGCCGTGCGGGCCCGCTCCTCGTGGAAGGCCGCCGCGGCGAGGCGTCGTCGGGCCAGCGCGTCGCGGACCACGACGAAGCGCCATGGCTGGTCCTCGCTGGCCGACGGTGCGTAACGGCCGCAGTCCAGCACCCGCTCCAGCAGCTCCGCGGGCACGGACCGGTCGGAGAACCGCCGGACCCGCTGCCGGTTGCGCGCCAGTCCGTACACTCGGGAGAGATGGCTCACGCGGCCTCATGCCCTCGGATGATACCTCCGGTGTTCTTCCTGCAGGTACGTCCGGTCCACGTGGGTGTAGATCTGCGTGGTCGAGATGTCCGCGTGTCCCAGCATGTCCTGAACGGCCACCAGGTCCGCCCCCCCCTCCAGCAGGTGTGTGGCGAAGCTGTGCCGGAAGGTGTGCGGCGTCACCCGCACCCGGAACTCCACCCCCCGGAGCGCCGCCAGCGCCCGGCCCCGCTCCACAGCCGCCCGGACGATCTTCCAGGCGCCCGTCCGGCTCAGCGCCCCGCCCCGTTGGTTCAGAAACAGGGCCGGCGCGGGCGACCCCCGTCCGGCGAGGTCGATGCGCCGCTCGGGAAGGTACCGTTCCAGCGCCCGGGCCGCACCACCGCCGAAGGGCACGATCCGGGCCTTGCCGCCCTTGCCCCGCACGCTCAGGAGCCCCTCGTCCCGCGCCACGTCGCGGAGCTGCAGGCCGGTGAGCTCGGAGATGCGAAGTCCCGCCCCGTACAGCACCTCCAGCATCGCGGCATCACGCGCCGCGGCCGCCCGGTCC
Organism: Gemmatimonadota bacterium; assembly: GCA_032251515.1. GTDB lineage: Bacteria > Gemmatimonadota > Gemmatimonadetes > Palauibacterales > Palauibacteraceae > Carthagonibacter. The sequence continues at coordinate 59,084 of JAVVDU010000002.1, forward strand.
TTCGTCCGGAGGCGAGCGGCATCGGCGGTCCGCTGCGCGCGTTCGGCCGCCGCATCCAGGATGCACTCGACCTGCGCCACGGTCATGACGCCGGGCAGAGGGCGTCCGGGACGCGGTGCCTCCAGGCGTTCCGAGGGATCCTCCTGCAGGTGTCCCTCGCCGACGAGGAAGCGGAAGTAGGCCCGGCAGGCCGACCGGGCCCGGGCCGCCGTGCGGGCCCCGAGCCCTCGCTCCGCCAGGGAGTGCATCCAGTCGCGGAGCAGCGCGTAGTCGAATCCCGAGGGGCCCGGCAGGCCCCGGGCGAGCGCGAAGTCGACGAGGTTCCGGCAGTCGCGCTCGTAGGCTTCGATCGTGTTGGAGGCGAGGCGCCGCTCGAAGCGCAGGTAGTCCCGGAACGGTCCGAGGAGAAAGGCGACAGCCTCGTCCTCGCCCGGCCGGCTTCCCGCCCCGGCGCCGGCTCCCCGGCCCGGGGTCACTCGTCCTCGTCCGCGTCGCGACTGCGCCACCAGAGGAGTCCCAGCAGCAGCGCGACGCCGAGGCCGATGAGGCCGGCCGTCGTGTTCAGCGCACGCAGGGCGGTGGCGACGACGTCGAGGTTCCGCGAGAAGAACACGCCCAGGGCGACCAGCGCGGCGTACCAGACGCCCGTGGCGACGGCCAGGGGAACCGAGGTGCGGAAGAACCCGAGCCGGCTCACGCCGGCGAATGCCGGGACGAGGACCCGGAACACGGGGAAGAAGCGGCTGACGAGAATCGTGATCGTCCCGTACTCGCGGTAGAACTCCTCCATCCGCCGCAGCTGCGCCGGGCGAAGCAGCCAGCGTCCCCAGCGGGTGGCGAAGATGCCGGACCCGTAGCGCCGCGCCGCGAGGTACACGGCGAGGGCCAGCAGGAGGTTGCTCAGCCAGGCGATCGCGAACACGAGGCGTACGTCCAGCAGTCCCCGGTCAGCGAGGACCGCGCCGGCCACCACGACCACGTCGGAGGGCACCGGTGGAAAGAGGTTCTCGACCGCGGCGCCGGCTCCCACGAGGAGGTAGACCGTCTCCACGGGAATCCGGGACACGAGGTCGAGCAGCGCCTCGAGTTGCTCCCGCACGACGACTCAACCCCCGCCGCGAATGCTCGCGTGGAGCGCGTCGATGTCCCCGATCCGGTCCAGGAGGGCGACCGCCAGAACGGCGAGGCCCTCCCCCGTCCCGATCCAGCCCATGCCCTCGTTGGACTTGCCCTTGATCGACACGGCCTCGGGGCTCACGCGCAGCGGCGCGGCGAGGCGCCGCGCCATGGCGTCGGCGTGCGGCGCGATCCGCGGGCGCTCGGTCACCACCGTGATGTCCACGTTGACGACCTGGTAGTTCCGTTCCTCCACCCACCGCATGGCCCGCACGAGAAGGTCGAGGGAATCGGCGTCGGCCCACGCGGGGTCCGTGTCCGGAAACCGCTGCCCGATGCTCCCGAGGCCCGCGGCGCCCAGCAGGGCATCGATCACCGCGTGAGCGATCGCGTCGCCGTCGGAATGTCCGGCGAGGCCGGGAGCGTCGGGGAGATGGACGCCGGCGAGGACGAGGGGGCGCGTCGCGTCGAACCGGTGCGAGTCGAAGCCGAGACCTACCCGCACGGCGCCCCCGGAAGGTGGGCGCTCAGGCGTCGGCCGGGGCGCCGAGGCTCCGTGGGAGTGCGCACTCTGGAAGCGCTCCCCTTCTCAGGCCTCGTCCCAGCGCCGCACGACGAGGCAGACGTTGTGGCCGCCGAACCCGAAGGAATTCGAGATCGCCGCACGCACGGGCCGCTCGCGGGCGCCCTCGACCACGTAGTCGAGATCGCACGCCGGATCCGGCGTCGTGTAGTTGATGGTCGGCGGAACGCGCCCGCGCGCGCACACGAGCGCGGAGATCACGGCCTCCACCGCCCCGGCGGCTCCGAGCGTGTGGCCGGTCATCGACTTGGTGGAGCCCACCATGAGCTCCCGGGCCCGGTCGCCGAACACGGCCTTGATCGCCGCCGTCTCCGTCGCGTCGTTGGCCGGAGTGGACGTCCCGTGTGCGTTCACGTAGTCCACGTCGACCGGATCCAGGGCGGCATCCCGCAGGGCGGCCCGGATGGCGATCTGCGCGCCCGCACCTTCGGGCGCGGGCGCCGTCATGTGGTGCGCATCCGCGCTCTGGCCGAAGCCCGCGAGCTCGGCGAGGATCGGCGCGCCGCGGGCTCGTGCGTGCGCCAGGGATTCGAGCACCAGCATGCCGGCGCCTTCCCCCAGCACGAACCCGTCCCGGGTCGCGTCGAACGGGCGCGATGCGGTGGACGGAGTGTCGTTGCGCTGCGAGAGAGCCTTCATGGAGGCGAAGCCGGCCATGCAGAGCGGCGTGACGGTCGCCTCCGACCCCCCCGCGATCATCACGTCGGCCTCTCCGACCCGGATCGCCCGGGTGGCGGCCCCGATGGCATGCGCGCTCGAGGCGCAGGCCGACACCGTCGCGTAGTTCGGTCCTCGGGCCCCGTAGCGCATCGAGATCATGCCGGCGGCCATGTCACCGATGAACATGGGAATGAAGAACGGCGAGACGCGGCCCGGCCCCTTCTCGAGCAGGCGGGCGTGCTGGTCCTCCAGGGTCGCGAGCCCCCCGATCCCGGTTCCCACGATCACGCCCACCCGCTCCGCCGGCGTGGTCGCCATCACGGCTTCGAGGTCCGCCTGCTCCACCGCCTGCACCGTCGACGCCATGGCGAGCTGCAGGAAGCGGTCGGCCCGGCGCGCCTCTTTCCGGTCCATCCAGCGCTCGGGATCGAAGTCCTTGACCTCGCAGGCGAACCGGACAGCCTGGTCCGAGGCGTCGAACAGGGTGATCGGCGCGGCGCCGCTGTGCCCGGCGAGGAGGGACTCCCAAGTGTCCTCCACGTCCAAGCCCAGCGGCGTCACGAGACCCATGCCCGTGACGACGACGCGCGTGCGTCCGGCCGGATCCATGTCGAAAGCCCTCCCCGCCGGGGCGTCAGCCCTGCTTCTGCTCCAGGTAGCGGATCGCGTCGCCCACCGACTGCATCTTCTCAGCGTCCTCGTCGGGGATCTCGATCGAGAAGGCTTCCTCGAACGCCATCACCAGCTCGACGGTGTCCAGCGAGTCGGCACCCAGGTCCTCGACGAACGAGGCGTCGTCCGTGACCTTCTCCAGCTCCACGCCGAGCTCGTTCGCGATGATCTCCTTGACCTTCGCCGCCGTATCGGACATGTCCGTGTCCCCTCTTCCGAATGATGGAATGCCGGCGCCGCCGCCGCGTCGCCGGAAGAATTCGGGCCCGTGGGCCCGGGTCAGCCGTGCATCACCATCCCGCCGTCCACCACGATCACCTGCCCGGTCATGTACGCGGCCGCCGGGCCGGCGAGAAACCTCACGACCCCGGCGACGTCCCCGGGGCGCCCGAAGCGTCCGAGTGGAATCCTCTCCCGCATGCGCTCGCGGACGTCGTCGCCCAGGGACGCCGTCATGTCCGTCTCGACGAACCCGGGCGCCACCACGTTGACGAGCACGCCGCGCGACGCCAGCTCCTGGGCCACGGACTTCGAGAGGCCGACGAGGCCGGCCTTCGATGCCGCATAGTTGGACTGGCCCGCGTTCCCCGTCAAGCCTACGACGCTGGCGACGTTCACGATCCGGCCCGAGCGCCGCTTCATCATGCCGCGGGCCACCGCCCGCATCATCTGGAAGGCGCCGCGGAGGTTGGTCGCGAGCACCTCGTCCCAGTCCTCGTCCCGCAGCCGCAGCAGGATGTTGTCCCGCGTCACGCCGGCGTTGTTCACCAGGATGTCGACGGGCCCGAGCCGCTCCTCGACCCGCGCCACGAGGTCCGTACAGGCCTCCGGGGCCGAGACGTCGCAGGCGAACCCGGCCGCTCCCCCGTCGAGACCACCGGCCGCCCGTTCCGCGCGGCTCGCGTCCCGCGCCACGCAGGCGACCCTGGCGCCGGCTTCCGCGAGCGCCTCGGCCACGGCGAGGCCGATGCCCCGCGACGCCCCGGTCACGATCGCCACCTTTCCGGCGAGCTCAGACATCCAGTGCCTCCTCCAGGACCGCGATCTCCTCGACGTCGCCCGCGGCGTGCGCGGGCAGCGACCTGTCCATCCGCCGCAGCAGACCCGCCAGGACCCGACCGGGACCGAGCTCCAGCCAGGCGCCCGGAGATTCGTCCCGCATCGCCGCGACCGACTCCACCCAGCGCACGGGCGACGTCAGCTGCCGCACGAGCTGCTCGCGAATCTCGCGCCCGGTGCGGACCGGACGCGCCGATGCGTTGGCGACGACCGGAAACGCCGGATCGACGACCTCGACGTCGGCCAGGGCCGCCTGGAGGCCCTCCCGCGCCCTGGCCATGAGGGGCGAATGGAACGCCCCGCTGACGTTGAGGCGTACGGCGCGCCTCGCGCCGGCCGCGAGCGCCTCCTCGCGTGCGGCCTCGACGGCCGCCACGTCCCCGCTCACCACCACCTGGTCCGGCGCGTTGAAGTTGGCCGGGACGACGACGCCCGCCGGTCCGGACGCCGCCTCGCACACGGCCGTCACCTCCGCGACGGACAGACCGAGCAGCGCGGCCATCGTCCCCGGCCGCTCCTCGCCGGCGCGGGCCATCAGCTCGCCACGCCGCCGCACCAGGCGCAGCGCATCCTCGAACCGGAGCGCGCCGGCGGCGAGACAGGCGGAGAACTCGCCGAGCGAGTGTCCGGCCCCCACCACCACCGCGTCCCGGATACCGTCTGGGAGGCTCGTCCAGGTGGCCCACGAATGGAGCAGGATCGCCGGCTGCGCGTTCTCGGTGCGGGTGAGCGTCTCCTCGGGACCCTCGAAACAGAACCGGGAGAGTGGAACGCCCAGGATCTCGTCCGCGCGCGCGTAGAGCTCGCGCACGGCCGCATCCGCGTCGGCCAGGTCGCGTCCCATGCCCACGGCCTGGGACCCCTGGCCGGGCATCATCAGGGCGATGCGCATCGGGGGATCTCTCCTTCCCGCGTCGAGCCGGGCAGATCGGGAGACGTGGCTCCCGTCGTACCCGGCCCGCTCAGAAGGACTCGACCCGGACGACTTCCCGGTCGCCGTAGTGCCCGCAGTTCGGGCACACCCTGTGCGGACGGCGCGGGTCTCCGCACCGCGGGCAGGCCTGGTGCGCCACGGCCGGCGCCGCGTGGTGTCCGCGGCGCTTCCGCTTGCGCTGTTTCGAGGTCCGTCTCTTGGGTACCGCCATGTGTTCCTTCCCCGGTTCTATCCTGCTTCGTCAGCTTCCGTCCCGTCGTCTCCACCGGCCACGGGACTCGAGGTCCCGGCCTCCCGTCGCAGCGCGTCCCACCGCGGATCCGGCTCGTCCGCCACGCACCCGCAGTCCCGCTCGTTCCGGTCCGTCCCGCAGCGCGGACAGAGGCCGCGGCACTCAGGCCGGCACAGCGGATACGTCGGCAGCGCCAGCAGGATCTCCTCCCGCAGGGCCGGCGCCAGATCGACCTCGTCGGCCTCCGGGTCGAGGGCGTACAGCGCCTCCTCCTCGTCGGCCACCGAGATGTCGGGATCGAACCGGAGCTCGAGCTCCAGCGCGAACTCCCTTTCGACATCCGCCAGGCACCGGCGGCACCGCAGCACCGCCGTCGCCTCGACGCCCACCTGCACCGCGACGCCGTCCCCGCCCGCCGGCGCCGCCCGCAGGGCGATCGCCACGGGATCCGCCAGGCGCGGGGCATCGGCCGCATCGCCCTCCGGGACGAGACCGGACACGCGACCCGACCACTCCACGCCGCCCCGCGCGATCCGCTCGCGCGACAGCAGCCCCGGTGGAAAGCCTTGATTCATAGCCTTATCTGCGGCTTCTGTCAATCGGGTCGGCGCCGCGCTCAGATCCGGTCCGTGCCCGCGAAGAAGAAGGCCGCCTCGCTCGCCGCGTTCTCGGGCGAGTCGGAGGCATGGATCGCGTTCCGCTCCTTGCTCTCCGCATACAGTGCCCGGATCGTACCCGGCTCCGCCTCGGCCGGATCGGTCGCTCCGATGACCGCGCGCAGGCGCGTCACCGCATCCTCGCGCCGCAGCAGCACGGGCATGCACGCTCCCGACGTCATGAACTCGACCAGCGAGCCGAAGAACGGCCGCTCGCGGTGCACCGCGTAGAAGGCCTCCGCCTCATCCCGCCGCAGGCGGATCACCCGCGCCGCCCGGATGCGGAACCCCTCCTCCTCGAGCCGCGCCAGTATCCGTCCCGCCTTGCCGCTGCCGAACGCATCCGGCTTGATGATCGCCAGGGTCTCGGTCGTCGCCATCCGTGCTTCCTTTCCTCAGAGCCGGTCCCGCACGAGGCGCACGAAGTCGGCCGGCAGCTCCGCCACCGCGATGCCGCACTCGCGGAATGCCTTCATCTTCTCGTCCGCCGTACCCTCGGAGCCGGAGATGATCGCCCCCGCGTGCCCCATGCGCCGGCCCGGCGGCGCCGTCCGCCCGGCGATGAACCCCACGACCGGCTTCGTCATCCGGTCTCGCACGAACTCGGCCGCCGTCTGCTCGTCCGTGCCGCCGATCTCGCCGATCATGCACACGGCTCGCGTATCCGGATCCTCCTCGAACGCCGCCAGGCAATCGACGAAGTCCGTCCCGATCAGCGGGTCGCCGCCGATCCCGACGCACGTCGTCTGGCCGATGCCCGCCCGGGTCAGCTGGAACACCACTTCGTAGGTCAGGGTGCCCGAGCGGCTGACCACCCCCACCGGCCCCGGCGTCACGATCTGGCCCGGCAGGATGCCCACCTTGCAGGCGCCCGGCGTGATGAGCCCGGGACAGTTCGGCCCGATGAGCCGGCTTCCCGTCTCCTCGACCCGGGGAAGGACGCGCATCATGTCCTTCACCGGGACGCCCTCCGTGATGCACACGATCAAGCCGATACCGGCGTCGGCCGCCTCGAGGATCGCGTCGGCCGCGAAGGCGGCCGGCACGTAGATGACGCTCGTGTTCGCACCGCACTCGGTGACGGCCTGCTCGACCGTGTCGAACACCGGTACGGCGTCATCGAACGTCTGCCCGCCCTTCCCGGGGGTCACGCCCGCCACGACCCGCGTGCCGTACTCCATCATCTGGCGGGCGTGGAAGGAGCCGTCGCGCCCGGTGATCCCCTGCACGACGAGTCGCGTGGAACCGTCTATGAAGATGCTCATGCCCGTATCGTCTCCCTTGCTGGCCCGGCGGCGCGCGTGCCCGCTCAGGCGGACGCCGCGAGCTCCACCGCCCGCTTCACCACTTCGTCCATGTCGGTCATCGCCGCGAACCCGTGTTCCTGCAGGATCTCCACGGCCTCCTCTTCGTTCGTCCCGGTCAGCCGGATCGCGATGGGCACGGCGATGTCGATGCGGCCCGTCGCCTCCACGATGCCCCGCGCCACGTCATCGCAGCGCGTGATCCCGCCGAAGATGTTGAACAGGATCGCCTTCACGCTCGGGTCGGCCGTGATGATCTCGAGCGCCGTCACGACCTTGTCCGGGTTCGATGATCCCCCGATGTCGAGGAAGTTGGCCGGCTCGCCCCCGTAGTGCTTCACCATGTCCATGGTCGCCATCGCCAGGCCCGCCCCGTTCACGCAGCACCCCACGCGGCCGTCCAGCTTGATGTAGCTGAGGCCCGCGTCGCGCGCCGTGGTCTCGGCCTGCGGCTCCGCCGACGTGTCGCGCATCGCGGCGATGTCGGGATTCCGGAACAGGCCGTTGTCGTCGATGTTCATCTTCGCGTCGATCGCCAGGACCTTGCCTTCCGGCGTCGTGATCAGAGGGTTGATCTCCGCGAGCGTGGCGTCCGAGTCCTGGTACGCCTCGTACAGCTGGCCGAGGATGCGGGCCGCCTGGCGGACCAGCTTGACGTCATCGTACAGGGCCCACGCCAGCGACATGGCCTGGTGCGGCAGCAGCCCGTAGCGCGGGTCGATCCGCAGCTTCCGGATCGCGTCCGGCCGCGTCGCCGCGACCTCCTCGATGTCGACGCCCCCCTCCGACGACACCATGAACACGGAGCTCCCCGAGGCGCGGTCCATCACGATTCCCGCGTACGCCTCGCTCGCGATGTCCTCGGCCGGGGTGACGAGCACCTTGCGCACCGGCAGGCCCTTGATCGTGAGCCCGAGGATCGCCTCCGCCTTCACCCGCGCGTCGGCCGCGTCGTCGGCGAGCTTCACGCCGCCCGCCTTGCCCCGTCCGCCCGCGTGCACCTGCGCCTTGACCACCACGCGCCCCCCGAGCTCGCGGGCGATCGCTTCGGCCTCGTCCGGCGTGTTCGCGACCTTGCCCGGCGGCACGGGGATGCCGTGCGCGCGCAGGATCTCCTTCGCCTGGTATTCGTGAATGTTCATCGTCGCCTTCGTCGCCTGTCGCGTTTCCTTCCCGAGCCCCTCAGGGTCCGGGTACGATCTCCGTACCGGCCGCGCCCCGCAGGGCGTCCGGCCCTGCGTCCAGCGCCGCGATGATCGCCCGCTCGCCGCCGTCCTCCACGAAGTGCAGCGCGGCCTCCACCTTGGGCCGCATGCTTCCCGCCCCGAGCTCGGAACCCGCGAGCAGGGCACGGGCCTCGCCGGCCGTCAGCCGCGCGAGCCGCCGGGCCGCGTCGGTCCCCCATCCCCGGTACACCCCGTCCACGTCGGTGAGGATGAGCAACGTGCCGGCGTCGATCTCCCGGCCGAGCAGGGCCGCCGCGCGGTCCTTGTCGACCACCGCGTCGATCCCCTCCAGGCCCAGCTCCGGGTCGCGGTACACCGGGATGCCTCCCCCGCCGGCCGCGATCACGATGTCGCCGCGGGCCACCAGCTCGCGCACCATGTCCGCTTCGACGATCCCGGTCGGGATGGGGCTCGGGACCCGGCGCCGGAGATTCCCGCGCGGGTCCATCTCGATCCGCACCCCGGCGGCGCGCAGAGCCTCGGCGGCTCCGGGGTCCACTCCGCGCCCGATGAACTTGGTCGGTTCGTGGAGCGACGGATCGTCCGGGTCGGCGCACGCCTGCGTGATGAGCGTCACCACGCGGCGCGGGCTGCCGGCCCGCGTCAGCGCGTTCTGCAGCGACTGCTGGATCATGTAGCCGATCCAACCGGCCGTGGCCGCGACGAGCACGCCGAGCGGCAGCTGCTCCACCGCGTCCCGGGCCGTCTCGTTGCGGAGCAGCTCGTCCCCGACCTGCGGCCCGTTGCCGTGCACGACGGCGATCTGCCAGTCGTCGCACGCCAGCGCGACGATCGAGGCGAGGCTCTCGCGCGTGTGCCGGAACTGGTTCGTGACGGAAGCGGACTCGCCCGATGGGGACAGGGCGTTCCCCCCGATCGCCACGACCACGGACTTCCGCATGGGGCTCACGCGGACCTCACGCGGGAAGGTCCGGCAGGCGCACCCCTTCGTCCGCCAGCCACCCGGCCACCTCGGCGTGGATCCGCCGCAGCGCCTCCGTCGAGTCGGCTTCGAAGCGGCAGACCACGACCGGCTGCGTGTTGCTGGCCCGGATCAGCGCCCAGCCGTCGTCGAACAGCACCCGGGCCCCGTCGATGTCGATGACCTCGTATCTCGCGCCGAAGTGCTCCACGGCGCGGCGCACGACGCCGAACTTCCGCTCCTCCGGGCAGTCGACGCGGAGCTCCGGCGTCGAGGGATACGCCGGGATCTCCGCCGCGAGCTCGGAGAGCGGGCGGCCGGCGCGCGCCACGAGCTCCGCCAAGCGGGCCGCATCGTAGATCGCGTCATCCACGCCGAACCATCTGTCCGCCAAGCAGATGTGGCCACTCATCTCACCTGCTACGGGAGATCCGCCGGCCCGCATCCGTTCCTTGATCAGGGAGTGACCCGTCTTCCACATCACCGGTACCCCTCCGGCGCGCTCGATCATCTCCGGCAGGGCCTTGGAGCACTTCACGTCGAACACGACCTCCGCCCCCGGGTGCGAAACCAGGATGTCGAGCGCGTAGAGAAGCAGCAGGTGGTCGCCCCGCACGATGCGGCCGGTCTCGTCCACCGCCCCGATGCGGTCGGCATCGCCGTCGAGGCCGATGCCGAGCGCCGCGCCTTCCCGACGCACCGCGGCGATCAGGTCCACGAGGTTCGCGTCCACCGTGGGGTCCGGGTGATGGTTGGGAAACGTCCCATCGGAGTCGCAGTACAGCGGGACGACCTCGATTCCGGCCTCCTCGAGCGCCCGCACGGCGATCACGCTTCCCGTCCCGTTCCCGCAGTCGAGAACGACCTTGAGCGGTCCGGGCATGGCGATGGCATCCCGCACGGCCGCCACGTAGCGGTCCAGGATCTCCACCCGTTCCGTGGCGCCGGAGCCCTCGGTCCACTCCTCGGCCTCGATGTCTCGCCGGAGGTCCTGGATGGCCTCGCCGTACAGCGGCGCGCCGGCGACGGTCATCTTGATCCCGTTGTACTCGGGCGGGTTGTGCGAGCCGGTGATCTGGATGCCGCCCTGCGCCCCGAGCTCGCGCGTGGCGAAGTACAGGACGGGCGTCGGCACGGTGTCGAGGAGGCGCACGTCGACGCCGGAGGCATTCAGTCCGGCGCACAGCGCCGCCGCCAGCTCCGGCGAGCTGGGCCGGTTGTCGTGCCCGACGGCCACGACGGGCGTCGCGGCATCTCCGCGCGAGTGGAGTCGTGTGGCGTACGCCCGGCCCACGGCGCGGGCGATGTCCGCCGAGAGGTCGTCGCCCACGATGCCGCGGATGTCGTATTCCCGGAAGATCGTCCTGGACAGTCTCATCTCAACCTCGTACACGGGGCCGCGGCGAACCTCCCCGCCGCCCGGCCCGCACGCGCGGGACGAGGCGGCATGGAGCGACGCGGCGGTGCGGTTCCGGTGCCTCTGCGTCTCCCGTGGGCGCCGTGCGGTTCAGGTGCGGCCCGGCGTGGTGCGGGCGGGGGCGGGTTCCCGGTCCGGCGTGTCCGTCTCGAGCCGCACCGGGTCCGGAGCGGCGCCGGGCGCGCGCGCGGCCGCCGCACGCGGGGCCATGCCGGCGCCCGCCTCGGCGGCCACCCGGATGCCGTGGCCGGGAAACAGCCCGATGACGAGGATCGCGGCCACGGAGAAGACGGCGGCAAAGCGGAAGGCCGGTCCCGGGCGCGCCGGAAGCGGGGCATCGGCCGGCGCCTCCTCGAAGTACATCTTCCAGACCACCCGGAGATAGTAGTAGTACGAAATCAGGCTCGTCAGCACGAGCGTTACGGCCAGGGCCGCCTGGTCGCCCTCCAGCGCGGCCTGCAGCAGATACAGCTTCCCGATGAACCCGCCGGTCGGGGGGAAGCCGGCCAGGGAGAGCAGGAAGACCACGAGGGCGAGCCCGAGGAAGGGACGCCGCCAGCCGAGCCCCCGGAAGTCCGCGAGTCGTCCCCGGGCGTCCCCCTTCCCCGCCACGACGTACAGGATGGAAAAGGAGCCGACCGTCATGATCGCGTACACCGCGAGGTAGAACAGGGTCGCCGACCGGCCGGCCGCTCCGCCCGCCGCGATCCCGACGAGCAGGTAGCCGGCGTGCGCGATCGAGGAGTAGGCCAGCATCCGCTTCACGTCGTCCTGGGCCAGCGCGACGAGGTTCGGCACGATCATGGTCAGCATCGCCAGCCACCACACGATGCCCTGCCACAACGGCGCCGCCGCCGCGAGCTCGACCACGACGATCCGCAGGATCACCGCGAAGCCCGCCGCCTTGACGCCCGCGGCCATGAACGCGGTCACGGGCGTGGGGGCCCCCTCGTAGGCGTCGGGCGTCCACATGTGGAACGGGACGGCCGACACCTTGAAGCCGAGCCCCACCAGCAGCAGCGCCACGCCCGCGTAGAGCAGGAAGTTCCGCTCCGCCGTCCCCCGGGCGATCTCCGTGGTCACCAGGCTGAGGTTCGTGCTGCCCACGGCCCCGAAGATCAGGGCGATTCCGTAGAGCAGGAAGCCGCTGGCGAACGCGCCGACCAGGAAGTACTTGAGCGCCGCCTCGGCGGAGCGCCGCTGCCGGCGGTCGAGGCCCGTGAGCGCGTACACGCTCAGCGACATCAGCTCGACGGCCACGAACACGATCACCAGGTCGCGTGTGCCCGCGAGGACCATCATGCCGACGGCGGCCATGAGGACGAGGAAGTGGAATTCCCCGATCCGCAGGTCCTCCCGCTCCAGCCAGTCGAAGGAGTACAGGAGCGCCAGCGCCGTGACACCGAGCACGATGAAGTTCAGGACGATGCGGAAGCCGTCCACCGCGATCATCGAGCTCGTTCCCTCCACCGTGACGGTGGCCAGCCAGCCGTTCGCCGCCGCCGCGAGGGCGATTCCCCCCAGGGCGATGCCGTCGAGCAGGCGCGAGGCGGGGCCTCCCCGGCTGCCCCGGCGGAACACGTCCAGCAGGAGGACGAGGATTCCGGTCACCGACACCACCACCTCGGGCAGGAGCGCCCAGAGGAAGTGCAGCTGCGAGCCGAAGTCCAGGGTCAGGTCGGTCACGTCGTCAGTCCTCGTCGAGGCCCAGGATGGGCATGCGGTCGAATCTCAGGTCGGGGGCCGGTGTCACGGGCGCGAGCCGGGCCCGGGTCTCCACCTGGTCCAGGAGCGCGTCGACCGAGGCGGAGGTCCGCGCCAGGAAGGGCCCCGGAAGCACGCCGATGAGCACGATCATCACGAGCAGGGGCACCAGGACGAGCCGCTCGCGGATCCCGATGTCGCGCAGGGCCCTGTTCTCCTCGCGATCCAGCGGACCGTAGAACACCCGCTGCACCATGGGGAGCATGTAGGCCGCCGCGAAGATCACGCCGGTGGCCGCCACCGTGGCCGCGATCGGGTGCGTACGGAACGTCCCGACGAGGATCAGGAACTCGCCCACGAAGCCGTTCGTGCCCGGCAGACCGATCGAGCTGAGAGCCACCACCACGGTGGCGAACGCGAAGACCGGCATCACCTTCGCGAGCCCGCCGAACTCCGCGATCTGCCGGGTGTGCCGCCGCTCGTACAGCATCCCCACCAGGAGGAACAGGGCGCCCGTGGAGATGCCGTGATTCACCATCTGCAGGATGCCGCCCTGGACCGACTCCGCCGTGAACGCGAACAGCCCGAGCATCACGAACCCGAGGTGGGCCACCGAGGTGTACGCCACGAGCTTCTTGGCGTCCGGCTGGACGGCCGCCACCCAGGCGCCGTACACCACGCCGATCACCGACAGGGTGATGAAGACCTGCACGACGGGGTCGCTGGTCGCCGCGTGCGAGAAGAAGGGCAGCGCGAACCGCAGGAAGCCGTAGGTGCCCATCTTCAGCAGCACCCCGGCCAGGATGACCGACCCGGCCGTGGGCGCCTCCACGTGGGCGTCGGGGAGCCACGTGTGCAGCGGGAACAGCGGCACCTTGATCGCGAACGCGAGCGCGAAGGCGGCGAACAGCCAGAACTGCAGCGACCGCGCGACGGGAAGCTGCACGAGCTCGTTGTAGGCGAACGTCACGACCCCGAACTGCCGCTGATAGAGCACCACCAGGGTGACGATCGCCACCAGCATGAGGAGCGATCCTACGGCCGTGAACAGGAAGAACTTCACCGCCGCGTACACGCGCCGCTCCCCGCCCCAGATCCCGATCAGGAAGTACATCGGGATCAGCATGATCTCCCAGAACAGGAAGAACAGGAACAGGTCGAGCGCGATGAACACGCCGATCATCGCCGTGGTCAGCAGCAGCAGCATCGCGTAGTAGGCACGCTGCCTCCGGACGATGTAGGAGAACGACCCGAGCACGGCCAGCGGCATCATGAACGTCGTGAGCAGCACCATGAGGAGCGAGATGCCGTCCACCCCCACCGTGTAGCCGATGCCCCACTCTCCGATCCACGGGATCGACGCGTAGTTCTGGACCGCGGCCGTGCCGGTGCGGAACGTCCAGAACAGCGGCACGGAGAGGATGAACGCCAGAACGCTCGTCCCCAGGGCCACGTACTTCGCCTCCTCTTCGCGCACGGCGAGGCAGAGAACGCCGCCGGCGAGGGGGGCGAGCAGGAGGACGGTGAGGACCCAGTGACTCTCGAAAAAGCTCACGGCTCGCTTCCGCTCAGAGCAGGAACGTGGCGAGGATCACGAGGACCCCGGTCACGAAGTAGAACATGTAGGTGGCGACCCGTCCGGTCTGGAACAGGCTCCCCACCCAGCCGACGGCCCGCGATCCCGCCGCGAGCCCGTTGACCGTCCCGTCAATGAGCCCGGCATCCACGATCTTCCAGCAGCCGCGCCACAGGGCGAGCAGCGGCCGGATCACGACGCGGTCGTAGAGCTCGTCGACGTACCACTTGTGGTACAGGACGCCCGCGAGGCCCGCGGGTTCGGCGGCTTCCGCGGCCGGGACGTACCGGCGTCGGACGAGGGCACGGAAGGTCAGGAAGATCACCACGAGCGCCGCCACGGTCGAGATGCCGGCCCACAGGGCCTCGCCCCCGCCGACCGGGGAGGCGTGCGCCTCGTGCAGTCCGTGCCCCTCGAGGACGGCGATCGCCGGCTCGAACACGGGGTGCAACCAGTCGTGCAGCGCGTGGACGCCCGGCAGCACCGGCAGCGCGTCCGGGATGTTCACCCAGCCTCCGACCAGCGACAGCGCGGCGAGGATCGCCAGGGGAACCCACATCACCGGTGGCACCTCGTGCAGGTGCGGGCGGGCGTCCTCCCCGGTCCGGTTCTCGCCGTGGAAGGTCAGGACCATCAGCCGCGTCATGTAGCCCGCCGTGAGAAGCGCGGCCAGGAGGGCGACGCCCCACAGCACCCCATACCCGTAGGCGCCGGTGTACCAGATGATCTCGTCCTTCGAGAAGAACCCGGCGAACGGCACGACCCCCGAGATGGCCAGCGTTCCGATCCACATGGTCGCCCAGGTGATCGGCATGAACCGCTTCAGCCCGCCGTGGTTGCGCATGTCGTTCGGGTCGTCGTCCCGGTGCGTCTCGTGCAGCGCGTGGTGCATGGCGTGGATCACCGCGCCCGACCCGAGGAACAGCAGCGCCTTGAAGAACGCGTGCGTCATCAGGTGGAAGATGCCCGCCGTGTACGCGCCGATCCCGACGGCCAGGAACATGTAGCCGAGCTGGGAGACCGTGCTGTAGGCGAGGACCTTCTTGATGTCGACCTGCTGCGTGGCGATCGTCGCCGCGAAGATCGCCGTCCCCGCGCCCACGGCCGCCACCACCGCCTGCGAGACGGGCGACAGGGCGAACAGCACGCCCGCGCGCGCCACCAGGTACACGCCGGCGGTGACCATCGTCGCGGCGTGGATCAGCGCGGAGACGGGCGTCGGGCCCGCCATCGCGTCGGGCAGCCAGACGTAGAGCGGGATCTGGGCCGACTTCCCCGTGCACCCGAGGAACAGGAACAGGGTGATCGCCGTGACCACGATGCCGCCGTACGCGAGGACGGCGGGAGCGGCCGCGAACACGGTTCCGTAGTCGAGGGTGCCGAAGTGTGCGTAGATCAGGAACATCGCGACGAGGAAGCCGAAGTCCCCGATGCGGTTCACCACGAACGCCTTCTTGCCCGCGCTCGCGAACTCGCGGTTCTCGTACCAGAACCCGATGAGCAGGTAGGAGCAGAGCCCCACGCCCTCCCAGCCGACGAAGGTCAGCGCGAAGTTCGCCCCCATCACCAGCACCAGCATGAAGAACACGAACAGGTTCAGGTAGGCGAAGTAGCGCGAGTAGCCGGGATCGCGGCCCATGTAGCCCACGCTGTACACGTGGATCACCGAGCTCACGCCGGTGACGACGAGCATCATCAGGATGGACAGCCGGTCGAACTGCAGGTCCACGCCGACGTCCAGGCCGCCCGCGGACATCCAGGTCCACAGCGGCACCACGACGGCATCGTGCGCCCCCGCCGCGCTCATGGCCAGGAAGTTCGCGGCGACGACGAGGAACGCTCCGAGCACCGCGGCCGGTCCGACGACGCTCGGGATCGTGCGATTCTCCCGCCACAGGAAGGCGCCGGCCCCGTTCACCACGGCCCCCGCGAGCGGCAGCAGCAGGATGAGGGCCGGCAGGACCGGCTCGAAGGCGGCGTGCGACTCCTGGAGGAGCATCAGCGGGCTCGCCACGGGGTCACCACCTCAGGAGGTTGAAGCGATCCACGTCCACCAGCTCGTAGTGGCGGAAGATCGCGATGATGATCGCCAGCCCCACGGCCGCCTCGGCGGCCGCCACGGCCATCACGAAGAACACGAGGACCTGCGCCTCGAAGCCGAGGGAGCGCGAGAAGACGACCAGCGTGAGGTTCACGGCGTTCAGCATGAGCTCGACGCACATGAACAGGATGATGGCGTTCCGCCGCACCAGAACGCCCGCCGCTCCCACGGCGAACAGGAATGCGCTGAGGACCAGCGCGCCCAGCTCGATGTCCAGCGTCATGATCGGTGCCTCGCCTCAGGGAGCCCGGCGGCGCGCCAGGGCGATCGCCCCGACGATGGCCACCAGGAGCAGCAGGGACGTGAGTTCGAACGGAACCAGGTAGCTGGAGAACAGCGGATCGGCCACCGCGGCGACCGCGCCCCGCGCTTCCTGGACCGCGGTCACCATCAGCCGGCCGGAGTCGCCGGCCAGACTGGCGGTCTCGCCCTGCAGAACGAGCGCCCCGACGCCCGCGAACAGCGCCGCGCCGACCACGAGCGCCAGCAGCTTCGCCGCGTGCCCCCGCACGTCGATCTCCTCCCGGTGCCCCAGGTTCAGGAGCATGATCACGAACAGGAAGAGCACGAGGATCGCGCCCGCGTAGACGATCACCTGCACGGCCGCCAGGAAGTGCGCGTCCAGCAGCACGAACGTCCCCGACAGCGCGAAGAAGGCCAGCACCAGGTACATCAGGCTGGCCACCGGATTCCGGCTCGCGATCATCATCACGCCGCCCACGGCGGCCATGACGGCGAAGAGCAGGAAGAAGAAAGTCTCCATCATTCCGAGGCGGGGTCGGAGGGATCCCAGAGCGCCGTCACGGGATGGTCCAGCGCGGTGAGTCGCTCGAGGTCGTAGACCCAGCGCTCCCGGCTGTACTCGGCGTTCTCGTAGTGGGCTCCCAGGTGAATGGCCTCCACGGGACAGACTTCCTGGCAGAAGCCGCAGAAGATGCAACGGAACTCGTCGATCTCGTACACGGCGGCGTAGCGCTCGCCGTTCTCGTCCTCCGCCGGCACGAGCTTGATGCAGTTCACCGGGCAGACCGTCGGGCAGAGACCGCAACCCACGCACTTCGCGCGCCCGTCCTCGTGCGTGGCCATCCGGTGCGTGCCCCGCATGCGCGGCGACAGCTCCCACTTCTCGTCGGGATACTGCTGTGTCACCTTCCGGGGGTTCAGGAGATGCTTCAGGGTGATCCCCATCCCCTTGGATACGGCGCGCACGTAGGAGGCCTGTTCCTCCGGCCGCCGCACGACCTTCACGCTTCCCGCCATGTCACTCCGCCTCGCTTCCGGCCGCCGGAGGGGGTGCCATCCGCCCTCCGGTCGCCGCCGGATGTCTGGTCCGTGCCGTCGCGCCGCGCACCAGCGCGCCGCGGTCCATCCCCCACACCAGCAGGCCGACGGCCGCCACGTTCAGCGCGGTCAGGATCGCCGTGTACCGCAGCCCGACCGGCACCCCGGCCGTGTCGAGGGCGTACACGGCCACGCCGGTGCCCATGATGTAGACCATGAGGATCGGCAGGAACACCTTCCAGCCGAGGTCCATGAGCTGGTCGTAACGGAACCGCGGGATCGTCCAGCGCACCCACATGAAGAACAGCACGAGCAGCAGGGTCTTCAGCGTGAACGACCCGAGCGTCAGCAAGGTGATCCACCACGCGGGGTTCCCGAGAACCGTCCCGTCCGCGAGCACCCGGATGTCGTCCCCCCGCCAGAAGGGGATGTCCCAGCCGCCGAGGAAGAACACCGTGATCAGGGACGAGACCGTGATCAGGTGGGCGTACTCCCCGAGGAAGAACATCCCGAACTTCATGGCCGAGTACTCGGTGTGATACCCGCCCACCAGCTCCCCCTCGGCCTCCGGGAGGTCGAACGGGATCCGGTTGGTCTCGGCCAGCCCCGACACGACGAAGATCAGGGCCGACAGCATCAGCGGCAGCGCGAACCACGCCCCGTAGGAGCCGCTGCCCGGACCGAAGTTCTGCTGCGCCGCCACGATCTCCGGCAGCGCCACGTCGCCCGTCAGCATCAGCACCGGAACGAGGCTCATCGCCAGCCCGATCTCGTAGCTGATCATCTGCGCCGAGCCGCGCAGCCCTCCGAGGAAGGAGTACTTCGAGTTCGACGACCAGCCGGCCATGACGACGCCGTACACCCCCAGGGAGCCGATCGCCAGCACGTAGAGGAACCCGATCGGCACGTCGGCCACGATCATCTCCACGAGCCCCCAGGGCGTCGGGAGCGGGGCCGCGAACGGGATCACGCCGAACAGCACCGTGGCGGGAACCAGCGCCAGCACCGGCGCGAGGAAGAAGAAGAACCGGTGCGCCCCGGCGGGCGTCAGCTCCTCCTTGAGGATGAACTTCAGCCCGTCCGCCGCCACCTGCAGCAGGCCGAGCGGGCCCACCCGGTTCGGTCCGCTCCGGTCCTGGATGAAGCCGGCGATCTTTCGCTCGAAGTACGTCGACAGGGCGACGAACACGAGCAGGAGCACGAAGAACGTGACCACCTTGATCGCTGCCGCCGCGACGAACGCGCCTCCGCTGATCGGGTCCATTCCTCTCTCCCTACTCCGCCGTCGCGGCCGCCGCGGCGGCCGCTCCCTTGAGGCCGAGGCCGTTCCAGTCGAGTCCGGCGAAGGCCGGGTGGTCCGCGGCGAGCGCCGCGAAGGCGGCCGGGGCGTCGCGCACCGCCGCGCCGTCCTCGCCGAGCAGCTCCACGAGCCGGGCGAGGACCAGCCAGGCCGGCCGCGCGACGCCGGGCGGCTGCAGCGCCTGGCGGAACCGCTGCACGCGGCCCTCGTGGCTCACGAACGTCCCGTCCGTCTCCGGATAACCGGCGACCGGCAGGATCACGTCCGCGTTCCCCGCGGCCTCCGACAGGTGCGTGCCCGCGTACAGGAAGAACCCGGCCCGCTTTCCGAAGTCGGCCGGCGCCCCTTCGAGGCGGTCGCCCAGAACGACCAGCGCCCCGTCCGCCGGCGCCTCGGGTAGCGCGTCCGTCTCCGTGAAGCCCAGCATCCGGGCCCCTTCCCCGTTGGGCGCCCGCTCGGCCCGCAGGGCGAGCGACGGGAAGCCCGGCAGGGCGCGTTCCTCGCCGCGCGCGACGCGGAACCCGCCCCCGGTGATCTCGAGCCGGCCCAGGAGCCGACGCAGGAAGTACAGCGACTCGTTCTCTACGAAGGCGGAGGCGAGGGCGACCCCGCCGCGGACGTTTCCGAGCGCCGCGGCGACGTGCGCGAGCGCATCGCCCCAGTGCACGGGTGCGAGCTCTCCATCCCGCCGCACGAGAGGAAGGTCGATCCGGCGGCCCCGATTCCACATCACGAGGTCGCGGCGGCCCTCGTCGCACATCCACCACCCATTTACCGCGCCGTTGTGGCGGGGCTTCACGCGGACGACCTGGTTCTCCTTCACGTCGACGTCGATGTTGCAGCCGTTCGCGCAGCCGCCGCAGATCCCGGGCGCGCTGTCGAAGTCCCACGCCCTCGCCTTGAACAGGAAGTCCTCGTGCACGAGGGCTCCGACCGGGCACACGTCGACGATGTTGCCGCGGAACAGGTTGTCGAGATCGCGGCCGGGGAACGTGTCGATGTACGCCTTGTGCCCCCGCTGGGCGACGATCAGGGCGTCGTCCTGTGCCACGTCCCGCATGAACCGCACGCAGCGCGTGCACAGGATGCAGCGGTCCGCGAAGTACAGGATGTCGTCGGCGATCCGGTCCCGGCCGAGCACCAGCTTCGCCTCCTCGAACCGACTCTTCAGCTGGCCCGTCTCGTAGGCGTAGTCCTGGAGCATGCACTGCCCGGCGGCATCGCAGATCGGGCAGTCGAGCGGGTGGTGGAGCAGCAGGAACTCGATGACCGAGCGCCTCGCCTCCCGGGCCTGCTCCGTCTGCGTCCGGACCTCCATGCCGTCCAGCGCCCCGAGGACGCAGGAGGGCTGCAGCTTCGGCTGGCCCTCCACCTCGACGAGGCACATGCGGCACTGGGCCGGCCGGCTCGGAATCCCGGGGTGATAGCAGTAGTGGGGCACGACGACGCCCGCCCGCTCGGCGGCCTGGAGCACGGTCGTGCCCGCGGGCACCGTGACCTCCACGCCGTCAATCGTCAGGCGGACCGTCCCGTTGGCGGGTGCGTTCATCCGAGTCTCGCGCCTCGCAGGGCTCGCAGGTGGCTCATCGCCGGATCAGGGCTTCGTATTCCGGCCGGAACTTGTCCAGGGACGACCGGAGCGGGAAGACGACGCTGTCGGCGAGGACGCAGATCGTGCGTCCGGTGAGCTGTTCACAGAGATCGTAGAGCGTGTCGAGGTCCGACATCCGTCCCTCGCCACGTTCGATGCGCTTCAGGATGCGCGCGGCCCAGTACGTTCCCTCCCGGCACTGGACGCACTGGCCGCACGACTCGTGCGCGTAGAAGTCGGCGATCCGCCGCATCGCCCGCACGATGTTCGTGCTGTCGTCCATGACGATCGGGGACGCCGTGCCGAGCGAGCTGCCGCCTTCCTGCAGTCCCTCGTAGGTGGTCGGGATGTCGAGTTCGTCCGCCGTGAGCATGGCGGTGGACGAGCCCCCGGGGATGACGGCCTTGAGCTTCCGGCCGCCCGGAATGCCGCCGCACACGTCGTAGATCACGTCCTTGAGCGGCACGCCGAGCGGCAGCTCGTAGTTTCCCGGGCGCTCGAGATGGCCCGAGCAGCACCAGAGCTTCGTGCCCGGGCTCTTCTCGGTTCCCCATTGCCGGTACCAGTCCGCCCCGTTCACGAGGATCATGGGCACGGCGGCCAGGGTCTCGACGTTGTTCACGGTGGTGGGCCGGCCGAACACGCCCGACTGGGCCGGAAACGGAGGCTTCACGCGGGGCTCGGCGCGCCCTCCGACCAGCGAGCTCATCAGGCCCGTCTCCTCGCCGGCGATGTAGGCGCCGGCTCCGATGTGGACCGTGAGGTCGCAGTCCCAGCCGCTCCCGAGGATGTTCCGGCCGAGGTATCCGTTCCCGTAGGCCTCGACCACCGCGTCGTTCAGGATCCGCGTGAACGGGAAGTACTCCCCGCGCACGTAGATGTAGACGTGCTCGGCACGGATCGCGCGGGCCGCGATGAGGCATCCCTCGATCAGCAGGTGCGGCACCCAGCGAAGGATCTCCCGGTCCTTGAACGCCCCCGGCTCGGATTCGTCCGCGTTGCAGCACAGGTACTGCGGACCATCCGGCTCCTGGGGCATGAAGCTCCACTTCAGGCCGGTCGGGAACCCCGCGCCGCCCCGGCCGCGCAGCCCCGAGTCCTTGACGACCGCCGTGATCTCCCCCGGGTCCATCTCCACGGCCTTCCGGAGGCCCTCGTAGCCACCGAGACCCGTCCAGGTCTCGAGGCGGCGGGCCTCGGGATCTCCGAAGTGGCGGGAGAGGATCGTCCCGACCTCGAGGTCGTGGCTGTGCGGATATCCCATCTATGCCTCGGTTTCGCCCTGGTCGAGCTCGGCCAGCACCTCCGGCACGGTCTCCGGGGTGACGTTCTCGAAGTACCGGTCGTTCGCCTGCACGACCGTCGCGAAGCCGCAGGCGCCGAGGCACTCGGCCTCGATCACGGTCCACTTCCCGTCCTCCGAGACTTCCCCCGCGCGGGTGCCCGTCCGCTCGAGGAACGCCTCGAACACCTCATCCGCGCCGTGCAGGTGGCACGAGATGCAGGTGCAGACCTGGATCCAGTGCCGCCCCACCGGCCGCTTCGCGTACATCGTGTAGAAGGTCGCCACGGAGCGCACGTAGGCCGGGGTGAGCTCGAGGGCCTCCGCGATCTCCTCCATCGCCGCGTCCGAAACGACGCCGTTGCGCTCCTGCGCGTAGGCGAGCATGGGGAGCAGGGCCGCCTTCTTCTCCGGGTAGCGGCTCACGGCGGACGCGAGGCGCTCCCGCCCTTCCTCGTCCGCGAACAGCCGCTCGACCGGGCGCCGCTCGGCCAGCTGGAACGGCTGCGCCGGCACCACGGCGGGATGGATCTTCTTCACTGGGCTCTTCTTCCCTCCCCCGGGAGGTCCCTCCGCCCCTCCGCTCATCGGTCGATCTCTCCGAGCACGATGTCGAGGCTCGCGTTCACGGCGATCACGTCCGACACGAGCCCCCCCTCCACGAGATACGGCAGCGCCGAGAGGTTCACGAACGACGGGGCGCGGAACCGGCAGCGTACCGGCTTCGACCCGCCATCGGACACGATCCCGATTCCCAGCTCGCCCTTGGACGCCTCGACCGAGTACCAGACCTCTCCGGCGGGCACCTGCAGCCCCTCCATGACGAGCTTGAAGTGCGCGATCATCGCGTCGATCGAAGACATCGCCTCGCTCTTGGGGGGCAGGATCACGGTCGGGTCCGGCACGTTGATCGGTCCGCCCGGCACGTCGGCCAGGGCCTGCAGGAGAATGCGCACGCTCTGTCGCATCTCCTCCAGGCGGACCAGGTACCGGTCGAACACGTCTCCCCTCGTGCCCACGGGCACGTCGAAGTCGTACTGCTCGTAGCCCAGGTAGGGGCGCGCCTTGCGCACGTCGTAGGCGACGCCGCTGGCCCGCAGGTTCGGCCCGGTGAGGCCGAAGCTCAGCGCCGTCGCGGCGTCGATCACGCCGATGTCGATCGTGCGCGCCTGCCAGATGGCGTTGTTGGTGAGCAGGCGTTCGCTCTCGTCGATGGTGGCGGGAAGACCCTCGACGAACTCGCGGCACGCCTCGATCCAGCCCGCCGGCAGGTCGGCGAGCATGCCTCCGATGCGCGTGGAGGAGTTGGTGATCCGCGACCCGCAGTAGGCCTCGTGCAGATTGTGGATCTTCTCCCGCTCCTCGAACGTGTACAGGAACACGGTGAAGGCGCCGAGGTCGATCGCGGTGGTCCCCAGCCACAGGAGGTGTCCGAAGATCCGGTTCAGCTCGTTCAGAATCACGCGGACGACACGGCACCGCGGCGTGATCTCGACGCCGAGCAGGCTCTCCACCGCTCCGGCGTACGCCACGTTGTAGATCATCGGGGCCAGGTAGTCCATGCGGTCCGTGTACGGGACGACCTGGTTCCACTCCCGGTACTCGCACGTCTTCTCGAACCCCGTGTGCAGGTACCCGATGTGCGGGATGCACCGCTCCACGGTCTCGCCATCGAGCTGCAGAACGAGACGCAGCACACCGTGCGTCGCCGGGTGCTGGGGGCCCATGTTGATGACCATGCGCTCGCCCTCGAGCCCGTCCGCCGCCGACTCGGGCAGCGAGCCGGCGGGCAGCTCCGGCAGTTCGGGCAGCACCTCGCCCGGCGCCTGCGTCCCGGGCAGCACGCGCGCCAGCTCCAGCTCTTCGCGGGAGTAGACGTCCTCGGCGCTCCGGTTCAGGCAGCGACGCACCTGCTCGGCCCGGCTGAACCGGCCGCGCAGCGGGAACTCCTTCCGCAGGGGGAATCCCTCGTCGTAGTTCTCGGGCATCAGGATGCGGCGCAGGTCCGGGTGTCCTTCGAACGTGATCCCGAACAGGTCCCAGACCTCCCGCTCCAGCCAGTTCGCGGTCCGCCACAGGTCCGTGACCGAGCGGAGGCGCAGGTCATCGCGCGGCACCCGGCACTCCACCCGCAGCTGCCGGCCGTGACGCATGGACCAGAGCTGGTACCAGACGCGGATCGGACGACCGCCCCCGATGTCGACGCCCATCACGTCCGCGAGCAGGTCGAACGCGAGGGCCGGATCCGCGTTCAGATGCGCCAGGACCTCGTGGTTGCGGGCGGGGTCCACGACCACGACGGGCACGCCGACCGCGTCGGCGTGCACAGACACGACGGCGTCGCCGAACCGCCGGCGCAGGGCCGCGACGGCGGGATCGTCCTGCGGACCACCCGATGCGCGGGGCGCCCCGCGCACCAGTTCCGGGATCTCCAGGGCGGGAGTCGTGGATTCCATGCCGGTCAGTCCTCGTGCTCGAGCAGGCGCTCGCGGCGGTCGCGGGGCCGCCGCAGGGCCGCGGACGGTTCGACGCCGCTGACCCGGTTCTGCCGGGTCGAGTTCCCGAACGGCTGCGCCACCAGGCGGATCGCCTCGGGGGGCAGGTTCGGCCGGCCAGCCGCGTCCGGGTCCTCCTCGCGCAACGCCCGGTTGGAGAGAGACTCTCCCTTGATCTTCTCCTGGACCATCAGGAGCCCGTAGATCAGCCCCTCGGGCCGCGGCGGGCAACCCGGCACGTACACGTCGACGGGCACGATCTGGTCGATGCCCTGGACGATCGTGTAGTTGTCGAACATGCCGCCGCTGCTCGCGCAGGCGCCCATCGAGACGCACCACTTTGGCTGCGGCATCTGGTCCCAGATCCGCCGCATGACCGGCGCGAGCTTGTAGGACACCCGGCCGGCGACGATCATCAGGTCCGCCTGCCGGGGGCTGAACGACATCCGCTCCATTCCGAAGCGGGCCAGGTCGTACTTCGAGGCCGCCGCCGCCATCATCTCGATGGCGCAGCAGGCGGTTCCGAACGGCATCGGCCAGATCGAGTTCCGGCGCGACCAGTTGATGACGTAATCGAGCCTCGTGGTGAGCCACGAGCGGGGGACCCCGGTGTCGAAGTCCTCCCCGCCCTCTCCCTCGGGAGGCACCACGGGAAGCTCCTTGCGCATGTCGGCCTTACCCATCCGATCCTCGTCTCCCCTGCCTCAATCCCACTCGAGGGCGCCCTTCTTCCACGCGTACGCGAGCCCTGCCGCCAGGACCGCGACGAACACGAACATCTCGATCAGCCCGAACAGCCCGAGGTCCCGGAACACGGCGGCCCACGGCAGGAAGAAGATCGTCTCGATGTCGAAGACGATGAACAGCATCGCGACGATGTAGAACTTCACCGAGAACCGCTCGCGCGTGTCCCCCAGCGGGCTGATGCCGGACTCGTACGGGGCCGCCTTGGCCGGCGTCGGCCGGCGGACGCTCGCCAGGTGAGAGAGCACGAGGAAGAGCGCGGCGTTCAGAAGTCCCACGAGCAGGAGGATCGCGATGCCGACGTATGGCTGCCGCATGAGCGCCCCGGCACTTCGTGAAAGGTTTCACTTGCCCCGCCCCATCCGGACGCGAGCGGTTTCCGACCGCGTGTCAACGTGCGATGTTGCGAGGACTTCAACGGCGTGTCCGCGGACCCGCGGGTGCGCGCCGGGAACAAGAGACAATGACCTGTCCTCGCGCACAAGAGCCCTCGGGGCCCGATCGCCGGCGCACGGTGCCCGTCCCGGGGGCCCGGCTCCGGGTGCGTGTGGAGGGGACGGGCCCGGACGTCCTGCTGCTGCACGGACTCAGCGCGCACGGGGGGGAATGGGACGCCGTGGCGAAGCGCCTGGAGGGCCGCTTCCGCCTGATCCGACCCGACCTGGCGGATCGCGGCCGGTCCGTGTCCCGGCCGGGGGCCCGGTTCCGCCTGCGCGACGAGGTGACACGGCTCGCCGCGCTCATCGAAGCGATAGGGGCGACCCGGCCGCTCGTCGTCGGCCACTCCCACGGGGCCGCGCTCGCCGTCGCCCTGGCGGAGGGCCGGGACACCGCGGGGCTGCTGCTCCTGAACCCGGTCACGCCCTGGACACCACGGCCCGCGGCACTGGCCCTTCTCCGGCCGGCGCCGGTGCGCCTGTGCCTGGCCCCGCTCCTGCGCCACTTCCGCCGCCCCCTCACCCGCTATATCCTGAGCCGGCGTGTCTACGCCGATCCGGGCGGCGCGACCCGCCGGGCCGTGGAGCGGTACGCCGCGCCTCTCGCCCGGACCCGGCGGGTCCGCCGGCTGCTGCGGGTGCTGGCGGACTGGCGGCCGTCCGAGCTGTCGCCGCCGGCCCGGCCTCCCGCTCCGGCGGTCGTCGTGGCGGGCGCCCGCGACCGGCGGATCCCGGTGGGACAGGCGGCGCGCTGGGCGGAAGCGCTGCAGGCGGAGTTCCTGGTGTTCGATGACTGCGCGCACGGGGTCCCGGAGGAGGCTCCCGACCGCGTGGCGGCCCTCGTCGTCCGATTGCTCGCGTCCTCCGGAAAGGCCCGCGCCGGTGAGCATCAAGAGTGACCGCTGGATTCGCCGCATGGCCCTCGAGCACGGCATGATCGAGCCGTTCGCCGAGCAGGCGTCGCGACCCGGACGCATCTCGTGGGGGCTCAGCAGCTACGGGTACGACATGCGCGTCTCGGACGAGTTCCGGATCTTCCACAACGCGCTCGCCCCCGTGGTCGACCCGAAGGCGTTCGACGATCGCTCCTTCGTACCGTTTCAGGGCGACGTATGCATCGTCCCCCCGAACTCGTTCGCCCTCGCCCGTTCGGTGGAGTACTTCCGCATTCCGCGCAACGTCCTCACGATCTGCGTCGGGAAGTCCACCTACGCCCGCTGCGGCATCATCACGAACGTCACGCCGTTCGAGCCCGAGTGGGAGGGACACGTGACCCTCGAGATCAGCAACACGACACCGCTGCCGGCCCGGATCTACGCGAACGAGGGAATCGCCCAGGTCCTGTTCTTCGAGTCGAGCGAGGACTGCGAGACGAGCTACGCGGACAAAAAGGGAAAGTACCAGGGCCAGACCGGCGTGACGCCGCCGCGTCTCTGAGCGGCGTTCCGAGCGGCCGCAGCGGCGCGGTTCAGCGGGACGACGACGACGCCTTCCCGGTGTCGGCCGGCGGGTCGGAAGCCGGATCGCGACGCGCGCCGGCCCGCAGGCAGAGGGCCCAGCCGGC
>JAVVDU010000002.1:86039-132143 GCA_032251515.1 Gemmatimonadota bacterium
CCGGCCCGGATCGACGCCGTGGTGCGCGAGGCGCTGGGCGAGGTGGACCCGGCCCCGGTGTACCTGGATCCGGCGGAGCCCCCGGAAGATCCCGTCGCCGCCGCGCGGGCCGCCGGTGCGTCCTTGCTCCTCGTGGCGTCATCGGCCCTGCCGGGCGGCACCGTCGCCCCGCCGTCCGATCCGCAGGACCCGGCGGTCCTGCTCCTGCTCGATGGAACCGCCGCGGACCCGGGCGCGGCGGAGCGTCCGGGCGAAGTGCCGCACCTGGCGCTACCCGCGTCCCGCGGCGTGCTGGTGGCCGTGCTGCGCGCCCTGCTGGCGGCGCATCCCCGGCAGGCCCCGGTCCGTGCCCGCGCGCCGGGCGCCGGATCGGCGGCCGCCCTGTACGAGGCCGCGATCGCGGAAGCGGAGACGGCTCTCCGCCGGGCACGCGCGGGCGAGGGACCGGACCTGGGGAGCGGCCGCCTGCTCGCCGAGCGCCTCCACACCCACCTGCTTGCCGGAAACGCGCTCCTGAACCGGTCCCTCGAGCCGCACCCGCCCGGCGACCTGGCGCGTCACTGCGCGGGCGTGGCCGTGATCGCCGGCCGGATCGCGCTCGGCCTGGCATGGGAGACCGAGGACGTGCTGCGCGTGATCCAGGCGGGGCTCGTCCACGACATCGGCATGGTCCGGCTGCCCGCGGGACTCCTGGCCGACGCCGGGACCTGGTCTCCGGAGGACCGCCGCCACCTGCAGCGGCACCCGGAACTGGGCGCGCGCCTGCTGCTTCCCGATCTGCCGCGCGCGGAGTGGCTGCACGAGATCGTGCTGCAGGAACACGAGCGGCGGGGCGGCCAGGGCTACCCGCAGGGCCTGCGCGGGGACGCGATCGTCCCCGGGGCACGCGTCATCGCGGTGGCCGACGTGTTCGAGGCGCTCTCGCACCCCCGCACCTACCGCTCGCCGTTCACGCTCCTCGAAGCGCTGGAGCAGGTGGCGGGGATGACGGGCGAGTGGTTCGACCCGGCCGTCGTGACGGCGCTCGTGAACGAGATCTCCGCCTTCCCGCTCGACAGCTACGTGCAGCTCAGCACGGGCGAGATCGCCCGGGTCACGGCGACGAACCCGGACAACCTGTTCCGGCCCCGCGTGCTGGTCACCTGGGACGGCGAGTGGCGCCGGGTGGAGCCGCCGCGGCCGCTGGACCTGGCCGAGCGGGGAGACGTACGGGTCGCCCGGGCGCTCCTGGAGAACGAGCTGCCGCTGACCTGACGACGCGCCGTGACGCGCGGGCGGGACCGGCTCAGGCCGGCTCGACGAGGTAGGAGGTCTCCGCCTGCAGGTAGCCGACGAGTCGGACCCGGCGGCCGAACCGCAGCTCCTCTCCACCCGTGTGTATGCGGACGATGTGGAGCACCCCGGCCTCGTCCTGCCACTGTGCCCGCCCCGACGCCGGCTGCGCGCCGGCATAGCGGGACACGATGCGCGCTTCCGCTCCCTCCATCCCCGGCGCGGTGAAGGCGACGCCCTCCACGGGCGGCAGGACCTTGCGCCGCAGGGCGCGCACCCCCCGGCCGATGAGGTGACCGGCCACGGCCGCTACCCCGAGAACGACCGGAAAGCGCGCCCCGATCTCCATGACGCCGAAGTCGTGCAGGGCCCCGTTGAGCGTCAGGCCGACGACGCCCATCGCCAGCAGGTCCACGGAGAGTCCGGGCGGCCGGCGCCGGCCCGCGCGGGTGACCAGCCGCAGGCCGAGGCCCGCCGCGACGAGGCCGAGAAAGGGCAGGTTGTACCACCGTCCCAGGAAGGCGAGATACTCCACGGCCACCCCCGCCCTTCCCCGTCGCCCGCGCCGCCCTCAGTCCGGCAGCAGCTCCATCGTCTCCTGCACCGCCGCCGCGGAGGCCTCGAGGGCCGACCGCTCATCGCCGGTGAGCGGCACCTCCAGCACCTGCTCGAGCCCCGCCCGTCCGAGCTTGCAGGGAACGCCGAGGAACAGGCCCTCCAGCCCGAACTCGCCCTCCAGCCACGCCGCGCACGGGAGGACCCGCTTCTTGTCGCGGACGATCGACTCGACCATCTGCACCGCGGCCGAGGAGGGAGCGTAGTACGCGCTTCCCGTCCCGAGCAGCTTCACGATCTCTCCCCCGCCCTTGCGGGTACGCTCCACCAGCGCCTCGATCCGATCCCCGGGAAGCAGCTCGGTGAGGGGAATTCCGCCCACCGAGACGCTGCTCACGACCGGGACCATGCTGTCGCCGTGGCCGCCGAGCACCAGCGCCTGGATGTCCTCCACGCTCACGTCGAGCTCGAGCGCGATGAAGCTGCGGAACCGCGCCGTGTCGAGGATCCCGGCCATCCCGACGACGCGCCGTCGCGGGAAGCCCGTGGCCCGCATCGCCACGAACGACATCACGTCGAGCGGGTTCGTCACCATGACGATGATCGCATCCGGGCTGACGCGGGCGATCTCCTTCGAGATGCCACCCACGATCTCCGCGTTCTTCCGGAGGAGGTCGTCCCGGCTCATGCCCGGCTTGCGGGCGAGTCCGGCGGTCACCACGTAGATGCCCGAGCCCTCCGTCGGGCCGTACTCCTGCGCCCCGATCACGCGGGTGTCGAATCCCTCGACGGGTGCCGATTCCCACTGGTCGAGCGCCTTGCCCTGCGGGACGCCCTCCAGGATGTCGACGACCACCACCTCGCGCGCCAGCTCGCGCTCGGCGATCCGCTGCGCCGTCGTCGCCCCGACGTGTCCCGCTCCAACTACGGTGATCCTGTCCACGATGAACCGTCCGTGCTTGTGGTGGGGAGGGAGGCGAGGCCGCCCTCTTCGCGAGAAGGTCCGTGCGTGGGCTTCAACTTACGGGTGATGACGGAGCCCGTCCACCGGGCGGCGGGCGTCGTTCCCGCTCAGTTCCGGCGCGCGGCCAGGTAGTCGGCTCGGCGGGCCGCCTCCTCGGCGATCGCCTCCAGCGCCCGGTCCCAGCGCTCCGGGCTCATCCGGTCCACGAACCGCGCCAGGAGGCCGACCAGTTCGCGGGCCTCGCCGCGGGTGAGCGGCGCTTCGGGATCTTCCGCCTCCAGGCGGGCTCGGAACCTCTCCAGTTCCTCCCGTTCCTCCCGATATCGATTCCGGTCCTCCCACGTCATCGCCGTCTCCCTCTGCGCGTCCGGGTCATCCGCGTCATCCGCCGACCTGGCTCAGCGCGGCGAGGCCGCCGCTGCCCTTTGCGGAACCGAGCTGCAGCAAGTGTCGTTCCGGCTTGCCGGCGAGCGCCCGTTCGACCGCGGCCCGGATCGGGACGCCGGCGCGGAGCGGTGTCCGCAGGTCGACTTCGTGCGTCCCGAACAGGCAGGTCCGCAGCCGGCCGTCGGCCGTGAGGCGCATCCGGTTGCAGCGGTCGCAGTAGTCGTGCGACAGGGGCGTGATGACACCGACCGAGCCCGGCGCCCCGGGGAACCGGAAGCAGCGCGCCGGACCATTTCCCGGAGGGCCCTCGTCCGGGACCAGCTCCTCCAGCGCCGCCACGCGCCCGAGGATCTCGTCGGCGCCCACGAACCGCTCCGCCAGGTGCAGGTTCTCCTCCACCGGCATGAGCTCGATGAACCGGACGTGCCAGGGCCGCTCGCGGGTGATCGCGGCGAGATCCGGCACCTCGTCATCGTTCAGGCCGCGCAGCACCACCGTGTTGATCTTGAGCGGCGCGAACCCGAGCCGCTCGGCCTCCTCGATCCCCTCCAGCATCGCGTCGAAGAACCGGGCGGGCCGTCGCGCGATCGTCTCGAACCGGTCACGCTGCAGGGTGTCGACGCTGACGTTCACCCGGTCGAGACCGGCCTCCCGCAACTCCGTCGCGCGGTCTGCCAGGAGGACCGCGTTCGTCGACAGCGCGAGATCCTCGATGCCCGGAACGGCCCGGATCATCCGCACGAGCTCGGGCAGATCGCGGCGTACCAGGGGCTCCCCCCCCGTGAGGCGGACCGCGCGCAGGCCGAGGTCCGCCATCTGCCGGACCGCGGAGACGATCTCCTCGAAGGTGAGGAGCGCGGGACGTGGCAGCCACGCGAGGCCTTCGACTGGAAGGCAGTACGCGCAACGCAGGTTGCACTTGTCCGTCACCGAGATCCGGAGGTAGTCGATCCGGCGCCCGAAGCCGTCCTTCATGCCCCTCCTTCGTCATACGTCCGCATCGGAACCTCATCCGCGGACCGGACGCCGGGATCGACGCCGTCCAGCCAGCGACTCGTGCCGTCCTCGTAGACTTCGCGCTTCCAGACCGGAAGCCGGCCTTTCACCTGCTCCACCACGTAGCGGGCGGCCGCGAACCCGGCGGCCCGGCGCGGCGCCGCGACGGCGACCAGCAGGCTCCATTCCCCCGGATGCACATCGCCGGCACGGTGACGGACGGCCACCTGCGTGGCCCCGCACCGCTCGATGGCCTCCGCGCCGATCGCCGCCAGGATGTCCGCGGCCATCGCTTCGTAGGCTTCGTAGTGGAGAACGCGGACCGCGCGACCCTCGTTCCTGCCGCGCACGCGGCCGCCGAACAGGACCACGGCGCCCTCGCCGCCATCCTCGACGAGGCGGAGAAGTCCGTCGGGAGAAATCCGGTCCGTCACGATCTCCGCGCAGCGCACGCCAGGTGACGCAGCGCCCGCGGGACGGGAGCCGGGAGGCCCTGAAGGCGTCACGGCCGGTCGCGGACCCGGCTCAACCGCCGGCGACCGGCGGCACGAGCGCCACCTCGTCCCCCGCCGCAAGATCGCGGTCGGGCGGGGCGAAGCGCCGGTTCACGGCGACGGCCACCGCGGCGGGAAGCGCGTCGAGCGGCGGCGCCGACCTCAGCTGGTCCACGAGGTCGCGCACCCGGCTCCCCGGCGGGACGGAGATCTCCATCTCCCCCCGGCCCGCCATCTCCCGGAAGGGCCCGAACAGCAGCAGACGGATCGGGATGCCCGTCTCGACCTGGCGCACGTCAGGTGTCGGACGCCGCTGGCGGCCCGCCCCGGGAACCGTTCGTCTCGAGATAGGTCAGCAGCTTCCCGATCGCGTCGTTGCTGCGGAGCGTGCTGATCCGGACCCGCGTGCCGTTCCCCTCCGGATCGGGGAACGCCGCGAGGGCGATGCGGCTGCGGAACGTGCTCACGGTGAGGCTCGTCTCGCTCTCCTCCACGATCGAGGCGGCGTGCAGCGAACCCTCCCCGGTGAAGAAACGCTTCGCCTCGTCCACGACCTGCGCGGGGGTGAGCCCGCTGACGATCTCGCTTATCATGAAATATTCGCTCTCCAGACCTGCTTGACGCCCTCGCGCCGCGTCGGATACGTTTCGCCGCCTGATCGGCGGGTCCGGCGGGCCGGATGCCAGAGGGCTCGCCGCCATGTCATCGAAGCTATCGAAACGGCCCGCCGCCTTCAATCGTCAGGCCCGGAGCGCTTGTGCACTTCTCGAGCAACGTCGCCTCGCTGACCCCCTCCGCCACCCTGGCGATCACCGCGCGCGCGCGCGCAGTGCGGGCGACCGGCCGCTCGGTGGTGGACCTGTCGGCCGGCGAGCCGTCGTTTCCGACACCGCGGGCCGCGGCCGTGGGTGCCGCCGAGGCGGTGCGGGCCGGTCCCACGGGATATCCACCCACGCCCGGCTTCCCGGAGCTGCGCGAGTCGATCGCCTCGTACGTCCGCGAGACGACGTCCGCCGCGGAGGTCTCCCCCGAGGAGGTGCTGGTCAGCGCGGGAGTGAAGCAGGCCCTGTTCAACCTCGTCTTCTGTCTCGCCGGTGAGGGCGACGAAGTCCTCGTTCCGTCGCCCTACTGGACCAGCTACATCGCGATCGTGGAACTCGCCCGGGCACGCCCGGTCGTGGTGCCGGTCGGATCGGCCGGCACCGCCGCGCCCGCCGTCGAGGCGCTGGAACGTCACCGGACCGGCCGGACGCGGGCGCTGTTGCTGAACAGCCCCGCGAACCCGTCCGGCCGCTCGTGTTCCCTCGCGCACCTCGAGGAGATCTGCGCCTGGGCCGGGCGCCACGGGATCTGGGTCCTGTCGGACGAGATCTACCGGCGACTCTACTACGCGGGGCCCTCCGCGCCGTCCGTGCTCGACGTCGAGGACCGACCCGAGCGGGTCGTCATGCTGGATGGCGTGTCGAAGGCGTTCTCGATGCCGGGCTGGCGGATCGGGTGGGCCGTGGCTCCCCCGGACCTGCTGGACAAGGCCGCGGCGCTGCAGAGCCAGACGACCTCCGCGGCCGCCGGGCCCTCCCAGTACGCCGCCCACGCGATCCTGCGCGCCCCGGAGCGGGAAGAGGTGGTGACCGGCTTCCGTGACACGCTCGACCGGCGGCGGCGGGCCGCCGTGCGGGCGCTGGCCGGGATTCCCGGACTCGCGGTGCCGGAACCGTCCGGTGCGCTGTACGCCTGGGGACGTCTCGCGCCGGCCGGGCCGTTCGGCGAGGACTCCCTGAGCGCCGCCGATGCGCTGCTGCGCGAGCAGGGCGTCGCGGTCGTGCCCGGTGAGGCGTTCGGCGCGCCCGGCCACCTCAGGATGAACTTCGCCGTCGAGGAGGCGGTGTTCGCGGAAGGCGCGGATCGCATCCGCGCCTTCTTCGCCGGGCGCGCCTGACCGGACCGCCGGGTCAGTCGGAGTCGACCTCCGCCTTGAACAGGCGCGACGGCTTGAACACGGGGACGGCCCGGCTGGGGACCTGGACGGTCTCCCCGGTGCGCGGGTTCCGCGCCACGCGCGGCCGGCGCTGGCGCACCTTGAACGTGCCGAAGCCCCGGATCTCGATGTGCTTCCCCTCCGACAGCGCGAGCTTCACGGCGTTGAGGAAGGCATCCACCACCGCGGCGCAGTCCTTCTTCGTCACCCCGGGTCCGATCGCCTCGTAGACCTGTTCGACTAGATCTGCCTTCGTCATCGCCGTCTCCTCCCGTTCTGGTTGATGCGCCGCCCTCGCCTGTCCCGTCCCCCCTAGCGGATCCACTCGAACCGCAACTCCGGCAACCCCGTCGCGCCGCGCGCCAGCGCCCTGCCCCACGACAGGAGCCGCGATTCCTCGACTCCCTGCAGGAGATCCAGCAGGCTCACGCGCTCCTCGGCCGGCCGCACGGTGCGCGGCCGCGTCCCGATCCCCGCCATCTCCCCCGCCACATCCACGGCGTCCTGCAGGGTCCCGAGGCGATCGATGAGACCCAGGTCGACCGCCCGCTGTCCGGAGACGACCCGCCCGTCCGCCAGGCGCTCCACCTCGGCGGGCTCGAGTCCCCTCCCCTCCACCACGGCCTCCACGAACTGCGACCGCACGTCATCCGCCAGGCGCTGGAGCACCGCACGCTCCTCCGGTGCCAGGGGACGCGCCGGAGAGCCGAGATCCTTCAGTTCACCGCTCTTCACCACCTGCAGGTCGATCCCCATCCAGTCGAGCAATTCCCCGGCATCGGGAAACTGCATCACGACCCCGATCGACCCCGTGATCGCCCCCGGCAGCGCGAGGATCGAGTCCGCGGGGAGGGCGGCGTAATAGCCGCCCGACGCTCCCACCCCGCCGATCCACGCGATGAGGGGGCGTCCGTCCTCCTCGCGCAGCCGCCGCAGGGCCCCGTGGATCTCCTGGGAGGCACCGACCGTCCCTCCCGGAGACCGGATCTCCAAGACGAACGCCCGAACCGACGGATCGGAACGGAAGCGCTCCAGCTGCTCGAGGAACCGCGACTCCGAATCCAGCACGCCGACCAGTGGCAGGATCGCCACCCGGCTCGGCACGAGTCCGGGGACCCGCCCCCCGGACGCGAGGCGCAACGTCAGGACCGCTCCCGAGCCGAACAGGAGAAGCAGGACGACGATACCGACAACCGTCGAGCGACGTTGCAAGGCCAGGAGTCCCGGGAAACGTGGGTCCGGCGATCGGAGACGGGACGGACCCGTCCCCCTCGCGCCTCAACCTACGCCCTTAGCTGGAGACCTGTCAACCGTTTGGGGAACGGCCACTTGCGGTGACGGCCGCGAGGAAGCGCTCGAAGAGGTGCCGAGCGTCGTGCGGACCGGGGGCAGCCTCGGGATGATACTGAACGCCGAATGCGCGAAGTGTCTTGTGGGCAACGCCTTCCACGGTGCCATCGTTGAGGTTGCGGTGCGTCACGCGCAAGGCGGGAGCCCCCGTAACCTCCCCCTCCTCCCCCCGGATCGCGAACCCGTGGTTCTGTGAGGTGATCTCCACCTCGCCGCTGTCCAGGTCCCGAACCGGATGGTTTCCTCCCCTGTGTCCGTACGGGAGCTTCCACGTGTCACCGCCGAACGCGCGGGCGAGCAGCTGGCAGCCGAGGCAGATGCCGAACACGGGGACGCCGGCCTCGGCTACCGCGCGGACCGTCTCCGGGGCGCCCGGAATCGCCGCAGGATCGCCGGGTCCGTTCGAGACGAACAGGCCCGCGGGGCCCGAGTCGAGGATCTCGGCGGCGGGGGTCGCGGCCGGGACCACGAGGACGCGCAGGCCCGCGGCGGCGAGGATCCGCAGGCTCTCCCGCTTGATGCCCAGGTCCAGGCACACCACGAGGGGCCCGTCCGGCGCCCCGGACGCGAACTCGTACGGTTCCCGCGTGGAGACGCCCGTCGCCAGGTCCCGTCCTTCCATGGGCGGCTCGGCCGCGAGCAGGGCCGCGACCTGCTCCGCCGTGCGGTCGGAGCGCGCGATCACGGCCCTCATGGCGCCACGGGACCGGACGTGACGGGTGAGCGCCCGCGTGTCCACCGAGACCATGGCGGGGATCTGCCGCTCGCGCAGCCATTCCCCGAGGTCTCCCTCCGCCCGTGCCGCGTACGCCGCGCCGCTGAGCTCGCGGACCACGAAGCCGGCCACGTGCGGACGGGCGGCCTGGTCGTCCCGGCCCGCGATTCCGTAGTTGCCGATCATCGGTGCGGTCATCACGACGATCTGCCCGGCGTAGGAGGGGTCGGTCAGGACCTCCTGGTATCCCGCCAGGTTCGTCGTGAAGACGACCTCCCCGGTTCCCTCCGCACCGGAGCCCGCCAGGCGGCCGGAGAAGCGCGTCCCGTCCTCCAGGACGAGGACGCCGTCGGGCTCTTGCGTCAGTGGCTCGGCGGGCATTGCTTGCGGCACGACGTCGGCACGGAAACTCCCATGCGAGGCTCGAGGTGGACGGCGGAACGGTCTATATCTACGCGGACGAGTCGTGCCTCGGCAACCAGTTCCGCGGGCGGGCACGGCCCGGCGCGGCCGCCGGCCTCCTCGAGCGCTTCGACTCCCGGCGCGGCTGGTACCGCAAGGATTTCGCCTGCTTCGAGGCCGACACGACGAACAACCGGATGGCCCTGCGGTCCGGGGCGCTGGGGCTCCGGTCCCTGAGGCGCGCCTCCGATGTGGTGTTCACCTCCGACAGCCGCTACCTGGTGACGGGCATGAAGGAGTGGGTGCATGCGTGGGCGCGGAAGGGGTGGTCCCGTCGGGGGGGACCGATCGAGAACCTCGACCTGTGGCGCGAGCTCGTCGTGGCGGCGCGCCCGCACCGCATCGAGTGGCGCTGGGTGAAAGGACACGCCGGTCATCCGAAGAACGAGTACGTGAACTTCCTGGCGGTGCGGACGGCCCGCAGCGGGCAGGCGCCGGCGGGCCTGGCTCCGTCGGGATTCCCGGAATGGCTGGAAGCGCAGCGCGAGCGTGGTCGGTACGAGGAATGGCTCGACGTGCCCCCGGCCGAGCCGTTCCGGCCCGACCCTTCGCCCCCTGCCGCCTGACGGACGGGCCCCGGCGAAACGTCGTGCAGCGCCTTCCGCCCGCTTCCGGTCAGCCGCCCGGTTCCTCGGCGGGCGCGGTCCCCTGCTCGCCCGCGGCCCCTTCCCCGCCCGTGGCGGGAGCGCCGGCTTCCTCGAGGAGAGAAGCTTCCCCGCCGGACGATTCGCTCTCGAGCACCGAAGCGGGGCGCTGCCCGGCGGGCGCGCCGAACTCCGAGCGGAGGATCGACTCGGGCGGCCCGGAGGTCCGGGCCGAGAGAATCGCGAGCACGATGGACAGGAACAGCAGCACGCCGCCGCCGATCCAGGTGGCCCGGGTGAGGACGTTGGCCGCCTGCCGGCTGCCGATGATGGAATCGGTGGACGACGACGCGCCGCCGAACTCGGCCGCGAGCCCGCCCCCCTTGCCCGACTGCAGAAGTACGATCGCGATCAGCAGCAGCGCGACGATGACGACCAGGACGACCAGAAACGTGTACATCGAACCTCGGTTCCGGAAACAGGAACGCCGCGGACTTCCGCGCCCGCAGCGAAGGTAAAGCTAGCCCGATGCGCGGCCCCCGTCAACGCGGGGGCAGCGTCACCGAACAGATCGCGGCGAAGGCCGCCGGATCGAGGCTGGCCCCTCCCACGAGCACGCCATCGACTCCATCCGCGGCCATCAGCTCGGCGATGTTCGCCGGCTTGACGCTGCCGCCGTACAGGATGGCCACGGCGCCTGCCGCGTCGGCGCCGAGCGAGTCCGCCAGGACGCCGCGCACGATCCCGTGGGCCCCGGCGGCATCGGAGGGCGAGGCGGTACGTCCCGTACCGATCGCCCACACCGGCTCGTACGCCCAGGTCAGTCCCGCAGCAGCCGCCGGCCCCACCGCGCCGAGGACGGCCCCCACCTGCCGCACGAGGACCTGCTCGAGCTGCCCGGCCTCCCGCTCCGCGAGCGTCTCCCCCACGCAGACGAGCGGCCGGAGGCCCGCCTCGAGGATCCGTCCGACCTTTCGCACGACCCGCCCGTCGTCGTCGCCGAACTCCCGGCGCCGCTCGGAGTGCCCCGCGAGCGCCCACGTGGCGCCCGCCCCCGCCGCCATGGCGGCCGACACGGATCCCGTGTGGGCGCCTTCCGCCTCCTCGTGTACGTCCTGCACCCCGGCCGCGATGTCCGTCCGTTCCGCGACGCCGCCGGCCACCGCCTCCAGGCTGACCGCGGACGGAAAGACCAGGATGCGGCGATCCGGCCGAGGCGGGCAGGCGGGCAGGAACGCCTCGAGGAACGCGCGGGCCTCGGGCGGCGACTTGTACATCTTCCAGTTGGCCGCGAACAGCGGCACGGCACGAGCGCTCACCGTTCGACCTCGTCCAGCGCCTGCAGCCCGGGAAGCGAGCCGGAGGCCAGGAACTCCAGGGCGGCGCCCCCGCCCGTCGACACGTGGCTCACGGCGTGCGCGAGGCCGGCCTGCCGGATGGCGCTGGCCGAGTCGCCGCCGCCCACCACGGTGAAGGCTCCCTCGGCCGTGGCCGCTGCAGCGGCCGCCGCCATGCGCACGGTCCCCGAGTCGAATCCCGCCCTCTCGAAGAGCCCCATCGGTCCGTTCCAGAAGAACGTCCGGCTCTCTCCGATCGCGTGAGCGAAGCGCTCCCGCGTCGCAGGACCGATGTCGAGCGCCGCGTACCCCTCGGGTACCGCATCCACCTGCACGATGCGCGAGGTCGACGCGTCGGGGGAGCCGGCCTCCGCCACCACGAGGTCATTCGGGAGCTCCAGCCGGTGATCGGGACGGCCGAGGAAGCCCGCGGCGGCAGCGAGCGCCTCCGCCTCGACCAGCGACTCGCCCATGTCGTGGCCGGCGGCGCGCAGGAACGTGTTCGCCATCGCGCCGCCCACGAGCACCACGTCCGCCATGTCGAGCAGCGCCTCGATCAGCGGCATCTTGTCCGCGATCTTGGCGCCGCCGAACGCGACGACGAACGGCCGGCCCCGGGGATTGCGCAGGGCCGAGAGCGCCTCCAGTTCGCGCTCGACGAGAAAGCCCGCCACCGCGGGACGCAGATGTCCGGTCACACCGACGACCGAGGCGTGCGCCCGGTGGGTGCTTCCGAACGCATCGTTCACGTAGAGGTCGCCCAGCCGGGCGAGACGGGACGACAACTCCGGATCGTTCCGGGTCTCCCCCGGCAGGAAGCGGGTGTTCTCCAGCAGGAGCACCTCGCCCCGCTCCAGGGCGTGGGACGCCTCCACCGCCGCCTCCGTGTCCGTCTCGCCGAAAAAGCGGACGGGCGTCTCGAGCCGCTCGGCGAGGACCTCCGCCACCGGGGCGAGGGAGAACCGGGGATCCGGTTCTCCCTTCGGCCGCCCGAGGTGCGACAGGAGGACGGGCCGCGACCCGTGCTCGACCAGGTGCCGCAGCGTGTCCAGGCTGGCGTCGACCCGCGTGGCGTCCCGTACCCGGCCGTCAGCCTCCATGGGCACGTTGTAGTCGACGCGGACCAGGACCCGGCGCTCTGCGAACTCCGCAGGGGCCAGCCCGCGCAGCGTCTTCCGCTTCATCGCCGTCTCCGGTTCAGAGGCGAGCGCCGATGCGGCGGGCGAGGTCCACGCAGCGCACGGAGTAGGCCCACTCGTTGTCGTACCAGGAGACGACCTTGACCAGCGTCCCCTCCACCACGGCGGTGAACAGCCCATCCACGATGGAGCTGCGCGGGTCGCCCACGAAGTCGACCGACACGAGCGGCGTCTCCTCGTAGCCCAGGATCCCTCGCAGGTTCTCCTCCGAGGCCCGGCGCATGGCCGCGTTCACCTCTTCCACGTTCGTCTCGCGCTCCACCGTGGCGACGAGGTCCACGATCGACACGTTCGGAGTCGGGACGCGCAACGCCATGCCGTCGATCCGCCCCTTCACCGCCGGGATCACCAGGCCCGTCGCCTTCGCGGCGCCCGTCGACGTCGGGATGATCGACATCGCGGCGGCGCGCGCCCGGCGCAGGTCCTTGTGCGGCAGGTCCAGGATCATCTGGTCGTTCGTGTAGCTGTGGACGGTGGTCATCAGGCCGTTGCGGAACCCGAATTCGTCCACCAGCACCTTCACGACCGGCGCCACGCAGTTCGTCGTGCAGGAGGCGTTGGAGATGATGTGATGGGCCGATGGATCGTAGGCCTCGTCGTTCACGCCCAGCACGACCGTGACGTCTGGATCGACGGCCGGGGCGGTGATCAGGACCTTTCGCGCACCGGCCTCCAGGTGCTTCGACGCGTCCGGACGCTTGCGGAACAGGCCGGTGGCCTCGAACACGATGTCCACCCCGAGGTCGGACCACGGCAGCTTCGCCGGGTCGCGCTCCGAGAGCACCGTGAAGCGCTCCCCGTCCACCACGAGGTCGTCGCCCTGGACCTCGACATCGCCGTCGTAACGTCCGTGGACGGAGTCGTACTGGAACAGGTGCCCCAGCGTCTTCGCGTCCGTGAGGTCGTTGATCGCGACGAGGTCGAGCTCGTCCATTCCCTGGCCGAGCGCCGCGCGAAGGATGTTCCGTCCGATCCGGCCGAAGCCGTTTATGGCGATCTTCACCGACATGGGGTCTTCTCCTCACTGGTCGTGGTGCGGATGCGCTTGGCCGGTTCCGGGCGGGAACCGGACGGGTTCAACCTCGCGACGCGGCGCGACCCGGACAAGCCCCGCCCGACCTCACTCCGGGCCCGGCGGCGTCCGGGCGAACGTGACGATGCCGAGGCAGGCGATCCCTTCGGCTTCCAGCACTTCGGCGCACGCGGCGGCCGTCGCGCCGGTCGTGAGCACGTCGTCGACGAGCAGGGCCGCGGGCGGGACATCGCGCGGGTCGCCGGCGGGCATGCGCAGCCGGAACGCTCCCTGCACGTTCCGCATCCGGGCCCGGCGGTCGAGGCGGGCCTGGAGCGTCCCCCCGCCGCCCCGCTCCAGGCAGTCGCGCACGGCCAGGCCGTTCGCCTCCGCGAGGCCGGCGGCGAGCCGCTCGGCCTGGTTGAAGCCGCGCTCGCGAAGGCGAGCCCGGGGCAGCGGCACCGGAACGAGCACGACGTCGCCCCGTCCACCGAGGATCCGGTCGGCCGCCGGGGCCATCGCCCCTCCCATCCAGCCCGCGAGCGCCGTCCAGCCCCGGTACTTGAGCCCCCGTACCAGGGAGTCGGCGGGCGGGCGGTGCAGGAACGCCGATTCCGCGCGGCGCAGGGCCGTCGGCCAGCCCTCGCACTCGGCGCAGGAGGCCGGGCCGCCCGTTCCCGGCAGCCGCGTCATTCCGCAGGCGGGGCAGCGCGGGGACGGCACGGCGGGCATCCGCGCCCGGCATGGGCCGCACACCGGGGCCGTGCCGGGCTCGGTGGCGGCGCCGCAGCCCGCGCAGGCCGGAGGCAGGAGACGGTCGAGCACCCCGTTCAGGACCGCCGAAGCCCTCCGTGGGCCGGCGAGGCGGAGAGTCGCCGTGCTCCCCCGGCCGGTCCCGAACGATCCGACCGGGGCGCCGGTCAACCCGGCACCGCGGCCAGGGCCCGCTCCATCGCCGCCAGCACCTCGGGGCCCGGCTCCGCGCCGGTCCAGTGCCGGAGGCCGAGAGCGCCCTGGTGCAGCAGCGGCCGCAGCCCGTCCAGAACCGGCACGCCCCGCCGTCGTGCGTGGCGCACCCAGGCCGTACCATCGGGCGGCCGGTATACGAGATCGAGGGCGTGGCGAACGGTCGCGCGCTCCAGGCCGGGCGGCAGGGGGTCGCCTGGCCGCAGACCCAGGGAGGTCGCCTGGATCGCGAGGTCGAAGTCGCCTCCCGCGCCATCCCAGGTCCCGACGACGACCTCGGGCTTCGCCCCGGTCGCTCCGAGCCGGGCGCCGAGCTCGCTGGCGAGCAGCTCGGCCCGGGCGCGGCTGCGGTTCCGGATCTCGATGCGGCGAGCCCCGCCGCGCGCGCAGGCCACGACGGCGGCCCGTCCCGCTCCGCCGGCCCCGAGCACCAGCACCTCCGCGCCCCCCAGACGCAGCGTTCCGAGCTCCTCGAGACTGCGCAGGATCCCGCCCACGTCGGTGTTCGCTCCGGCGAGTCGGGCCTCGGCGTCGCGCCAGAACGTGTTGCAGGCACCCGTGGCGGTCACGTCCGCGTCGGGAGCATCCAGGGCCCGAGCCGCGACCTGCTTGTGCGGAACCGTGACGTTGCCGCCCCCTCCCGCGCCGGCGAGGGTCCGCATGATCGGTGCGACCCGGCCCGGCCGGTCCGCCGGGACGCGGAGCGCCCGGTACTCGACATCGAGGCCCAGCGCCCGGAACGCGGCCCCCTGCATGACCGGAGACAGCGAATGCGCGACGGGGTCACCGAGGAGGGCGAAGACCCGCGTGCCGACCGACGTCACTCGTCGCCCCCGGCCGCGAGGTCCGCCAGGACCGCGGCCACGCAGTCGTGCAGGACGCCCCAGGCCGCTTCGTACTCCTCGTCCGCACCGCCGAACGGGTCCGGCACGTCCGCGCCGCGCCGCGGGTCTCCCTCTCCCAGCGCCGCCGTGACGAGGCGCACCGCGGCCTCCGGGTGCCGCTCGCGCACCACCCGCGCGTGGCCGCGCGTCATGACGAGCACGAGGTCCCCCTCCCCCACACCCGCGGACGCAAGGTCGGCGGACCGGTGCCCCGACAGATCGAGGCCGTGCCGCCCGCCCGCGCGGACGGCAGCGGGAGACGCCGGCATCCCGGGCACCGCGTGGACGCCCGCGGACCGGAACTCGACCCCGGCGAGGCCGCGCCGCTCGGCCTCGCACCGCGCCACCGCCTCCGCCATCGGGCTGCGGCAGGTGTTGCCCGTGCACACGAACAGGATTCGCGCCGGCCTCATCGTTCGTCGCTCCCCTCGA
Source organism: Gemmatimonadota bacterium (assembly GCA_032251515.1). GTDB lineage: Bacteria > Gemmatimonadota > Gemmatimonadetes > Palauibacterales > Palauibacteraceae > Carthagonibacter. Next base: position 101,627 of record JAVVDU010000002.1, read on the forward strand.
GGACGGCCGCGATCCGATGGCCGGGAATCGCGCCCTCGCGCAGCAGGCGAACGCCGCCGCACAGCGAGACGAGGCTGGACGGCGGTCCTCCCGGAAGGTCTCCCCCGGGCAGCAGGAACAGCGGCACGGCGGGCTCGGGCAGCCGCCGCAGCACCTCCCGGGCCTCCGCCTCCGTCCGGGCGGGCGCCTCGCCCGACCGATTGAGACTCGTCGAGCCGAGCGCGTCGCCCCACGCCGCGAGCACGGCGCGCGTGAGCGGGTGCGACTCCACGCGCACCGCGATTCCGTGCGGCGTGCCGTCCGGCAGAACGAGGGTCAGCGGGCCCGGCCAGAACGCCCCGGCGAGCCGCTCCCCTTCCGGCGTCCAGCCGACGTCCGGAAACAGGCGGTCGACGTCCTCGCGTCGGGGGACGAGACGGAGGATCCGCCGGTCCGGGCCGCCGCCCTTGAGAGCGGCGGTCTCGGCGTCCGTCCCGGCCCGGCCCCCGATCCCGTAGACCGAGGCGGTCGGATGCGCGAGCAGGGCCCCGTCCCGCAGGCCTTCGGCCGCGGCGGCGATACGGTCCGCCCGGGAAGCGATCCGGCCCAGGTCCACGAAGCTCGCCACGGGTGCCTCGACGCCTCAGGGCCCGCCGGCGGCCGGCGGCGCCACGAATCCGGCCGCCGCCGCCCCACCGCTCTCCACCCACCAGCGCGCGAACGAGAGGTCGCGGGCCGAGGTGATCTTGACGTTCCGGACGTCGCCCTCCACCACGCGGACCGGCTCCCCCGCGAGCTCCGCGAGGCCCGCATCGTCGGACGCCTCCGTTCCCGCTTCTCGTGCCGCGGCGTGCAGCCTGCGCAGCAGCGCCGCGTCGAACGCCTGCGGGGTCTGGACGCAGCGCAGGGACCGCCGCTCCGGCGTCGCGACGACCCAACCTGCCGGGTCCACGACCTTGACCGTGTCCACCGGCGGCACCGCGGGCACCACGGCGCCGGGGCCGGCCTCCAGCGCGGCCACGAGCCGGTCCACCAGGTCCGCGGCCAGAAACGGTCGCGCCCCGTCGTGCACGAGCACCCGGCGGGCCGCGGGCGGCACGGCCGCGAGGCCGAGGTCCACCGACTCCCGCCGGCTGCCGCCCCCGGGGACGATGATGTCGGCCAGGGCGCGCAGCGCCTCCGGGGGGGACGCGGCGGCGTCGGGCGGCACGCACAGCACCACGTGCTCCACGGCCGGATGCCGCCGGAGCGCCGTGCAGGCCCAGGCGACCAGCGGGACGCCTCCCAGGTCGCGGAATTGCTTGGGCGTCCCGCCGACCCGACTGCCCCGCCCCGCCGCCACCACGACGGCCGCCGTCACGTTCCCTCCGCGCCGGCGAGAGCCTCCCGCAGCGATCCGGCGAAGCGGGCCCCACTCTCCGTGCCGAGCTCCTCGGCGTGCCGTCTCGGCAGGACCACTGTCTCGATCCCCGATCGCCGGGCGGCCCGCAGGCGAGCCTCGGCGCGCGCCACCGCGCGCAGCTCGCCGGCCAGACCGACCTCGCCCGCGAAGGCCAGCGCCGGTGGAAGGGGCCGGTCCTCGGCGGCGGACGCGAGGGCCGCGGCCACGGCCAGGTCCGCCGCCGGGTCCACGAGCCGCAGCCCGCCCACGACGCTCAGGAACACGTCCCGCTGCGACAGGTCGAGTCCGGCGCGCCGCTCCAGCACCGCCAGCAGGATGGACAGCCGGCGGGGCGGAAATCCGGTGACGACCCTCTGCGGCGAGCCGTAACGGGCGGGAACGGTGAGCGCCTGCACCTCGGCCAGCAGCGGGCGGCTGCCGTGCAGGGACACCGTCACGGCCGAACCGCTCGCGGCGAGCGGACGATCCTCCAGGAACAGGGCCGTGGGATCGGGGACCGGCTCGAGCCCCGCCGGGCCCATGCGGAACACGGCCAGCTCGTCGGTGCTCCCGAACCGGTTCTTCCCGCCGCGCAGGATCCTGTGCTCGGCCGTTCGCTGACCCTCGAAATGCAGCACGACGTCCACGAGGTGCTCGAGGGTGCGCGGCCCGGCCAGCGCGCCGCCCTTGGTCACGTGCCCCACGAGCACGGTCGCCGCCCCCCCGGCCTTCGCGGCTTCCTGCAGGGCGGCCGAGCAGGCCCGCACCTGCGCGATACCTCCGCTGCCGCCGGCCGCGGCGTCCGTCTCCATGGTCTGTATCGAGTCCACGCACAGCAGGGCGGGACGGACGCGGTCCGCCGCAGCGAGGATCTCCCGGAGATCGCGCGTGCCGAGGAACGGCACCGCCTCTGCATCGGGGCCCAGCCGGCGGGCCCGCAGGGCCACCTGCTCGTGCGACTCCTCGGCGGACACGTACAGCACGCCGGAACCTGCCGCGTGGAGCCTCGCGGCGGCCTGCAGGAGCAGCGTGCTCTTGCCCACGCCCGGCGCCCCGCCCAGCAGCAGCAGCGAGCCCGGAACGAGTCCGCCGCCGAGCACCCGGTCCACCTCCCCGAACCCGACGGGAAGCCGCCCGGCTCCTCCGGACGGGACCGTGAGGGGCGCCGGGTCGCGCGGTCCGGCGGGGGCGCGCCGCGCGGTCGCGGCAACGGCCGGAGGCGCCTCGGCGAGCGAGTTCCACGCCGCACAGGCGGGACAGCGGCCCTCCCAGCGAAGGGACTCCGCCCCGCACTCCCGGCACACGAACCCGGAGCGGGCCCGCTTCAGGGCTCGTCCCTCCGCGGGTCGAGCGACTCGAACAGGGTGTAGGACTTGTGGAAGTAGAGGTTCACGGTGCCGGTCGGCCCGTTGCGCTGCTTCCCGACGATGATCTCCGCCCGGCCCTCGAGCGACTCGCCCTTCTCGTCGAGCATGTCGCCCTCCTTCCGGTATGCCTCCTCGCGGTACACGAACAGCACCACGTCGGCGTCCTGCTCGATGGCGCCCGACTCGCGGAGGTCGGCCAGCAGCGGACGCTTGTCGGTACGCTGCTCGGGCGCCCGGGAGAGCTGGGACAGGGCCAGGACCGGCACGTTCAGCTCCTTCGCCACCGCCTTGAGGCTGCGGGAGATCGCGCTGATCTCCTGTTGCCGGTTCTCCACGTTCCGCGGCCCGGCCATGAGCTGCAGGTAGTCGACGACGATGAGCCCGAGATCGACCTCGGCCGCGAGTCGCCGCGCCTTGGCCCGCACCTCGAGCGGGCTGATCGCCGGCGTGTCGTCGATCCAGATGGGCGCGGTGTTCAGGTGCCCCGCGGCCGTGGCGAGCCGCGCGTACTCGTCGTCCTGCAGGCGGCCGCGGCGCAGGCGCCCGGAGTCGACCCGGCCCTCGGCGCACAGGAGACGCTGCACGAGCGCCTCCTTGGACATCTCGAGCGAGAAGACCGCCACGGGGACGTCCTGCTCGATGGCGGCGTGCTGCGCGAAGTTCAGGGCCAGCGCCGTCTTACCCATCGAGGGCCGGCCCGCCACCACGATGAGGTCGGCCGGCTGGAACCCGGCCGTGAAATGGTCCAGGTCGGCGAAGCCGCTGGCCACCCCGGTGACCGATCCCGAGCTCCGCTGCAGCTCCTCGATGCGCTCGAACGCCGGCCAGAGGATCTCCTTGATCCAGACGAATCCCTGCCGCTCCGAGGCCTGCGCGATCTGGAAGATCCGCTGCTCCGCGCGGTCGAGCGTCTCGTCGACCTCACCGGCCGGGGCCTCGTAGGCCTCCTGGACGATCTCCGTCGCTGCCTCGATCAAGCGACGCAGCACCGCCTTGTCCTTGAGGATCCGGCAGTGGTACTCGATGTTCGCCGCGGTCGGAACCGCGTCCACGAGGCGCGCGAGGTAGGCCATGCCCCCGGCGCCCTCGAGCTCTCCCGCGCTCTTCAGCTCGTCGGACAGGGTGACGACGTCGATCACCTCGCCGCGGGCGTAGAGGCGGAGCATGGCGCGGAACGCCCGCCGGTGCGCCTCCCGGTGGAACGCGCCGTCGTCCACCATCTCGACGGCACGCGCCACGGCGTCCCCGTCGATCAGCATGGCCGACAGGACCGAGATCTCGGCCTCCTCGGACCACGGCATCTGCCGCAGGCCGGCCCCGCGACCCGCCTCGCCCCGCATCCGCATCTCCGCCTCGGGGGTCATCGCCATGTCAACGCCAACTCACTCTCCGTCCCCGTCGAGCAGGGCACGCACGAGCTGCAGGTCTTCCCACGCGCGCCGCTTCCAGCCCGGGTTCCGCAGCAGGGCCGCCGGGTGGTACGTCGCGACCAGCGTACGCCCCTCGAAGGGGTGCGGGCGCCCGCGCAGGCTGCCCAGCGAGCCGTCGACGCCGAGCAGGGTACGGGCCGCGAACGTTCCGAACGCCACCACGACCGCGGGATCGACGAGAGCCACCTGGCGGCGCAGGAACGGGGAGCAGGCCTCGACCTCCTCCGGCGACGGGTTCCGGTTTCCCGGCGGACGGCACTTCAGGACGTTGCAGATGAACACGTCGCTCCTCGCCAGGCCGACGCTCCGCAGCAGGAGATCCAGAAGACGGCCCGCGGGTCCCACGAACGGGAGCCCCGTCTCGTCCTCCCGCTGCCCCGGCGCTTCGCCCACGCACACGACGCGCGCCCGCGGAGAGCCATCGGCGAACACGGGCTTCGTGCGGGTGGCATGAAGGCCGCAGCGGCGGCAGGCATCGGCCACCGCCCGAAGTTCCGGCAGCCCCGGCAGGGCGGCGATCTCCTCCGCGGTCGCCTCGCGGGCCAGCCGAGCCAGCTCCGCGTCGACCGGTGCGGGAGCCGGAACGGACGGCGGTCGTTCCCCCTCCGCCGCGACGTCCTTCGGTACGATCCCCTCCGACGCGGCGCCCTTCGGCGCGACGGAGCCGGGGGCTTCCGCCGGGGCGTGGTCGGCGAGCGCCCGTACCCGGCGCAGCGCCTCCTCCCGACCTGCCGGCGTCACGAAGAGCTCGCGCTCGCCGAGCGCCCGCCGGTGCCGAAGCGCCGCCTCCAGGAGACGGGCGGGGTCCCGGCCGGGCACGGTCACGAACCGGGCCGGAGTCGCGCCTCCAGCCGGTCGAGGAGGCGGTCGGCCACCTCCGGCTTGGGCAACAGCGGGAGCTCGTCCACGTTCCCGTCCGCATCGACCAGGGTGACGCGGTTCGTGTCCGCCTCGAACCCCTCCCCGGGACGGCCCGCGAGGTTCAGCGCGATAAGGTCCGCGCCCTTCCGCTCCAGCTTGCGGCGCACCCGGCCGATGTCTCGCTCCGTCTCGAGCGCGAACGCCAGGGTCAGGACGCCGCCCGTCTTCCGCGCCTCCCGCGTCTCCTCGAGGAGATCCGGGGTCCGGCGGAGCGCCAGCGCGATCGATCCATCCCCGGCCTCCTCCTTGCGCCACTTCTCCGGGCGAGGCTCTGCGATCTCGAAGTCGCCCACCGCGGCTGCCATGAGCAACACGGATGCCCCGTCGAGCGCCGTCTCCAGCTCCCGCAGCATGTCCCGCGTCGTCTCCACCGGCACGAGTCGCGGGCCGAGCGGCGGCGGTGCCGCACCGGGCCCATGAATGCAAACGACCTCCGCGCCTCGCCGCCACGCCGAGGCGGCCAGCTCGAAGCCCATCCGCCCCGTCGAGCGATTTCCCAGGTAGCGGACGGGGTCGACGGCCGAACGGGTGGGTCCCGCCGTCACGACGACCTTCCGCCCGGCCAAAGACGACCCCGCTTCGAGACGGCGGCCGGCTTCGCGAAGGATCCGCTCCGGCTCGGCCATCCGTCCCGGGCCCGTCTCGTCCTCCGCCAGGGGGCCGTCCTCCGGCCCGCACAGGTGGACGCCCCGTGCCCGGAGAAGCTCGACGTTCGCGCGGGTGGCCGGATGCCGCCACATGCGCGAGTTCATCGCCGGGCACGCGAGCACCGGGCACGCGGCCGCGAGGAGCGTGGCGGACGCCAGGTCTCCCGCCCTCCCCTGCGCCATGGCCGACAGCAGGTCCGCGGTCGCCGGGGCCACGATCGCGAGATCCGCGTCCCGCCCCAGCTCGATGTGGGCGAGCGGGCGCTCCCACAGGTCCCGGTGCACCGGGCGCCCCGCGAGGGCCTCGAAGGTCACAGGCCCCACGAAACGTTCCGCGGCACCGGTCATCAGCACGTCAACCGCCGCCCCCGCCTCGCGGAGGCGGCGCACCAGGATCACGCTCTTGTAGGCGGAGATGCCTCCCGACACGACCAGGAGGATGCGACGCCCGTCGAACGGCCTCACGGAGAACGGCTCAGTCCGATGCGAGCCGGCGGCGGCTGATGAGGCGGAACTCGAGGTCCTCCGAAGCGAGCGCCTCGAGCGCCATCGTGGTCAGCTTCCGCGCCCCGTAGGGCGAATTCTCCAACGGCAGCACGTTCAGCTCGCGGGCGTACTTCGCCGCCACGAGCACGCCCATGTACTTGTCCGGCGCCTGCGGGACCAGGTCATCGGGACCGAATACCTTCGACACTTGTCCTTCTCCTTGTTCAGCGAGAACATCCGGCGCCGGAGACCGGCTCCAGCGCCTCCTTCAACCTCCGGATCCGCGCCGCGAGGGCCTCGGAGCTCCGTTCGGAGCGGCAGCCCTCCGCGGTGAGAATCGCCTCCACCACGGCCACGGTCCGGTCAAGATCGTCGTTCACGATCACGAAGTCGAACGTTCCGACGGCTTCGAGCTCCGCCAGCGCCGTCCGCATGCGGCGCCGCACCGCTTCGCCGTCCTCGCTGCCGCGTCGCCGCAGGCGCCGCAGCAGCTCCTCGGCGCTCGGCGGAAGCAGGAACACGAGCACGGCATCCGGCTCCCGCGACCGGACCTGCGCCGCCCCCTGCACGTCGATGTCCAGCAGGAGGTGCCGGCCCGCAGACCGCGCCTCGGCCAGGTTTTCCCGCGGCGTGCCGTACAGTTCGCCGTGCACCTCGGCCCACTCGAGCAGCGCGTCCGTCTCGATCAGCGCCTCGAAGGCCGGACGGGACAGGAAACGGTAGTCCCGCCCGTCCTGCTCTCCGGTCCGCGCCGCCCGCGTCGTCGCGGACACCGAGAAGAAGACGTCCCGGCGCCGTTCCACGAGGCGGCGGCAGACCGTCGTCTTGCCGCCGCCGGACGGCCCGGCGACGACCAGCGCGAGCCCCCCCGCCTCTTTCGTCACTCCACGTTCTCGATCTGCTCGCGCAGCGTCTCGAGCTCGTTCTTCGCCTCGACCACCTGCCGCGCGATGCCGGCGTCGTTCGCCTTCGAGCCGATCGTGTTGATCTCGCGCAGCAACTCCTGGCTCAGAAACCCGAAGCGCTTCCCGACCGGCTCCTCCTCCGGGAGGTCCAGAAGCTCCTCGAACGCCGCCAGGTGTGCCCGAGCCCGGACGATCTCCTCACGTACGTCCCAACGGTCCGCGAGGATGGCGATCTCGCGCGCCAGGCGGTCTTCGTCCACGTGCAGCTCTCCCGTGAGCTCCGCCACGGCCTGGCGCAACCTGTCACGCTCCGCCTCCAGACGCTGCGGGGCCGCCTGCTCCGCCGCCTTCACGCGCTCGCCGATCGCCGCGAGCCGCGCCCGCAGCTCCTCGGCGAGACGGGCCCCTTCGCGCCGGCGCATCTCGAGGAGCTCCTCGAGGGCCCTCGCCGCGGCCGCAGCCAGCACCCCGGGGTCCGCCCCCTCCTCCGCGTCCGCATCCCCTTCCACGAGGACCCCGTCCAGCTGGGCCACCAGCGACAGGTCCGGCTCGCCGACGATCCCGTGCTCGTCGCGCAGCCGGCGAAACAGGGCCAGGTACGCGTCGAGGCACGCCACATCGACGGCCGGCCCGGTCGTGACCGCGGTGGTCTCGCCGCGCACCGTCACGTCCACGTGCCCGCGCGACAGCCGGGCGTGAAGGACCTCGCGTATCGCCTCTTCGGCCGGCTCGGCCCAGTGCGGAAGCCGGAAGTTCAGCTTCAGGTGCCGCGAGTTCACCGAGCGCAACTCGAGGCTCCCCCGCACGCCGTCCGCCTCGAAGGCGGCCGACCCGAATCCCGTCATGCTGCGGATCATAGCCGACAAGAATAGCTCCCGTGCCCGTGTTCCGTCAACGCGAGGACGCCTTGCCCCATGGCGGCTCCGTACGCCGTACGCGCTTGCACCAGAGAGTTTTAGGGCACCCATTGCCTCGTCGGCGGAGCGTCATCCCCGGAACTCCCACTTCAGCCCGAACACCGAGCGGCGCGTCTGGAACGGCAGATCGGACAGGTCCTGGCCGGCCCGGTTCGCCATGTTGTCGAAGCGCCAGAACAGGAGAGCGTCCAGGATCCGGATCCCGAGGTGAAAGTCGAAGAATGTGACTTCGCCGACGGATTGCTCGGCGCCGGTGGCCTCCGTCGCGGCCAGGGAGGACGGGACCCGCATCGCCGACCGGTAGTTCCAGCCGACGCCCAGGCGGAGTTCCAGGTTTCCCTCGAAGAACTCGTCCACGAGCGAGACCTCTCCGCGCGACAGGTAGCGCGGCAGGTAGAACACCGCCTGCCCGGCGTCCGCCTCCTGGAACCGGAAGAACCCGGCCGCACGGATCGGGGCAAGTCCGGGCAGCAGCCACGACAGGGGCACGACGGGGACGTCCGCTCCCCCCTCCAGCGCCGTGACGTCGGCCGGGCCGGCCGGCTCGAACAGCCGGTCGAACACGGCACCGAACGGGAGCTGCCGATCGAGGCTCTGCCGCTCGGCGAGACCGTACAGCGCGAACCCGTCCCGGCGCAGCTCCAGCCGGCCGGTCACGGCATCGAACTCCAGCGAGTCGGCCCGGTCGAACGGCAGGTAGGGCACGCCGCGCGTGCCCGTGGCGCCCTCGCCGCGCAGCGTGACCCCGAGAGGCAGGGCGAGCGCCAGACCGCCGCGCAGTTCCGTCGCATCGAACTCCTCCCACGACGCGGCCCGTACGGCGACGTCCAGCGAGAGCGGACCGGCGACGCGCCCCCCGGCCTCCACGTCGACCTGGATGTCCGGGTGGGCGGCGCCCTCCCAGGACGCGATGGCCGCCCTCGCCCACGCGCGCTCCCAGCGCCCCGCCAGCGCGAGTCCCCCGCTGCCCACGGTGAAGTCGAGAGAGTCGCCGGCCTCGGGGGGAAGATCGTCGCGCTGCCAGCCCGTCTCCCCGCCGTGCGCCTCGAGCTGCAGTCCCCGGCCGAGCTCCAGGCGTCCCCGCAGGAACAGCTCGGTGCGCGAGATCTCGACGAACTCCACCACGTCCCGCTCGAGGCTCTCGTTCTGGAGATGGAGCTCGATCCCGGACCCGCCTTCCCCGGGAACCCATTCGAAGTTCGCCCAGAAGTTGAAGCCGCTCGATTCCGGCTGGCCGTCGACGTCGAGGAGATCCACCGCCGCCGACGCATGCAGGTGGTCTCCGAACCCGTTGTCGAACACGAGCCGCAGGCTCTCGAGACCCGGGTCTCCGCTCCCCCCCTCGATCCGCGAGTAGGCCTCGCGCTCGTCGCGCGACAGGGTGGTGATCTCCACCGTCCAGCCGGTGGCGCCCTGCAGCAGCCGGACGCCGTGGACGTAGGCCAGCGGAAACCGTGTCAGGTCCGGCTGTCCCCCGTCCATGGCCGTCACCTCCCGGCCGTCGACGCGGACGGTCAGGAAGCCGGGGCCGAACACGCCCGACAGCGCGTGCGCGGGTCCGCCGAAGAACGTGGCCCGCACCCCCGTGACGCTCGACATCTCCTGCACGAGTTCGAGCAGGTTGAGGGCGTGGCTCCGCAGGATCCGGTCGCGGTTCCACGTGACGACGGCCCGGGAGGACGTCGCGGCGGGGATCTCGGGCGGAAACGCGAGTCGGGCCGGCGGCCGCTCGGGCACGCTGTCCTGCAGCGTCCCCTCCAGGGGGCCCTCGAGGGGGGCGACCTCTCCATCGGGCGCGCCGGCCGCGGCCGGCCGAACCGAGTCCGGCCGCGCGGCCGCCGCGGTGTCCGGATCCGCAGCGTCGGCCGTGTCCCGCGCCGCGGGCTCCTGGGCCGCTGCCGGATCGCCGGTGACGACCAGCGCCGCGACCGTCAGAAGCGCGGGGAGCGCGGCGGAGCGGAGCCGCGCCCCCCTCCCCGCGCTCCCCTGCGTCCGGCGCGGTCCCATCATCCGGGTCCTTACCGCCGCACCCGACCGCGGCCGCTCAGGCCTGCCGGATGTTGTGAATGATCCGGTCGCCGAACTCCGACGTGCGGGCGAGCGTGGCGCCGCTCATCTGCCGCTCGAGATCGTAGGTGACGATCTTCTCGCCGACCGTCCGCTCGATCCCCGCGAGCACCGCGTCGGCGGCCTCGTCCCACTGCATGTGCTGCAGCATCATGACCCCGGAGAGGATGATCGAGGTCGGGTTCACCTTGTTCAGCCCAGCGTACTTGGGGGCCGTGCCGTGCGTGGCCTCGAACAGAGCGACTTCGTCGCCCACGTTCGCGCCCGGTGCCATGCCGAGGCCGCCGACCTGCGCCGCGCAGGCGTCGGAGAGGTAGTCACCGTTCAGGTTGGGCAGGGCGATGTAGTCGTACTCGGCCGGCCGCAGGAGGATCTGCTGGAACATCGCGTCGGCGATCCGGTCCTTGATCACGAGCTTCCCCTCCGGCTGCTTCCCGTCGAAGGCGCTCCACAGCTCGGTCTCGGTGATCGTGACGTCCCCGAACTCCTCGCGCGCCACCTCGTAGCCCCACTCCCGGAAGGCCCCCTCGGTGTACTTCATGATGTTGCCCTTGTGCACGAGCGTGACCGAGCGCGCCCCCGCCTTCAGCGCTTCCCGGATCGCCATCGCCACCAGGCGCTTCGTTCCGAACTCGGAGATCGGCTTGACCCCGATGCCGCTGTTCTCCCTGATCCCGGCTCCCATCTCGTCGTTCAGGAAGGCGCGGACCTTCTCCCCCTCCTCGCTACCGGCGGCCCACTCGATGCCGGCATAGACATCCTCCGTATTCTCCCGGTAGATCACCACGTCCAGCTTCTCGGGCTCACGGACGGGCGACGGAACGCCCTTGATCCAGCTGCAGGGCCGGACGCAGGCGTACAGGTCGAGCTTCTGCCGCAGGGTGACGTTGAGCGAGCGGATCCCCCCGCCCACGGGAGTCGTGAGCGGCCCCTTGATCGCGACCGAGAACTCGCGGATCGCGTCCAGCGTCTCCTCGGGCAGCCACTCGCCGGTGACCTTGAGGCCCTTTTCCCCCGCGAACACCTCCATCCAGCGGATCTCGCGATCACCGCCGTAGGCGCTGCGTACCGCCGCGTCGAACACGCGCACGGCGGCGGCCCAGATGTCCGGCCCCATCCCGTCCCCTTCGATGAACGGGATGATCGGGCGCTCCGGCACCCGGAGCTCGCCGTTCTCGATCCGGATGCGTTCGCCGCCGGAGGGGATCTTCGCGAATTGATACTCGGAACCCATTCTCGCCTCTCGTGCCGTTCGGTGTCGGTTGCTCGTGCGGGCGTCGGACGACGGCCCGGAATTGAACTCGTGGCCCGCGTTCCGGCCAGCGGGTCGCGCGTTGCGGCGGTTCGGAGCTTCGTCCGCCGGCAAAGCGACGGGCGCCTCGCCGGGCCTGGCCGGCGAGGCGCCCGCGGAACGAAGCGTCCCTGTCGCCTCCGTGTCTTAGCGGATCGCCGGGTCCGGCTCGGCGATTTCGAAGTGACCGAGCAGAGCGTCCGGCGTGAGCGCCTCGAACGAACCCGAAGGCAGCCGGATCCGCCGCTGCGGCTCGGCGGGGTCCGAAAAACAGACGAAGATCACTGATTCCCGGTCCTCCACGCTCCCGGCGTCTTCCGGATCGGGCCAGAAGACGTCCCGGGACGCGAGCCACGCCTTCCACCGGCGGCCGTCATCATCGCGGAAATGCCTGGTCATCCCCACCTCTTGTCCTTTGGGAAGATTCTCGCGCCCGCGTCGGGCCCGAGACGATGAAATATACCGGTGGCGCACCGACGTGTCCACCGGCGGAAGTGTCGCTCGAAATTGGTTGACCGGACCGTCATATCTCCTTGATCCACTCACATCTGTACGAACAAGCTCACGAGCCGGCCGAGCCCGGCCGCTCCTGCCGCCGGCCATGCTCCCGGCCCGCCCCCGGCCGCTCCGGCCCCGTTTCCCGCGAGCCGTCGCCGGGGTAGACTGAGCCTAGAACCCCGGCCGGTTCACCCGGTTCCGGCACCCGAGGCCTCATCCCGGAGGAGACAGATGACCGCGACCCGCCCCATGCTCCTGCTGCTCGGCGCCCTCGCGGCCGCTCCGGCCGCGTCGGCTCAGGATGCGACGGACGCGGCGGGAGACCGGTCGCGCACGCCGCGCGCCGTGCGCCCGGCCCACACGTATTCGATCGTGGCGCGCGACCGGGAGACCGGGGAGCTGGGGGTCGCGGTGCAGTCGCACTGGTTCTCGGTCGGCTCCAACGTCGTGTGGGCCGAGAGCGGCGTGGGGGCGATCGCGACGCAGAGCTTCATCGACCCGTCCTACGGCGCCGTGGGGCTCGAGATGCTGCGCGCCGGCCGGTCGGCGGCGCAGACGCTGGCGGGTCTCGTGGCGGCCGACCCCAGCCCGGAGGTCCGGCAGGTGGGGATCGTGGACGCCGCGGGCGGCACGGCCGCCCACACGGGCGCGCTGGCGATCCGTCATGCCTGCCACCACGAGGGCGACGGCTTCACGGTGCAGGCGAACCTGATGCACCATCCCACGGTGTGCGATGCGATGGTGCAGGCCTGGGAGAGCGGCGACGGAGATCTCGCCGAGCGCCTGATGTCAGCCCTGGAGGCGGCCGAAGCGGAGGGCGGAGACATCCGCGGCCGCCAGTCCGCCGCCCTGCTGGTGGTGGCGCCGCATCCCTCCGGTCGTCCCTGGGCGGATCGCCGGTTCGACCTGCGGGTGGAAGACCACGAGGAACCGCTCGTGGAGCTGCGCCGCCTGCTTGGCGTGGCGCGCGCCTACCTGCACATGAACGAGGGCGACGAGCGGCTGACGCGGGGCGACGTGGACGGCGCGGTGGAGGAGTACCGGAAGGCGGAGGCGCTGCTGCCGGGAGAGTCGGAGCCGATCTTCTGGCACGCGGTCACGCTGGCGAGCGTGGGCCGGGTCGAGGAGAGCCTGCCGCTGTTCGCCGAGTCGTTCGCCATGCGGCCGGAATGGCGCGAGCTCGTGCCCCGGCTCGGAGACGCGGATCTTCTCCCGGACGACCCGGGCCTCGTGGAGCGCATCCTCTCGGCGGCCGCTCCCTGAGCGAGCCGCCGGTCGTCATCCCTCGTCCGGCGGAAGGCGACAGGCGAAGGCGAAGCCGGCTCCCATGCCGGCGATGAGGACGGCGAGCAGGGCCGTGACGAAGATGTACATGCTTCTCTCCCTCGGGCGTTCGCAGGGTCGGCGTCGAGCCGGAGGATGCGGTGGGTCCGCGAGTCTGTCCAGTCCCGCCGGGGGACGTTGCGCCCCCGGCTGCCGGGCGTCAGGTTGGCGGCGCCCGGCCGCCTTCCCCATCTGCGAGCGGCCCAGGAACCCGTCTGGAGGAGCACGCGATGTCGCGCACGCAGGAGTTCATTCGCGAGGTCGACCGCTGGAGCGCGCGGAACTACGGACCCCTTCCCGTCGTCCTCGAGCGGGGCGAAGGCGTGTGGGTCTGGGACGTCGAGGGGAGGCGGTACCTCGACATGCTGGCGGCCTATTCGGCCGTGAACCAGGGGCACCGCCACCCGCGGATCGTCGGAGCCCTGCGCGACCAGGCGGAGCGGCTCACCCTGACCTCGCGCGCTTTCCACAACGACCGCATGGGCCCGTTCCTCCACGCGCTGTGCGAGGCGACGGGCTTCGACCGCGCGCTGCCCATGAACACGGGCGCCGAGGCGGTCGAGACCGCGATCAAGGCGGCGCGCAAGTGGGGCTACGAAGTGAAGGGAGTGCCTCGTGACCGGGCCGAGATCATCGTCTGCGCGAACAACTTCCACGGGCGCACCACGACGATCGTCGGGTTCTCCTCCGAGGAGCAGTACCGGGAGGGGTTCGGTCCCTTCCCCGCCGGATTCCGCGTCATTCCGTACGGGGACGCGCGCGCGCTCGAGGAGGCGATCACCCCGGAGACGGTGGCCTTCCTGGTCGAACCGATCCAGGGCGAGGGCGGTATCGTGGTGCCCCCGGACGGCTACCTCGCCTGCGTACACGAGATGTGCCGCGACCACGAGGTCCTGGTCCTGAACGACGAGATCCAGACCGGGCTCGGGCGCACCGGCCGCCTGTTCTGCGGCGACTGGGACGGCACGCGCGGCGACATCCTCATCGTCGGCAAGGCGCTGGGCGGCGGCGTGTTTCCGGTCTCCGCGATCCTCGCGAACGACGACGTGATGGACGTATTCCACCCCGGGGACCACGGGTCCACGTTCGGCGGCAATCCGCTCGGGGCGGCGGTCGGCGAGGCCTCGCTGCAGGTGGTCCTGGAGGAGAAGCTGCCCGAGCGGTCCGCGGAGCTCGGAGCGTGGTTCCAGGAGGAGTTGCGCGGCCTCGCGTCCCCGCACGTCTCCGAGGTGCGGGGACGGGGGCTGATGATCGGGATCGTGATCCGCGACGAGTCCGGCCCGGCCCGGCCGTTCTGCGAGGCGCTGATGCGGAACGGCATCCTGTGCAACGACACGCACCACCAGGTGATCCGGGTCGCCCCGCCCCTCGTGGTCACGCGGGATGTGCTCCAGGATGCGCTGGCCGTGTTCCGGGAGGTCCTGCTGGGCTGAGCCGGACCCCCGTCACCCCGTCGGGCCGGCCCTGCCCTCTCGAATCAGGCCGGGATCATCCGGACGGGTCGGCCCGCCATGCCCGCTCGATGCGCACCGGCTCGACGGGGACGTCGGCCATGCCGCCGGCCGTCGTCGTGGGCGCCGACGCGATGGCGTCCACCACGTCCATGCCCTCGATCACCCGGCCGAACACGGCATAGCCCCACGTGGCTCCCGGCCGGCCCCCGTGATCGAGCGCGGGATTGTCGACGAGGTTCACGAAGAACTGCGAGGTCGCCGTGTGCGCGGCCGGCAGGCGGGCCATCGACAGGGTCCCCCGGAGATTCCGCAGCCCGTTGTCCGACTCGTTGGTAATCGGGTCGCGGGTTTCCTTCTGCTCCATGTCCGCCGTGAAGCCGCCGCCCTGGATCACGAAGCCGGGGACGATCCGGTGAAACACCGTGCCGTCGTAGAACCCGGAATCGACGTAGGCGAGGAAGTTCTCGACCGTGATCGGAGCCTCCTCCGGATACAGCTCGATGCGGAGGGTCCCCTCCGTCGTCTCCATCATCACCACGGGCCCCTCCGTCGTCTGGCCGGAATCGCCGCAGGCCGCCGCCAGGCTCAGCACGGCCGCCGCCAGGAATCTCGTCGCGCGCACGTTCGCTCCCCTTCGTGTCTGCTTCGTGTCCGAGTGCAGGCCCGGCGCGAGTCGCCGGGCAGCGATCAGGATGCCGGCTCGTCGAACTGCTCCCGGTACGCCGCCTCCTCCCAGGGAGGGCAGTTCCGGCCGACCTCGCCGGCCCGGTACCGTCGGATCCAGTCGAACTGGTAGCGCAGCACGGCCATCACGCGGTTGACGATCGCCTGCGCCGCCTCCTTCGAGCGCTCGTCGCCGACCAGGTCACCGTACTCCACCGGCCGACCGTACACGATGGTCACCCGCTTGAACAGGTGCGGCCCGGCGGCGCCGATCGGCAGCACGTCACGCATGCCCTCGATGGCCACCGGGACGATGCACGGCCGGTTGGCCAGCGCCACGAGACCCGCGCCGGGCCGGCCGCGGCCCACCTTGCCGGAGCGGCTCCGCGTCCCCTCCGGGAACAGGATCATCGTGCCGCCCTTCAGGGCCCGGATCATCCGGTACAGGGCCCGCGTGTCGCGCCGACCCGGGGCCACGGGGATGCATTTCCACTGGTCGGACCACCAGGCCTGATAGGGATTCTTGTAGAAATTCTCCTCGGCCGCCGGGTTCCAGGGGATCAGCCACGGGCGGAAGAACGACGGTCCGTAGAACGCCCCGAACCCGATGAGGAAGCTGTCGATGAGCGACTGGTGGTTGGCGAGCAGCAGCGTGTTGCGGGACCGCGGCACGTTCCGGCGACCGATGATCTCGGTCCGGTTCAGGCCGAAGAACAGCACCGCTCCGAGCGTCGCCGTCACGTTGGAGAGGACCCACCGCGTGAACGGCCAGGTGGCGTTGAACAGCCGGCCCCGGTGCTCGGCCCTGTATCGCTCGCTCACGGTCTCCCTTCCGCCATCGTACGGGGTTCCGGCCGCGCTTGGGCCGGCAATATGCCCGCACCGGGGGCCGCGCGGCCAGCGCGCCCTCGACGCGTGCTTCCCCGCCCCGCATATTGCCACCCGCGTGCGGCGCCGGCCGCGGCCGACCGCCCGGCCGCCGCGCGTCCGGGGGCCCGGAGCGTCCGGGCCGTCCTCCCCGGCCGATGCGATGATGAAAGGACCGACATGACCCAGACGCGAACCGCCTCCCAGGACTCCTTCGGCGCCCGGCGATCCCTTTCTCTCCCGGACGGTTCGACCGTCGACGTCTTCGACCCCGGGGTGCTGGCCCGCGATGGGATCGGCCGCGTCGAACGCCTCCCCTTCTCGATCCGCGTCCTCCTGGAGAACCTGCTCCGCCACGAGGACGGCACGTCGGTGACCCGGGACGACATCGCGGCCCTCGCGGCCTGGGACCCGTCCGGGGAGCGCGAGATCGCCTTCCGGCCGGCGCGCGTGATCCTGCAGGACTTCACGGGTGTGCCGGCGGTGGTGGATCTCGCCGCGATGCGCGACGCCATGGAGGAACTGGGCGGCGATCCGGCCCGGATCAACCCCCTGATGCCCTCCGAGCTCGTGATCGACCACTCCGTGCAGGTCGACTCGTTCGGCAAGCTCGCTTCGCTGCTCATCAACGCCGAGAAGGAGTTCGAGCGTAACGGCGAGCGCTACGAGTTCCTCCGCTGGGGGCAGGAGGCGTTCGAGAACTTCCGCGTCGTGCCGCCGAGCACGGGGATCGTCCACCAGGTGAACCTCGAGTACCTGGCGCGCGTCGTGTTCGCCGCGGACGCGGAGGATGGGCGGATCGCCTATCCCGACACGCTCGTGGGCACCGACAGTCACACGACGATGATCAACGGGCTCGGAGTCCTGGGCTGGGGCGTGGGCGGCATCGAGGCCGAGGCGGCGATGCTCGGGCAGCCGGTCAGCTTCCTCGTGCCCGAGGTCGTCGGGTTCCGGCTGCGCGGCCGCCTGCCCGAGGGCGCCACGGCGACCGATCTCGTCCTCAGGGTGACCGAGATGCTGCGCCGGAAGGGCGTGGTCGGGAAGTTCGTGGAGTTCTTCGGAGAGGGCCTCCCCGCCCTCTCCCTGGCGGACCGGGCCACGATCGGAAACATGTCGCCCGAGTTCGGCTCGACCTGCGCCATCTTCCCCATCGACGCCGAGACGCTCGCGTATCTCCGGTTCACCGGACGCCCCGAGTCGCAGGTGGCGCTCGTGGAGGCGTACGCGAAGGAGACCGGTCTCTTCCACGAACCCGGCTCGCCGGAAGCGGAGTACTCCGACACCCTGACGCTCGACCTGTCGACCGTCGAGCCCAGCCTCGCGGGCCCGAAACTGCCCCAGCAGCGGATCCGGCTCTCCGATGCCGGCACTTCCTTCGGCTGCTGGCTGACGGAGTTGCGGCAGGGAGGCGGGGCCGGTAACGGCGCGACGGGCCGCTGGGCGTCGGAAGGCGGAGGGGGCACCGCCGTGGCGAGCGCCCCGACCCTCCGATCGGCCCGGGTGACCTGGGAGACGCTGGACGGAGACGCCATCGATTTCGAGCTGCGTGACGGCGCCGTGGTGATCGCCGCGATCACGAGCTGCACGAACACCTCGAACCCGAGCGTCATGGTCGCGGCGGGCCTGCTGGCCAGGAAGGCGGCGCAGCGCGGCCTCGAGCGCAAGCCGTGGGTGAAGACGAGCCTCGCCCCCGGGTCGAAGGTCGTCACCGAGTACCTGAGGGACGCGGAGCTTCTCCCGTGGCTCGAGCGTCTCGGATTCAACGTGGTCGGATACGGCTGCACGACGTGCATCGGCAACAGCGGCCCCCTGCCCGATCCCATCGCGAAGGCGATCCGGGCGAGCGACCTCGCCGTGTGCTCGGTGCTCTCCGGAAACCGGAACTTCGAGGGCCGGATCAACCCCGACACGCGGGCGAACTATCTCGCCTCACCGCCCCTCGTCGTCGCCTACGCGCTGGCCGGACGGATGGACATCGACCTGACCTCGGAGCCGCTCGGCACCGACGCCGACGGGAACGAAGTGATGCTCGCCGACATCTGGCCGACCCAGGAGGAGGTCCGCGAGACGATCCGCTCGGCCGTCCGCACGGAGCACTTCGAGGAGCAATACGCCGACGTGTTCCGGGGCGACGAACAATGGCGGAACCTCCCCGTGCCGGAGGGCAAGCTCTACGCCTGGTCCGACGACTCGACCTACGTGCGCCGCCCGCCGTTCTTCGCGGGCATGTCCCCCGACCCCGAGGCCCCGCGCGACATCCGGGGCGCCCGCGTCCTGGTGTTCGTCGAGGACTCCGTCACGACCGACCACATCTCGCCGGCGGGCGCCATCGCGGCGGATTCGCCGGCGGGCCACTACCTGCAGGAGCACGGCATCGGACCGGCGGAGTTCAACTCCTACGGCTCGCGGCGAGGCAACCACGAGGTCATGATGCGCGGTACGTTCGCCAACGTCCGCCTGCGCAACCTGCTCGTCGCCGGCGTGGAGGGCGGGTTCACGCGCCACGTTCCGAGCGGCGAGCAGATGTCGATCTACGACGCCGCGATGCGGTACGCCGACGAGGACGTCCCGCTCATCGTCCTCGCCGGACGCGAGTACGGCACCGGAAGCTCCCGCGACTGGGCGGCGAAGGGACCGGCCCTGCTCGGCATCCGGGCGGTGATCGCGGCAGGCTACGAGCGGATCCACCGCAGCAACCTGATCGGGATGGGCATCCTGCCCCTTCAGTTCGCCGAGGGCGAGGACGCTTCGTCGCTCGGACTCGACGGTACCGAGACCTTCGACGTGGAAGGCATCTCCGAGGGTCTGCGGCCTGGAGGAACGGTGGAGGTGCGAGCCACTTCCGCGGACGGCGGGAAGACCCGTGTCGAGGCGCGGGTGCGCCTCGACACGGACGTCGAGCTCGAGTACTACCGGAACGGCGGCATCCTCAAGACCGTCCTCCGGCAGATGCTGCGGGCGTGAGCCGGGCCGGTGCCGGGCCGCGCGGCCCGGCACCAGCTCGACGCGCGCACCCCGGCGGGCCGGGCGGCCCGCCACGCAGGACCGGAAGCGCCCCGGCGCCTCCGGCGACGTTTCGGGATGCACCATGGACCGGTTGAACCGAACCCACGCACGGAGTCGAAGATGGAACCCTCGCACGTGAAGCGCTGGATCGTTCTCGCGGCGGCCGCGTCACTGGCCGGCTGCGCGAGCTCCGGCACGCCGGCGCCGGAGAGCGCCATCGACCTGCCGGCCGCCGAGGCCCGGCCCCCGCAGGACCAGGCAGCGACAGGCCTGCTTGCCCCGCCCGCCGCGGCGGTGCGCGCGGCCGACCACGTCGAGCTCTCGGGCACCGAGATGGGCACGATGTGGACCTTCGAGAACCCGCCCCTCGAATACTGGGCGGAGACCTACGGCTTCCGTCCGTCCTCGGAGTGGCTCGACCACGTCCGTCTGTCCTCCGTCCGGTACGGCGGCGGCTGCTCGGCCTCGTTCGTGTCGGCCGACGGCCTCGTGATGACGAACCACCACTGCGCACGCGGCTGCGTGGACGCCGTGGCCGGCGAGGGCGAGGACTTCCTGATCGACGGGTTCTACGCCGGAAGTCGCGATGAAGAGCGCGTCTGCCCCGGACTGTTTCTCGACCAGCTCGTCGAGATCCGCGACATCACATCCGAAGTGCACGGGGCGGCGGAGCACGGCATGTCCGATGCCGAGGCGGCGGGCGCGCAGGAGACCCGCGGCGAGGAGCTCGCCGCTGCCTGCGAGACGGAGACCGGGCTGGAGTGCCAGGTCGTGAGCCTGTTCCACGGCGGGCAGTACAAGCTCTACGTGTATAAGCGCCACCAGCCCGTGAAGCTGGTCTTCGCGCCGGAGCTCCAGACGGGCTTCTTCGGCGGGGATCCCGACAACTTCACCTATCCGCGGTACGCGCTGGACGTGAGCTTCGTGCGCGCTTACGAGGCGGACGGTTCGACACCGGCCACCCCCGGCCACCACTTCGGCTGGGACCCGGAAGGCGCCGAGGAGGACGAGCTCGTCTTCGTGTCCGGCAACCCGGGCTCCACGGCACGGCAGATCGCCGTCTCCCAGTTCATGTACGAGCGGGAGATCTGGCACCCGATGCTGCTCGATTTCTTCGACCAGCGCCTCGAGATCATGCACGGCATCGCGGCACGGGACCCGGAGCGTGGGCGCGCCATGCAGAATCAGATCTTCGGGTTCGAGAACACGCAGAAGCTGTTCCGGGGCGAGTTGAAGGGCCTGCGGGACACGCTGCTCGTGGCCAAGAAGATCCGCTGGGAGAACGAGTTCCGCTCCGCCGTGGAAGCGGACCCGGCCCTCGCGGCCGAGTACGGGGACGTGTGGAGCCGCCTCGCGCAGATCCAGGAGACGAAGGCGCGCATCGCGCCGAGCGTGTTCCTGAACAACACGAACTTCCTCGTGCCGTCCCAGCATCTGCAGCGCGCGGGCCTGCTCCTCCAGTACGTCGAGGAGATGGCCAGGCCCGAGGCGGAGCGAAGCCCGCAGTTCCAGGGCGAGAGCGCGGAGCGGATGCGCCAGGTGCTCGAGGCCCCTGCGCCGATCGCCGAGGACATGTCGGTCGGGATGCTGACCGGCCGCCTCGCGCTGGCCCGCAAGTGGCTCGACGAGGGACCGCTCCTCGCCGCGGTGGGAGCCGCCGAAACGCCCGAGGCCGCCGCACGGCGCCTCATCTCCAGTTCGCGGATCGGGGACGCCTCGTTCCGCACCGGGCTGCTGGAGGGCGGGCCGGCGGCCGTCGCCGCCTCTGCCGACCCGATGATCGCGCTCGCGCGTGACATGCGCGCCGCCCAGGAGGCCGTCCTCCCCGCCTGGCAGCAGGCCGACGCGAGCGAGTCCGTGCAGGCAGAGCGATTCGCGCAGGCCCTGTTCGCCGTGTACGGCACGGACCTGCCGCCCGACGCCACCTTCACGCTCCGCATCACCGATGGGATCGTGAAGCGCTATGCGTACAACGGCACGTTCGCGCCCGCCGCGACGTCGATCTTCGGGTTCTACGCACGGGCCAGCGAGTTCGGGAACGAGATGCCGTGGACGATGCCCGACAGCTGGCGGCAGGCGAAGGACCGGATCGACATGAGCGTTCCGCTGAACTTCGTCACCACGAACGACATCACCGGCGGGAACAGCGGCAGCCCGGTGATCGACGCGGACGCCCGGGTCGTCGGCATCGCGTTCGATGGGAACATCGAGGCCTTTCCCAACGAGTTCCTGTTCGCGGCCGAGAACGGGCGCACGGTCGCCGTGCACTCCGCGGGAATCCTGGAGGCGCTGCGCTCCGTGTACGGCGCCACCGCCCTCGTGGAAGAGCTGACCGCGCAGGACTGACGGCAGCCCGAGGCGCGGGGGACGGGGCGGCCGCGGCCGTCCCGCCCCCCGGGTCGCCGCTCCGGCCCGGCGCGTGACCTTGCGCGAGCCGGGATCCCGCTTCATTCCTTGTGCCGGATTCTCGCCGGGAGAGCCGTCTCCCGGTCGCCCCGAGCCCGCGACGCGGAGGAGTGCGGTGTCCGAGACGAGCCCCGGATTCGGCCGGATCTTTCTCGTCCTGCTGGCGTTTCTCGTCGCGGGAACGCCCCTCGCCTACCTGGCGTGGGACAACCTCAGCGACCTCGTCGCCGGCCACGGGACGTTCGGCGGGACCCTGATCTCCCTCGCCGCCCTGGCCCTGTTCCTGGTCCTCGTCACGGTGCTCAAGGGCTGGATCGACCGGCTCGAGAGCGACCGCTGAGCGGAGCACCCAACCGCACCCCGGAGGAGTTCTGGTGAGCGAATCGACGCAGGCGCCCGATCCCGGGCGGGCCGACGGCGAGGGAGAGGGCGAAGAGCACGAACATCCGCTCGGGACCCTCTTCCTCCTGATGATCTTCCTCATGGTCCTCGCGGGCATGTGGGGAGCCCTCTACCTGACGCTGCTCGGCAGGTGACGCGATGAAGATCCACGTGTACGAGAAGGCCTTCCTGTACCTGAGCGTACTGGTGCTGGTCACGTTCCTCGCCGCGCTGGCCTTCGCGACGGTGGGCATGGGCATCAGCCTGCCCAGCCGGGCCGACGAGATCGATCCGCGCGCCGTCCGGACGACCGCCCCCTTCGATCAGCCCGGTGTCCGGCGGACCGGCGCGAACTCCTACGAGGTCGTCGTCCTCGGCCAGATGTGGGCGTTCGTGCCCAACGAGATCCGGGTCCCGGCCGGCGCCGAGATCACCTTCCGCGCCACCTCCGCCGACGTGCTGCACGGCCTGGCGATCGAGGGCACGCGGGTGAACCTGATGCTGATCCCCGGGCAGGTCACCGAATACACCTACACGTTCGAGCAGCCCGGCGAGTACCTGCTGATCTGCCACGAGTACTGCGGGCGCGCCCACCACGAGATGGGCGGAAAGGTGATCGTCGAATGAGCACATCGATGGCGGTGGCCGCCGCCGACTTCGACCTGCCACGATCCCAGAAGCGGAACATCAGGTGGATGCTCTACGTGGGGTTCGTCGCCCTCACCGTCGCGGCGGTGAACGGACTCGGGCAGGCCCTGAACTACGCGGGCATCGACATCCTCGACTGGTTCCCCGGCATGCAGACGTATTATCAGGGCCTGACGGCGCACGGCGTCCTCATGGCCCTGGTGCTCACGTTCGCGTTCGCCAACGCCTTCCTGGCGCTGATGACGGCCCGGGCGCTCGCCCGGCCGCTGCCCGGCCTGCTGCTCGCCGGCGCGACCTGGACTTTCATCCTCGGCACCGGGCTGGCCGGATTCGCCATCGTCTCCGGCCGGGCCAGCGTGCTGTACACGTTCTACGCGCCGCTCAAGGCCCACTGGACCTTCTACCTGGGCGCCGCGCTGCTGGTGATCAGCACGTGGCTGCTCTCCGCCGCCCTGTTCACCGCGCTGGTGCGCTGGCGGCGTGAGAACCCTGGCGAGCGGATCCCGCTGCTCGCCTACATCTCGGTCCTCACCTTCGCGATGTGGGACATCGCGTCGCTCGGGCTCGCGATCGAGGTCGTCGTGTTCCTGCTCCCCTGGTCCCTGGGCCTGTGGGAGGCGATCGATCCGCTCCTGACCCGCACGCTGTTCTGGTTCAGCGGCCACGCGATCGTCTACTTCTGGCTCCTGCCGGCCTACGTGTCGTGGTACGCCCTGATCCCGCGGCAGAACGGCGGCAAGCTGTTCAGCGACGGGATCACGCGGATCGTGTTCCTGATGTTCCTGCTCCTGTCGATCCCGGTGGGCTTCCACCACCAGTACACCGACCCCGGCATCCCGGCGTGGCAGAAGGCCGTGCACGGGTTCCTGACCTTCGGCGTGTTCTTTCCCAGCCTCGTGACCGCCTTCTCGGTGATGGCCGCCCTCGAGAACGGGGGGCGCGCCCGGGGCGGCCGGGGCCTCCTGGGCTGGATCCCGAAGCTGTCGTGGGGTGATCCCGCCGTGTCCGCCCAGCTCCTGGCCATGCTCGTGTTCCTGCTCGGCGGGATCACCGGGCTGATGAACGCCAGCTACAGCATGAACCAGGTCGTGCACAACACGACGTTCATCCCCGGCCACTTCCACATGACCGTGGGCACGGCCGTCGCCCTCACGATCATGGGGGTCTCGTACTGGCTCGTCCCGTGGCTCACCGGCCGGCAGCTCGTGGGGCGCCGGATCGCACTCGCGCAGGGCTGGGTGTACACGATCGGCGTACTCGTGCTGGCGCGCGGCCTGATCCAGGGCGGGCTCGAAGGCATGCCGCGGCGGAGCGCCGTCGTCGCCTCCTCCTACATGGGCGAGGTGCCCGGCTGGCACTGGGCGGGCCAGATCGCGGGGATCGGCGGCGTGATCATGTTCGTCGGCATCGCGATGTTCGCAGTGGTGATCGCGGCGACGATCCTGTTCGGCAAGCGCACGGGCGAGCAGGAGATTCCGGTGTCCGAGACGATCCTGCCGCCCGCCCGGTCCGGCTGGGAAGTGCGGCTGGACGACCTGCGGCTGTACGTGTTCCTGGCGATCCTGCTGATCCTGATCGCGTACGGGCCGTTCGCCGTAGGATACCTGCCGCCGAAGATGACGGCGCCGGGCTTCGGGCCGCCGTTCTTCTGAGCCGGTCCCGATCTCCCCGCCGCGCGGGCGATCGAACCGGGGGGAGGCGCCCGGCTACATCCGCTTGTAGCTCGGGCCGCTCCCCCCTTCGCGCGGCGTCCATCGCGGGCCGAGCACATCGGTGGCGCGGCAGTCGATGCAGTTCGGGGCGTTCACCACGAGCGCCTCGCCGTCCCACTCGTATACGCCGGCCGGACACATGTGCCCGTAGAAGCGGGCCAGGTCCTCGGAGACCCCGTCGGGCGCCACGAGGTGGGACGGAATGTCGTCGCGCGTGGCGTTGCCGGCGCGGAACACCGCATCCACCTTCGCGAGCCCTCCCGACCCCGGTCCCTCCTGCGCCGGCGGCACCGCGTTCCGCCGCGGCTCGGCCGCGTCCTCGGCGACGGGAATCCGGCCGGCCGGCAGCCGGCCGCCCGTCGCCACGGCGAGGGCCGAGCGGGCCATTCCCCGCCAGAACCCGTCCTTGAACCCGAGGCGCATGTTGCGCCGCCGGTACAGGTCGGAGGCGATCGTGCTGCCGCGGACGGACGCATCGTACGAAGAGAGCGCCTCCGCCGTGGGCTCACCCGCCTTCAGGGCGGCGAACGCGGCGCGAGCCGCGTAGATGCCGGACCACATGGCATAGTGGATCCCCTTGAGTGACGGCACGTCCACGAGGCCCGCGGCATCCCCGGCGATCAGCAGTCCCGGGCCCGACAACCGGTCGGGAATCGACCACCATCCCCCCTCCGGGATCGTCTTGGCCCCCCACTCCACGAGCTCGCCCCCCGCCAGGATGTCGCGGAGCAGCGGGTGGCCCTTGGCGGCCTGCAGGAGCTCGTGCACGTCCAGCCCCGCCTGCCGGTAGTCCATCCCGACCACCAGGCCCAGGGAGACGAGGTCTTCGCCCATCGGGTAGGCCCACGTGCCGCCGAACGCATCGCGCGGCAGCGGCCATCCCAGCGTGTGGATGACGTGCTCGAGCGGCCGCGGCACCTGCCACAGCTCCTTGACGCCGAGCGCGAAGATCTGCGGATTCGGCGAGCCGATGCCACGGTCGGCCAGCCAGGCCTGCGTGAGGGGTCCGCGGCATCCCTCGGCGAGCACCGTCACGCGGGCCGCGAGGTCGGTCGGGGGCATGTATCCGCTCCCGGGCTCGCCGTCCCGCCCGAGACCGGCGGGAGCCGTGCGGACCCCGACCACGGCGTCGCCCTCCATCAGCAGGGCGTCGGCCGGAAAGCCCGTGAACAGATTGACGCCCAGCTCCTCGGCCCGCTCGCCCAGCCAGCCGACCAGCTCGCAGATCGACGCCACGTGGTTGCCGTGGTTCCGCATCGGCGGGGGCGTGGGAAGCCGGCGGCGCCCCCGCTCCGTCAGGAGGTAGACCCGTTCGCCGGTCACGGCGCCCCGCAGCGGCAGATCGGACGTCGCGAGGTCCGGAAACAGCTCGTGCAGGGCCGATGGGTTGACCACGGCGCCCGACAGGCAATGCTCGCCCAGTCCCGCCGCCTTCTCCAGCACCCCGATCTCCAGGTCCGCCAGCGCGCCTCCCGCTTCGCGCTCCTTCGCGACGAGGCGCCCCAGCTCGATCGCCCCGGCGAGACCCGCCGGTCCGCCCCCGACGAACAGGACATCGATCGGAACCGCGTCCGCTCCCGGCGATTCCCTGCGGAGCAGCCGGGCGGAAGGAAGCGGGGGCTGAGCGTCGAGCGGAACCAGCTCCGACCGCTCGTCATGCATCCGGTTCATGCTGCGTATCCCCGTTCGGCGTTGCGGATCTCCCGTCTCTTGCGTCTCCCATCTCGTGGGCGGCAAGATGCCCCCCTGACAGGAGCGTGTCCACACGCCGCGCCGCCGCCAGATCAGGGAGACGAACTTGCACCGACCGGCCTCCGCCGCTCGCCCGACGACGCGCATCAGCCGTGCCCTGACCGAGTTCCTGCACGCCGAGACATCGGGCGGCATCGTCATGCTGGCGGCCACCGCTCTCGCGCTGCTCATCGCGAACTCGGCGGGCGGAGACGCGTACCGGGCATTCTGGAAGACGTACGCCGGCCTCACCGTGGGCGACTGGACGCTCAAGTTGTCGCTCGGCCACTGGATCAACGACGGGCTCATGGCCGTCTTCTTCTTCCTCGTGGGCCTGGAGATCAAGCGGGAGCTCCTGTTCGGCGAGCTGGCCTCGCCCCGGAAGGCCGCCCTGCCGGTCGTCGCGGCCCTGGGCGGCGCGGTCGTGCCGGCCGGGGTGTTCGTACTGCTGAACGCCGGCGGGCCGTACCTCCGCGGCTGGGGGGTCCCGATGGCGACCGACATCGCGTTCGCGGTCACGATCCTCGCGCTGCTGGGCAGCCGGGCGCCGCTGTGGCTGAAGTCCTTCGTGACGGCGCTCGCGATCGCCGATGACATCCTCGCCGTCCTCGTCATCGCGCTGTTCTACTCGGCCAGTATCGACACGGCGGCGCTCGCGTGGTCCGGGGCGGTGCTGGCGGGGCTGTTCCTCCTGAATCGCGGTGGAGTGCGGCATCCCGCCCCCTACGTCCTGCTGACCGTCCTGCTGTGGTTCTTCGTTCTCCGCTCCGGGGTCCACGCCACGATCGCCGGAGTGGCCGCGGCGGCGTTCATTCCCGCCTCACTGCCGCGGCGCCGGGCGGATGCGCGGTCGCAGGATCTTTCCCGCTCCATGCGGAACCTGGACGGAGTCCTGGCCAGCCTGCCCCCGGACCACGAGCTGTGGGAGGAAGTGGACGCCCGCGAGGCGGTGCTCGAGGAGATCGTCGACGATGCCGCCGCCTCGTCCGCGCTGCTGTACCGGTTGGAGCACGCGATCCACCCATGGTCCGCCTTCGTCGTGCTGCCCGTGTTCGCGTTCGCCAACGCCGGCGTCGAGATCCCGTTCGCCGGCCTCGGCGAGGCCCTCACCCATCCGCTGGCTCTCGGCATCGCGGCCGGCCTGTTCGTCGGCAAGCAGGTCGGGATCACCCTGTTCGCGTGGCTCGCCACGCGCCTGCGCCTCGGCGAGCTTCCGGGCGAGGCACGCTGGACCCAGATCTGGGGGGGCGGCCTGCTGGCGGGCATCGGGTTCACCATGTCCATCTTCATCGCATCCCTCGCCTTCACCGATTCCGCCACGTTGGACCGGGCCAAGATCGGGATCATCGCCGGCTCCCTGCTCTCGGCCCTCGCGGGCATCGCGGTGCTGCGGGCCGCGAGCCCGGCCGGTGACGGCGACGAGGGGTGAGCGACACGCGGGGCCGGTGACGGAGCACGGGCCGGCCTCGCGCCGCGGTCCCGCGGGGACCGCCGGAAGCCTCGCGGTCTGGGCGGCCTGGCTGCTCGCCACCGCCCTCTGGACCCCTCTTGTCCTCCTCGCGTTCCTCGCCACCGCCTGGTGGGACCGCCGGCGGGCCATCGCCGGGCGGACGTTCCGGATCGGCGCTCGCGTGCTCCTGCTGCTGAACCCGTGGTGGCGGGTCCGGATCGAGGGGACGCTCCCGCCGCGAGACCTGCGCCCCTTCGTGGCCGTCTGCAACCACGAGTCCCTCGCCGACATCGTCCTGGTCGGCACCCTGCCGTGGGACATGAAGTGGCTCTCCAAGGCCTCGATCGTCCGGATGCCCTTCCTCGGCTGGATGATGCGGCTGGCGGGGGACGTGAGCGTCCGTCGCGGGGACGCCGACAGCCGGACCGCCTCCTACGCGCGCCTGAAGACGTGGGTGGAGCGAGGGGCCTCGGTGATGATCTTCCCGGAGGGCACGCGGTCCCGCACGCCCGAGCTTCTGCCGTTCCGGAGCGGGGCCTTCCGGCTCGCCCTGGAGACGGGCCGCCCCATCCTGCCGATCGCCGTCAGCGGGACGCGCGACGCGATCCGCAAGGGAAGCATGCGGTTCGGGCGGGCCGACGTGCGGCTGCGCGTGCTGCCGCCCGTCTCCGTGTCGGGACGGACGCTCGACGACCTCGCCGACCTGCGCGACGAGGTCCGCTCCCTCATCGAGGCGGCCCGGGACTCCCCTCCGGCGAGCTGAGCAGGTCGCGGAGTCGGTCCACGGGAACGGCGCGGACCGACCGGCCGGCGAAACCCGTCACGTCCGTCGCGCGCAACAGGGAGTTGAGGATCGCCTCCTCCGTGGCCTCCTGCACGGCCCGGAACAGGACCGTGAGGACGGCGCCGTCGAGGCGGGCCGGGGGTCCCCGGTCCGTCGTGAACGCGATCGCGTAGTCGCCGGAGCCGTGGGACAGGGCGGCTCCCGTGCGGGCGAGGCCGCCGAAGGCGCGCGCCGCCAGCCGTTCCAGACCCCGCGCGTCCAGCGGCGCGTCCGTGGCGACGACGATCATCACCGAGCCGCCGCCCCGCGCGTCGGCCGGAGGTCCGCCGGGGCGTCCTTCCGCGTCCGCCAGCAGCCGTCCGGCGGGCACCCCGTCCACGACCAGGGAGCCGCCGAAATTGGACTGCACCAGGACGCCGACCCGCCAGTCGGGGCCCTCCCGGCCTCCGGGCGGCGGCGCCATCCGCGAGGCCGTGCCGATTCCTCCCTTCCAGCCCAGCGCCCGGGTGCCGGTGCCCGCACCCACCGTGCCCTCGGCGACCGGACCGGAGCGCGCGTCACGCAGGGCGGCCCGGACGTGCTCCGGCCGGATCGGCCGGGCACGGATGTCGCTCAGCCATCCGTCGTTCGTCTCGCCCACCACGGGGTTCAGCGAGCGGACGGTCTCGTAGCCGGGAGTCGCCAGGAGAGTGTCGAGCAGCGCATCGGCCGCGCGGAACACGCTGAGGGTGCCCGTGAGCAGGATCGGCGTCTCGATCTCTCCGAGCTCCTGCACCTGGCTGAGTCCGACGAGCTTGCCGAACCCGTTCCCCACGACGATCCCGGCCCGCACCGGTGCCGCGAACAGGTCTCCCGGGTGCGGCAGGATCGCCGTGACCCCGGTCCGGATGGAATCGCCCTCCCACACCGTCGCGTGTCCGACCCGCACGCCCGCGACGTCGGTGATCGCGCCGTGCGGCCCGGCGGGAAGGCGACCGATCCGGACGCCCAGGTCGGCCGCGCGTGGACGATGCGCGCCCTCTGGCGGTCCCTGCGCCGCCGAGCTCTGCGGGATCGCCCCGACGAGCCCGGCCGCGAGCGTCAGGGCCGCGGGCAGCCGGAGGCGGCGAACAGGCGCTCCACGTCCTGCACGCCCCGGTAGAGGCGTTCGTCCCGCCTGGCCAGGTCGTCGGGAAGAGGCCGATCCCACATCGCCTTGCCCCGACCGCTGTAGTCGATCCATGCGTCCATCACCTCGACGAACGCGGCCTGCAGTTCCGGGCATCCCAGATCTCCCCGCTCCCGCTCCACGTCACGCCCGTAGTAGCTGCTGATCGCCCCCATCACCCGTTCGCTCATCTGCGTGAGCGTCGTGACGTCGATGCGCTCCGGAACCGGGTCCGGCGGGGCGGCTTCCGGCGACACGGATTCGATCGCCATCGGACTGGAATCCGGTTCCGCCACCGCGGCGCCCCCGGCAGGCGGGATCTCCCCCTGCCCACCGTCGCCCGACGACCCTTCGTCGCCCGCCTCGCCGCGTTCGGGAGGCCGATCCGCGGAAGGCGCGGCCAGTTCCGTCTGCGCACGCGCACCCTCGCCGCCGGTGGGCCGCTCGTCGCCGATGCGCAGGAGCGCCAGGACGACGAACGCCACGAGCACGACGCCGGCCACGCCCAGGAGCGCCCACACGAAACGGCGCTCCCGGAGCGTCCGGCGGCCGACCGTCGGAGCGGTGGCCGGCGCGACCGCCGCCGCATCGGCGCCCGACCGCACGTCCCCCTCCAGGGCATCCGGCGCCGCGACTTCCTCGCTTTCCGGCGTCCCATCGGCCACCAGCTCAGGCTCGCGCGCCGGCGGCTCCTTCCCTTCCTCCGTCTCGGCCTTGCGCGCCGGCGGCTCCGCGTCCTCCCGCGACGGCTCCCCGTCCTTCGACCCCTCCCCACCCTCCGCTTCGTCCGGCTCTCCGGCCACGGGCTCGGACTCGCTCCGGCCGGGCCCACCTCTCGTTTCCCCGCCCGCGTCGCCGAGCACCTCTTCGACGAGAGCGTCGAAGTCGACTTCGTCCGGGGCGTCGTCGCGTCCCGCGGGCAACGCCTCGCCGGTCCCGTCTCCGTCCGCCGCCGTCTCCCGCGGCTCCGCCGTCGTCTCCTCCTCCGTGCCCTGCCGGTCATCCGCCTCGAGCAGCGAGACGTCCTCGTCGAACCGCGACAGCGACAGGAGGTCA
>JAVVDU010000003.1:0-33194 GCA_032251515.1 Gemmatimonadota bacterium
GCACTGGGCGGACGGGGGCGAGACCTCGCTGGCGAACCTCGTGCTGCTGTGCGCCCACCATCACCGGCTCGTGCACGAGGGGGGCTGGCGGGTGGAGACCTGTCTCGGGCGGCTCGCGTTCCGGGACCCGCGAGGGCAGCTCGTCGTCACGCGGCCGGAGCCCGCGCCGCGCCTGGGCCCGGACCCGGTGGCGGCGCTCACGGCACGGACCCGGACCCGCGGGGCCCGGCCCGACGCGACGACCGCGGGCGCGCGCTGGCGGCACGAGATGGAGGTCCCGGAGCCCGTGTGGCGCCGGGCCATGGAGGCAATGGCCCGCGCGGAGGAGGACGGCGGGGCGTGACAGCGGCGGCTGGGCGGGGGGCTGAAGCGGACAGGGGCGGAAGTCGGCGTCGGGCGTTCGGCGTCGAAGCGCGACTCGCTTCAGAGGAAGGCACAAGATCGTGTCTGCCAGGCGATCGAGTTGGAGGGACGAGTGATGCCTGCTCCAGCCGTCAATCGCGCTCGATCCCGATTCGTCCTGCTGCTCACCGGGCTCGGTGTCCTGCTACCTCGTGCCATCGCGGCCCTGGATGCGCAGGCGGCGGACATCGCCTCCTGCGCGACGAGCCGTAGGTGTCAGTGGGCGGGCGGGCCAAGCCCGATCGTCCGCTGAAACGCTCCGAGTCCCAGTCCGCTCCCGGTACCCATGACGGGCCAAAAGAGCAAAGCCGTCAGCCAGTCACCTGTGGCAAACAACGCCGGGAGCACTGCCGCACTGAACCCTACGTTCGTCGAGATCACCCACGACAGCCAGTACTGAAGACCCCTCTGCCGGCGCATGCCCCGAGTGGCGTGCAGCGTCAGGCCTGTGAGCGCTCCTACCATCACTCCAAGTACTGCCGAGTCCAGGTACTCGCCGCGGGCCGTTCCAACCTCTCCCCAGCGATCCCTCAGGGTACCACCGACGGCAAGGATCGCACCGAAAAACGCCCCGCGAACGCTGTACGAGAGCCTGCTCAAGGGATCCCCTCGCAACTGCCATCTACGCTGGCTCGGAACTGCCCTGAATCAACGGTTGAAGATCGGAGGCTCACAGCGGCGTGGCGCGCGTCGAAACTGCCCGCACCCCGCGACCCCCGCCGCCAGACCTCACCCCACCCCGTCACACCGCCGGCCCCGGCCCCTCCGGCGCGGCCTCGCCGAACAGATACGACCGCAGGCTGGCGATCAGGAACGCGCGGGCCTTCGGGTCGCGGACGTTGAGGGCGTAGTGGTTGATGATCGCCATCTGGTGCCGCTTCCAGTCCTCCCAGCAATCGCCGCACACGGAGGTGGCGATCCGCTTCCCCAGGTCGTCCGGAAACGGCGGCGTGCCAAGCGGGACGCGGTCGGAGCGGCCGCAGCGGGCGCAGGCGAAGTCGGGGGCGTCGGACATGGGCACTCCCGCGGCCGCCAGGGGCGCGGCCGGCCCAGGCCGGCCGCCGTCCCGGCGCCGCTCAGAGGGGGACGGTGAGGACGGAGCAGTTCGCCGTCTGGATGATCTGCGACGTGATCCCGCCGAGGAGCACGCGCGAGCGGAGCCCGGGGGCGTGGTACTTGCCGATCACGATGAGGTCTGCGGCCTCCCGCTCGGCGACCTGCAGGATGTGCCCGACGACGGGCTTTCCGCGCACGATCACGACCTGCGTCGTGAGCTTGTCCCGCAGGTCCGCCGGCACCCGGGCCATCGCGTCGAGCCGCGCGCCTTTCTCGAGCCGGCGCATCGTCTCCTCGACCATGGGCGGATGGCTCACGGCTCGCATGTAGCCGTGCAGCGTCCCCGGGATCGCGTGCACGAGCAGCAGCCGCGCCTTGAAGTAGTCGGCGTACCGGGCGGCGGTGGCGGCGATGGGGGCGCTCCCCTCCCGCAGGTCGAGGGCGGCCAGGACCGTCTTGTCCTTCTCGTTCCGCACGGGCCGCCACACGAGCACGGGCACGCTGGCCTTGCGGACGATCGCGGCGCACGTATTGCCCAGTTCGTCGGTGGGGTTGATCCGCTTGCGGTGGGCCCCCACGACCACGAGTTCGGCGCCTGCTTCCTCCGCCGCAACGGCGACCGCCTCGGGCGTCCAGCCGTGCCGGACCTCGACGCGGGCGTCGAGCCCCATGCCCTCGGCAAGGTGCTCGAGGTTCGTGCGGGCATCGAGCTCCTTCTCCCGCAGGATGTCGAGGCGGCTGCCGATCTCGCGGGCCAGATAGCCGGGTGCCGACAGCGGTTCGATGGCGTGGAACAGGGTCAGCTCGGCCGCCGGGAAGCGCGACACGGCCCAGCGAACGGTCTCCACGGAGGAGTCCGAGAAGTCGATGCCGATCAGGATCCGGTCGTACATTTGCGCCTCGAACGGGTGACGGTCCGGCGCGAAGCTAGCGGCCGCCGTCCGCGGGCGCACGGGGCGGCGGGGCGCCGGCCAGCAGCCGGTCCAGGGCCTGCCAGGGGTCTCCGTCCCCCGCCTCGTCCACCAGCGCCCGCACGGCGTGCCGGAGGCCGCCGGCCGTCTCGTACAGCCGCTCGAAGTCATCCAGGCGGGTGTAATAGAGGACGCGGGACAGAAGCCAGGCGTTGTTCAGCGTCTCCGGATCGAGCGCGGCGTAGCGGCCCGACCGGAGCTCCGGGCCCAGCTCCTCGCGCCAGCGCCGGGCGGCGTCGTCCAGGATCTCGCGCTTCCGCTCCCGCTTGCGAGCCTCCGGAAGGTCGCTCGCGTACAGGGCCTCCAGCGGGTCCACGATCGAGTGGAAGAACCGCCCGAACACGCGGACGTCGTGCCACCGGTCCGTGGCCCGCCGGCACTGCGCGGGCTCG
Organism: Gemmatimonadota bacterium; assembly: GCA_032251515.1. Classification (GTDB taxonomy): domain Bacteria; phylum Gemmatimonadota; class Gemmatimonadetes; order Palauibacterales; family Palauibacteraceae; genus Carthagonibacter. The sequence continues at coordinate 2,822 of JAVVDU010000003.1, forward strand.
CCGACCCCCTCGCAGAAGTACTCGATGGCGCCCCGCCAGCCGACGAAGTTCGCGAAGCTCTCGTTGAACCTCGCCTGGCCCTTGGGGAAGAACGTCGTGTGCGTGATCTCGTGGACCACGGTCTCGACGAGCTCCACGCTGTCCTGCCGCAGGCTGGGCGGGAGGACGGGGTCCGGCAACCACCCGAGCGTGCTGAACGCGGCGCTCGGCCGGACGTAGACGTCCCAGCCCTCGGCGCGCAGCGACGCCGCCTCCCGCCGCGCGCGGTCGAAGTCGAAGTATCCCTTGTACGGCAGGTGCCCGACGATCGGGAACCACCACGTCTTCCAGCGGAGCGCCAGCTCGGGAGCGGCGGACACGACCAGGACGAGGGTGTCGCTGTCCAGGGGCGCGTAGCTCGTGAAGCTCGAGCCCGCGTCGAGGTTGAGCCGGCGCTCGGCGAACACGCGCGCGTCGCGCACCAGCGAGAGCTTGGCGCGGAGCTCCGGGTCGGCCGCGGAGTCGGCCAGGATCTCGTCGATCGGTTGCCGGCGTGCGAGGATCTTCGCCTCCTCCCAGCCGGCGCGCACGACGTACTCCGGCGAGCATGCGGCTGCCGAGGCGGCGCCGAGCAGCGCGAGCACGGCGCGCCGGGCGAGGCCCGGCCGCGGGCGGGGCGGGACGAAAGGGTGGCGGCGCATCATGCCTCCCGTACCCGGGCAGGGGCCCGTGCGATCCCGGCGGTCACGCGAGGCGCACGTAATGCAGCCGCTCCCGCACCCGGTCTCCCGTGTAGCGGCGGCCCGGCCCGTCCGCGTCGCTGCGGTAGCGCCGGTAGCCCGTCTCGAGGCGCCGGTAGCTGTCCGGGTCCCCGGCGGACCGCAGGATCTCCTCCACGCGTCCCGCCGGGATCAGCCCCTCGTCGTTGTAGCTGAGCAGGACGTGCCGGGCCCCGGCCGCCCGCAGGGTCCGCTCCAGGGCTCCCTCGCAGGCCGCCCTGCGGCACCAGTCCGACCGCAGCTCGTCGTCGGGGATCAGTCCCGTCTTCCCACGCAGCGCGGGGACGGGCCGCCAGCCGCGAGCGAGCAGCTCGGGCAGGTGGTAGTAGCCCGGGTACTGCCGCTCGTTGTACGGGGGGTCGAGGTACAGCAGGTCGACCGGTCCGACATCGCGCAGGAGCTCCTCGGCCCGCCCCTGGAACGCGGTGCAGCCGCTGGCGGACGGCGATCCGGGCTCGGCGGGGCGGATCGGCCGCAACTCGAGGGGACGGAGCGCGTTCGGCTGCCACGTCTTCACGAACGAGGCGTACACGCCCGTCGTATTGGCGACGCGGTCCGCGGCCCGGATCAGGACCGCGAGCAGGTACTGGCACCCCTCGTCCGAAATCTCGCCGGCCTCCGACCAGGCGTCGATCCGCTCGCGGATCGCGTCGATCCGGCCCGCGTTCTCCGGCGTGAAGTACATGCGGCCGTGCGCCGCCGCGGCCGCGCCGGCCGGCGAATAGTGCTCCGTGACGAACCCGTGTTCGGGCGGCGAGGCGGCGAGGAGAGCGAGGGCCTCGCGCACGCCTCCGGCGAGGCGGGGCGGCGCGTCCAGTACCACGCGGGCGACCTGGAAGGCGCGGGACAGCGCGAGGACGTCGCCGCTGTGCACCCGCCAGCCGGCGCACTTCAGCGCCCGGCCCACGCTCGCGGTCCCCGCGAACGGATCGCAGGCCGTCGTTCCGCCGATCTCCAGCCGCTCGAGGGCCCGGAGCAGGAAGGGCAGCAGCCGCGTCTTGTTCCCGATGTAGCGCAGAGGCCCTCCTCGTCGGCGGTCGCGTCGGGGCGACAATCTACGTGCGCGGCCACGCCGCGCGCCCGGGGCCACGCCTGCGGTTCCCCGCCCCGCCGCCGCGCCCCGCCGCTCGCGCCTCTTCGCCGGGTGGACAGGACACGGGCCCGGCCCGAGGTTCCGGCCGGGCCGCCTGCCCATTCCCGGGGGCGGCGGCCGCAGGGCCAGCGGGTCGCGGCCGCCGGCCACCTGCCGGGGCGGGAGGCGAGGTGAGCGCGTTCGAGGCGGCGTGGGACCTGGCCCTGACTGTGGCTCGTCCGGCTCTCCGGCTGGCGGCGCGGGCGCCGGGCAAGCCCGCCGCCGCCGTGGCGGGCCGGCTGGCGGGTGGGCGGGCGCTGTGCTCCTGGGCGGAGACCGGCCGGCGAGCCGGCGACCCGCTCCTCTGGCTGCACGCCGCCTCGGCGGGCGAGCTCGCCGGGGCGGCGCCCCTCGTGCCGGCCGTGCGGGGGCGCTTCCCCAGTCTCCAGGTCGTCGCCACCTGCGCCTCTCCCTCCGGTCTCGTAGCGGCGCGGGAGCTCGACGCCGACTTCGCCGGGTTCCTTCCCTGGGACACGCAGGCCGAGTGTGGCCGCGCCGTCGACGCGCTGCGCCCTGCCGCCGTGGTGTTCGCGAAGGGCGACGTGTGGCCGGGACTTTCGCGCGCGGCAGCGAGTCGTGGGGTGCCGCTCGGCCTCGTGAACGGGACCGTGAGCCGCCGCAGCTCCCGCCTCGCCCGGCCCGCCCGGTCCCTGCTGCGCACCGTGTATGCGCGGCTCGATGCGGTCGGGGCGGCGTCGCGGGAGGACGCGGAGCGGATCGTCCGGCTGGGGGCGCCGGGCGGCGGCGTCCGCGTGACGGGCGATGCGGCGTACGCCGCCGCCGCGCGCCGCGCGGTCGCAGTCCGGGACCGCGGAGCGCCGCTCCTTCCGCCCCCGCCGGGCGGAAGCGTCCGACTCGTCGCCGGGTCCACCTGGCCTGCCGACGAACGCGCGCTGCTGGCGGCGTGCCGGGAGGTGACGGACGTGCAACTCGTGCTCGTGCCGCACGAGCCGTCGGCGGTCCGCGTGCGCCGGCTGCGGCCGGCCGTCCGGCGAGCCCTCGGCCGGGAGCCGGTCCTGTGGTCCGAGCTGGCGGAACACGCCCGCGGACGGCGCGACCGCGGAGGGCCGGACGGATCTCCCGGCTCCCGCGGCCCCGGCCCGGACGCGCCGGTCCCCGTGATCGTGGACGCCGTGGGGTTCCTCGCCGCCCTCTACCTCGAGGCGGACCTCGCGTTCGTCGGCGGGGCGTCGGCCGGCCGGGTGGCGGGGCGCGGGCTTCACTCCGTGCTCGAGCCCGCGGCCGCCGGGCTCGCCGTGCTGTTCGGGCCGCGGCACGACCGGCGGGAGGCGCGGGAACTGCTGGCGCGCGGCGCGGCGCGGGTGCTCGACGGCCCGTCCGGCCCCGCGACGCTCGCATCCCTGGTGGCGGACCCGGGAACGCGGGCACGCATGGGCACGGCGGCGCGCGCCGTCGTGGAGGGGGGTGAAGAAGCCGTCGAGGCCGCGGCGGACCTCGTCGCCGACCTCCTCCGGACGGGGATCAGCCGGCGGCGGGCGGGGGCGGGCGCCTGAGCGCCTTGGGGCCGAGGGCGTACCAGAACAGGCAGCCGAAGATCGGTACGAACAGCACGATGGCGCTCCACAGCAGCCCTTCGCGCCAGCCCGGCCGGGCCCGCGCGATGAGCACGATCGCCCAGATGTCCAGGACGAGCAGGTAGCCGGCCAGGAGCAGGCGGGTGTCCAGCGACTGGAGCGCCCCCGCCAGGCCGTCCAGGCCGTCCGCTGCGGTCAGGCCGTCCGCGCCGGTCATGCCGCCTCCGGTCCGGCGAACTGGAGCCGGTGCAGCCGCGCGTACAGGCCGCCCGCCCGCAGGAGCTCGTCGTGCGTGCCGGTCTCCCGGATCCGGCCGTGGTGCAGGACGAGGATCCGGTCCGCGTTCCGGACGGTCGAGAGGCGGTGCGCGATGACGATGCTCGTGCGCCCTGCCATCAGGGTCTCCAGCGCCCGCTCGATCTGCTCCTCGATCTCGGAGTCCACCGAGCTGGTGGCCTCGTCGAGCAGCAGGATCCGCGGGTCACCCGCCAGCGCGCGGGCGAAACTGAGCAGCTGCCGCTCGCCCACGCTGAGGTTCGCGCCGCGCTCCCCGAGGACCTGGTCGTAGCCGCCGGGCAGCCGGCGGACGTACCGGTCGGCGCCGACCCGGGCCGCCGCGGCCCGCACCCGCTCCTCGTCCACCCCCGGCCGGCCGAGCGAGATGTTGTCGCTCGTCGAGGCGGAGAACAGGAACACGTCCTGCAGAACGAGTCCCATCGTGGTGCGCAGCTCGCTCAGGGGCCGTTCGCGGATGTCCACTCCGTCCAGCAGGATCCGGCCGCGCTGCGGCTCGTGAAACCGCATCAGCAGGTTCACGATCGTGGTCTTCCCGGCCCCCGTCGCCCCCACGATCGCCAGGCGCTCGCCGGGCTCCACGCGGAACGAGATGTCCTGCAGGACCCAGCCGTCGTCTTCCGTCCGCTCGCCGTCCGGCCCCGGTGGTCCCTCGGCGGGAGGATAACGGAACCACACCCCCTCGAACTCGATGCGCCCCGCGACCGGCGTGCCCGGCGTGCCCGGCGCGACCGACGTGCCCGGCGCGGCCGGCGCCGCGGGCCGCTCCCGGTCGCGGATCTCCGGCTCGCGGTCGAGCAGCCGGAACACTCGCTCCGAGCTCGCCATGGCGCTCTGCAGCACGTTGTACTTCTCCGACAGGTCCTGGATGGGCCGGAAGAAGCGCCGCGCGTACTGCAGGAACGCCGCGATGACGCCGATCGTGACCGCGCCGCCGAGCGCCTGCAGCCCGCCGTACCACAGGATCAGGGCCACCGACACGGCCGACAGCACCTCGATGGCCGGGAAGAACATCGCGTAGTAGCGGATCGAGCGCAGGTGCGCCTGGAGGTGCGAGTCGTTGATCGCGTGGAACCGGCTCGCGGTGGACGGCTCGAGGCCGAACAACTGCACGACCTCGACGCCGGTGATCCGCTCCTGCAGGAACGCGTTGATGCGCGCGAGCCGCACCCGGATCTCGCGGTACGCGTCGCGCACCTTGCGGCGGAACAGGAGCGCCAGGAGGAACACCGCCGGCAGAACGGAAAAGGTCACGAGCGCCAGCCGGACGTCGAGGACCAGCATGGCGGTGACGATCGCGCCGATCGTGAACACGTCCCCGAAGATCGTCACCACGCCCGACGTGAACATCTCGTTCAGGACCTCGATGTCGCTCGTCACCCGGGTCATCAGGCGGCCCACCGGGTTCCGGTCGAAGAACGCCGGGTCCTGCCGCTGCAGGTGCCCGAACACCTGCCCGCGCAGGTCCAGCATGATCCGCTGACCGATCCAGGTGGTCAGCAGGGTGCGGGCGTATTCGAGCGCGAAGGCGAGGAGCAGCGAGCCGACGAACACGGCGGCCAGCGTGGCGAGCAGTCCCGTGTCGCCGGCCGGGACCGCCCGGTCGAGCGCGATCTTGGTCAGCCACGGGCCGACGAGCTCCAGCGCCGAGGCGGCGATCAGCATGAGGACGGCGAGCACGACCTGCAGGCGGTACGGCCGCAGGTAGCGCAGGAGGCGCCGCATGAGGCGCGCGTCGTACGCCTTGCCCAGCGCCTCTTCCTCGCGGATCGGTCCGTCGGGGGTCCAGGATGCCATGAAGCGCGAACATACCCGCGGGGCCCGCCACGATCCAGCCGACCGGCGCGGCGCATCCCGCCGACCCGGCGCGATGGAATCGGCCGGCCGGGCGTTTGACGCCTCCCCGGCCGCCCGGCCATCATCGGTCATGCACCAGGCCATCCGGGTCCGCGGAGCCCGGCAGAACAACCTCCGCGGCGTAGACGTGGACATCCCGCACGGGGCGCTCACCGTCGTCACGGGGCCGAGCGGCTCGGGCAAGTCGAGCCTCGCCTTCGACACCGTGTACGCCGAGGGGCAGCGGCGGTACGTGGAGTCGCTGTCCACCTACGCCAAGCAGTTCCTCGAGCGTATGCCGAAACCGGACGTGGAGAGCGTGGAGGGCGTCCGGCCGTCCGTGGCGATCGACCAGCGCAACCAGATCCAGTCGAGCCGCTCCACCGTCGCCACCGTCACCGAGCTGCACGACCACCTCCGCCTCCTGTGGAGCCGGGTCGGACACACGATTTGCCCGGACTGCGAGCGCCGCGTGCTCCCCGACACGGTCCGCTCGGCCGCTGACGCGGTCCTCGCGCTGCCCGCGGGGACCCGGGCCCACATCGCGTTTCCGTGGTCGCCCGGCGACCGACCGCCGGGGGCGGCGGTGGGACAGCTGCGGGCGCGGGGCTTCGTCCGGGCGGTGGCCGACGGTCGCGAGGTGCGGCTCGACGCGGCCGAGGACGGCGCCGGGGGCGCGGGCGCCGGGGGCGCGGGCGCGGGCGCCGGTGCCGCGGCCGAGGACGTCGACGCGGCGGCCGGCCGCGCCCTCGCCGACGCGGCGGAGGCGTTCGTGGTCGTCGACCGGCTGGTCCCGACCGCGGACGAACGCGAGCGCCTGGCGGACGGCCTCGCCGCGGCGTTCGCGGAGGGGCACGGGGAGGCCGCCGTCCTCGTGTCGGACTCCTCCTCCGCCGGCGCGCCGCTCGTCCCGCGCCTCCGCTTCTCCGAGCGGGCGCGCTGCGGCGGCTGCGGACGCGAGTTCCCCGAGCCCGCGCCCCTCCTGTTCAGCTTCCACCACCCGACGGGGGCCTGCCCGGAGTGCAACGGCTTCGGGGCCGTGCTCGAGTACGCCCTCGACCTCGTCGTGCCCGACCCCGGCCGGTCCCTCGCCGCCGGCGCCCTCGACCCGTGGACGAAGCCGCGCTACCGCAAGGAGCGGGCGGCCGTGCTCGCCTTCGCCCGCCGGCGCGGTCTCGATTCCGACGCCCCGTGGCGGGACCTGCCGGAAGAGGCCCGCCACGCGCTGCTGCACGGGTCGGAGGATTTCCAGGGCATCTTCCCCTTCCTGCGGGACCGGGAGAGCAAGCGCTACAAGCAGTACATCCGCGTGTTCCTGCGGCAGTACCAGCGCCCCGTGCCGTGCGCGGTCTGCGGCGGGACCCGGCTGCGGGCCGAGGCCGGACACGTGCGGGTGGCGGGGCGGACCCTCGGCGAGGTATCGGCCCTGACGCTCGACGCGTTCCGGGAGTGGCTCGACGGCGTGTCGCTCTCGCCGTTCGAGGAGCGCGTCGCGGCCCCCCTGCTCGACGAGCTGCGCGACCGCACGGACTTCCTGCGCCGGGTCGGGCTCGGATACCTCACCCTCGACCGCCGGGCGCGCAGCCTGTCGGGCGGCGAGATGCAGCGGATCCGGCTGGCGGGGAACCTCGGCAGCCGCCTCGTGGACACCCTGTACGTCCTCGACGAGCCCACCATCGGCCTCCACCCGCGCGACACCGACCGGTTCATCGGCGTGCTCGAGCGGCTGCGGGACGAGGGCAACACGGTGCTGGTGGTCGAGCACGAGGCCGCGGTGCTGCGCGCCGCCGACCGGATCGTGGAGCTGGGGCCGGGGGCGGGGGAGCGGGGTGGCGAGGTCGTCTTCACGGGCCGCTGGGACGAGCTCCTCGCGGCCGGCACGGCGACCGGGGAGGCCCTGCGGCCCGGGTCCGGTCCGCGGCGCGGCGACCGCCGCCCACCCGCGGCGGGCTGGCTGGAGCTGTGCGGCGCCCGCCTGCACAACGTGCGCGGCGTGGACCTGCGCCTGCCCCTCGGCGCGCTGATCGCGGTGACGGGCGTCTCGGGGTCCGGCAAGTCCACCCTCGTGCACGACATCCTCTACCGGGCGCTGGAGACGCGGCTGCACGGCGGTTCCACGGCCCGCCGCCACCTCGACGAAGCGGAAGGGGAGTGGGAGGAGCTGCGCGGCGTCGACGGGCTCGAGGAGGCGGTGCTGGTGGACCAGAGTCCCATCGGCCGCTCGTCGCGCTCCAACCCCGTCACCTACGTGAAGGCGTGGGATGAGGTGCGGAAAGTGTTCGCCTCCCGGCCCGAGGCGGTGCGACGCGGCTTCAAGGCCGGGCACTTCAGCTTCAACGTGGACGGCGGCCGCTGCGAGACGTGCCGCGGGGCCGGCGAGGAGATCGTGGAGATGGTCTTCCTCGCCGACGTCGCCATCCCCTGCGAGACGTGCGGAGGCGCCCGCTTCCGGCCCGAGGTCCTCGAGGTGCGCTACCGGGGCCTGAACGTCCGCGAGGTGCTCGACCTGACGGTGGACGAGGCGATCCGTTTCTTCATCCGGCAGGAGCGGCTGGGACAGGCGCTGTGGCAGCTGCAGCGGGTGGGGCTCGGGTACCTGCGCCTCGGGCAGCCCGCCACCACCCTGTCGGGCGGCGAGGCGCAGCGCCTGAAGATCGCCCGCGAGCTCGACCGCCGGACCCGCCCCGGACGCCGCCGCATCTACCTGCTAGACGAGCCGACCACCGGCCTCGGGGCGGGCGAGGTGAGCCGGCTGGTCGGCGTGCTGCGGGAGCTCACGGCGGCCGGCCACACGGTGGTGGTGATCGAGCACGACCTCGACGTGGTGGCGGCGGCGGACTGGATCGTGGACCTGGGCCCCGGGGCGGCCGACGAGGGGGGACGGATCGTGGTGGCCGGGCCGCCGGCGGAGGTCGCCCGCACGGCCGCCTCGCACACCGGACGCTTCCTGGCCCGGCACCTCGCGGCGGGGGCGCCAGCGGCGGAAGAAGCCGGCGCCACCGGTCCCGCCGCCGGCTCCGGTTCCGCCTGACCGGGGCTCCCGTGCCGCTGCGCGTGTCGGTGCTGCTGCCCTGCCGGGACGCCGCGCCCTGGATCGATGCCTGCGCCGACAGCCTGTCGCGCCAGACGCTCGCCGCGTTCGAGGTGGTCGCGGTGGACGACGGGTCGCGGGACGGCACTCGCGAGCGCCTGCGCGCCTGGGCGCGCCGCGACCGGCGGGTGCGGATCCTCGAGACGGGCGGCGCCGGCCTCGTTCCCGCCCTGCGCGCCGCGACCGAGGCCGCCCGGGCCCCGCTGCTGGCCCGCATGGACGCGGACGACGTGGCGCACCCGGAGCGCCTCGCCCGGCAGGTGGAGTTCCTGGACGCCCGGCCCGACATCCTCGGCTGCGGCACCGGGGTGGAGCTGTTTCCGGCCTCCGCCCTCGGGTCGGGCTACCGGCGCTACGAGGCGTGGCTGAACGGGCTGCGGGAGCCGGCCGACCTGGCACGGGACCTGTTCGTGGAATGCCCCATCGCGCACCCCGCCCTCGTGATCCGGGCCGACGGCCTGCGGGCCCTCGGCGGGTACGAGGACCGCGGCTGGCCCGAGGACTACGACCTGCTGCTGCGGCTGCACGCCGCCGGGCACGCCGCCGCGAACCTCCCCGGACGCCTGCTGCGCTGGCGCGTTCATCCGGACCGCCACTCGCTGCGCTCCGAGCGCTACGGGCCGGCGGCCTTCCGCCGCTGCAAGGTGCACTGGCTGCGGGAGGCGTTCCTGCCACCCGGGCGTCCCGTGACCGTGTGGGGCGCCGGACGGGTGGGAAAGCCCCTGGCCCGCGAGCTGCTCCGCCAGGGCACGGAGGTGGCCGCGTTCGTGGACCTCGACCCCCGCAAGATCGGGCAGCGGATCCACGGCGCGCCCGTCCTGTCGTCCGTCGGGGCGGCGGAGCGACCGGACGACTACGTGCTCGCGGCCGTCGGCTCGCCGGGCGCCCGGGACGAGATCCGGCGCGCCCTGACGACGCTCGGGCGGACGGAGATCGCCGACTTCCGGGTGTGCGCCTGAGGGCCGGCGCGGCCTCTCCCGCCGTCGACGCGCATCCCGCGGGCGGGCGGGGGCCGGAGGTCGCGTCGATGCCGGAATCAAGCTATATTTATCGGATTCCCAGGCCCCCCGAGGCCCCCTGACAGACCGCCCCCGACGTGGAGTCCATGGACACAGACCAGCCCCTTCCGAGGATCGAGCAGCGGCTGCTCGAGGACGAGATGCGCGAGTCGTTCATCGACTACTCGATGAGCGTGATCGTCCAGCGTGCCCTGCCGGACGTGCGGGACGGCCTGAAGCCCGTGCACCGCCGGATCCTGTACGCGATGCACGAACTCGGGCTCGCGCCGAACCGCCCGTACAAGAAGAGCGCCACGGTCGTGGGCGACGTGCTCGGCAAGTACCATCCGCACGGTGACTCGGCCGTCTACGACTCGCTCGTGCGCATGGTGCAGGGCTTCTCGCTCCGCTATCCGCTGGTGGACGGGCAGGGCAACTTCGGATCGATCGACGGGGATGGCGCGGCGGCGTACCGGTACACGGAGGCCCGCCTCGCGCCGCTGGCCACCGAGATGCTGGCGGACATCGAGAAGTCCACCGTCGACTTCTCGATGAACTTCGATGACCGGCTCGAGGAGCCGAGGGTTCTCCCCTCCCTGCCGCCGAACCTGCTGATCAACGGCTCGTCGGGCATCGCCGTGGGGATGGCCACGAACATCCCGCCGCACAACCTCCGCGAGGTGATCGACGCGTGCGAGCACCTGATCGCGGACCCGGACGCGACCGTGGCGGACCTGATGGAGCACGTGCGGGGACCGGACTTTCCCACCGCCGGTCTCGTGTACGGACTGGACGGGATCCAGGACGCCTACGAGAAGGGCCGGGGCCGGATCGTGATCCGGGCGCGCGCCCACTTCGAGGAGCGGCCGAACGGCGGCGACCGGATCGTGGTGTCCGAGATTCCGTTCATGGTGAACAAGAGCCGCCTCGTCGAGCAGATCGCCCAGCTCGTGCGGGACCGGCGGACGGAGGACATCGCCGACCTGCGGGACGAGTCGGACCGCGACGGGATCCGCATCGTGGTCGACCTGAAGCGAGACGCGATCCCGCAGATCGTCCTCAACCAGCTCTTCAAGCACACCCAGATGCAGTCCACGTTCGGCGTGATCATGCTCGCGCTGGTGGACGGCGTCCCGAAGGTGATGAATCTCAAGGAGGTGCTGGAGCACTTCCTGGCGCACCGCCACGAGGTGGTCGTGCGCCGCAGCCAGCACGAGCTCGCCGCCGCGCGGGCCCGCGAGCACGTCCTCGAGGGCCTGAAGATCGCGGTCGACAACATCGACGAGGTCGTGGAGATCGTCCGCGGCTCGCGCGACGCGGCGCAGGCCTCCGAGCGACTGCGCGAGCGCTTCGGCCTCAGCGAGACGCAGGCGGACGCGATCCTCGCCATGCGCCTGTCGCGCCTCACGGGGCTCGAGATCGAGAAGCTCGAGGAGGAGCTGCGGGAGGTGCGCGCCCGGATCGAGGAGCTCGAGGCCCTGCTGGGCTCGCGCGAGGCGCGGCTCGCCCTGATCCGGGAGGAGCTGCGGGCGCTCGCGGAGCGCTACGGAGACGATCGCCGCACGGAGATCGTCGGCGCCGCGGTGAGCTTCCAGGCCGAGGACCTGATCGCCGACGAGGAGATGGTGATCACGGTCAGCCACGAGGGCTACATCAAGCGGATTCCGCCGGACGCCTATCGCCAGCAGCGGCGCGGGGGACGGGGAATCGCCGGGATGAGCACGAAGGAGGAGGACTGGGTCGAGCACCTGTTCCTCGCCTCGACCCACGACTACCTGCTGGTGATCACGGCCCGCGGCCAGCTCTACTGGCTCAAGGTGCACCAGATTCCGCCCGCTTCGCGCACCTCGCGGGGCAAGCCCGTGGTGAACCTCCTGAACATCGAGAAGGACGAGAAGATCGCGTCCATCGTACGGGTGCGGGAGTTCCCGGAGTCCCAGTCCCTCTTCTTCGCGACCCGGAACGGACTCGTGAAGAAGACGAGCCTCGCCGCCTACTCGAACGTCCGCTCGGTGGGGATCAACGCGGTCGACATCGTGGAGGGAGACCGGCTCATCGACGTGCAGCTCACCGAGGGCCACAACGACGTGATCCTCGCTACCCGCTCGGGCAAGGCGATCCGCTTTTCGGAGACGGACGTGCGCGAGATGGGTCGCGTGGCGAGGGGCGTGCGCGGGATCCGGCTCGCCGGCGAGGACGCGGTGGTGGGCATGGTGGTGGTGCGGCGCGATGCGAGCGTGCTCACGGTGACAGGCCGGGGCATGGGCAAGCGCACCTCGGTGGACGCGTACCGCGTGCAGCACCGTGGCGGGAAGGGGCTGATCAACCTGCGGCTCACGGAACGGACCGGTCCGGTGGTGGCCGTCAAGGAGGTCACCGACGACGACGAGTTGATGCTGGTGACCCGCTCCGGGGTGATCAACCGGCAGCACGCGGCGGAGATCCGGGTGATCGGGCGGAACACGCAGGGGGTGCGGCTCGTCGCGCTCGATGCGGGCGACGAGGTGATGGATGTGGCCCGCGTCGCCGCCGACCTGGAGGAGGACGTGGCGATCCCCGCCGACGAGGAAGCCGGGGTCGGGCCGCCCGCCACGCAGCCGCCGACCGGTGCCTGACGCCGCCGGAACGCCGACGCCCGCGGGGCGCGAGGTCCGTGGCACGTCCGGGCTCGTCGAGCTGGAGGAGATCCGGCGGGCCGCGGAGCGGATCCGGCCGGCCGCCCGTCGCACGCCGCTCCTCGCGGCGGCGCCCGGGACGGACGCGCCGCCCCCCCGGCCCGGCGTCCCCGGGAGCGCGGGGCCGGGCCGGATCTGGCTGAAGTGCGAGAGCCTCCAGCACGCCGGGGCCTTCAAGCTCCGCGGCGCCTGGAACTTCATCATCTCGCTCCCGGAAGCCGAGCGCGCCGCCGGCGTCGTCACCTACTCGTCCGGCAACCATGGCCAGGCGGTGGCCTGGTGCGCGCGCGAGCTGGGCATTCCAGCCACGATCGTGATGCCCGTCGACGCACCGCGCGTGAAGCGGGATGGCGCCCTGGCGCTCGGGGCGCGCGTGGAGCAGGAGGGCCGGACGACGCTGGAGCGCCGGGCGCGCGCCGAGGAGATCCTCGCCGCGTCGGGCGGCGTGATGGTCCCTCCGTTCGACGATGCGCGCATCATCGCCGGGCAGGGAACGGCGGGCCTCGAGCTGCACGAACAGCTCGCCGGGGAGCGCCAACGCGCCGCCGGCCCCCCCGTGGGACGGCTCGCCCGCGTGCTCGTCCCGATCGGCGGCGGCGGGCTGATCTCAGGCGTCGCCGCCGCGGTGCGGGCGCTCGAGCCCGGGGCCGAGGTGTTCGGCGTCGAGCCGGAGGGCGCGGCGAAGATGCGGCGTTCGCTGGACGCCGGCCGCCCGGTGACGCTCGCCCGGACCGAGACCGTGGCCGATGGACTGCGTCCCGTGCGGCCCGGCGACCTGACCTTCGCGCACGTGGCGGCTCTCGTCCGCGACGTGGTGCTCGTGAGCGACGATGAGATCCGGGCCGCCGTGGCGTGGTGCTTCGCGCGCGGTCTGGTCGTGGAGCCGAGCGGGGCGGCGGCACTGGCGGCGCTCCTCGTCGGCCGGGTGCCGCCGGCGGCGGACGGCGAGACCGGCGTGCTGCTGTCGGGCGGGAATCTCGATCCGCGCGTCCTCGCCACCTGCCTGGAGATGGGCGCATGACGACCCGCCAGCCCCGCGCCCTCCTGTTCGACGTGGACGGCACCCTCGTCGACTCGGGGGGCGCGGGAAAGGCCGCCCTGGCGGAGGCGATGCGGCGGGTCTACGGCGACGCCGGCGACATCGACGCGTTCGACTTCCACGGTCGTACCGACCCCGCGATCGTGCGCGGCCTGCTGCGGGAGCGCGGGCGCACCGACCCGTGGATCGAGGCGCGCTTCCCGACGCTGTGGCGGGAGTACTACGCCGCTCTGGATCGGGAGTTGGCGGCGCGGGAGGCGAAGGTGACGCCCCTGGCGGGCGTCGCCGCGCTGTTCGAGCGCCTGGCCGCGGAGGAGGGACGCTTTCTTTCCGGGCTCGTGACCGGCAACATGGAACGCGGCGCGTGGAGCAAGCTGCGCGCCGCATCGCTGGACGGGCACTTCGGGTTCGGGGCGTTCGGCTCGGACTCGGAGCGGCGGGGCGACCTGCCCGCCCTCGCCCTGCGCCGCGCCGGCAAGCGTTTCGGACTCCGACTCCGGCCCGCCGAGGCCGTGGTGATCGGCGACACGCCGGAGGACATCCGGTGCGCGCGGGCCGGGGGCACGAGGGTGCTGGCCGTGGCCACGGGCCGCCACGGCCCGGCCGAGCTCCGCGCGCACCGGCCCGACGCGGTGGTGGAAGACCTGTCCGACACGGACGCGGTACTGCGGATCCTGAGCGAATGAACGAACAGCCGCTGACCCTCGACGTGCTGCTGGAGCGGGGCGGCCTCCGCCGCGGCGCCCGGGTCGCACCGGAGCCGGGCGGGCTTTCCTGCGACGGCGTGGACTTCCCGTGGAGCGACGTGTTCTTCGTCTCCCGCCGGGCCGGCATGCTCCTGCTGTTCGGCTCCGGCGGGGCGCTGGTCGCCCGCGGGCCGGCCGACGCGCTCGACCGGCTGGACGGCTGGGTCGGGAAGGCGGTGGACCAGAGCGAGCTGCGCCGACGGCTCGTGCGGCAGCTCGGCCACGAGGTCGTCCTGTTCACCGCGGGCTGCACGGTGCAGGGGAGGCTGGACGGCCAGCCCGTGCGCGGGCTGTACGTCGCGGCGGCCACCCGCCGGGGTCTCCACCTCGTGTCGGGGAGAGAGCAGTGGATCCTGACCTGGCCCGTGGACCGGGTCCGCCGCCGGCTGGCCCGCCAGGGCGCGCCCGGCGGAGACGCGCTGCTCCTCGCCCGCGGCGAGTCGGAGCTGCAGCTGCGATACCTGTTCCCCGAGGAGATCATCGCGCTCTCCACGGCGGCGCGCCGCGCGCCCCCGCCCCGCGCCGGCGGCGGGACATCGCTGGAACTGTTCCGGCGGGCCGACGTCGCGCCGCCGCCCCCGGCCGACCTGCCGGAGTTCTCGCGCGCCGCGGCCTCGCTGCCGGCCGTCGCGGAGCGGGCCGCGGCGAACGTCCCGGCGGACCTCCAGGTGCGGGCGCTCATGCCCCCCGACTTCTTCGACCTGCACTTCCGGGAGCTGGGCGAGACCGTTCTCGGGCCGCTGCTCGTCCGGAAGTCGGCCGCCCGCGGTGCGGCGGGCCTGCGCCCGGCGGTGGACGCGCTGAACGCGGCCGGCCTGGCCGAAGACACGCGCGCGGCGATCGACACCGCGACGGAGCGGACCCTGTCGGCCTACGACGAGCAGCTCGACCGCCTGCTCGCGATGCGCCGCGGCCCCGCGCGGGTGGAGCGGGAGGCCCGCATCGACGCGGCCGCCCGCCAGTTCCTGCACGAGCGCCTGCAGGCGCCGTTCGAGCGGCTGTGGGCCCGGTTCGAGGGACTCGAGGAGCAGGAGGAGCGGCTCGTCGCCCTGCTGGACGCCGTGCAGGAAGGCCCTCCGGGCGAGGACGACGCGGAGCTCGGCGAGGCGGCCGCGGAGTGGCGCGCCACGCTCGACCGTCTCGACGGGGGCTGCGAGGCGGCGTGGCGTGAGCTGGTGGAGGAGGTCGAGAAGACCTGGTCGACGGATTTCCTGCCCCGGCTCGCCCGCGTGGCCACGCTCGAGGTCGATGAGCTGCCGGAGTGGATCAAGCTGGCCGCGCTCGGCCTGCTCACC
Organism: Gemmatimonadota bacterium; assembly: GCA_032251515.1. GTDB lineage: Bacteria > Gemmatimonadota > Gemmatimonadetes > Palauibacterales > Palauibacteraceae > Carthagonibacter. The sequence continues at coordinate 18,221 of JAVVDU010000003.1, forward strand.
CTGTTCATCGCCGCCGCCCTCGTCATCCTCGTCATCCGCTGACCGGTCGCCGCTCCGCGCCGCGGGCCGTGCGGGACTCGCGCCACGGGCCACGATGCGTATCTTTTCCGCCGCCTCGCGGCGAGGCGGACCGGGGACCTGACAGTTCAGCTCGAGCAAGGAGACGGACGTGGCGGCGAAGGGAAACAACGGAGGAGGCGCGCGCTGGTTCTACGTGGCCCTGGCCGGTCTGGTGGTGGCGGGAGCGGCGTGGCTGTTCACGGCGGGCGGGCCGGAAGGCGACGCGGAGGCGCCGGCTCCGCTCAGCCTGGCGGAGACGACGGCCATCGAGGCGGACCCGGCGGCCGGCACCGCGATCGGGCCCGAGGACGCGCCCGTCGTGATCTACGACTTCTCCGACTACCTGTGCCCGCACTGCCGCGACTTCAACGCGATGGTCGGCAAGCTGCTGCGGCGCGAGTTCGCGGGTCCCGGCGGTCCGCTCCGCTGGGTCTCCTACGAGTTCCCGCTCCAGGAGGCATCCATTCCCGCCACGCTCGCGGCGCACTGCGCGGGCGAGCAGGGACGGTACTGGGACATGCACGACATGCTGTTCGCCCGCGTCGATGCCTGGGCGCGCGAGTCGAATCCCACCGGGACGTTCGTCGACCTCGCCGAGGAGATGGGGATGGACGGCCGGGCCCTGCGCTCCTGCATCCGCGAGCGCCGCGGCCTCCGGCAGATCCTCGGTGCGAAGCAGTACGGCGTGGAGCTCGGCGTCACGGGCACGCCCACCATCTTCGTGAACGGCGAGGCCGTGCCGCGCACCAACCAGTATTACTCCTACCCCGGCCTCGCGGCGCTGCTGCGCGATGCGGCGTCTGGACCGGCCGCGGCGGAGGCGGGCGGCGCCGGCTCCTGATCCCGTGCCGAGCGCGGTGATGCGGTATCGCGGGGTGGCCCTGCTCGCGCTCGCGGGCCTGTTCGTCTCGCTGTACCTGTGGCTGTACCACCTCGGCTTCTACGGGGCCCTGATCTGCGGGGCGGGGTCGTGCGACGTCGTGCAGACCTCGCGGTGGGCCCGCTTCCTGGGGCAGCCCGTGGCGGCCTGGGGGGTCGCCTGGTACGTCGTGGTGCTGGGAACCGCCCTGGCGCTGCAAGCCGGCCGGTGGGAGACGGGCGGCCGCGGGGTGCTCGCGGCCGCCGCGTGGGCCGGCGTGGCGTTCTCCGCCTACCTCACGGCACTCGAGCTGTTCGTCATCCACGCGATCTGCATGTGGTGCGTGATCAGCGCCGGGCTCGCCACGGGGATCTTCCTGCTGACCGCCCCCTGGGGCAGGAAGCGGCGGAGCGCGGCCTGACGCCGCCGGCGGGGCGACGCGGCCCGGGCCCGGTCAGGCGCTGGCGCGCCAGAACCCCTCGAGCGCGTCCCCGTGCGTGGAGCTGCGCAGCTTGTCGAACGCGCGGTTCCGGATCTGGCGGATCCGCTCCCGCGTGACCCCCAGGAGCTCGCCGATCTGCTCGAGCGTCATCTCCTCGCCGTCGTCCAGCCCGTAGTAGAGGACGAGGATCTTCCGCTCCCGCTCCGTCAGGTACTGCTCGAACATGCGCTCCAGGAACTCGCGGCGCGCCTGCGCCTCCACGTCCACCTCGATGTCCGTCTCGTCGGCGCCCGAGAAGCGCTCCCCGAAGGAGGCGCTGTCCCGGTCCGACTTGTCGAGGGGCGCGTCGAGGCTCAACTCGGCGGACGCGACGCGCCGCAGGGCTCGCACGGTGTCCACCGGCTCCTTCATCTCCTCCGCGATCTCGCGGTCGGTCGGCGTGCGGCCGAGCTTCTGCGTGAGCGCCGTCTCGGTGCGCGACAGCTTCACGAGATTCGAGTTCTGGTTCAGGGGGATGCGGACGGAGCGTGTCTGCTCGGCGAGCGCCTGCAGCACGGTCTGCCGGATCCACCACACCGCGTAGGAGATGAACTTCACGCCCTTGTCGGGATCGAACTTCTTCACGGCCTTCAGCAGGCCCTCGTTCCCGATGCACACGAGCTCGGCCAGGTTCAGGCCCCGGCCCTGGTACTTCTTCACATAGGAGATGACGAAGCGCAGGTTCGCCGTGACGAGACGCTCGGCCGCCTCGCGGTCGCCCGCCCGCGCGCGCCGGGCGATCTCGCGCTCGGTCTGCGGGTTCTCGATGAGCGGGTACCGCTCGACGTCCTGCAGGTACTGGTCGAAGGAATCCAGGGCACGTGCGTCGAAGAACATGTCACTCCCGTCACTGTTTCACGCGGGACGGGGCCGGCGCTGCCCGCCGGTCGCCGATCCGGGTCGCCAGCCGCATCGCTCGCCTCCAAACGATCCTCATACCGGGCCGGCGCCCGGCGAGTTCCGTCACCCGTCACCCGTCGCGCAGGGCCTCCTGCAGCCACATCTCGTTCTCGGCCGACAGGCCCGTGTCAACGGGGGATGACGCGTCATGGTTCCCCGGGCCGGAAGTGGACCAGCGCCGGAGCAGGCGGATCGCGATCGCCCCTCCCACGAGCAGCGCCACGAACGGGAGCCCCCACACGAGGAGGTTGATTCCCCGGCGGCTCGGCTCGAGGAGGATCCACTCCCCGTACCGGCTCACGAAGTAGGACTTCACCTCCTCGGGTGAGTCCCCCGCGGCCAGGCGCTCATGGACGAGCGCCTGCATCTCCCGCGACAGCTCCGCGTTCGACTCGAGGATCGACTGGTTCCGGCACACCGGACAGCGGAGCTGCGCCGACAACTCGGCTGCCTCGGCGTCCAGCCGCTCGGCCTCGGGATCGGTCAGCGCCGTGCCGGTGGAGGGCGCCGGTCTCGTCCCGATGGGCTCCTGTGCGGCCCCCGCCGGCGCGCCGGCCAGGGCGGCGAAGAGAACCAGTCCCAGCGCCGCCGCCGCGCGGGCCGCCACGCCCGTCCGTCCGTTCATCGTGCGCCTCCCGCCGTCGCGCCGTCGGCGCCGTCCCCGCGCGCGGCCGCCACGAGCGAGTCCACGGTCGGCCGGACGAGGTCCCAGGTGACCGGCCCCACCTTCTTGTGAGCGACCTGGCCGTCGGGACCGATGAAGAACGTCTCCGGCACGCCATACACCCCGAAATCGATGGCGGTCCGCTGCGTCGGGTCCAGGAGGTGTGTCCAGTCGCCACCCAGCTGGGCCAGGAACCGGCGGGCGTTCTGCTCCGTGTCCTGGTACACGACCCCGAGCACCACCGCGTCCTCCGGGTCGTAGGTCCGATCCGCGAGCTTGAGCACGTCGTGCTCCTGCCGGCACGGGATGCACCACGAGGCCCAGAAGTTCAGCACCACCGCCTTGCCGCGCAGGTCCGCGAGGTCGACGGTGTCGCCGTCCATCGTCTCCAGTCGGAAGTCCGGGGCCGCCGCACCCTCCAGTGGCGAGGGCAGCGTGAACTTGTCCGTGCCCATCCCGTGCAGCAGGAGCCACAGGACGGGCACGGCAGCGAGCGGCAGGATCCAGGTCAGGTGCTTGCGCATCGCATCACCTCGAGGCGGCGGCCGGGACTCTCGCCTCGTCCGCCGCGGCGGACGTCCCGGCCAGGGACTCCTCCGACAGCGAGACCACCGCGGGCCGGGTCCCCTTCCGCTGCGGCGCCACCGCCAGGATGCCCCCGAGCGCGACGATCATGCCCCCGATCCAGAGCCACGGCACCCCCGGGTTCACGATCGCCCGGACCGTGGCGTGGCGGCCCTGGTCCTGGTCGAACGCCATCAGCGTCAGGTACAGGTCCTCGCGCAGCGTGGAGCGGACGGCCGGCGTCGCGATCGGCTGCTGCGAGTTCGGGTAGTAGTTGAGGCTCGGCTCCAGGGTGCCCCGCTCCTCGCCCCGGTGGAGCACGCTGAACGTGCTGCCCACCACGAAGCGCTGCGGCTCCTCGCGTCCCCACACGTCGTCGAACTGCACGACGTAGTCTCCGAGCACCAGGTGCTCGCCGCGGTTCAGCGTCACCTCGCGCTCGAAGCGCCAGCTGCCCGACACGGCCAGGGCGGCGATGATCACCACGATCCCGGCGTGCACGACGTAGCCGCCGTAGCGCCGGTTGTTCCGGGTGAGGATCTGCCACAACGCACGAGGCGCGCCCACGCCCCCGATCCGCCTGCGGGCGGCTATCCCCTTCCGGAACTCCTCGAAGATCGTGGCCATCACGAAGCCCGAGAACAGGAAGGTGAGCAGGGGCCAGAACGACCGGACGCCGAGGACGAACGTCACGGCGCCCGTGATCACGCCGGCCAGCACGGGGACCAGGAACGTGCGGCGCAGCTTCTCCGGGGTCGTCCGCCGCCACGGCAGCGCCGGCCCCACTCCCATCAGGAAGAGCAGCAGCAGGCCGAGCGGCACCGAGACCTTGTTGAAGTACGGCGGCCCGACGCTCACCCGGTTCTGGTTCACCGCCTCGACGATCAGCGGGAAGGTCGTGCCGAGCAGCACCGTGAACGTGAACGCGACGAACACGAGGTTGTTCAGAATGAACGCGCTCTCGCGTGACACCACGCCGTCCAGGTGACCGGGGGCGTGCAGCCGATCCGACCGCCAGCCGATGAGGGCCAGCGAGACGATGGAGATGATGGCGATGAACGCCAGGAACAGCGGCCCGATGATTCCCTCGGTGAACGCGTGCACGGATTCCAGCACGCCCGACCGGGTGAGGAAGGTCCCGAACAGGACGAGCAGGAACGTCCCGATGATCAGGGCCAGGTTCCATGTCTTCAGCATGCCCCGCCGCTCCTGTACCATCACGGAGTGCAGGAACGCCGTCGCCGTGAGCCACGGCAGGAAGGAGGCGTTCTCGACCGGGTCCCAGGCCCAGTAGCCCCCCCACCCGAGCACCTCGTACGACCACCACGCACCGGCCACGATGCCCACGGACAGGAAGGCCCACGGCGCGACCGTCCAGCGGCGTGTCGTGCGGATCCACTCCTCGTCCAGCTTTCCCGACAGGAGGGCGGCGATCGCGAAGGCGAACGGCACCGTCAGGCCCACGTAGCCGAAGTACAGCATCGGCGGGTGCAGGCCCATCAGGGGATGGTTCTGCAGGAGCGGGTTCGGTCCCGGCCCGTTGGCCGGCACGGGGAAGACCGTCCCGAACGGGCTCGCCGGCCCGGCGAGCAGCCCGTAGAAGAAGATCCCCACCGCCGCCATGACGCCGGTGGCGAACGGTGCGAGCCGCGAGCGCGAGTCCCGCTGCACGAAGGCGACGAGCGCCGCGTAGCCGGCGAGGATCCAGCCCCAGAACAGGATCGACCCGTCCAGGCTGCTCCACAGCGAGATCGCCGTGTAGTAGGCCGGCGTCTCGCGGCTCCCGATGCGGGCCACGTACTCGACGCTGAAGTCGTGCGTGAGGAGCGCGATCTCCATCGTCACGAAGGCCACGGTCATGGCCGCGAAGATCAGATACGAGCCGCGCCGCGCGAGCGTGACCATGGTGGCGTTGCGCCGGAAGCCCCCCGCGATGCCGGCCACCGCCACCCCGACGGCGGCCAGGAGCGCGACGAGGACGGAAGAAGAGCCGATCAGGCTGAGCATGTCGTCACTCCCCCGTCACGTGGCGTCGCCGGGCTTCACCAGCGACTCGTACATCTGCTCCGGCTTCACTCCCTCGTGCGGGGGCTCGTACTCGTTCGAGTGCTTGACCATCAGGTTCGTGGACTCGAACGTTCCGTCCTGACGGTAGTGCCCCTCGACGATCACGCCGATGCCTTCCTTGAACATGGACGGCGGTGCGCCGGTGCTCTTCACCGGCACCTCGCGCAGGCTGTCCTGCACCACGAAGCGCAGGTCCAGCGTCTCGGCGTCCCAGTTCACGGAGCCGGCCTTGATCTGTCCCCCGAGGCGCAACGGCCGGTCCATCACCTCCGCCCCGCGCGCCAGCAGCTCGCTGGGCGTGAGGAAGAAGACGACGTTCTCCTTGAGGCCGCCGGCGATCAGGAAGGCGAGTGCCCCCACGATGGCCAGCAGCCCGCCGCCGGCCCACAGCTTCTTCGATCGGTTCATGTCCCGTTCCTCGCTCCGGTTATCGGTCAGGCGGATGCGCCGGCGGCCGTCGGGCCCCCGGGTGCGTCCGCGCCGTCGTCCTCCCACTCCGCCACGGCCCGCGCGGCGCCGTCGAGGCGCCGGTTCGTCCGCCACGTGTACCACGCCAGGACGACCCACGTGAGGCCGTAGCCGGCCACGATGAATCCGAGATTATCCATGGTACGCCATCCGCTCCTCGAGTTTCCCCTCGACCTCCGCGAGCCGGACGCGCCGCATCATCAGGTAGACGTAGATGAGCGTGAACGCCGCCAGGTTCAGCATCAGCGTCCACAGGATTTCCGGCGACACGGACCGCGGGCTGGACGGGGGCTGGTGGAGCGTGCGCCACCAGATCACCGACAGGTAGACGATGGGGACGTTGGTGAACCCGATGATCCCCACGATCGCCGCCCAGCGGCCTCGCTTCTCCGGGTCGTCCGCGAAGCTGCGGATCGCCATGTATCCGACGTAGATGGCCAGCAGGATCGCCGTGGTGGTGAGGCGCGGGTCCCACGTCCACCAGACGCCCCACGTCGGCTTCCCCCACATGGAGCCCAGCGCGAGGGTGAGCGCCGTGAACACGACGCCGATCTCGGCCGAGCTCGCCGCCACTCGGTCCCAGCGCAGGTCGCGCTGGATCAGGTACAGCACGCTCATCAGGAAGACGACGAAGAAGGCGAGGAACGCGAGCCACGCCGCCGGCACGTGCACGTACATCAGGCGCTGCACGTCGCCCTGCGCCGCATCGGCAGGCACGACGAACAGGCCCACCCACGAGCCGGCCACGAAGGTGACCAGGGCGGCCAGGCCCACGAGGCGCGACAGGTTCGACTTCTCAGGCACGTTCACTCCTCCAGGGCGATCGGGAACACCCAGACGCAGATCACGAAGAAGATGACGTCGAACGCGGCGAGCAGGCGGAGCCAGATGCCCGTGCCCTGCATGGCGTCGCCGACGACCACCGCCGTCGTCGCGTTCACGGCGCCCAGCAGCACGGGCACCAGAGCCGGAAACAGCAGCAGCGGGAGCATCACTTCCCGCGCTCTCAGGTTTACCGTCAGTGCGGCGTAGAAGGTCCCCACGATCGAGAAGCCGATCGTGCCGAGCAGCGCGATCCCCGCCAGCTCGAGAGCGTGCGGCCACATCTCGATCTGGAACAGGATGGCGGCGGCCGGGAAGAGCACCAGTTCCACCGCGAGCAGCACCACCAGGTTGCCGATGAATTTGCCCAGGAAGATGGCGCGCGGGTCGCCCGGATACATCCGGAGTCCCTCGATGCCGCCGCTCGTCTCCTCGCTCTGGTAGGTGCGGCTGAGCGACAGGATGCCCGTGAACGCGATCCCCACCCACAGCAGGCCGCCGGACACGCGCTGCAGGAGCACCGTGTCCGGCCCCAGGGCGAAGCTGAAGATGAACAGCACGAGGGCGGCGAAGAACGCCATCGCGTTGAAGCTCTGCTTCGTGCGGGCCTCGATCAGGAGGTCTTTCCACACGATGGCCCACCCGCGACGCAGGACGTCCATTCAGGGCCTCTCCACGCCGAGGTCGCGGGCCGACAGGTGCGTGGCGGCGGCCGCATCGTGGTCGACGAAGTGCAGCCGGCCGTCCCGCAGGAGCGCCGTCTGCTCCGCCCGGCGCGTCGCCTCACCCGCCTGGTGCGAGGCGAGAAGCACCGTGATGCCTTCGTCCCGGCATTCCCGGACGTACGCGTCCACGAGCGCCATGCCCTCGGTGTCCAGTCCGGCGTACGGCTCGTCGAGGAGGGCCAGCTCGATCCGCCGGATCCGCAGCTGGGCGAGGACCAGCCGCTTGCGCATCCCCGTCGAGAACGTCCGCACCCGCTGACCGGCGGCGCGCGCCAGGCCGACCCGCTCCAGCTCGCTTTCCAGCGTGGCGCCGGGGACGCGCAGGCCGGACATGCGCGCCGTGAAGCGCAGGTTCTCCTCCGCCGTCAGCTCGTCGTACACGTAACCGCGGACGGTCAGCAGGCCGGTGCGCTCCCGGATCTCGTCGGGGTGCGACCGGAGGGAGAAGCCGCAGACGGTGCCCTCGCCCCCGGACGGCCGGAGCAGGGTGGCGAGACACTTGAGGAGCGTGGTCTTTCCCGCCCCGTTGGGCCCCACGAGCGCGAGCGTCGTCCCGCGCTCGACGCGGAGATCGATCCCTCGCAGCACGCGGTTCCAGCCGAACCGCTTCGACAGGCCGGCCAGCTCGACGGCGAGGCTTCCGGCCTCCACGGACGCGGTCACGCGGCTCGGCCCCGTGCGCCTACTCGCCCAGCCGCCGGGACAGCTGGTCGACCATGTAGTCGACGTACTGCCACGCCGGATGCGCCGCCGGAAGTTCCCGCACGCGGGCCCAGTTCGTGGGCTCGGTGGGCATGACGGCGGGCGTGTACACCGGCTCGATGTACAGGGTCGTGCCGCCACGGAACGGGCGGGCCCAGAACAGCAGCTTGATGTACTTCTCCGGCTCGCTGAGGTGCTGCGTGGGCGCGCTCTGGAACACGTTCGGAAGGTAGATCCACTCCGATTCCATTCGCGCGAGGTTCGTCGTGTCTCCGGCCGCCCGCTGGAACGACCGCGGCGTGATGTTGTCGGCCCGCAGCGTCTCCCACGCCCGCTGAATCACCGTGTCGGGCGGGGCCGCGATCCGGGCCTGGATCGCCTGTCCGGAGGGCCCCCGGGCCAGGCCGGTGGAGCCGCCGCCGCAGCCGGTGGCCGCCAGCGCCGCGCCGGCGAGGACCGCGAGTGCCGGGGTCCGTGAAAGTGGATGTCTCATGCCTGTCCTCCTTGTGTCGCGGCACTCCGGCGCCTCGGAGCCGTGTCCCGCTGATGCGCGACGGGCCGCGGCGTCGCATGTGCAAGCGCCGGACCCGCCGGGTGCCGACCGGGGCGGGAAGATACGGAGACCGCGAAATCGCGTCCACTCGGGGGCAACCGGGCCGCGCGGCCCACCGCGGGCGCCCGGACGAAACGTCCCCTCGCGTGTCGGAACGACCCGTATGGGACGAAAAGACCCAGCCGCTTGCCGGCGCGTGGCGCCGCTCGACGCGCGCGCGCCGTCTCCGTATCTTCGCCCGCCGTTCGATGCCCGCCGCGCGGTGCGGTGCGGCCGAACGCGGATCCACGTCCGGCCACGGGCCGGACCCGGGAGGTGCGAGGTGGACCTTCACGACGTGCGGGCCCTGTCGGCTCCGGGAGACGGCCCGGCCCTCCTGCTGGTGCTCGACGGGCTGGGCGGCCTGGCTCGGGAGGCCGGCGGACCCACCGAGCTCGAGGCAGCGCGGACCCCGAACCTGGACCTGCTGGCCGGAGACGGGCGCGGAGCGCTCGGACTCCACGTCCCGGTCGCTCCCGGCGTCACGCCGGGCAGCGGACCGGGGCATCTGGCCCTGTTCGGGTACGATCCGCTCCGCTACCGGATCGGCCGCGGCGTGCTCGAGGGACTCGGCATCGAGTTCGACCTCCGTCCGGGCGACGTGGCCGTGCGCGGCAACCTCTGTACGGTGGATGCGCAGGGGCGGGTGACCGACCGGCGCGCCGGCCGCATCCCCACCGAGGAGGCGATCCCTGTGTGCCGGGCCCTCGACGAGATCGAGATCCCGGATGCGGAGGTGTTCGTGCGTTCCGTGAAGGAACACCGCTTCCTGCTCGTGCTCCGACTGCGCGAGGAGACCGGCGCCGACATCGCGGACACCGACCCGGAGCGGACAGGCGTCGCCCCCCTCGAGATACGTGCCCGCGACGCGGCCTCGGAGCCGGCCGCGCGCGCGGCGCGCGCCTGGCTCGAGGCAGTGCCGGAAGCGCTGGCCGGCCGCGAGCGGGCCAACATGGTGCTCCTGCGTGGCTTCGCGGCGCTGCCGGAGTGGCCCGGGTTCGCCGACGTGTTCGGCTGGAAGCCGGTCGCGGTCGCAGCCTACCCGATGTACCGGGGCGTGGCCCGCCTCGTGGGGATGGATGCCGTGGAGGTGGCCGACGATCCCGCCGCTTTCGCGCCGGCCCTCCGGTCGGCGGCGGCAGGGCACGACTTCTTCTTCCTGCACGTGAAGGGCACCGACAAGGCGGGCGAGGACGGCGACTTCGATCGCAAGGTGGCGGTCATCGAGGCGGTCGACAGGATCGTGCCCGACCTGCTCGAGGCAGCTCGGCCGGAGGTCCTGCTCGTCACGGGGGACCATTCGACGCCCGCCGTGATGCGATCGCACTCGTGGCATCCGGTTCCCTTCCTGCTGCACGGGGGACCGGCGCGCGGCGAGCCGGCCGGCACGCGCTTCGGCGAGGCCGCCTGCCGGGCGGGAACGATGGGAACGGTGCGAGGCTGCGACCTGATGGCGCTCCTCGCGGCCCGGGCGGGCCGGCTGTCCAAGTTCGGGGCCTGACGGTGAGGGAAGGCGCCGCGGGGCGCCGCGGGTCGAAACCGGGAGAGGTGAGTTCATGAGCTGTCCGAAATGCGGTGCGCAGGCGTCCGGGAAGTTCTGCTTCGAGTGCGGAGCCCCGCTGGCGGATCCGACGGCGAGCGGCGCGACGGATGGCGGGACCTGCACGGCGTGCGGGGCCGGCCTGGAGGAGGGAGCCCTGTTCTGCGCGGAGTGCGGAACGCCGGCCGGAAAGCGACCCCGCAAGCCCCTTGCCGCGTACCTGCCGTGGGCCATCTCGGGCGTGGCTCTCGTGGCGTTCGCCGTGGCGATCGCGCTGTTCATCCGCGGGCAGGCCGCCCCGCGCATCGGCGACATGCCGGTCACCGGCGGCCTGCCGGAGGCCCCGCGCGGCGAGCCGGGAGGCGGCATGGTGGACCTGTCGCAGATGTCGCCGCGCGAGGCGGCCGACCGCCTGTTCGAGCGTTCCATGCAGACCGAGGCGGAGGGAAACCGGGAGCGGGCGCAGTTCTTCGCCAACATGGCCGTGCAGGCCTACGACGCCGTCCCCCCGGAGCAGATCGACGGCGACGCGCGGTTCCACCTCGGCCTGCTGCACCTCCTGCAGGGTCAGATCGACCAGGCGCAGGCCGAGGTCGACGCGTTGCGGGAGACGCGGCCCGACCACCTGCTCGCCCTGATCGTGCAGGGGCGGATCCATGCCGCCCGGGGCGAAGCGGAGGCGGAGGCGGCGACGCTGGCGCGTTACCTGTCCGTGTTCGAGGGCGAGAGGGCGGCCGGACTTCCCGAGTACGAGGCGCACGTCACGCTCATGGACGCGGAGGCGGAGCGAGCCCGGGGCGCCGTGGGCGGCTGAGCCCGGTGCTCCTCCGGGCCGGCCGACCCGGCGGTCCGCCCGGGCGCCGACCGTCGATGCCCGCGGCACGGAACGTCATGGCTCGAGCCGGGCGCGGCGCAGGGCGTTCGCGTTCGCGACCACGGTGATCGAGCTGCCCGCCATCGCCGCTTCGGCGAGGATGGGGTGCAGCAGGCCGAGGATCGCGATGGGGATCGCGACGGTGTTGTAGAAGTAGGCCCAGAACAGGTTCTGGCGGATCTTCCGGAACGTCGCCCGCGACAGCCGCACCGCCTTCACCACCCCCATCAGACTTCCGTGCACCAGCGTCATGTCGGCCGCCTCGATGGCGATGTCCGTGCCCGTCCCGATCGCGATACCCACGTCGGCCCGCTTGAGCGAGGGCGCATCGTTGATGCCGTCCCCTACCATGGCGACGGACGCACCCGCTTCCTGGAGCTCGCGGATCGCCTCCACCTTGCCGTCCGGCAGGAGGCGCGCCCGCACCTCGTCGATCCCCACTTCCTCGGCCACGGCCCGCGCCGTCCGCTCGTTGTCCCCGGTGAGCATGACGGTGCGGAGCCCCAGCTCGTGCATCCGCCGGATCGCCTCGCGGCTGTCGTCCTTCACGCGGTCGGCCACCGCGACCAGGCCGGCCTCGCGGCCATCCACGGCCACGCGCAGCACGGTGCGGCCGCGGCTCTCCAGCTCGGCGGCCGCGTCCGCCAGGGAGCCCGTCGCCACGCCTTCGGCCTCCAGCAGCCGGTCGCTGCCGACCAGTACGCGCCGGCCCCCCACCCGTCCCACGACTCCCGCTCCCGTACGGGATTCGAACCCCTCGACGGGCGGCGCCTCGAGCCCCCGCTCGCGGGCCGCGCGCACCACGGCCGAGGCGAGCGGGTGTTCTGAGGCGGACTCGACCGCGGCGGCGAGCCGGAGTACCTCCGTCTCGTCCGCCTCGCCGTCCGCGGCCCGCAGGTCGGTCAGCTCCGGCGCGCCGCGCGTGACCGTGCCCGTCTTGTCGAACACGACGACGCCCACGCCCTCCAGCGCCTGCACGGCCGCGCCGTCCCGGATCAGGACGCCGTGCTCGGCGCCGAGCCCCGTGCCGACCATCAGGGCCGTGGGCGTGGCCAGGCCGAGCGCGCAGGGACAGGCGATGACGAGCACGGCGAGGGCCGCGAACGCCGCCAGGGACACGGGACCGAGGTCGGCCGGGACCCACGGCAGGAACGTCCGAGCCCACTCCGCCACGCTCCCCAGGGGGCCTGGCGCCACGATCCAGGCGACGAAGGTGGCGGCGGCGATCGCCAGAACGGCGGGCACGAACACGGCCGTGACGCGGTCGGCGAACTCCTGGATCGGGACCTTGCTGCCCTGCGCCTGCTCCACCATGCGGACGACGCCGGCCAGGAAGGTGTCCTCTCCCACGCCCGTGGCCCGGACCCGGAGCAGCCCGTGCGCGTTGATCGTCGAGCCGATCACCTCGTCGCCCTCGCGCTTCTCGACGGGAATCGACTCGCCGGTGGCCAGGGACTCGTCGACGGCACTGTGCCCTGCGACCACGACGCCGTCGGTCGGGATCTTCTCGCCCGGCCGCACGACCATCACGTCGCCGACCCGCAACTCCGACACCGGGATCTCGCTCTCCCCCCCGTCCCGCTCCACCCGGGCCGTCCGTGCCTCCAGGGAGAGTAGCTTCTGGATCGCTGCCGATGCCCGCCCGCGGGCCCGGATCTCCACGAACCGGCCCGTCAGGTGGATCGCCATGATCATCGCACCGATACCGGCGTAGCTCATCAGCATCGGCCCGACGCCCAGGTGGTGGAGCACGGCCGGGACGCCCGCCAGCACCGCGGCGCCGCTCCCCAGCGCGATCAGCGTGTCCATGTTGGGACTGCGGTGCCGGAGCGCGGCGAAACCGCTGCGCAGGGTCGGCCGGCCGGGGCCGGCGAGCACCGGCGCGGCCAGCACGAGCATCCCGAGGTCGAACAGCAGCGCGGAGGGCCAGCGCACGCCGAACCCCATCTCCGGGACCATCCAGACCATGATGGGCACGGTGAGGGCCCAGGCGTGGATCATCCGCCGCCGCGCGTCCCACACCTTCTTCTCGTCGCGGCGCAGTCGCTCGCGCTCGCGCTCGGCGCGGTCGCCGCCGGTGTCGCGCCGCTCGAGGTGGTATCCGGCCTCTTCCACCGTGCGGGCGAGCGCCTCGCGCGCCACGGCATCGGGGTCGAAGCGGACCGTGGCGGTCTCCGCCGGCAGGTTCACGGACGCCTCCACGCCGTCGATCCGGTTCAGTGACCTCTCCACCGCGGCGCTGCACGCCCCGCAGTGCATGCCCTCCACCCGGAACACCTCGACCGTGTGTGCCACCTGTCGCTCCCTCCGTGCCTCGAGACCTGCCGCCCGGACTCCGGGCCTCCCTTCATACACTCACGGTTCCTCGGGCGGCGCACATCGCGCAAGCCGCCCCGCCCCGCGTATTCTGTGGACATGATCAGAAAGCTGCGGGACCGGATCGAGGCTGTCCTGGCCGCGCTGGAGGGTCGTTCGGGCGCAGATCCGGGCGACGAAATGAACCGCCTGCTGGCCGGCATGCGGGAGGAGCTGATCGAGGCGAAGGCGGCGCTGCCCGAACTCGAGGGCCACATCGCAGACCTCCGCCGCCGTCGCGAGGGAGAGCTCCGCGAGGCGGAGGCGTGCGTCCGCCGGGCCGGACAGGCCGAGCGCATCGGGGACGACGAGACGGCGGAGGTGGCGCGCCGCTTCGAGGCGAAGCACCGGGCCCGCGCCGACCTGTGCGAGGAGAAGATCCGGACGGCCGAGTCCGAACTGGCCCTGCAACGCCGCTCGGTGGCCGAAATGACCGGTCAGCTGAAGGAGGCGCTGGCGAGCCGCCAGGCGCTGGCCGCACGCTTTCGCCAGGCGGGCCGGACCGCGGGGCTGCGGGGCGGCGGGCGGTCTCCCACCGACGAGTTCGACCGCATCGTGCGCGAGATCGAGGATGCGGGCCTGGCCGCCGCCGCATCCGCCGAGGTCGAGAACACGCTGGGCGGCTCCGGTGGCGTGGACGAAGGGCCGGGCCCCGACCCGCTCGACCCGGAGGCGCTCGCCGAGCTGCGGCTGCGCGAGCTCAAGCGCCGCATGGAGAACCAGAAGGCGGAGCCTGACGCCTGACGTCCGTCTCCGTGCCGTCCGGCGTCGTTCCCGGCGCCGGAAGCCCGTCCGCCGGCGCGGTCAGGCCCGCGCCGCCTCCCGCAGCCGGTCCACCTGCCCGGGGCTGCCCATCACGATGAGAACGTCGCCGGCGTGGAGCATCTCGCGGGGGCCGGGATTGTAGGTCCAGGGGCCCTCCCGCTCGCGCTCCTCGTGATGCCGCACCGCGATCACGATGAGGCCGGTGCGGCTGGGGATCTGCGCCTCGGCCAGCGACTTGTCCTCGAGGGGAGAACCGGAGGAGATCCGGACCTCCTCCAGCCGCAGCGCGAGCCCGTCGCCGCGCGTCACGACGTCCAGGAAGCTGACGACCTCCGGTCGCAGCATCATGGAGGCCATGCGGATCCCGCCCGTGATGTTGGGGCTCACGATGTGGTCCGCGCCCGCCACGTACAGCTTCTGGAGAGTCTGTTCGTCGTACGCCCGCGCCACGATCGTCAGGTTCGGCTGCAGGTCGCGGGCGCTCAGGCACACGAACAGGTTGTCGGTGTCCTGGCTCAGGCAGGCCACGAGGCCGC
>JAVVDU010000003.1:33294-103848 GCA_032251515.1 Gemmatimonadota bacterium
CTCAGGCACACGAACAGGTTGTCGGTGTCCTGGCTCAGGCAGGCCACGAGGCCGCGCGCCGTCCCGATGCGGGCCGCCACGAGCGCCTCGTCCTTGGTGGCGTCACCCTCCAGGACGGGCGTGTCGGGGAACTCGGCGCGCAGCGCTTCCGCAGTCTCGCCCGAGCGTTCCAGGACCAGGTGCGGACTGCCGGCCTCGATGAGCTCGCGGATCACCTGCCGCCCCGTCCGTCCGGCCCCGCACACGATCACGTGGTTCTTCAGTCGTTCGATCTGTTTCATGATGCGTCGCTTCCGGAAGGCGCGGGCGAGGTCCAGCTCCACGATGGCCGAGGTGATGAGGGCGAACCAGAGTCCCATCCAGGTCACGCCGCCGACGAGCACGGCGCTGGCAATGATCCGCCCGGCGTCGGAGAGCTCGCGGACCTCCCCGTACCCGACCGCGGTGATCGTGATCACCGCCATCCAGATGGCGTCGGAGAAAGTCCAGCCGGGCTGGGTCAGGAACGCGGCCGTACCCGCCAGGACGAGAAATGCCCCGAACGCGAGAACGCCGACGAAGCGGCGCCGGATCTGGGATCGCAGTCCCCCGACGCCCGCATCGCCTTCGGTTCGCGGCGTCGGGGCGCGCTCGGCCGCCGCCACTCAGCCGCCCCGGTCGAGCCGCACTTCCACGGGATGTCCCCGGATCGCCACTCCCCGCATCTTCCGCAGCACCTCGTCCACCACCTGCGAGTCGATCTCGACGAGCGAGAACGCCCCACGGAGTTCGACCTTTCCGACCTGACCGCCGGCGATCCCGGCTTCCCCCGTCAGGGCGCCGACGATGTCGCCCGGGCGGATCCCCTCCCGCTTGCCGATGCCCACGTAGATGCGCGTCCACGAGGACCGCGCGCCGCGCGGCGTGTCCTGTCCCTCGTCGCGCCGCTCCGGCCCGGCCGCCCGCTCCCGGCGCCCGGCGCGCGGTCCGGTTTCCGGGGACGCGGCGCCCAGCGAGGCCGCCTCGATGTCGGGCCAGGGCAGCGCCGTGGCGCCCACGTCCTCGCCCTGGCGCAGCAGCTCGGAGACGACCGCGGCGAGCCGCACGGCGCCCAGCTCGTCCAGCAGCGGTTCGAGCACCAGCAGCTCCGCCACCACGTCGGCCCGGGCGGCGGCCGTGCGCAGGCGCGCCCGGTAGCGGGCGATCACGTCCAGCTCGTCGGGCACCGCCGAACGCACCAGCCGGACGGGCGCGAGCCCGGCCCGTGTCGCCAGGAGCCGCAACTGGGCGAAATGGGCGGGGTCCACCACCGCGTAGAGGCGCTCTGCTTCCCCCAGGGCGTGACGGAGGTCCGGCAGTCCCTCCGGGAGGCCGAACGCGAGCGCCGCGGTGGCCGGGTCTGCCGGGTCCGCTCCGTCCGCGCCGCGGCCCGCGCGCACGGCCAGGCGCGGGCCGTCCGCGTCCACCGCGTATCCGGCGGCTCCCAGCGCCGCGGCGAGGCGAGGCGCGTCCGCGCTCTCGGCGCACTGGACGGCGAGCGGCAGCGCCCGCGCGGCGGCCGCGTCGCGCACGCATGCCTCGGCGGCGGAAAACCGCTCCTCGCCCCGGGCGAGCCCGGTGCGCACGGTGCGCGGCGCGGCCGCCGGCTCCGCTGCCCCGGGATACAGCTCCTCCGGCCAGCGACGGGCCCGGGGCATCCGGCGTTCCACCAGCGACAGGAATTCCGGCGTGGCATCGGCCGACGACGCGATGCGGTTCGTGTCGGGGCCCAGGGTGTCGAGGATCGGTTCGGCGGACGGCCACTCTCCGAGCGCCACGTGCACGGCCACGTCGTCGAGGACGAGGAGCCGGAGCGCCCCGAGTCCCAGGCGCCCGGAGCGGACCGCGGGCAGGACTCGCGAGGGGCGTGCCGCCACGAGCCGTGTCCCCGCGGGAATGCCCTCCCGCTCGGACCAGCCGGGACCCACGGCGAACACGGAGAGTCCGTCGGGGGCGCAGGCGGCGTGCAACGCCCGCCCGAGGCGGGCGCCGGACTCGTCCGTCGGCGTCAGAAACAGGCCCTGGACGCCCTCTTCGCCGGGATCGCAGCGGAGGAGCGAGGCCAGCGCGTAGACCGTCTCGTGCCCCGAGCCCGCGGCGGACAGCAGGGCGAGGTGGTGACCGCGTTCCACCGCGGTGCGCGTGGCCGCGAGGACCTCCGGCGCGGCGTCACGGCCCAGCCTGTGGAGCAGGGAATCGACTACGACTTCTGCGCTGTCGCTCACCGGATGCACCTCGTGCGGAAGGGACGCGGTCCGGCGGGGGAGTCCGTCGGGTGCCCGATCCCGGCGGAAGAGTTCAGCCGTCGAACCGCCGGACGTGTCCGAGGTCGTAGGCCCGGATCGCGAGCATCTCGCCGGAGCGGAACCCGATCTCGTCCAGGGTCCGAACTTCATCGGGGACCCTGCGCTCGGCGTACTCCACGAAGAAGTCGGACGGGTCGTCGCCGGCCCTCGCGAGAAGGACCGGCAGGGCCTGCGCCTTCACGTCCCCCACCCGCGCCGAACCGGGAACCTCGGCCACGTGCTCGAGCCAGCGATCCGGCATGACGATCCGCACGATCCGCGTCCCCGCGCCGGCGCCCGGTCCGGCCGTCACCGCCTCGTCGCTCATACGTGCCCCAGCGTGTAGAGGAATCTCTTGGCGAGATCCGTGATGTCGAGTCCGACCACCCGGTCCGTCTCCACGTGCACGTTCGTGTGGCCGTGGTGCCGGTCCACCCGGATCGCGGCCGACCCGATGTCCCCGGCGAACCGGACGAAATCGGGTCCCTGTTCGGCGACCTCGACCCGGGAATGCTCCGCGAAGAACCCGTGCGCCCGCTCCAGGACTTCCTCGGGCGGGACCGCCGTCATGACGTGATAGCGCATTCGTCGAACGCCTGCTCGCGAGAACGAGGAGTCGGAACCGCCCCGACCGGCACGCGACGGGGCCGCCGGAGCCGCCGCCGGCGCGCGTGCAACTTCCCACGCCCGCCGGGCGGCGTCAACCTCGTGCCGGGCTTCACGGGCGCGTCGGAGCCGCGGCACCTCGCCCGCTTGCCACGATCGCCGCCGGGCGGGATCTTGACCGCGCCCGCTCCCGCGCACCGCACCGCTGGTGGAGGCGCCCGCGTGACCGACACGCATCCGCCGTTCGGAAAGTTCTTCCTCCCGGGACCGACCGAGGTCCGCCCCGAAGTCCTGCAGGCCATGGTTCGCCCGGTGATCGGACACAGGGGGCCGGCGATGCGGGACCTCCTGGGCGGGATGGCCACCGACCTCGGGGCGCTGTTCGGCACGTCGCGGCCCGTGTACGTCTCCACCAGCTCGGCGACGGGCCTGATGGAGGCGGCGATCGTGAACCTGGCGAGCCGCGGGGTGCTGGCGCTCGTGTGCGGCGCGTTCGGCGACCGGTTCCGCAAGATCGCCGAGCGCTGCGGGCGGCCGGTGGACGTCCTGCGGGTGGAGCCGGGCGAGCCGAACCTGCCCGCCGCCCTGCGCGCCAGGCTCGCGGCGGAACCGGGCCGGTTCGACCTCGTGACGGTCGTGCACTCCGAGACGTCCACCGGAGTCCTGAACCCGGTCGCGGAGATCGCCGCGGCGGTGCGGGAGTTCGAGGACGTGCTGCTGGCCGTGGACGGCGTCACGTCGGTTGGCGGCGTTCCGATCCGCTTCGACGCGTGGGGCGCCGACTTCCTCCTCACGGGATCGCAGAAGGCCCTCGCCCTGCCTCCCGGGCTCGCCCTCGGCGTGGCGTCGGAGCGGGCGCTGGAGCGGGCCCGCCGCATGGAGGCCCGGAGCTACTACTTCGACCTGCTCGACTTCGAGCGGCGGGCCCGCGAGCACCAGACGCCGAACACGCCCGCCGTCTCCCTGTTCTACGCCCTCGCGCACCAGGTGGCCCGGATCGGCGAGGAGGGACTGGATGTCCGCTTCGCACGGCACAGGGACATGGCCGCACGAACGGCGGCGTGGGTGGACGGGATCTCCGCCGACCTCGCCGCGCCGTTCGGGATCCTGGCGCGGGAGGGGTACCGCTCGCCCACGGTCACCGCGGTGACCCTGCCCGACGGCGTGGCCGGGAGCGAGGTCGTCCGCGCCCTGGCCGGGCGAGGCTGGACGATCGCCACCGGCTACGGCGACCTCCGCGACCGGTGCGTCCGGATCGGGCACATGGGAGATCACACGGCGGAGGAACTCGGAGCCCTGCTCGACGAGCTGCGGCAAGTGCTGTCCGCGGCCCTGGCGGGGCGGCCTTCTCACGAAGGGGTGGCGCGATGAGCGGCAGGAACGGCAAGAAGCTCGTCCTCGCGGATTCCCTCTCCGCCGAGGGCCTGCGGATCCTCGCCGATGCCCCGGGCCTCGTGGTCGAGGACCTGTCGGGCGCGCCGCGCGAGGAGCTGAAACGCGCGCTGGCGGACTCCGCCGGTCTCATCGTGCGCAGCGGAACGCGAGCCGACCGGGACCTCCTGGAGAGCGCCGCCTCGCTCGAGGTGATCGGGCGGGCCGGAGTCGGCCTCGACAACATCGATATCGATGCGGCCACCCAGCGGGGCGTCGCCGTCCTGAACGCCCCGGCGGGCAACACCGTGTCCACCGCGGAGCTCACGATCGCCCTCCTCCTCGCGGCCGCGCGGCGCGTACCGGAGGCGGATCGTTCCGTGCGCGAGGGGAAGTGGGACCGGGCCGGCCTGCGCGGCAGGCAGCTCGCGGGGTCCACGCTGGGGGTCGTGGGTGCGGGACGGATCGGGCGCGAAGTGATCCGCCGGGCCCTCGCCTTCGGCCTGCGCGTCCTGGCGCACGATCCCTACCTCGGGTCCGACCGGGCCGCCGACCTGGGGGTGACGTTCACGGACCTCGACGCCCTGCTGGCGGAGTCCGACTTCGTCACCCTGCACCTGCCCCTGAACGACGAGACGTCGCGCCTCTTCGACGCGAAGCGCATCGCCCGGCTCAAACCCGGGGCCATCCTGGTGAACGCGGCGCGGGGCGGGCTGGTGGACGAGAAGGCGGTTGCGGCGGCGCTGCGATCCGGCCGGCTCGCCGGGGCCGCCTTCGACGTGTTCGAGACCGAGCCGCTTCCGGAGCGCCACTCCCTGCGCGACGCCCCGAACGTCGTCTTCTCGCCGCACATCGGAGCCTCCACGGCGGAGGCGCAGCGCGAGGTGGCGATCGAGATCGCCCACGCGATGCGGGACGCCCTGCTCGAGGGCGACCTGCGGAGCGCCGTGAACGTGACCCCGGTGGGCGCGGAGGAGAGACGGCGCCTCGAACCCGTACTGGACCTGGCGCGGCGCCTGGGCCTCCTCGCGGGTTCGCTCGCCGGCCCGGGCGCCCGGCGGCTCGAGGTGCGACTGGCGAGCCCCGCCGAGCGGGGTTTGCGGCTCGTGGCGGCGGCGGCGGTGATCGGCTACCTGCGCGGCACGCTCGCGGGCCCCCTGAACCTCGTGAACGCCCTGGTCGTGGCGGAGGAGCACGGCCTGGAGGTCGGGCGGTCGCGGGTACCGCCCGTCCCCGGCCATACGGCGTGGGTGGAGGTCGCGGCGACCACGCCCGGAGGCGCACGCAGCGTGGCCGGAGCGATCCGGGAGGACCGCTCCGCCTGCATCGTGCGGCTCGACGGGTTCGCGGTGAACGTCCGGCCGCGCGGGACCCTCCTGCTCGTGCGGAATCGCGACGTGCCAGGGGTGATCGGACGGATCGGAACCCTGCTGGGGGAGGCCGGCGTCAACATCGGCGAATTCCACCAGGCGCGCGAGGTGCGAGGCGGCGAGGCGCTCGCCGTGCTGGGGCTCGACGACCCGTTGCCGGAGGGTCTCGGTGCGACGCTGCAGGCCCTGCCCGAGGTGCTGGAGGTGCGCGAGGTGCGGATCGACACGGACGCCGGCGAGGCCGGTTGACGGCCGGCTCAGTACCTGGGCTGGCTCGGATCGACCCTCTCCACCCACTCGTTCATGCCGCCGCGCAGGTTCCGGGCGCCCGCCAGCCCGCGGTCCCGCAGGAACTCCACCGCCCGCCCGCTGCGGGCCCCGCTGCGGCAGTAGACCACCGTCTCCCGTTCCGGGTCGAGCTCGCCGTACCGGACCGTGAGCTCCCCCATGGGGATGTGACGGATCCCGGCCACGCCGCGCAGGTCGCTGATCTCCCGCTCCTCGGCCTCGCGCACGTCCACGAGCTGGAGCGAGGCGCCGGCCGCGAGCCGGTCCCGCAGCTCTTCCACGCCGATCTCGAACGGGAGCTCCCCCTCCGGGCCCGTGCCGTCCGCCGCGGATGACTCCGTGTCCGGCCCTCCGTCCCCCGGGCCGCCGCAGAACGCCTCGTAGTCGATGGGGCCCGTGATCGTCGGCGCGTCGCCGCACAGCGGACAGGCCGGGTCGCGCCGGACCGCCACCTCGCGGAACGTCATTTCGGCCGCGTCGACCAGGAGCAGGCGACCGGTGAGCGGCCGACCCGCGCCCAGCAGCCACTTCAGCGCCTCGGCGGCCTGGATGGATCCCACGAGGCCGGGAAGGGGACCCAGGACGCCGGCCTCCGCGCACCCGGGCACCAGGCCGGGCGGAGGCGGCTCGCGGAACAGGCAGCGGTAGCAGGGGCCGCCCGGTGCGGCGAACAGCGACACCTGCCCCTCGAAGCGCAGGATCGCCCCGTACACGAGAGGGATTCCCAGCAGGACGCAGGCATCGTTCACCAGGTAGCGGGTCGGAAAGTTGTCGCTGCCGTCGAGGACCAGGTCCCATCCCCGTCCGAACAGCTCCATGGCGTTCGACGCATCCAGCCGCACGGCGTGCGTCTCGATCTCCACCGAGGGGTTCAGGCGGCCCAGCCGCTCGCTCGCCACCTCGACCTTGGCACGTCCGACCGCGGGCGTGTCGTGCAGGACCTGGCGGTGCAGGTTCGAGGCGTCGACCGCGTCGGAGTCCACGAGGCCGAGTCGCCCGACGCCCGCCGCCGCCAGGTAGAGAGCGGCCGGGGAGCCGAGTCCCCCCGCACCCACCACGAGGACCGAGGCCGAGCGGAGGCGGCGCTGGCCCGCCTCGCCCACCTCGGGCAGGATCATCTGGCGGTGATAGCGGGCCCGCTCCTCGGGAGTCAGCGCCGGGCCCGGCGCCGGACGTCCGCCGGCGATGGAGGGAACGACCGCGATCTCCACGTCACCGCGCAGGGGGGGCACCGAGTCCGGATCCCGGGCGTCCCGGCCGTCCATGTACAGGTGCACGTACGGCCGGACGCGGCCGTCGTCGGCGAGCAGCCGGCCTGCCAGCAGCGGCGCCTCGGCCGCCAGGCGGTCCAGCGCCTCCCGCAGGCTGCCGCCCTCGACCGACACGGACGACGCTCCGCCCGCCAGCTCCCGCAGGGGTTCGGGGAGCCGGAAGGTCACGCGGGCCAAGGAGAGTCCTCCTGCCGCGGCGCGTCGGCCCGCACGGGCCGCCAGGCCGCCCGGGCGCCGGCCCGCCCGCCGGACACCGCGATCACGACCTGCCAGAAGCCCGGCAGCGCCAGCGCGACATCACGACGCGACGGGAGCGGCGACCGGTCGGGATGCGAGTGCCAGAATCCGAGCAGCCGGCCACCCGGCGGCACTCGCGCCGCGATCGCGAGCGGATCGAGCCGCCACGCCCGGTCCGGGTGGCCAGCGAGGTTGGGCAGCGGAATCGCGTCGTCCACCGGCGCATCGCGGCCCGCGTCCGCCCGCCCCACCAGGATGCCGCACGCCTCCGCCGGCCACGCTGCCTCGGCGTGGCGCGCCAGCCGGTCGCGCACTCCGGCCGGCAGGGGGAGGGGGCGGAGCCGCGGCCGGATCCCCGGGTCCGTCGCGTCAGGCACGGGGGCGGATCGCGGCGAGGATCGCCTCGTAGTTCTCGGCGATCGACCCGGGCCCGCGAAACACCGACGATCCCGCGACGAGCACGTCGGCGCCCGATCGCACGGCCAGGGGAGCCGTGTCCGGATCGACCCCGCCGTCCACCTGCACGTGCAGGCCGGCCAGGGCGCGCTCGGCGGCCATGGCGCGCACCCGCTCGCACTTGCGGAGGGCGGCGTGGATGAAGCTCTGGCCGCCGAACCCCGGGTTCACGGTCATCACGAGCACGAGGTCGATGAAGGGCAGCGCTTCGGTCAGCGTGTCGGCCGGCGTGGCGGGATTCAGGGCCACGCCCACCTTCGCCCCCAGCCGCCGGATCTCGTGCACGTCCCGGTGCAGGTGCCGGGACGCCTCCTGGTGGATCGTGACCATGTCGGCTCCCGCCTCCACGAAGGGGGCGAGGAACCGCTCGGGGTTGTCGATCATCAGGTGGACGTCCAGGAACGCGTCCGTCACCGCCCGCAGCGACTCCAGGACGGGAATCCCGATGCTCAGGTTCGGCACGTAGTGCCCGTCCATCACGTCGAAGTGAAACCAGCGCGCGCCCGCCGCCTCCGCCTCGGCGACCTGGTCGGCGAGGCGGGCGAAATCGGCCGCCAGCAGGGACGGCGCCAGGATGATGTCTCCTCCCACGGTTTCCTCCATCTCCTGCCGGTTCAGATCACGCCCACGTCCCGGCCCACCGCGGCCAGCGCCTCCAGCGCCCGGTCGAGATGCGCGCGGGAGTGGCCGGCCGAGACCTGGCAGCGGATGCGCGCCTGCCCCTGCGGCACGACCGGGTAGCCGAACCCGATCACGAACACGCCCTCGTCGAGCAGGCGCGTGCTCAGCTCGATGGCCCGCGCCGTGTCGCCGATGATCACCGGGACGATCGGCGTCTCCCCCGCGATCGGCCGGTACCCGAGGTCCACCAGCCCGGCACGGAAGTACGCCGTGTTCTCCCGCAACCGCGCCACCATCTCCGGGTGCGACTCCAGGTGCGCGATGGCCGCGAGCGCCCCGCACGCGGAGTGGGGCGGAATGGCGTTCGTGAACAGCTGCGTGCGCGACCGCTGGACGAGGTATTCGACCACCTCCCGGCCGCTCGCCACGAAGCCCCCGGCCATCCCGCCCAGCGCCTTCCCGAGCGTGGAGGTGACGATGTCGATCTCGCCGTGCATCCCGAAGTGCTCGGGCGTGCCGCGCCCCGTGTCGCCGAGCACCCCCGTGGCGTGCGAGTCGTCGATCGCCAGGATCGCGTCGTATCGGTCGCAAAGTTCCCGGATCGCCGGAAGAGGCGCGATCTCCCCCTCCATCGAGAAGACCCCGTCCGTGATCACCAGCCGGTGCCGGGCGTCGCGGGACGCCTCGAGCGCCTCCCGGAGCGAGTCCATGTCCATGTGCCGGTATATCCGGCGTTGCGCCTTGCAGAGGCGGATCCCGTCGATGATCGAGGCGTGGTTCAACTCGTCGCTGATCAGCGCGTCGCTCTCGTCGAGGAGCGGCGCGAACAGGCCCTCGTTGGCGTTCCAGCAGGACGTGAAGGTGACCGAGGCTTCCGTCTCGAGGAAGTCGGCGATCCGCTCCTCCAGCTCGCGGTGGATGTCGAACGTCCCGCAGATGAAGCGCACCGACGAGGTGCCCGCCCCGTACCGGGACGCCCCGTCTCGCACCGCCTCCACGACCTCCGGCGTGTCGCACAGGCCGAGATAGTTGTTGGAGCACAGGTTCACGGTCTCGCCGTATCCCTCGAGCTCCACCACCGGGCCCTGCGGCCCCAGGATGTGCTGGAGCCGCTTCAGGACTCCCTCCTCCCGCATGTCCCGCAGCTCGCCGGCGAGCCGCCGGTTCAGGCCCTCGTTCACGGGACTCGCGGCGACGTCGCCTTCCTCGTACAGGGTCATTCTCCGCTCTCCGTTTCGTAGAATCCGGTTCCGTAGTAGTCGGCTGCGGTCGCCTCGAAGGGTCGTGCCTCCTCCACGCGGATCACCGGCCGCGAGCCGAAGGCGCCGCAAGTCGTGAATCCCGCCAGTTCTCCCGCGATCCAGGCCCGCCGGTCGGTTCCGGCGAGCGCCTCGATGTCCGGACCGGCGCCCCGCAGGGCGAACGGGCGCTGGTTGCCGACCCACCCCGGTCCGAACAGCAGGCAACCTCCGGCGGCGCGCAGGGTGCCCTCGCCGACCGTGCGCATCGGGCTGAACGCGCCCGAGTCGACCGCGACGATGGTTCCCAGGTCGCGTCCCTCGCGGGTGCGCACCCGCCACGTGCCCGCCGCGGCCAGCGTGAGCGCCCGGGCCTCGTAGAAGGCGACCGGGCTGTCCGCGCACATGGTGTCGTAGACGCTGCGTCTGGCCCCGAGCAGCAGCTCGCCGTCCCGCAGCTCCACGGTCACCGTGTCCAGGCGCCCGCACGCATCCGGGGAGACGGGCCCGGCGACCTCGAACGGAAACACCTGGCCCGCGAGCACGGTGTCGGGGTAGGCGGCCCACGTCACGAGTGCGGTGCTCTCGACCGGCTCGCCGATGCGCCAGCAGGCCCCGAGCATCCAGAGAAGCAGGACCGTGGCGGATATCCGCGCCAAGTGGGGCTCCGGGCTGATCGCGGGGCAACGGTGCGTCGGCCGGCGTTCGACCGCCGATCGGACGCCGGGACGGCGAATCCCGAATCTGTCCCTGCCCCGGCGGGGCGGCAAGCGGATCCGGACGGAACCTCTCGGCCGACCGGGCGATACAACACGTCGGAGCCGCGAGAGACCTCGACGGAAGGAGCCCACTCGTGAGCGACGGGCCGCGTACGGCCGCAGGACGACACCGCAGGCGATACCGGCGCGCGCTGGCCGCCGGGCTGGCGGCATCCGTCCTGCTGCACGGCGCGGTGCTGCTCGGGTGGCGCGCCGATCGGCTCCCGCCGGGCGCTACGACCGCCGCCGGGCCACGCTCCGGCGACGCGCTCGCCGCCGCGGGATCCGGGGCCCTGCAGGCCCTCGCGGTCTCCGTCCCGCCCCGCATCGAGATCCCGAGCCCGCCCGCTCCGTTGCCCGTGCTGGACGCCCCGGAGATCGAGTTCCGCGAGCCGGTCGAGTCGCCTTCCCTCGCTCTCGGCAAGCTCGATGGGGGCAGGTCCGCCGCCGGTCCTCCCGGCCTGGCCGGGGCCACCGGACGCGGTGACGGAGGCGCGGACGCGGCGGGGCGGCGCCGGAACACGGTCCCCGAGCCGCGCGTCATCGTACCGGACTGGGATGCGCCGCGTGCGCTCAAGGGGATGCGGGTACGGCTGCGGGTGCTCGTCGATGAGCGCGGCCGGGCCGTCGACGTCGTCCTCGACCCGCCCACGCCGGACGATGGCTTCAACCGGCGTCTCATCGACACGGCGCTGGGCATGGATTTCCGGCCGGCCCTCCGGGACGGCCGGCCCGTGCGCGACTGGGCCGTCATCACGAGGGTCTTCTGACCCCATCCGCGTCCTGATGCCGTCCCGCGGGCGGGAGATTCCGACCCGGCGGGCAGGGCACTATATTGGGCCGTCATGAATTCAGCGGCCCGAGGCAGACGGCAGACTCCGGACACGCACGTGATGGGACTTCCGGCGCGGCGCAACGCGCTTCCGGCATCCCCCCCGGTCCACTCCCCGCGTTCCGTGGCGGCTTGAGGGGGAGGCCTGCCGGCCCGGGGCGGCGTGCGTCGTACGCCCGGGTCGTCCGCCCCATCCGCATCACCGTCGCCGCGGCGGCAGGTCTGCTGCTGCCGGTCGCTCCGCTGACGGCGCAGGTAACCGACACTCTTCCGGCGCCGGTCACCGACACCCTGCCGGCGCCGGAGGGCGTCCAGGGCGAGGCCCCGGAGCAGGTGCAGGAGAGCCCTCCGTCCTCCGGCCTCGCGTTCGGCCTGGGCCGCATCCCGTTTCCCTGGCGGGTGGAAAGCCGTCCCCGCGGGCCCGCGGAGTTCCGGCCCTGGAACCTCGCGGGTGCGTGGGTCGGCGAGGAGATCCGGGCCGTGGAGAGGGGCCTGGAGGCCCGCCGCGACACCCTGTGGCTGGCGGCGCTCCGGCTCGACGTGTTGCCGCCCCGCTTCGACCGGCGCCGCTTCTACCTGACCCGGCAGACGGTCGAGGGCGAGGACCTCCCGGCTCCCGTGGCGCGGAACGAGCAGCAGATCGACATCCTTCCGGACGCCCTGCGGGGCGTGGCCGACCTGGATGTGCAGATCGACGGCACCGGCCAGTTCAAATCGCAGTGGCAGACGTTCAGCCCCTGCACGATCGGCACGGGCCAGCAGTGCAACTCGACCGCCGTTCCGGACATCGCGCCGGAGTTTCAGATCCGCGCCATCGCGCGCGGCACGATCTCCGAGCGGGTCCACGTGGACGTGGACTTCGACCAGACGCGCGAGTTCGATGCCACCAACAACATCAACGTGTTCTACGAGGGGAAGCCGGACGAGATCGTCTCGTTCGTCGAGCTCGGCCAGGTCTCGCTTCCCCTGCCGCGCTCGCAGTTTATCTCGCAGGCCATACCGGCCGGGAATTTCGGGATGCGCGGCGATGCCCGGTTCGGGCCGCTGACGCTGCGGGGCGTGTTCGCCCAGCAGGAGGGAAACGTCCAGAACCGGAACGTGACGCTGGACGTGGGGGGGAGCGGAGGCGAAGAGGGCATCCTCCAGGACGTCGAGACGATTCTGGACGACGCGGGCTTCGCCAGCGGACAGTTCTTCTTCGTGCTCGACCCGCGGGACCTGCCCGACTACCCGCTGGTCGACGTCATCAACCTGCAGGGGGCCGAAGCACCCGATGCCCTGCGGCCGGTCAGCTCGATCAAGTTGTACCGGCACGAGATCACGGCGGGGCAGCCGCAGAACGTGGAATCGGGCGTGATCCAGGCCCGGGCGGTGGCGGCGCGTCCCGCCGCGGCCGACCCGGCGCTCCCGGACAGCGCGGTGTTCAGCGGCTTCTTCCGCCCGCTCGTCGAGGGCGAGGACTTCATCGTGCACCGCAGCGGCCTGTGGGTCGTGCTGCGGTCCCGGGTTCTGCGCGACGAGGCGCTCGCGGTGGCGTACGTCTCGGCCACGGGCGACTCGATCGGCGATTTCGATGCCGAGGAGAAGTTCCGGCAGTTCGCCAACACGGGCACGGGTGAGCTGCCGCGCCTCGTGCTCCTGAAGGATCCGGCCACGCACCGGCCGGGCGGCGTGACGTGGGAGCGCGAGATGCACCAGATCTACCGGATCTCCAGCTCGGACGATGTCGAGGCGGGAAGCGTCCGGCTGGTCATCTCGCAGGGACCCGTCGAATCGGGGCCGGTCGTGCGCGCCGTCGAGGGGGAGGAGTTCTCCTTCCTCGAGATCTTCGGCCTCGACGACGCTCCCCGCGACGACGTCGTGGACGATGCCCGGATCTGGCGGCCCGCGGCGTCGGGTGAGTTCGCGGGGACGAACGTCGTGAGTGGCAGCTACCTCGTCTTTCCCGCCCTGGAGCCTTTCAAGGAACCGCCGCCCATCGTCGACGGGCGGGTTCCGGCGCTGCAGGGGAGTCCGTTTCCGCTCGCGGCGGGTGACCGGAACCTGGCCATCTACGAAGAGCCCATCGACCAGATCCGGACGACGAGCTTCCTGTACCGGCTGAACCTCGAGTACCGGGCCCGCAGCACGCGGGCCGCCCAGTCCTTCTCGCTCGGCGCCATCGGCATCCGGCAGGGCAGCGAACGCGTCGAGCTGAACGGCCGCGAGCTGGTGCGGGGCACGGACTATTCGATCGACTACGAGATCGGCCAGCTGACTCTGCTCCGACCGGCCGAACTCACTGCGGGCGCCCAGAATCCGTCTCTCGACGTCCGGTTCGAGCAGAAGCCGATCTTCGACATCCAGCAGCGGAGCATCTTCGGCCTGACGGGCACGTGGGAGCTCGGGCAGCTCGGGGCGATCGAGTTCGTGGGGCTCAGCCAGCAGGAGGGCTCGATCCTCAACCGCCCGGAGCTGGGCCTGGAGCCGGGCGGCGTGCAGCTGGGCGGCGTGATGGCGCGGCTCGACTTCGGTTCGGCCGCCCTCGACCGGTTCGCCAACGCGCTGCCGGGCATCCGGTCCGACGTAGAGTCCCGGGTCCGCTTCGACGGGGAAGTCGCGGGATCCAGTCCCACCACGAACCGGCGCGGCACGACCTTCGTGGACGACTTCGAGGGCACGTCGCGGCTCCGTCTCGGGCTCTCCGGACGGTCCTGGCTGTTCGGCTCCCTGCCGTCGAGTCCCGAGCTCGACGGAGACTTCGACTTCCTCCCTGCCTCGCCCGATGCGACGAATCGTCTGAGCGCGGTGTGGCAGTCGCAGTGGCTCGAGGCGGGGCTCGTCCGAGGGCCCCTGCTGGTGCGCCAGATCGACCCGGCGCTGCGGGTCCTGAACGCGAACTCCACCGAGACGGTCCTGTGGACGACGCTCCGCGACCCGCCCGGAACGGGGGAGAACGGTTGGGCGTCGCTCACCACGGTCCTCTCGGAGTCGGGGATCGACCTCACGACATCCGAGTTCCTCGAGTTCTACGCGAGCACCCTCGGCGAGGAGGGCGAACGCGTCGCGATGATCATCGACATCGGCACGGTGTCGGAAGATGCGTTCGTGCTCGACTCGCTCGGCCTGCCGGCCGGTGCCGGCGTCCTCGACCAGGAGGCGGACCCGCTGGTCGGCGTGTGGGGCAACCCGGACGACACGGGCATCTGGGACCAGGGATGCGTCGCCACGCCCAGCCAGACCGCCTATCCGCTCGGTGACCCGCTGGCCGTGTGCACGAACCAGAACGGGCTGGAGGACAGCGAGGACCTGAATCGCGACAGCTTCCTGAACCGCGACGAGCGGTTCGTGCGCTACGTGGTGCCTCTCAACCTTCCGTCGCGCTTCCTCGTGCGGCAGACGTTCGGCGAGTTCCAGTTCGGTCTGTACCGCGTGCCGCTTCGCCTCCCGGACCACGTGGTGGGGGGCACCCTGGAGTCCCAGCAGCAGAACGTCCGGCACGTGCGCGTGACCTTGGTCAGCGACCGCCAGGTCACGGTGCTGCTCTCCCGCATGGAGTTCACCGGCTCCTCCTGGCTGAAGCGGGGCGGCTCGGGCAGCGTCACGGGAGTGGCGGGCGACACGCCCGGTACCGCGGGGCAGGTGCTCGTGGGGCCGATCTCGACCACCGACGCCCGTTACGTCTCTCCGCCGGGCATCTTCAACCAGGCGGCCCAGGCCACCGATGATCTCACGCTGTCGTCCCAGACGATCAACGAGCAGTCCCTGCGCCTCTCCTTCACGGACATTCCCGCCGGCGAGCGGGTCGAGGTGTTCCGCCGTTTCTCCGAGCGGCCGCGGGACTTCCTCACGTACCGCCGGCTGCGGGCCTGGGCCGTCGCCGTGGAGGGTCAGTTCGGGGCCACGGCGCCGCTTCGTCTGACGCTCCGGCTCGGCTTCGATGCGAACAACTTCTACCTGTACCGGGCACCGCTCGAGAGCGCCCAGGGGACCGTGTCCCAGCAGAGCTGGCTTCCGGAGCAGCTGGTGGACATCGAGCGCTGGATCGCCCTGCGCGCCGAGGCCGAGCGCCGACTCCTCGAGTCCGGCGCGGCGATTCCGGCCGACTCGTCTCTCGTGGTGTGGGACGTCGACCTGTTCCCGGACGCGGACAGCACGCTCGCCGTGGTGATCGGCGACCGATCCCGGGCACCCAACCTCGCGGCGATTCGCGAGCTGGCGATCGGGGTGGAGAACCTCGGCGACGCGCCGGTGGGGGCGGGAGAGGTCTGGATCGACGACCTCCGTCTCGACCAGGCGGCGGACGAGTCCGGCAACGCGTTGCGCGGGAACCTGCAGATCGACCTGGCCGACGTGATCTCGCTGCAGGGCCAGGCGAGCCGCCGGAATCCCTTCTACCGGCAGCTCGGAGACTCGCCGCCGTTCGAGTCCACGTCGGACGCATCGACTCGCGTCAGCGCGAAGCTGGGACGCTTCCTGCCGGCGTCGCTCGGGCTCGCGATTCCGTTCGAGTACCAGTACGGCCGGATCTCCAACGACCCGTTCTTCCTGTCCCAGACGGACGTGCTCGCCGAGGAGATACCAGGTCTCCGCACGCCGCTCAGCACCCAGAAGCGGCTGAACCTGGGGCTGTTCAAGGAGACCCCGTCGCAGGGCTGGCTCGCGCGGTCCACGATCGACGGCCTCCGGCTCGGCTACACGTGGCGCTCCTCGGATGCCCGGGCGACCCAGACGCTGGCTGAGGGGTCGGGGTGGAACGCGGTCGCCTCCTGGTCCCGGCCGGTGGCCGACGCGTCCTTTCCGCTCCTGCCGGGATTCCTGCGCGCGGCGATCGACGGGCTCCCGGACTTCCTGTCCGAGAGCTCGCTGCTGAAGAACCTGCGGGACCTGCGCTTCCGCTGGACGCCGCGGGATCTCCGGTTCGGCGCCAGCCTCGCGAAGAGCACCGACCGGCGGTTCCGCTTCCAGTCGAGCGTGTCGCGGGAAGAGGATGCGGCGCAGACCCCCGCGGTGGACCGGCAGCAGATCCTGTCGCCGAACGCCGGCATCCAGCTCCAGCCGTTCCCGTCCGTCGTCTGGGGCCTTTCGTTCAGCTCCGCCCGCGACCTGGTGGATCCGGCCTTCAGGGTCGGCGGTCCGCAGGCGGTCGGCATCCTCGAGTCGGAATCCGGCAGCCTGCTGGGGTTCGACACGGGCTGGGAGACGAGCCGGAGCGTCCGGACGAACCTGTCCTGGCAGCCGGACCTCGCGTCCTGGTTCTCGCCGCGGTTCACGCTGAATACGAATTACCGCAGCGCCCGGAACACCTCTTATCTCGAGCCGGTGGCCGGCGACACGACGCTGCTCCGGGACGTCGCGATGGACCGTGACATGGCGCTGAACGTGGATGTGCGCCCGACCGACCTGGCTGACGCCCTGGGGGTACCGGATGGCCGGCGGGCGACCGGGTTCTGGGACGGGTTCCGGGAAGTGTGGGACCGGATCCAGTCGGTCCGGGTCGACTGGCAACGCGCGGTAAACACGAGCTTCGACCGGCGCGACCTGGACCCGTCGTTCGGCGACCAGCTCGTGCTGTCAGGGTTCTCGTCCCTCCGCATCGTGGGGGCCGACACGGCCTCCGCGGCGGGCGACGCGCGTCGCTGGTCGGTGCGGGGCGGCTACCGCCTGCCGTTCGACCTCGACTCGGAGGTGAACTACAGCGAATCGGAGAACGAGACCCTGACCCCCCGCAGCCTGCGCAATTCCCGGGACGTGGACTGGCCGTGGGTGAGCCTCCGGTGGCGGAGCGTACCGGTTCCCGGCGCCCTCGACGATGTCGTGCGGAACGTCAGCCTGACGGGGACGTGGCGCGACCGCGACCGGACCATCACCACCACGACCGGCCAGGACCAGGGCGTCCGCACCCTCACGCGGTCCGTGAACGTGATGATGCTGTTCGCGAACGGCTTCAACGTGAGCTACCAGTTCGACGACTCGCAGACCGACCGGTCCGACCAGACCGGGAGCGGGGAGTCGGATCGCACGGGCCACAGCGTACGGGCCACGGGAACGGTGCCCGCGCCCGGGTTCCTCGCGTTCGTGAAACGTCCGCTGCGCGTCTCGGCCGAATACTCGCGCAACCTCAACTTCGATTGCCGGGAGCTGGGCGGGGCGGGGTTCGTGAGCGCGATTCCCGGCCTCGGCGGCGACTGCACCGCGCACGTGGACCAGACGACCCAGAGCGCCGCTTTGACGATCGACTCGGACTTCGAGGGCTACTCGCTGGGGGTCCAGCTGAGCTGGGCGAACCGCGGCAGCGCCGTGGGCCGGCGGCAGGAGTCGAACCAGTTCAACCTGAACATCTTCGGCCGGTTCTTCCTGCGCTCCGACTCCGGGGCGCTCGTGGATCGCTGAGTCGCGGCGCGCGACGCTCTCCGCATTCCCTCTTCTTGAGGCCGTGTTGACGTGACGGGGGCATACGTCCCCGTGACATGCTCCACCTGAACCGCACCGACCGGAAGTCGCTGGCCACGGCCACGGCGATCGTGCTCGCCGGCACGGCGCTGCGCCTCGGGCTCGGCCCCACACCCTCGCCCGGCGGCTGGGTTCCGGCCGGGAATGCGTCGGCCGGTCCGGCCTCCCCGGCCGGCCTTCGCGACTCCGTAGAGGCGGCCCTGCAGGAGGAGGAGCGCGCCTCGCGCCCCCTGGCCGCCGGCGAACGGCTGGACCCGAACTTCGCGGATGCCGTCGAGCTCCGGCGCCTGCCCGGCCTCGGCCCCGCGAAGGCGGAGGCGATCGTGCGCGACCGCCGGGCGCGGGGGCCGTTCCGGTTTCTCGAGGACCTGGAGCGCGTACCGGGCCTCGGGACCACGACCGTTACGCGTCTCGCGCCCCACCTCGCCCTCACGCGGCGGCCGCCGGGCGTCGACTCCACGCCCGGCCCCGTGGACCTGAACCGCGCGTCCGCGGACGACCTGGCGGGCCTTCCCGGAGTGGGGCCGGCGATCGCGCGCCGCATCGTCGCGCACCGGGCCCGCCGCCCGTTCCGGTCCGTCGATGAGCTGCTCGACGTGGCCGGCATAGGACCCGTCACTCTGGAGAAACTCCGGACCCGCGTGCAGGTCCGCTGATCGCCGGGCCCGGACCATGTACTACGTAAGTAGCAGTGGCAGAGGGGTTTGAACGACGCCGCGATTACGGGATGAGCCGGGCACGCTCCTTGCCCGAAGGAGACCCGACGACCCGCCGGCCCGCCACGCGGGAACGCGGCCGGGGGCGGCGACGGAACGGCGGCACGGACTGCGACACTCGCGACAGAACGGACGAAATGGCTTCCACGGCCCTCGGACACGATCCCCTCGGCGAGCTCCTGGTTCGCGAGAACCTGATCAGTCGAGCCGACCTCGAGCGGGCTCTCGGAGAGCAGAAGCAGAACGGCGCCCGACTCGGCTTCACCCTGGTCGCGAACGGGGCCGTCTCGGAGGGGGACCTGACCCGCCTCCTGAGCCGGCAGTACCGGGTGCCCGCCGTCAATCTCGACGCCGTCGAGGTGGATCCGAGGATCCTGAAGCTCGTCCCGGCCGACTTCGCCAGCAAGCACCTCGTCCTGCCCCTGCGCCGGGTGGGCCGCACGCTCACCGTGGCGATGGCGAGCCCGTCCGACCTGGGAGTGATCGATGACCTGAAGTTCATCACCCGCTTCGATATCGAGGCCGTCGTAGCGGGCGAGTACTCGCTGCGCCAGGCGATCGACCGCTACTACGAAGTCTCGACCGATCGGCTCGGCGAGCTGCTCGAGGAGCTGGAAGAGCAGGACGTGGAGGTCGTGGAGGACGAGGAGGAGATCCTCTCCACGAGCCAGCTCCAGGCGCAGGTGGAGGAAGCGCCCGTCGTCCGGCTGATCAACGGCCTGCTGACCGACGCCGTGCGACGCGGCGCTTCCGACATCCACATCGAGCCGTACGAAAAGGAGATGCGCGTCCGCTACCGCATCGACGGCGCGCTGCAGGAGATCATGACGCCGCCGTACCGCATGAAGGCGGCCCTCATCTCCCGCGTCAAGATCCTCGCCGACCTGAACATCGCGGAGCGGCGCGTCCCGCAGGACGGGCGCATCAAGCTGAAGATCGGCAACCGGGTGATCGACTTCCGCGTGTCGACCCTCCCCACGCTGTTCGGCGAGAAGATCGTGCTGCGGATTCTCGACAAGGGGAACCTCGCGCTCGACCTCGAGAAGTTCGGCATGGAGCCGAAGGCCGAGAAGGACTTCCTGAACGCGATCGCCAGCCCCTACGGCATGGTCCTGGTGACCGGGCCCACCGGATCGGGGAAGACGACCACCCTGTACAGCGCCCTCAGCCGGATCAACACCGAGGGCGTGAACATCATGACGGCCGAGGACCCGGTCGAGTACAACCTGAAGGGGATCAACCAGGTCCAGGTGCGCTCCGAGATCGGCATGACCTTCGCCGCCGCGCTGCGCGCCTTCCTGCGACAGGACCCGAACATCGTGATGGTGGGAGAGATCCGGGACCTGGACACCGGGAGCATCGCCGTCAAGGCGGCGCTCACCGGCCACCTCGTGCTCTCCACGCTGCACACGAACGACGCCGCCTCGACGGTCACCCGCATGGTGGACATGGGAATAGAGCCGTTCAACGTGGCGTCGGCGGTGAACCTGATCACGGCTCAGCGGCTCGTCCGGCGGATCTGCAACTCGTGCAAGGTCGAGGCGACCTATCTGCCGGAGGTGCTCGAGACCACGGGCCTGTCGTCCGAGGAGGCCGCGGCGGAGGTGTTCTACCGCGGCGAGGGCTGCGACGCCTGCGCCGGCTCCGGCTACGCGGGACGCCAGGGCCTGTACGAGGTGATGCCCATGACCGCGTCGCTGCGCCGGATGGTGCTGCAGGGGGCGTCGGCCGCGGACATGAAGGAACAGGCGGTGAGCGAGGGGATGCTGACCCTCCGGACCGACGGCCTCGTCAAGGTGAAGCGGGGCGTCACCACGCTGGAGGAAGTGCTGAAGGAGACGTCGCTCTGAGCCGCCGGCCGGAGCGCGCCACGGAAACCCGGGACGAACGGAACGGATCGTGATCACGACGAACGAAAGCGGATCGCCGACCCTGCGGGGCCTCCTCGAGGAGATGATCGAGAAGGGAGCCTCCGACCTGCACCTGTCGGCGGGCGAGGCGCCCAAGCTCCGGATCGACGGCCGCCTGACCGACAGCGACCGGCGGCAGCAGCTCACGCCGCGGGACACCGAGACCCTCGCGTACTCGGTGCTCACCGAGCAGCAGAAGAAGCGGTTCGAGCAGGAGGACGAGCTCGACCTGTCCTTCTCGGTGCAGAACCTGTCCCGGTTCCGCGGCAACGTCTACCGGCAGCGCGGCACCGTGGCCATGGCCATCCGGCAGATCCCGTTCGAGATTCTGTCGTTCCAGGAGCTGAACCTGCCTCCCGTCGTCGCGACCCTCGCCGAGCGGCCGCGCGGGCTCGTCCTGGTGACCGGGCCCACGGGCTCGGGCAAGTCGACCACGCTGGCCGCGATGATCGACAAGATCAACCGGGAGCGGACGGGCCACATCGTGACGGTCGAGGACCCGATCGAGTTCGTGCACCGCCACAAGAACTGCCTCGTGAACCAGCGCGAAGTGGGCAGCGACACGGGCTCCTTCGCCCAGGCGCTCAAGTACGTCCTCCGGCAGGATCCCGACGTGATCCTGGTCGGCGAGATGCGGGACCTCGAGACCGTGCAGGCGGCCCTGACCATCGCCGAGACCGGGCACCTGGCCCTCGCCACGTTGCACACGAACTCGGCCGCCGAGTCGATCAACCGGATCATCGACGTGTTCCCGTCGCACCAGCAGACGCAGGTCCGGGCCCAGCTCGCCTTCGTGCTCGAAGGCGTGGTGACGCAGCTCCTCCTGCCCCGCCGGGGCGGGCGCGGCCGCGTCGTGGCGTGCGAGGTCCTCGTGACCACGCCCGCGGTCCGCTCCCTGATCCGCGACGACAAGGTGCACCAGATCTACTCGACCATGCAGGCCGGAAAGAAGTTCGGGATGCAGACGCTGAACGACGCGCTCTACTCCCTCTACATGCGCGACGAAGTCACGCTGGAGGAGTGCCTGCGCATCAGCTCCGACCCGATCGAGTTCAAGCGGATGGTGGGCGAGGTGGACGCGCCCGTCGCCGCCGTCCGCTGACGGAACCGACACCCGGGCCGCCCGGAGAAGAGTCCCATGCCCGTCTATACGTACAGCGCCCGCACCGTCGCCGGCGACCTGCGCCGCGACGAGATCGACGTCCCGACCCGGAACGACGTCATCGCGTTCCTGCGGGCCCAGAAGCTCATCCCGGTGTCGGTGCGAGAGAAGCCCAAGGCGATCGGCTTCTCGCTGGGCCAGAAGAAGATCAAGAACCGCGACCTGGTGATCATGACGCGCCAGTTCGCCACGATGATCAACGCCGGCCTGCCGCTCGTCCAGGCGCTCGACATCCTCGTGAAGCAGTCCGAGGGGAAGCCGCTCGGAGCGACGCTCGGAGAGGTGCGGCACGACGTGGAGAGCGGCAACACGCTGGCCGATGCGCTCCGGCAGCACCCGAAGGTCTTCTCGTCCCTGTACGTGAACATGGTGGCGGCCGGCGAGACGGGCGGTATCCTGGACACGATCCTGCTCCGCCTTTCGAGCTTCCTCGAAAAGAACGAGGCGCTCACCCGCAAGGTGAAGGGCGCCATGATCTATCCCGCCGTGATCGGCTTCGTGGCGGTCTCGGCGATCGTGATACTCCTGCTGTTCGTGATCCCCACGTTCCAGACGATGTTCGCCAGCTTCAACCAGGTGCTGCCCCTGCCGACCCGCATCGTGATCGGCATGTCCGAATTCCTGCAGTCGTACTGGTGGGCGCTGCTCGCCGGCGGGACGGGCGGCACCTTCCTGTTCCGGCGCTGGATCGCGACGCCGGGCGGGCGGCTCGTGTTCGATCGGTCGCTCCTGCGCGTCCCGATCCTCGGTCCCCTGGCGCGGAAGTCCGCCGTGGCGCGCTTCACGCGCACCCTGGGTACGCTCCTGAGCTCGGGCGTGGCGATCCTCGAAGGCCTCGAGATCACGGCGCGGACCTCCGGGAACCGGGTGATCCACGACGCGATCATGAAGAGCCGCAGCTCCATCGCGGGCGGCGAATCGATCTCGCGGCCCCTGCAGGAGTCGGGCGTGTTCCCGCCCATGGTCACGCAGATGATCAACGTGGGCGAGGAGACGGGAGACCTGGACGGGATGCTCTCCAAGGTCGCCGACTTCTACGACGAAGAGGTGGACGTGGCGGTGGAGTCTCTGCTCAAGGCCATGGAGCCGGCCATGATCGTGATCCTCGGCACCGTGGTCGGAGGCATGATCGTGGCCATGTATCTGCCGATCTTCGGCATGATCAACACCATCCAGTAGAGGAGGCGGCGGTCCGGAAGCGGCCCCCGGGACCGGCATGAAGGAACGGACAGGACTCATCGGAATGCGGGAATCCGAGCTGACGGCGCGGCTCGGGGCCCCGGTCTCCCGGCGTTCGGCCGGCGGCGACGTGTGGCTCGTCTACACGTCGGGCGACCTGTCGCTGCGTGTCCGTTGCGAATCTCCGGACGCGGGCGAGCCGCGCGTGGCCTCCTGGACCGCCAGCTTCGACCCCGGCTTCGAGACCCTGTCGGATGCCGCGCGCGCCGTGGGGCTGTGGCCGGTCGCCGCGCCCGACGCCGCCGCGGCCGAGACGCACGTTCCCCTCCTGCGGCGTCCGCTGCCCTGCCCAGCCACCGGTACCGTGTGCTCGCTCACCGCGACGGTGCGGGCCGGCCGCGTGACCCAGATCTCCGTGTTCGACGAGGAGCCGGACTGGGGTTGACCCGCCGGGTCTTGCATCCTGCAATAACCGGTCTATCATAGCACCGGCCGGCGGGCGATCCGCCGGCATCGCGCGCGGCGAGCCGGACGGCCCTCCGCGTCGACGCTCCTGCAGAGCGGAGATCCGCGCCGGGTGCTCCGAAACCTGAATACCGAGCGGAGACTGGCGGTGGCCCTCGAGCCGCTCCAGGTGCTCTATGGCCTCTACGCCGCGCGACTGTTCGTCGCGCTCGGCGTCTTCGTCCCGGCCCTGCTCATCACCGACTTCCTCGCGTCGCAGGGCGCGGCGTCCGACCATTTCGCGATCCACGCCGTCGCCATCGCCGGCCTCGCGGCCGCGGCCGTCTTCACGCCGCTGTCGTACTTCCTGAGTCACCACCGGCGCCGCTCCACCGGCCGGGCCTTCCTGCTGTCGCAGGCGATCCTGGACGTGGGACTCGCGAGCGCCGTCGTGCACATCACGGGTGGGCTCCAGAGCCCCTTCGTGTCCCTGTTCATCGGCCTCGCGGCCGCGTACGCCCTGCTCCTGCCGCTCGCCGCGGCGCTCGTCATCGCCGTCTCCGCCGGGCTCGTCCACGGGACGATCAACCTGGCGACGGCGGAGGCCGGCGCGAACCTGCCGGTGCTCGTCGTGCAGGTCGTCATCATCACCCTGGTGGCG
This sequence comes from Gemmatimonadota bacterium, assembly GCA_032251515.1. GTDB lineage: Bacteria > Gemmatimonadota > Gemmatimonadetes > Palauibacterales > Palauibacteraceae > Carthagonibacter. The sequence continues at coordinate 57,150 of JAVVDU010000003.1, forward strand.
GCGGCCACGAGCGTCATCGGCTCGCGTCTGCGCGCGGTGCGGAGTCAGCTCCGCACCGTCGAGGGGGAGCTGCGCCGCCTGGAGCTCGACACGGCGGACGTGTTGCGCATCATTCCCTCCGGCGTGGTGACGATCGACTCCGGCCGGCGGCTGGTGTACGCGAATCTCGCCGCCGCGGAGCTGCTCGGCATCGACGTGGAGGCGTCTCTCGGCCGGGACGTCGCCCCGCTGTTCGAGCGGCTCTCTCCCGAGCTGGCGATCGCCGTGGACGAGACCCTGCACCTCGGCCGCCGGCTCCGGAACCGGGAGCTGGAGATCGTGCGGCCGACGGACGGCGACGATGCAGACGCCGGGGATGGCGTGCCGCTGGCCGTGAGCTCTTCGGTGCTGACGGCCTCGGGAAAGGACCGCTCCTACGTCCTCCTGATGCAGGACCTGCGGCCGGGGCGGCAGCTCGAGGACCTGCGCCTGCGCGCCGGACGGCTGGGCGCGGTGGCGGAGCTGTCGGCCTCTCTCGCCCACGAGCTGAAGAACCCCCTCGCCTCGATCCGCAGCGCCGCCGAGCAGTTGTGCGGCAGGGGCTTCGAGGACGAGGACGATGGGATCCTGGGTCGGCTGATCGTGCGCGAGAGCGACCGGCTGAACCTCATCCTCGGCGAGTTCGGCGACTTCGCGCGCGTCGACGTCGCGGAACGCCGTCCCGTGCCGCTGGACCGCCTGATCCCGGAGGTCCTGGAGACGGTGGGCCGGCACCCGGCCGCGGCGGGACGGGCACGCCTCGAGAGCGAGTTCCTGGACGATGCCGGCGGCCTGTGGGGCGACCCCGAGCTGCTGCGGCGCGTGCTCCAGAACCTGGTGCTCAACGCCGTGCAGGTGGGCGAAGCGGACGGCCCTGTGCACGTGCGCGTGGTCACCGATTCGCTGCGCCCCGACCTCGTGCCGGGCGAGATCTCGCTCGGCAACCCCGTGCGGATCCGCGTGATCGACGACGGGCCGGGCATCGACCCGGAGGACCTGCCGCGCATCTTCGATCCATTCTACACGCGGCGCCCCGGCGGCAGCGGCCTCGGCCTGTCGATCGCGCACCGGGCCGTGCAGGCGCACGGCGGGGCCCTGCTGGTGAACTCGGAACCGGGACGCGGCGCCTGCTTCGCGGTGGTGCTGCCGCGCCGCGGCGGCCGGGACCGGCTGCCCGCGGACGAAGATCGGCGCGTCAGGGAGCTCGAAGCGCTCGAGGCGGCGGGGCCCGGGGAGGGCTGAACGGGACCGGCTGAACGGGACCGGCTGAGACCGACCGACCGGAGGGGCCCCGCCCCTCCGTTTCACGCGAGACGAGGATGACCATGCGAGACAAGCCGCTGCTGCTTCTCATCGACGACCAGCAGGCCCTGGTCGAGAACCTCACCGTCCTGCTCAAGCGCGAGGGCTTCGACGTGATCTCGGAGCTGACCGGGGCGGACGGCCTCGAGCGGTTCAAGGACGAGCAGCCCGACATCGTCCTCTCGGACGTGCGGATGCCGAAGGTGACGGGCATCGACGTGCTGGAGGAGATCCGCCGCTCGAATCCCGACACGCCGGTCGTGCTGATGACGGCGCAGGCCTCCCTGCAGTCGGCCATCCAGGCCGTGAACCTCGGCGCCACGCACTACGTGCAGAAGCCGTTCAAGAACGACGAGCTGCTGGCCGTGCTGCACCGATCCCTGGACTGGGGCCGGCTCAAGAAGGAGAACACCGGGCTCAAGCGCGAGCTCAAGAAGCAGCAGACCCTCAAGGTCGGGAAGCCGATCGGGATCAGCGATTCTTTCCGCGACGCGCTGGAGCTGGCCGAGAACGTGGCGGACAGCGAGTCCACCATCCTGATCGGCGGCGAGAGCGGCACCGGCAAGGAGGTGTTCGCCCGCTACATCCACGACCTGTCGCCGCGCTCCAGCCGGCGCTTCCTGTCGCTGAACTGCGGCGCCCTGCCCGAGGGCCTCCTGGAATCGGAGCTGTTCGGCCACGTGAAGGGGAGCTTCACCGGCGCCGTGAAGGACAAGGAGGGCCTGTTCGTGGCCGCCTCCGGCGGGACCTTCTTCCTGGACGAGGTGGGAGAGATGGCGCCCTCCACCCAGGTGAAGCTCCTGCGGGTCCTGCAGCAGCGCGAGGTGATCCCCGTGGGGTCCACCGACCCGATCCCGGTCGACGTGCGCCTCATCGCGGCCACCAACCGGAACCTCGAGCGGGACATCGAGGAGGGCCGCTTCCGGCGCGACCTGTACTACCGCCTGAACGTGATCTCCCTCGAGCTGCCGCCGCTCCGCGAGCGCGCCGACGACGTCCCGCTCCTCGCCGAGCACTTCCTGGCCCGGCAGGCCGGCGACGGCGAGCCGAAGCGGCTGGCGCCGAAGGCCCTGGAGGTCCTGCAGGGCTACCCGTGGCCCGGCAACGTCCGCGAGCTGGAGAACGTGATCGAGCGCGCCGTGGTCCTGACGGCCGGCGGCACGATCAAGCCCGATGTCCTGCCCGACCGCCTGCGGGAGGCGCCGGCCGAGCCCCTGGTGCAGGACCGGCCGCCCGCCAACCCGGCCCTCGAGATCATCGAACGGGCCTACATCGCGCACGTCCTGAAGGCGGAGAGCGGCAACAAGACGCGCGCCGCCGAGGTGCTGGGGATCGACCCGAGCACCCTGTACCGCAAGATCAAGCGGTACGACCTGGAGGGGTGAAGCGCGCCGGCACCGGCCGCGGCCGCGGGGGCCCGGCGCCCCGGAGTCCCCGCAGGCGCCGAGGCGTCCCGGAATCCGACTCGCAACTTCTTGCAGAGGGAGGATATCTCTTGCACGGTGCAACGGTGCGCGGTCGGGCGCCACGCGCGGGCCGTGGCGGCCTGTTGCGTAAGCATCGTTCTTACAGCCGGTTGAGATCCTGGTGAGCGTGGGGCACGAGGGTTGCTGGCACCCCGGCACAGGAGGCGATGCCTCCAACGTCGACCGACCAGCACACAGGGACAGCGATCGACGCGGCCCCGCAAACCCAGGGAGGTATCATGCTCCGCCACACCATCCGCGACGCCGTACGCGACAAGAAGGGCTTCACCCTGATCGAACTGCTCATCGTGGTCGTGATCATCGGCATCCTCGCCGCGATCGCGATCCCGCAGTTCGCCAGCACGAAGGGGAAGGCGTTCGACGCGACGGCGAAGAGCGATCTGCGGAACCTGATGTCCGCGCAGGAGGCGTATTACGCGGACAATCAGACGTACGGCACGTTGGCGAACCTGACTACCGGCAACGCGTTCGTTCCGAGCCCGTCCGTGACCGTTGCCGTAACGGCGAACACCGCTGCTGCCTACGAGGCGACGGCGACCCACTCGGGCAGCACAAAGACCTATTGCGTCAACACGGACCAGGCGGCGACCGCACCCGGCAAGATCGTCGAGGGAGCCGACTGCTGAGTTGACCTCGCGCCGTGATGGCCGTCGCGCGGCGGCCTGAGTCCGCGGCTCGGTGGGCGACGGGCGGGATGACCGAAGGGTCGTCCCGCCCGTCGCAACATCGGGCAGAGGGAGACGGCCCCGGTGTTCCCCGTGGCAGGTCGCACGAGCTGCGGCCCATGTCCTTACTGGGTCGGGGGGCCACGCGGAGGTGAGGTGAACGGGAACAGCGGGAAATCCGAGAAGCGGGGCAGGATCAGCGCTGGGGATCGCGGGAGACCTATTCTCGCAGTCATCGCCTTCGCCCTGGCGTTGATCTGGGTCGTCCCCGAGCTCGACCAGGTGGGCGTCACCTGGGACGAGCCGGAGTACTTCGCGTCGGCGGTGCGGATCCAAGACTCTTAAGGCCATCTGGCTATCCCCACCGTTGACCCCCCGTTGATCCGCGCCCCCCACCTGAAGCCCGCGCCGGCCGGAATCTCCCGGCCCGGCCGCGGGTCACGGCAACGGGGGAGGGCGGCATGCGCCACGCGCTCGTCAGGTCGCCGGCGGGCTTCACGCTCGTCGAGATGCTCATCGCGCTCGTGGTGGCGGGAACGCTCGTCGCCATCGCGGTGCCGCCCCTGGTCCGGCTGCGCTCCGCCGCCACCCTGAACGGCGCGGCGGACGCGGTGGCCCGGCAGCTCGCCCTCGGCCGGAACCTCGCGATCGCCCGTCGGGAGCCGGTCCGCCTGCGCGCCGGGCCGGCCGGGACCGAGCTGCACGACCCGGAGGGAAACGTGCTCGTGGCCTTGCGGCTCGGCCGCGGCGAGGAGCTGCCGATCGACTCGCTGCGCGTCCGTCCGGCGGCGATCCGGTTCAACGAGCGAGGCCAGGCCGGGGCCGGAAGCGTGTACCTGTGGAAGGACGACAGGGGAGTGCGCCTGGTCTGCAACTTCCTCGGGCGGGTCCGCCGGGAGAGCCTGCCATGACGCGGCGGCCGCGGGAATCCGCCCCGGATCGAACCCCGTGCTGCGAGGAGTCCGGCGTTCTGCACGCCCGCCCGCGGGTGCCGTGTGCCTCCCGAACCGGCGGGGGCGCGGTCGGGGAACGGTCCGGTACCGGCGGACCGACCCGCGGCGCCACCCTGGTCGAACTTCTCATCTCCCTGTCGATACTGACGATCGGCGTGCTCGCAGCAGCGACGGTGATCTCGACCGGCCGGCGGCAGGCCGAATCCGCGGCGCGGCGCGGCGCCGAAGCGCTGGCGGCACGGCAGGTGCTCGAACATCTGCTCGTGGAGTCGCCCGGTTCGACGGCGGAAGCGGGCGAAGTGGACATCGGCGGACGCCGCGTGCGGGTGGTCGTCGACACGATGCCGGACGCCGGCGGGCTCCGCCGGCTGCGGGCGCGGGCGCGAATGGGAGAGGCGGCGACGGACTGGCCAGTCGAGGTTCTCGTGCCGTCACCGTGACTCGCGACGCGGGTGCCGCCCGTTGCGGGCGCCGCGCCGAGCGGCTTTCTTGTCGGGGAGCCGGCGGCGCGGGGGCCCCACCATGCCGGCGACTGAGGTCGCGGCGGCGTCGTTTGACAGCCTCCGGGAGCGAATCTACAATGTGGACTACCTGCCACACTGAGGCCAACCTCAACCGGGCGAGCGGCTTGGCGGTATGACACCCTTCGGTTTCCGCCGCAGACGGCGCTCGGTCGGTCTGGACATCGGCAGCGGCCTCGTGAAGGTCGCCGTCGTGGACCACTCCGGTGACGCACCCACGATCGAACGCCTGGTGGCGCGTCCGCTCGGCGGCGATGCGATCGTCGAGGGTGAGGTGATGGATCCGGGCCTCGTCGCGACCACCGTGGATTCCCTGTTCGAGGAGGAGGGCATCCGCGAGCGCGACGTGGTGGTGAGCGTGGGGGGGCGCGACGTCATCATCAAGCCGATCCAGATGGACCGGATGAAGAAGGGCGACGCCCGCGAAGTGATCCGCTGGGAGGCGGAGCAGCACGTGCCGTTCGACATGGACGACGTGCAGCTCGACTTCGAGATCACCGACCCCGAGGGCGAGGGCCTTCACATGGGCGTCCTCCTCGTGGCCGCCAAGCGCGAGCTCGTCGAGAACAAGGTCGCCCTTCTCGAGGAGGCGAACCTCGACGCGCGCGTCATCGACGTAGAGTCGTTCGCCCTGCACAACGCGCTGGAGCCGAATTACCCGGAGGCGATGCGCGGCGTCGCGGCGCTCGTCAACATCGGGCACGAGACGACGACGGTGAACATCCTCGAGGACGGGATTCCCGTTCTCACCCGCGACCTGAGCTTCGGAACGCGACGCCTTTCCCTCGACCTGCAGCGGGAGAGGGGCATGCTCGCCGACGAGGCGGAGGCGGTCCTCCGGGGCGAGGATGCGGACGAGCGGCTGCGGTCCTTCCTGTTCGAGCGCGCCCAGGAAGTGGGCCGGGGGGTCGAGCGCGCCACCGCGTTCCTCGAGACCCAGGAAGTGGGCACGGGGCTCGGCCGACTCTACCTGTGTGGCGGCGGGGTGCACGTTCCCGGCCTCCTGGACGCGCTCGCGGAGCGGCTCGGGGTGGAGACGCGGGTCGCGAGCCCCATCGAGCGGCTCGCCGTGCGGCCGGGGGCCATCGATCCCGACGAGGCGCGCTCGCTGGCGCCCCTGATGATGCTCGCCGTGGGCCTCGCGCTGCGGAGCGCGGCATGATCGAGGTCAACCTCCACCCGGCCGGTCCGAAGGCGGGCCGGAGACGTCGCCGGGGAGGTGGGGGGTTCGCCCTCCCGTTTCGGATCCGCCCGCCCGCGGGCGGTGCGGGAGGCACGGGGGGACGGGACCCGTGGACCCTCGCCGCCTGGGGGCTTTCGGCCGTCGCGGTGCTCGTGATCGCGGGCCTGTGGTTCTCCCAGCGGGGGGCGGCCGGCGCCATCGAGCGGGAGCTCGAGGAAGCCGTCGCCGACTCCGTGCGCCTCGCCGACCTGCGCCAGCTCAGCGACAGCCTCACGTCGCGGGAACGGGCGATCCGGGATCGGCTGGGCCTGGTGCGGAGCCTCGACGAGGGACGGTTCGTCTGGCCGCACCTGATGGACGAGGTGAGCGCCGCGCTACCGGCGTTCACCTGGCTGACGGCGATCCGTGCGAGCACGCCGCTGCCGGATCTCAGCGTGCAGATCGACGGCGTGGCGGCGAACCCGCTCGCGATTACCCGTTTCGTCCGCAATCTGCAGGCCTCCCCGTTCATTTCGCGGGTGCGGATCATCGGAAGCCAGCAGCAGCTCGTCGAAGACGTGGCGGCGCAGGCCTTCAAGATCGTCGTCCACTACCGGCAGCCCTCCGACCGCGACGTGGAACGGGTGCCGGTCGGCGAGCGGGGGACCTGACGATGGCCCTCCTCCCCACCGAACAGGACAAGCAGCTCAAGCTGCTCGTGGCGATTCTCGCGGTGGCGGGTGCCGCGCTCTACTACCTGTACGTCCACCGGCCGCGCGCGGATGAGCTGCTGGAGGAGCGGGCGCGGGTGGAGTCCCTGCAGGCGCAGAACGAGGCGGCGGAAGCGCGCATCGGGAACCTCCAGGAGCTGCGTGACAGGCTCGCGGCGGCCGAGTCGCAGCTCGAGGCGCTCGAGCGGCTCGTGCCGTCGGGCGCCGAGGTCCCGGAGATCTACGAGTCCATCGCCACCGAGACGCAGGCGCTGCGGCTCCGCCTGATCAGCGTGGAGCCGGCCGAGCCGGTGCCGACCGACAGCGCGTCGCCCCTGCTGCGGCAGGAGTGGCTGATGCGGGTCGAGGGCGAGTATCACGCGCTCGGCACGCTTCTCGCTCGCGTGGCCTCCTTCGACAGGATCGTACGCCCGCGCGTGACGGAGGTGATTCCCTCCGGGATGACGCCCGCGGGGCGCCAGCTCGTGAACGCGACGTTCTCGCTCGAGACGTTCGTGCTGCGCGGAGGGGCGCCCCCGACCGGAGAAGAGGCGGCCGGGTTCGTCGCCGGAGCCGACGCGGGTCCGGGGAGCACGGGAGGGAGCCGGTGAGCCGATCGCGCCTGGCGGCCGGGTTCGTCCTGGCGATGGTGGCCGGATTCGCGGCGCGGGAGCCGGCCGCGGCACAGGAGCCGACCGCGGGGACGCCGAGCGCCGCGGGGCAGGAGCAGGAAGACGTCCTGACCCGGGAGGTGTTCCGGTACCCCGGCGGCGAGGACCGCCGCGATCCGTTCGAGCCGTTGTCGGCGGGCGACGAGCTGGGTCCGCGGTTCGAGGATCTCGAGTTGGCGGGCCTCGTGTTCGCGCCGCAGACGGGGAGCATCGCGATTCTGGTGGACCGGGCCACGCGCCGGCGCTACCGGGTCTGGGAGGGCGACGACATCGGCGGTGCGCGCCTTGCGCGCGTGCGCCCCGCGGAGGCCGAGTTCGTGGTCACGGCGTTCGGGGTCACGCGCCAGGAGACGCTGCGCCTGAAGAAGGCGGACAAGGAGCGGAGGGAATGATGGTCAGAGCGATCCTCGCGTCGGCCCTGCTGGCGGGACCGGTCTTTCCCTCCGGGGGAGGGCCGGGCGCCGTGCAGGAAGTCCGGATCGCCCCGGCGGGTGCCGAGACGGAGATCGTGATCCTCACGACGGGCCCGGTCGAGGTCCGCGACTTCGTGCTCACGGATCCTCCGCGCCTCGTTCTCGACCTCGAGGGCGTGGAGTCCGCCCTGCCGCGCCCGGCGTACGACGCGATCGGGATCGGCGGGGTCGTGCGGATGCGGAGCGCGGCGTACCGGCCGGGGGTGCTGCGGCTCGTGTTCGACCTCTCGGAGCTCCCCGCCTACGAGACCTCCGTGGATCCGGCGGGTGTGCGGGTTCGGTTCCCGAATCCGGCCGGTCCCTTCGAGCCGTGGTCCACGGGACGGCCGGCGGCGGCCGGCCCCGCGGAGACCGCGACGGCCACCGTGTCCCGGCCTCCTCTCCCCCAGGAGGAGCCGGCGCGCATCACGGTGGCCTTCGACAGTGCGAGCATGCTGGACGTGCTCGCCGGCTTTTCCGAGTACGCCGGCGTGTCGATCGTTCCCAGCAGCGAGGCCGCCGCGATGACGGTGCGCGGCGTGGACATCCGCAACCAGCGCTGGGACGTGGCCCTCGACGCGATCCTCGCCTCGCAGGGGCTGGGGTGGCGCCTGCAGTCCGAGGGAATCCTGATCGTCGACAAGCTCGAGGGCCTGCGGACGCGCGACACGCTGCAGACCGAGACCCGGGTGTTCCGGATCAACTACGCGGGGGCCGACTCGGTCGCCAAGACCCTGTCCGCGCTCGCTACGCCGAGCCGCGGCCAGGTCGTGGCCTACCAGGGGGCGAACTCCGTGATCGTGACGGACGTGCCCTCGGTCGTGGCCCGCATGGACACGCTGATCCGGAGCCTCGACCGCCAGACTCCGCAGGTGGCGATCGACGCGCGGATCATCTTCGTGAACCGCACGGACGTCAACGAAATGGGGATCGTCTACGACCTGAAGGACGTGAGCAACGCCAGCGGCGGGAACTCCATCAACGAAGTGATCGGCGTCGAGGACCCTCTCAATCCCGGCACCATCACGAACGAGACCCTCGTCGACCTGTCGGGGGAATCCGTGGCGGCGCTGGCGAACGCGAACGACCGGGTCCTTGCGCCCTCGCTGCAGATCCTCGCCTCCACGGCGTTCGGGGACTTCGCGCTCAGCGCGTTCATCGAGGCCCTCGAGCAGCACCGCCTCTCCGACGTGCAGGCCGCGCCGTCGATCCAGGTGGTGGACAACCACAACGCCCGCATCCAGGTCGGCGAGCGCACGCCGCTGCGGATCCTCGAGCAGGGCGCGCAGGTACAGGAGGCGACGGTGGCGGTCCAGTTCGAGGACACGGGCATCATCCTCGACGTGACGCCGCACATCACGAACAACAACCAGATCCTGCTCGACGTCTCGGCGGAGCGCTCCGGGATCCTCACCGACCTCCCGGACGTGGGCTTCACCTTCGAGAAGCAGATCGGCCAGTCGCGCCTGCTGCTGGAGGACGGCGAGACGATGGTGATCGGCGGGCTCACGCTGAGCGAGGTGACGCGGACCGAGAGCGGGATCCCGCTCCTGATGAACGTTCCGCTGGTCGGCGGGCTGTTCCGGTCGACCAAGAACAGCGAGACGAAGCAGGACCTGATCATCCTCGTGACGCCGCACATCGTGAAGTGACCCGTCCGCCGCCGTGACGGCGGCGGACAGGCGCGGTCGTGTCGGGGCCCGGATCCGTCCGGGCCCCGCTTGCGTTACGGACGGCCGAGACCCATGTCCGGGGGGCGGGCCCGTACGGGCCGGGAGGCCGGGCCCGCACGCCGGGGCGAACGGACGTGAACGACGGAGCGAGCATGGACCTGGGAATCCGATTCAGCACGGCCGGGGAGTCGCACGGACGCGGCATGCTGGTGGTCGTCGAGAACCTGCCCGCCGGCCTTCCCGTGCGTCCCGAGGACGTGGCGCGCGACCTGGCGCGCCGGCAGCTCGGGTACGGCCGCGGCGGCCGCATGCAGATCGAACGGGACGCGGGCGAGATCCTCAGCGGCGTACGGCTCGGCGAGACGCTCGGCTCGCCGGTCGCGATCTGGATCGGGAACCGGGACCACGAGAACTGGCGCACCGCGATGAACGTGGAGCCGGTGCCGGACGCGGACGACGAGGCGCTGCGGCGCGTGTGGATGCCCCGTCCCGGCCACGCGGACCTCGTCGGGCTGCGCAAGTACGATCGCCGCGACGCGCGCGACATCCTGGAGCGGTCGAGCGCCCGCGAGACGTCGGCGCGTGTGGCGGCGGGCGCGGTGGCGCGCCGGCTGCTCGCGGAGCTCGGCGTCCGCGTGGGCAGCCACGTGGTGCGGATCGGGCCGGTGGAGGCGGCGCCGCCCGCGCCGCTCCCCGACGACCTGAACGCGGCGTCCGACGCGTCCGACGTCCGCTGCCTGGACCCCGCCGCGGCCGAGCGCATGCGTGCCGCCATCGATGCGGCGGGTGCCGACGGGGACACGCTGGGCGGGGTGTTCGAGGTCGTGGCCACGGGCCTTCCGGTGGGTCTGGGCAGCCACGTCGCATGGGACCGGCGGCTCGAGACGCGGCTGGGTGCCGCCCTGCTGTCCATCCAGGCGATCAAGGGAGTCGAGGTGGGGCTGGGGTTCCGGGCCGGGGCGCTGCGGGGCTCGGAGGTGCACGACGAGATCGAGGCGGCCCCGGGCCGGCGCCGGGCGGCGGGGTATCGCCGTCGCCGCAACCACGCGGGAGGCCTCGAGGGCGGCATGACGACGGGCGAGCCGCTCGTCGTGCGTGCCGCCATGAAGCCGCTCAGCTCGCTGACCCGCCCGCTGGACAGCGTGGACCTGCGCACCGGCGCTCCGGCCAAGGCCGTGCGCGAGCGGAGCGACGTGTGCGCGGTGCCCGCGGCCGCCATCGTGGGAGAGGCGATGGTGGCCCTGGTGCTCGCCGGCGCGCTGCGCGAAAAGCTGGGAGGAGACTCGCTGCGGGAGATGCGTCGCAACCTGGAGGCGTATCTCGACCGGGTGAACGAGGCGGCGGAGCCCGCCGGGTGAACGAGCCGCCGCGGCCGCGGAACGGGCCGCCGCCGGGCGGATCGTCGCGCTCCGCCCCGCCGCCGGACGGTGCGCCACGCCATGCCTCACCGGGAGCCGTGGTCGTGCTGGTCGGCCTGATGGGGGCCGGCAAGAGCACGGTCGGGCGGGTCCTGGCCGATCGCTGGGGATGTCCCTTTCTCGACCTGGACGAAGAGATCGAACGCCGGGCGGGAACCTCCGTGGCGGAGATCTTCCGCTGCGAGGGAGAGGAGGGATTCCGGCGCCGGGAAGCGGAGGCGACGCGCAGATTACGCCCCCGGCCGCCGCTCGTGATCGCGACGGGAGGTGGCTGGATGGCCCGGCCGGAGCTGCGCGATGCCTGGGCCGGCGCGATCCGGGTGTGGCTTCAGGTGACGCCCGGGGAAGCCCTCGATCGCCTGCGCGGGCTGCCGGCCACCCGGCCCCTGCTGGCGAACGAATCGCCCGGGCAGGTGTTGGAGACCCTTCTCGAGCGGCGGTCCGCCGCCTATCGTCTGGCCGAGATCGCGGTCGCCACCTCCGGGCACGACGTACCGGAGACGGCGGCGGCGGTGGCCGAGGCCGTGGAGGACATGGCGAACGTGGCGGGACGCGCGGACCCGGCGGGACGCGCGGATCCGGCGGACCGACCCTGAACATCGGAAAGACATAGAGCGGCATGGCGGCAGCGAAACCCAGACATCTCGTGATCGTGGAGTCTCCCACCAAGGCGAACACCCTCAGGCGCGTCCTGGGACGGGACTATGCCGTGGAGGCGACTTCGGGCCACGTCATCGACCTGCCGAAGAAGGGCCTGGCGGTGGACGTCGATGGCGGCTTCGAGCCCGAGTACGTGACGGTGCGCGGCAAGGGCAGGATGATCCAGGATCTTCGGAAACGGGCCCGGGACGTCGACGACGTCCTCATCGCCACCGACCCGGACCGCGAGGGCGAGGCGATCGGCTACCACATCGCCCTCAAGCTCGGCTACGAGGAGAACGACGGGCGCCGGTTCCGGCGCGTGCGGTTCAACGAGTTCACGAAGGACGCCGTGCTGGAGGCGCTCGCCGAGCCGGGGGACATCGACCTGCGACAGGTCGAGGCACAGCAGGCGCGCCGCATTCTCGACCGCCTGGTCGGCTACGGCCTGTCGCCGCTCCTCTGGAAGAAGATCTCCCCCGTCGATCCCGTGAGCCGCCGGCCCCTGTCGGCCGGGCGGGTCCAGTCGGTCGCGGTGCGCCTCCTGGTGGAGCGCGAGCGCGAGCGGCGCCGCTTCCGCACCGGCGGCTGGTGGGACATCGTGGCCACCCTGGCGGCGGAAGGCGGCGAGTTCGAGGCCCGTCTCGAGACGCTCGACGGAACGCGGGTCGCCTCGGGGCGGGACTTCGATTCCGCCACGGGACGGCCGGCGGACGCGGGGGCGGTGGTCCTGCTCGACGAAGCCGCGGCCACGGCGCTGGCGGAGCGGCTCGCGGGAGAGGACTTCCAGGTCACGGCCGTCGAGGCACGCGACTTCACGCAGTCACCGTACGCGCCGTTCCGGACGTCGACGCTGCAGCAGGAGGCGAACCGCAAGCTCGGCCTCTCCGCACGGGAGACGATGCGCGTGGCGCAGCGGCTCTACGAGGACGGGCACATCACGTACATGCGGACGGACTCGACGCGGCTCTCCGGCCAGGCGATCGCCGCATCTCGCAGGCGCGTGGAAGAGAAGTACGGCGATGCGTACCTCAGCCCGCGGCCGCGGAACTACGGCAAGCAGGCGAAGGGCGCGCAGGAGGCGCACGAGGCGATCCGGCCGGCGGGCACGGCGATGCGGACGTCCGACGAACTGGGCCTGTCGGGAATCGAGGCGGCGCTGTACGACCTGATCTGGAAGCGGACCATGGCCACCCAGATGGCCGACGCGCGGCGCCGCAGCGTCACCGCGACCGTCCGCTCCGGTCCGGCGGAGTTCCGGGCGAGCGGCCGCACCACGGTGTTTCCGGGCTTTCTGCGCGCCTACGTCGAGGGCAGCGACGATCCGGAGGCCGCCCTGGACGACCGCGAGGAGTTCCTCCCGCCGCTCGCCGAGGGCGACCGGCTGACGGCGCGCGGCGTTCGTCCCGAGGGCCACGAGACGCGGCCGCCGGCCCGGTACAACGAGGCGGCCCTGATCAAGGCGCTGGAAGCGGAGGGGATCGGCCGCCCCAGCACCTACGCGCCCACCATCGCCACGATCGTGGAACGCGGGTACGTCGACGTCCGGCAGAGGCAGCTCGTTCCCACGTTCCTCGCCTTCGCGGTGACGCGGCTCCTCGAGGAGCACTTCGAGGACCTGGTGGACCTCGGGTTCACGTCCCGCATGGAGGCGGACCTGGACCGCATCGCCGACGGCGACGTGGAGTGGCGCCGGTTCCTGGAGGACTTCTACCGCGGGCCGGGCGGGTTCGAGAAACGGCTCGCGGACCGGGCCGAGAAGATCGATCCGCGTGCCGCATCCGGCCTCCCGGAGTTCGACGACCTTTCGGCCGAGGTGCGGATCGGGCGCTTCGGGCCGTTCCTCGAACAGCGCACGGACGGCGAGCCGCTCCGCGTGACGCTCCCCGAGGACCTCGCCCCGGGCGACCTGACGCCGGAGGTCGCTTCGAGGCTGCTGGAGGCGAAGCAGAAGGCGGACGAGCCGCTCGGCACGGATCCCGAAACGGGCCTGCCGGTGCGGCTGCTCGTCGGACGCTACGGGCCGTTCGTCCAGCTCGGCGACAGCGATTCCGGCGACGGCGGGCGCCCCCCCCGCGCATCCCTGCCCACGGGCGTCGCCGCCGAGGACGTCGACCTGGAGATGGCGCTCGGCCTGCTCTCGTTGCCGCGCACCCTCGGTCCGCACCCGGAGAGCGGAGAACCGGTGCGCGCGGGCATCGGGAGGTACGGCCCCTACGTCGTGCACGATGGCGACTTCCGCTCGCTGGAGAAGGACGACGACGTGCTGCGCGTCGAACTGGAGCGGGCCCTGGAGCTGCTCTCCCGTCCGAAGAAGGGACGCCGCCGCGGGTCCCCGAAGGTCCTGCGGGCGCTCGGCGTGCACCCGGAGGACGAAGCGCCGGTGGAGCTGCTGGATGGCAGGTACGGCCCGTACGTCCGCCACGGAAAGACGAACGCCTCGCTCCCCAAGGACCTCTCGCCGGACGACCTGACGCTGGAGCGCGCCCTGCAGCTGCTCGAGGAGAAGCGGGCGCGCGGCGGTGGCAACAAGGGCGGGCGATCCGGTCGCAAGGGCGGCCGCGGTCGGTCGTCCGGCCGGTCCGCGAAGCGATGAGCCGCTCCCGCATCCCGGTGATCGGGGGCGGGCTCGCAGGATCGGAGGCCGCCTGGCAGCTCGCCGAGCGCGGGCACGAGGTGGACCTGTTCGAGATGCGCCCGGAGCGGGAGACGCCGGCGCACCGCACGGGCGACCTGGCCGAGGTCGTGTGCACGAACTCCTTCAAGTCGGAGGCCCTGGACACGCCCCACGGCCTCCTGAAGGCCGAGGCCCGCATGCTGGGCTCCCTGCTCCTCGAGGTGGCCGATGCCACCCGCGTGCCGGCGGGCTCGGCGCTCGCCGTCGACCGGACGCTGTTCGCCCGCGAGGTGACGCGTCGCGTGGCCGCACACCCCCGGATCCGGCTGCGCCTGGAGGAGGTGACGGAACTGCCGCCCGGGCCGGCCGTCGTCGCCACGGGGCCCCTCACATCGGATGCGCTGTCCGAGGCGATCCGCCGCCGGCTCGGCGCGGACAACCTCGCGTTCTTCGACGCGATCGCCCCCATCGTGTCGCGCGAGTCGATTCGCGAGGAGGCGGCGTGGATGGCCTCGCGGTACGGAAAGGGAGAGGCGGACTACCTGAACTGTCCCCTCGATGAGCCCGGCTACGAGGCGTTCGTGGATGCCCTGCTGGCGGCGGACGTGCACGAGGGTCACGACTGGGAGGCCGTTTCGTATTTCGAGGGCTGCCTTCCGATCGAGGTGATGGCGCGGCGCGGCCGCGACACGCTCCGGCACGGGCCGATGCGCCCCGTGGGCCTGCCGGATCCCCGCACGGGTCGGATCCCTCACGCCGTGGTCCAGCTTCGCCGCGAGGACCGAGCCGGCCGGATGTGGAACCTCGTCGGTTTTCAGACCCGCCTCAGGATCGGCGAGCAGGGCCGGGTATTCCGGCTGATTCCCGGGCTGGAGGAGGCGGAGTTCCTGCGCTGGGGGGCGATCCACCGCAACTCCTACGTGAACTTCCCGGCCGGGCTCACGCCGCACGGCAGCCCGCCCGACGACCCGGGGCTCCTGCTCGCCGGCCAGCTCACGGGCGTCGAGGGGTACACGGAGTCCCTGGCCAGCGGGCTCCTGGCCGCGATCCAGGTGGACCGCCTGCTGCAGGGACTCGCGCCCTCGGTCCCGCCGGCCGACACGATGCTGGGCGGCCTGTACCGCTACCTGCGCGAGGCGGACCCGGCCCACTTCCAGCCGATGAACGCCAACTTCGGTCTGCTCGACCCCGCGCCCGGCCGGCCGCGCGGCCGGCGGGCCCGGCGGCAGGCGCAGGCGACGCGCGCGATCCGTGCCCTGCGGGACTGGTGCGCCGAGGTGGACTGGCCGGTCCGGCCCGTCGCGGAGCCGGACCCGGCGGCCTCCGGCGCATGAGCTCCGGCGCCGGGCGCCCGGCCGGAGACGCCGGGCCGCGCGACGCGGTGCGCGACTTCCTGCGCTACGCCGGCCGCGAGCGCCGGCTGTCGCCGCGAACCGTGGAGGGCTACGGACGGGACCTCGAGGACCTGTGCGCGTTCCTCGACCGGCACCGCGCCTCGCCCTGGCAGTGGGAGGAGATCGATCGGCTCGACCTGCGCTCGTGGCTCGGGTCGCTCGACGCGCGCGGGCTGGCGGGCACGACGATCGCCCGCCGGCTGTCCGCGGCGCGCGCGCTGTTCCGGTTCCTGCAGCGCACGGGCCGCCAGGAGACCAATCCGGCGGCCGGCATCCGTGCTCCGCGCACCGGTCGCGACCTGCCGGGGTGCCTCACCCGGGCGGAGGTGGAGCGGCTGTTCGCGGCCCTGGAGGAGGGACTTCCGGAGGCGGAGGAGGTCGCCGCCGCTCCGGACGCTCTGCGGGTCGCCGGCGCCCCGGACGCCGCGCGAAGTCCCGGCGCTCCCGGCCGGTCCGCGTCCGCCGAGCGCGCGCGCCGCCGGCGCGACAGGGCGATCCTCGAGCTGTTCTACTCCTCGGGCCTGCGCCTCGCGGAGCTGCAGGGGCTCGACCTCGCGGACCTCGACCTGGCCGCCCGGCGGGTGCGGGTGCGGGGCAAGGGCCGCAAGGAGAGGATCGTGCCCGTGGGGGAGCGCGCCGCGCGGGCCATCGCCGCCGGCATCGGCGACCGGCGCGAGGGGCCGCTGTTCCTGTCCGCCCGGGGGCGCCGGCTGTCCCGCCGCCAGATCCAGCGCATCGTGCGGCGGTGGCTGGAGACGGCATCGCGCGGGGCGGGCCTGTCGGTGCACTCGCTCCGCCACAGCTTCGCGACCCATCTCCTAGACGCGGGCGCCGACCTGATGGCCGTGAAGGAGCTGCTCGGACACGCGAGCCTCTCGACGACCCGGGTGTACACACATACTTCTCGCCGGAGGCTGATCGAGACCTATCGGCTGGCCCATCCGCGCGCCGGGGCCGGGCCGGGGTCCGACCCCGGGGCGGGGGCAGCGGGAGGCGAAGGAGAGCGATGATGCACGGAACGACGATCCTCTGCGTGCGCCGGGACGGCCGCACGGCGATGGGCGGAGACGGGCAGGTCACGATGGAGGACGCCGTCCTCAAGGCCCGCGCCCGCAAGGTGCGCCGCATGAAGGGCGGCGAGATCCTCGCCGGGTTCGCCGGAGGCGTGGCCGACGCGCTGACCCTGTTCGAGAAGTTCGAGTCGCAACTGGAGCGCCACCCGGCGAACCTGACCCGGGCCGCGGTGGAGCTGGCCAAGGAATGGCGGAGCGACCGCGTGCTCCGCCGCCTCGAGGCCCTCCTGGTGGTGGCCGACCGCGAACGGACCCTGCTCGTCTCGGGCAACGGCGAGGTCATCGAGCCGGACGACGGGGTCCTCGCGGTGGGGTCGGGCGGTTCCTACGCCCTCGCGGCGGCGCGGGCGCTGCTCGCGCACTCGGACCTCGCGGCCCCGGACCTGGTCGGCGAGGCGCTGCGCATCGCGGCGGGCATCTGCGTGTACACGAACGACAACCTCACCGTCCTGGAGCTGGACGGAGAGGAGGACGGATGACCCGGGAGACGGACGCGCGGCCGGCGTTCGCGGCCCTCACGCCGCGCCAGGTCGTCGCCGAGCTGGATCGCTACATCATCGGGCAGGACGACGCGAAGCGGGCCGTGGCGATCGCCCTGCGCAACCGCTGGCGGCGCCGCAACGTCTCCGACGAGCTGCGCGACGAGATCCTCCCGAACAACATCATCATGATCGGGCCGACCGGGGTCGGTAAGACCGAGATCGCCCGCCGCCTGGCTCGCCTGGCCGGGGCGCCGTTCGTGAAGGTGGAGGCCTCGAAGTTCACCGAGGTCGGGTACGTGGGCCGGGACGTGGAGTCCATGGTGCGCGACCTGGTGGAGATCGCCGTGAACCTGGTGCGGACGGAACGCGAGGAGGAGTGCCGCGACGCCGCGGCCGCCCGGACGGAGGAGCGGATCCTCGACCTCCTGCTGCCGCCGCTCGCAGAGCCCGAGGCTCCGAGCGGGAACGGGGAAGTCGGGGCCGCTCCACGCACCTTCGTGAGTGGCACGGCCGGCGTGGCGGTGGCCGGCGACGATGACCCGGGCGAGGCGCGCCGCCGCCGGACGCGTGACAAGCTGCGTGGCCTGCTGCGGGACGGCCATCTCGAGGACCGCGAAGTCGAGGTGGAGGTGTCCGAGAGCGCGTTCCCGGCGATCGACCTGGGCGCCGGGGGGATGGAGGGGCTCGACTTCCAGCTCGGGGAAGTGTTCCGGGACATGCTCCCGCGCCGGACGAAGCGACGGACCGTCACGGTGTCCGAGGCACGTCGCATCCTCCTGTCCGAGGAGCTGGAGCGACTCGTGGACATGGACGACGTGGTGGAGGAGGCGCTGGAGCGGGCCGCGACGATGGGGATCATCTTCCTCGACGAGCTGGACAAGGTGGCCGGGCGATCGGGTCCCGCGGGCGGACCGGACGTGTCGCGCGAAGGAGTGCAGCGCGACCTGCTTCCCATCGTCGAGGGGTCCACGGTCCAGACGAAGTACGGCCTGGTCAGCACGGACCACATCCTGTTCATCGCGGCCGGGGCGTTCCACGTCAGCCGCCCCTCGGACCTGATCCCCGAGCTGCAGGGCAGGTTTCCCATTCGCGTCGAGCTCTCCAGCCTCGACGAGAGGGACTTCGTGCGGATCCTCCTCGAACCGCGCAACGCGCTGCTGACCCAGTACCAGGCGCTGGTGGCCACCGAGGGCGCGACGCTGGAGTTCTCTCCGGAAGCGATCGAGGAGATCGCCCGCATCGCCGCGGAGGTGAACCGCCGTTCGGAGAACATAGGGGCCCGCCGCCTCCACACGGTGCTCACCACGCTGCTGGACGACATCATGTTCGCGCTTCCGGACGAGGGCGCCGGAGGTAGCTTCCGGCTCGATGCCCCGGATGTCCGCGAGCGGCTGGCCCGGATCGTCGAGGACGACGATCTTCGGCGCTACATTCTCTGATCTCTCCCGGGTCTCCGCCGTAACCGGCGGGACCGGCGATACCCACGAACCGGGAGGTCCCGGCCATGAGTGACCTGAAGCATACCCCCCTGTACGACGCGCACGTGGCGCTCGGCGGCAGGATGGTTCCGTTCGCGGGCTTCGCGATGCCCGTGCAGTACCCCTCGGGAATCCGCGCCGAGCACGAAGCGGTGCGCACGGCGGCGGGCCTGTTCGACGTCTCTCACATGGGCGAGTTCCTCGTCACCGGGCCCGACGCGCTGGACTTCGTGTCGTACGCGACGTCCAACGACCCGGCGCGGCTGTCCGAGGGACAGGTGCAGTACAGCGTGATGTGCCTCGAGAGCGGGGGGATCGTGGACGACCTGCTCGTCTACCGGCTCGGCGACCAGCGCTTCCGGCTCGTCGTCAACGCCGCGAACCTCCCGAAGGACTGGGAGCACCTGTCGGACCTCTCCGGACGGTTCGACGTCCAACTCGAGGACGAGAGCGACCGGATCGGACTGGTCGCCCTGCAGGGCCCGCAGGCCCAGGCGATCCTCGCGCCGCTCGCTTCCGAGGAGCTGGACCCGATCGGATTCTACGAGTTCGTGTCGGGCCAGGTGGCGGGAGTTCCAGGCGTGATCAGCCGCACCGGATACACGGGCGAGGATGGCTTCGAGCTGTACGTGCCCGCCGGGCGGACGCTCGCGCTGTGGGCCGCGCTCCTCGAGGCCGGCGAGCCGCACGGCCTCGTCCCGGCGGGCCTGGGGGCGCGCGACTCCCTGCGCCTCGAGATGGGCTACGCCTTGTACGGGAACGACATCGACGAGGAGACCACTCCGCTCGAGGCCGGCCTGGGCTGGCTGGTGAAGCTCGCCAAGGACGACTTCCACGGGAAGGCCGCTCTCGAGCGCCAGAAGGCGGAGGGCCTGCGCCGCCGCCTGCGCGGGTTTCGCCTCGACGGCCAGGGGTTTCCGCGTCCGGGCTACGACCTGGTGTTCGGCGGCGAGGTGGTCGGCCCCGTGCGCTCCGGCACGGTCAGCCCCACGCTCGGCGTGGGGATCGGAACGGCGTACCTGCCCGCGGATGCGGCGCCCGGCGACTCGCTGGCCGTCCGGATTCGAGGCCGCGACATCGAGGGCCACGTGGCGAAGCTGCCGTTCTGGGACCGCGGATCGGTCCGCAAGTGAGACGGGGGCGGTGAACGGGCCGTGAACGGGCGGTGAACGGGCCGTGAGCGGGTGGTGAACGGAACGATGACCCTGCGGATCGGGATCCTCACGGTCTCCGACGGCGTGGCGCGCGGCACGCGCGAGGACCGCACGGGCCCGGCCATCGCCCGCCGGGCCGAGGCAGAGGGCTGGCGCGCCGGGCCCCGCGCGGTCGTGCCCGACGAGGCGGCCGACATCGCGGCCGTGCTCGCGGCGTGGGCGGACGGGGATGCGTGCGACCTCCTGGTCACCACCGGCGGCACGGGGCTGTCGCCGCGGGACGTCACCCCGGAAGCCACCCGGAGCGTGCTCGATCGCGAGGCCCCGGGGATCGCGGAGGCGCTGCGGCTGTCGGGTCTGCGCCAGACGCCGGCCGCGGCGCTCGGCCGAGGCCTCGCGGGAAGCCGCGGGCGCACGCTGATCGTGAACCTGCCGGGGAGCCCGGCGGCCGTGGCCGACGGGCTCGACGTGCTGGCGCCGATCGCCGCGCACGCGGTCGCGCTCCTGCGGGGCCACGACGTGCGCCATGAGTGAGGAGCGGGAGGCATGGCCCGAGTCCTGATCGACGAGCGCGACATGGAGGCCGCGGTCCTCGTCCGCCGGGCCGCGGGGGCCGACGGCCATGAGACCATCCTGGTGGGCGGGGCCGACGAAGCGGATCTCCACCTGGGTGGCGACGAGCCGGTCGCGCTCGTGCTCACGGGCTCTCCCGATGCGCCCGCCACGCGCAGGCTGCTGAGCACGGCTGACGGCCACGTGCCCCGTCCTCCCGTCCTCGCCGTGTGCGAGGCGCAGATCGCGAGGGACCTGCGCGGCGGCGAGCGGGCCGAGGAATTCGACGACATCGTCGGTCTCCCGGCGAGCCTGGAGGAGATCCAGGTCTCGCTCGCGCAGCAGCTGGAACGGTACGAGCTCCAGGTCGTCACGGGCATCATCGGCCGCACGGAGGGCATCCGCGAGGCGCTGGGTCGCGTGCGGATGTTCGCGCCCGTCGGCACGACGGTGCTGATCACGGGTGAGAGCGGGACGGGAAAGGAGCTGGCGGCCCGCGGCATCCACCGCCTGTCGCCGCGGCGGTCCCGCCCGTTCATCGCCGTGAACTGCGCCGCGATGCCCGAGACCCTGCTCGAATCCGAGCTGTTCGGGCACGAGAAGGGAGCGTTCACGGGGGCGACCTCGCGGCGCCGCGGCATGTTCGAGCTGGCGGACGGGGGAACGCTCTTCCTGGACGAGATCGGCGAGATGCCGATTCCGCTCCAGACCCGGCTGCTGCGCGTCCTCGAGGCCCGCCGCTTCATGCGCGTGGGCGGCGACGTGGAGATCGAGGTGGACGTCCGCGTGATCGCGGCGACGAACCGCGACCTGCGCGAGGCGGTCCGGGACGGGACGTTCCGGCGCGACCTGTACTACCGCCTGCACGTCCTGCACATGGAGATGCCGCCGCTGCGCGAGCGGCCCTCGGACATCCACATCCTCGTGCGCGGGTTCATCGAGGAGTTCACCCGGCGGCACGACCGCGAGTTCCGCGGACTGTCGAGCGACGCGATGCAGATTCTCCTCGACTACGCCTGGCCGGGCAACGTGCGGGAGCTGCGCAACCTCATCGAGTCGATGGTCGTCCTCGCGCCGGGCAAGGTGATCCGGCCCGCCGACATCCCCGCCGAGATCCGCACCTCGAGCGGCCGGACCCTGCTGCCCGTGCGGGCGGGGGGCGCGGCGGCGGATCGGCCGGCGGGCGGCGACGCCGAAGACGGCGGGCTTCCCGCGCTGCGGCTGCCGGAAATGGAGTTTCTGTTCCGGACGCTGGTGGAGATGAAGATCGACCTGGAGGACCTGCGCACCGAGTTCGAGAGGTTTCGCCGCCGACATGCCGTGCGGGACGGGAACGACGAAGATGGCGAGGACGTGGCCGCCGGGCGGGAGCTGGCGGGCCGGGAGCTACGGGCGATCGAGATCGCGTCCTCGGACTGGCCGGAGTCGCTGTCCGGCCGGACCGGCGAGCCGGACGCGGACGACGGAGCGGAGACCGCTCCCCCCTCCATCGAGCTGGCGCCCGGGATGACGATGCACGACATCGAGCGCGAGGCCATCGTCATCGCGCTGCGGGAGGTCGGAGGTAACCGGCGCCGGGCGGCGGAGCGGCTGGGGATCGGCGAGCGGACGCTTTACCGGAAGCTCAAGGAGTACGGGATCGACGGCTGAGCGGGGCGCCCTGCCCGTCGCGGTGTCCTCCCCAGCGTCCTCCCTCGCATTCCCCCCGCGTACTTTCCCGCGCGCCGGCGCCGGTCACGGCGATTCCTCCGTGACGGCGCCTCCCGTGCGCGACAGCACGATCGACAGCTCCTCGTCCAGCCGCCGACGGATGCCGGTCCACCGGGATGACACCGCGCCCTGGTAGTCCAGCGTGAGCGGCAGGTCGAGGTCGATGTCGCCCTCGTACAGGTACAGGGCGAACTGCACGTCCTGCTGCCGCAGGCGTTCCCGGGTGAAGCCCGGCGTGATCGGGAGGATCTCGATCGGCCGGAACACGAAGTTCTGGTTCCGGACCTGCAGGTCGTAAGGCTCGTAGCTGTCCTCGTAGGCCCGGGTGAAGAAGGTGACGAGCATCACGAGCGGCCAGTCCCGCATGCCGGCCCGCGCCGCCGCCCGCAGAATCTCTTCCCCCCGCGCCACCTTGTGGCTCTTCAGGCGCTCGTACGTGTCCGGCGCGGTGAGCCGGATGACCCACTCCTGCAGCGGCGTGGCCTTGATGCGGAGCGTCCCCGCCTCCAGCGGGACCGTGATGTCGTCCTGGGAGAGCGTGCCGTAGCCCGGCGGCGCCATCTGGTTCGAGCTCGTGCGCTCGAGGTCGGGCGACCACCCGGCCTCCTGCGCCGCGGCCTCACGGACCCCGCCGGTCGCGGGGCCGGAGGACGGGACCGGGGCACCGCCGCAGGCGGCCCCTGTAGCGAGAAGCCCGAACAGCATCCCGGCCCGGAAGGCCGAGGGCGGAATTCTCCGGAACGGACGTGGAGCGCTCACGTGTTTCCTCCCTGTTCGTCGTCCACGAGCCCGTACAGTGCATCGACCAGCGCCTGGACGCCATCCCCGGTGCGGGCCGAGGTGGCCACCACCTGGTCCGCCGGCAGGTCGAGGGCGGCCTGCAGGTCCCGCACCGCCTTCTGCCGTCCGCTGCGGTTCAGCTTGTCGACCTTCGTGAGGGCGAACAGCACCGGCAATCCCCCTCCTGCCACGTAGCCGAGCAGGTGGCGATCCGCCTCCTGCAGTCCGCGGCGGCAGTCCACCAGGACCACCAGCCCCCGCAGGCGGGCGTTGTCCTGCAGGTAGGTCTCCATGAGGCTTCGCCAGGTTGCGCGCACGGCCTCGGGCGCCCGCGCGAAGCCGTAGCCCGGCAGGTCGACGAGAAAGAACCGCCCGTCGATCCGGAAGAAGTTGACTTCCCGCGTGCGGCCCGGAGTGCCGGAGACGCGCGCCAGCCGCTTCCGGCCCACCATGGCGTTGATCAGGCTGGACTTCCCGACGTTCGAGCGGCCCGCGACCGCGATTTCCGGCAGGTCTCCCGGGGGTGCCTGCCCCGGCTGGCCGATCGCGCCGGCGAATTCGACGTCACGGACCCGGGCCCCCGGCGAGGGACGATCGGCACCGGGTGTCACGGCGGCGCCGGTCAGGCCTTCCGACGCTGGGTTTCCGGCTCGAGGATGAGCAACGGATCCGCTCCGTCCTCGATCGTCTCCCGCGTGATCACCACTTCGCGGACATCGTCGCGCGACGGCAGCTGGTACATGATCTCGAGCATCACGCGCTCCAGGACGGCCCGCAAACCGCGGGCGCCCGTGCCCCGCTCGATCGTCTTCCGGGCCACCGCGTCGAGGGCGCGCGGGTCGAACGTCAGGCCGACGCCCTCCAGCTCGAACATCTTCTGGTACTGCTTGACGAGGGCGTTCTTCGGTCGCTGCAGGATCTCGACCATCGCCGCCTCGTCGAGCTCGTGCAGCGTGACGATCACGGGCAGACGTCCCACGAGCTCGGGGATCAGGCCGAATCGGAGCAGGTCCTCGGGCTCCACGTGCCGGAGCGGGTCCTTGCCGCTCTCTCGCGGGCCGTCCTCGTCGCCGAAGCCGATCTGGCGCTTGCCCAGCCGCCGCTCGACGATCTCCTCCAGTCCGTCGAACGCCCCGCCGCAGATGAACAGGATGTTCCGCGTGTCGATCTGGATGTACTCCTGCTGCGGGTGCTTCCGGCCGCCCTGGGGCGGCACGGAGGCCACGGTCCCCTCGAGGATCTTGAGGAGAGCCTGCTGAACCCCCTCGCCGCTCACGTCGCGCGTGATCGAGGGGTTCTCGCTTTTGCGGGCGATCTTGTCGAGCTCGTCCACGTAGACGATGCCACGCTCGCACTCGGCGATGTTGTAGTCTCCGGCCTGCAGCAGGCGGACGAGGATGTTCTCCACGTCCTCGCCGACGTACCCGGCCTCCGTGAGCGTCGTGGCGTCGGCGATCGTGAAAGGCACCTGCAGCATGCGGGCGAGGGTCTGCGCCAGCAGCGTCTTGCCCACTCCCGTCGGCCCCAGCAGGAGAATGTTGGATTTCTCGATCTCGACGTCGTCGATCAGGCTGCGGTGGTTGATCCGCTTGTAGTGGTTGTAGACCGCGACGGCGAGGCTCTTCTTGGCGTCCTCCTGGCCGATCACGTACTCGTCCAGGACCCCCTTGATCTCCTCCGGGCTCAGGACCTCGGCGATCTCGGCGGCCGCCTCGCGGTCTTCCTCCTCGGCGAGGATCTCGTTGCAGAGGGAGATGCACTCGTTGCAGATGTAGACGTTCGGCCCCGAGATGAACTTCTTGACGCTGTCCTTCGACTTCCCGCAGAACGAGCAGCGAAGGTGCTTGTCACCGGCCATGTGCGTCTCTCCCTCCCCGCGCCGGGGAACTCACGACTCCGCTTCCGGGCCCGTGCCGGAGGCGGACGCTGCGACCTCCGGCCCGCTGGCCTTCTCGCCGCGTCCGGGGACCGGCTCGATGATCCGGTCGATGATGCCGTAGTCCTTCGCTTCGTCGGGCGACATGTAGCGGTCGCGGTCCACGTCCTCGGCGATCCGCTCGACCGGCTGGCCCGTGTGCATGGCGAACAGCTCGTTCAGCCGCTGCCTCGCGTGCAGCACTTCGCGTGCCTGGATCTCGATGTCCGCGGCCGTGCCCTGCGAGCCGCCGGATGGCTGGTGGATCATGATGCGGGAATTCGGCAGGGCGGAACGCTTTCCGGGCGCGCCCGCCGCGAGGATGAACGCCCCCATGGACGCGGCCATCCCCATGCAGATCGTGGCCACCGGCGCCGACAGGTACTGGATCGTGTCGTAGATCGCGAGCCCCGCGTACACGCTGCCGCCCGGGCTGTTGATGTAGACGTTGATGTCGCGCTCGGGGTTGTCGGCCTGCAGGAACAGCAACTGGGCGATGACCACGTTGGCGACGTCGTCGTTGATCGGCGTCCCGAGGAAGACGATCCGGTCCATCAGAAGCCGCGAGAAGATGTCGTAGCTGCGCTCGCCGCGGCTGGACCGCTCGATCACGTAGGGCGCGTAGATCGTCATGGCATCCGTTCTCCGGGGGGTTCGACCCGTTTCCCCGGTGTCTGGTACCCGGGAGGCAGGGCGGGTTCCGGCGGGCTTCAGGCGAGCCCGGACCGGCTCTTCAAGTATTCGAAGGCCTTGTCGACGGCAAGGTTCCGCCGCAACGTGCCGAGCCGCGACTCCTTTTCGAGCTGCCGCCGCAGCGCCGCCGGGGCGATGCCGCGCCGTCCGGCCATCTCCGCGATGTGCGCGTCCAGCTCCTCGTCGCCCGGCTCGAGCGACTCCCGCTCGATGATCCGGTCGAGGACGAACTCCTCCCGGATCCGCTTCTCGGCGTGCGGACGCAGCGACTCCCTGGCCTCCTTCAGCTCCTCCGAGCCGGCCCCCTCCGGATCGCCGAGCATGCCGTCCACCGTGCGGTCCACCAGGGTGGCCGGTACGCTGAACGGGTTCGCGTCGACGAGCGCCTCCAGCAGAGCTCCGCGAACGCGCTCCTCCGCCTCCTTCTCGTGGTGCCGCGCCAGGTCCTCCCGCACGGCGGTCTCCAGCTCGGCCACCGTGGGCCTGTCTCCGCCCGTCGCGCGGGACGCCAGCTCGTCGGTGAGCTCCGCCAGCGATTGCTCTTCCACCTCGTCCAGGGCGACGTGCAGGCGCCGCTGCGTGGCCTCGCCGCCGTCCTCGTCCGGAAACTCCACGTTGAACGAGCCCGACTCGCCGGGGAGCAGGGAGGCGATGGCCTGCTCGACGCCCGGCAGGGCCTGTCCGCTGCCGAGAACGAACCGGTACGGGCGGGCCTCCGCGGAGGGTGTCTCCTCCCCCTCGGCGAGCGGCGCGACGCGCACGGCCACCCGGTCTCCCTCGCCGGGCCGGCGCTCGACGGGCGTCCAGTCGGCGAAGTCGGCCCGGATGCGCTCCAGGATCCCGGCCACTTCCTCGTCCGTGACCGGCGCGACGGTCCGCTCGATGCGGAACCCGCCGTCGCGGGCGATCTCGACGGATGGCATGATCTCCAGCTCCGCCTGGAAGGTCAGGCGATCGCCGGGCGCGTACTGGACGTTCGTGATGCTGGCGGCGCCGGCGGGCTTGAGCTCGCGCAGGTCGACGGCCTCGCGGTACGCGGACTCGATGAGCCGTTCGCGCACCATGGCGTCGATCTCGCGCCCGAACCGCTGTTCCACGACGCCCGGCGGGACCTTCCCCTTCCGGAATCCCTTGAGCCGGATCGACCGGGCCAGGCGGTCGCGCTCCCGCGAGCGGGCCTTCGCGACGCTCTCCGGCGGCACGGTGATCGTGAGCTTGCGGGACCAGCCGTCTCCCACCTCGACGGCGACGTCGATGCCGCCGCTGCTGCCGTGTTCTTCCGAAGTGCCTTCGTCCATCAACTCTGTCTCAACCTCGTCGTGTCGAACCCGTGTCCGTGCCGGGCGCGTGACGCCCCGGCGACCTGCGGCAGGTTCCCGGGAAGCATGCGAAAGGGGGGACTCGAACCCCCACGGCCTTGCGGCCACCAGCTCCTAAGGCTGGCGCGTCTACCGGTTCCGCCACTTTCGCGCGGCCCGCCGAAGGCGCCGGAAAACCTAACCCCGGCCCCCCCGGCGAGCCACCACGTCCGTGGCGGGCCGGCCGCCGTCAGCGGGTCGGAGCGGGAAGCGGGACGCTGACCGGCGCCTCGACGCCCGTGGCGGGGTCGTAGACGACGAGGCTGACGACGTCGCCCGGCTGCACGTCCGCGAGGGCGCGCCGATAGTCGCGCAGGCTGCGGACCGGCTGGCGATTCACGCTGCGGATGACCGGGTTCTCGGCCGGGCTGAGCCGCGACCAGCGCGCGGCGAACGGACCGGCCTGGCGCATCTCCACGACGACGACGCCGTCGAGGTCGTCGGGAAGGTCGAGGGCCCGGCGGGCCTGCGCGTCCAGTTCCTCGACCCGGACGCCCAGGAGGTCGGCAGCCTCCGAGACGGCCTCCCGGGCGCTCGCCATCTCCTCGAGGGACTGCGCCTCGTCGAGCTCGACGGCCACGGTCCGTCGCCGGCGGGAGTCGTAGTCCACCAGCTGGACGCGGACTGTCTCGCCCGGCTCGTAGGAGCGGATCAGGCGCTGGAGCTCGCTCACGGACCCGACCTCGCGGCCGTCGATCGCGACGATCACGTCGCCGACCTTCACGCCGGCCGCGTCCGCCGCCGAGCCCTCCTCCACGCCGCGGACCTGGGCGCCGATCACCTTGTCGAGGCCGTAGTCCCGGGCGATCGCGTCATCCACGCCCTGGATCGAGACGCCGAGCAGGGCCCGGCGCACGTGGCCGTACTCGACGAGGTCCTCCACCACTTCGCGCACCAGGTCGATCGGCACGGCGAACCCGTAGCCCTCGTTCACCCCGCTCCGCGATGCGATCGCGGCGTTCACGCCGATCACCTCGCCCCGCGCGTTCACGAGCGGCCCGCCCGAGTTGCCCGGGTTGATGGCCGCGTCGGTCTGGATGAAGTCTTCGATGGCGAGGTTCTGGCCGGTGCGCCGGGCGATGTCCTGACCGATGATGTTGATGTTCCTGCCCTTCGCGCTGATGATTCCCGCCGTGACGGTCGTGGTCAGCGGTTCCGAGCCCGCCGAGAAGCCGGGGCTGCCCACCGCCAGCACCCACTCTCCGACACGGGCCTCGGCGCTCGAACCGAGAGGGGCCGGCGTGACGTCGGCGTCCTCTATCCGGAGCAGCGCGACGTCGGTCGTCGCGTCGGCGCCCACGAGCTGCACGTCGCGGAACACCCGGCGGTCGGTGAATTCCACCTCGATGCGCGTGGCTCCCTCGACGACGTGGTTGTTCGTCACGATGTAGCCGTCGTCGCTGATCACGAACCCCGATCCGCTGCCGCGCACCGTGGAGGGTGGATCGTTGGGGAAGAACTGCTCGAACGGCTCCGGCACGCGGGGCCGCTGGTGGGCCGGGATGTCCTTGTACACGAAGATCGTGACCACGGCAGGGGTGATCCGATCGGCGATCTCGGCGAACCCGGAGGGCGGCAGCGCCTGGAGCGGCGATGGCGACGCCTCGAGCCGCAGGGGCGGGTTCACCCCGCCGGCGTAGCCCGGCGGCGTGAGGTCGAAGCGCGCGGCCACGCCCAGGCCGATGCCGAATGCCAGGATCGCCGTGGCGATCAGGTTCAGCTTGGCGCGAAGCGGATCGTTCATGCCTTCCTCTCTCGTCTCTCGTCTCGTCCCGGTGGGTGTGCGGAATGATATGCCTGCCCGCGGGTCGGGGTTCCTCCCACGGGTCACGGCCGGCGAAGCGAAGAGCGGCCGGCCCCTCGCGGAGCGCCGCCGCTCTTCCGGGCACCGCCGGGCTCTCTGCCCGGCGGGCCTGCGGCCGGGTTCAGCCCTTGTCGGCTTCGTCCACGATCTCGTAGTCCGCCTCCACGACCTCTTCTTCCGGAGCACCGGTCTCCTCGGTCGCGGCTGGCTCGGCCGGCTCCTCGCCGGCCCCGGCCTGCGCTTCGCCCATCCCGGCCTGCGCGTAGATCTGCTGCGCGGCGGACTGCACCGCCGCCTGGATCGCCTCGAAGGCGGCCTGCGTCTCGCCGGGATCGTCCTGCTTCAGGGCCTGGCGTCCGCGCTCCAGGGCCGATTCGATCGAGGTACGCGCCTCGTCGTCCAGGGAGTCCTTCCAGTCTTCCCGGACGTTCTTCTCGGTCTGGTAGATCAGCGAGTCCAGCCGGTTGCGGGCTTCGGCCTTCTCGCGCCGCGCCTTGTCCTCGGACGCGTGCGACTCGGCCTCGCCTACCATGCGCTGGATCTCATCGTCGGAGAGCCCGGACGAGGCCTCGATGCGGATCTTCTGCTCCTTGCCCGTGGCCCGGTCCTTCGCGCTCACGTGCAGGATCCCGTTGGCATCGATGTCGAAGGTGACCTCGATCTGGGGCACGCCGCGCGGCGCGGGCGGGATCCCCGTCAGCTGGAAGCGCCCGATCGTCTTGTTGTCGTGCGCCATCGGCCGCTCGCCCTGCAGGACGTGGATGTCCACGGTCGGCTGCATGTCCTCCGCGGTGGAGAACGTCTCGCTCTTCTTGGTCGGGATCGTGGTGTTACGCGGAATCAGCGTGGTCATCACGCCGCCCAGCGTCTCGATCCCGAGCGACAGGGGCGTGACGTCGAGCAGCAGCACGTCCTTGACGTCGCCCGCCAGCACGCCGCCCTGGATCGCGGCGCCGATGCCCACGACCTCGTCCGGGTTCACGCCCTTGTGAGGCTCCTTGCCGAAGAACTCCCGCACCACCTCCTGGATCTTGGGGATCCGCGTGGACCCGCCGACCAGGATCACCTCGTCTACGTCGCCCGGCTGCATCCCGGCATCCGCCAGCGCCTTGCGCATCGGCTCGATGGTCCGCTTCACCAGGTCGTCCACGAGCTGCTCGAACTTCGAGCGGGTGAGCGTGAGGTGGAGGTGCTTGGGCCCGCTCTGGTCCGCCGTGATGAAGGGCAGGTTGATGTCGGTCTGCGTGACCGTCGAGAGCTCGCACTTCGCCTTCTCGGAGGCCTCCTTCAGGCGCTGGAGCGCCATCGGGTCCCGGGAGAGGTCGATCCCCTGGTCCTTGCGGAACTCCTCCACGAGCCAATCGATGACCCGCTGGTCGAAGTCGTCCCCGCCCAGGTGCGTGTCGCCGTTCGTCGCCTTCACCTCGAACACGCCGTCGCCGAGCTCGAGGATCGAGATGTCGTAGGTGCCGCCGCCCAGGTCGAACACCGCGATCTTCTCGTCCGACTTCTTGTCGAGGCCGTAGGCGAGCGCCGCGGCGGTGGGCTCGTTGATGATCCGCAGGACCTCGAGGCCGGCGATCCGACCGGCATCCTTGGTGGCCTGCCGCTGCGCGTCGTTGAAGTAGGCGGGAACCGTGACTACGGCCCGGGTGACCCCCTGGCCGAGGTAGTCCTCCGCGGTCTGCTTCATCTTCTGCAGGACCATCGCCGACAGCTCGGGCGGCGTGAAGGTCTTGTCCCCGGCATGCGGGACCTTGACCTGGACCCGGTCCTGCGCGTCGCACTCGATGCCGTACGGGACGAGCTTCCGCTCGCTCTCGACCTCCGAGCACTTCCGTCCCATGAACCGCTTGATCGAGAAGATCGTGTTCGCGGGGTTCGTCACGGCCTGGCGCTTCGCCACCTGGCCCACCAGGCGCTCCGAGTCCTTCGTGTAGGCCACTACGGAGGGCGTGGTGCGCGTGCCCTCGGAGTTCGGGATCACGACGGGATCCCCTCCTTCCATCACGGCGACCACGGAATTGGTGGTCCCGAGGTCGATCCCGATCACCTTGCTCATGCTGCCGTCTCCCGTTGGTGTTCCGCCCCGCGCTCCGTTCCCGGCCACCCGGACCGACCCGGGCGCGGCGCGGACGTGTGCGTTCGGTCGCCGCCATCCGGGTGCAAGCGACGTGCCGGGCCCGGGCGCCCCGATCGGCGCGATTTCCCGCAGTTCTGGCACCTCGAGGGCCGGTGGGCTGTCGGAACGGCAGGTCACCGTCGCCGCGGGCTTCGTATTGCGCACCCCGGTGGGCCCGTCTACCCTTCGGGGCATGTTTCCGCTCCGGGACGAGAACCCGACCGAGCTTCTTCCCTTCGTCACGGCGCTTCTGATAGGCACGAACGTGCTGGTGTGGCTCGGCGTGCAGGGGGCCGGGGCCGGGGAGCTCTTCCTGCGCTCGCTGTGCGAGTACGGCGCGATCCCGGGCGAGATCACCGGGGCGATCGCGACCGGGAGCCGGGTGCCGCTCGGGCCGGCGCGCTGCACGACGGGCGGGGGCGGCGAACTGACCGTCCTGACCTCGATGTTCCTGCACGGGGGGTGGATGCACCTGATCGGAAACATGTGGTTCCTGTGGGTCTTCGGGAACAACATCGAAGATTCCATGGGCCACGCCCGGTTCCTGGTCTTCTACCTCCTGTGTGGCGGGCTCGCCGCCGCCGCGCACATCCTGACCGACCCCGCCAGCGGCGTCCCCGTCGTCGGGGCCTCGGGAGCGATCAGCGGGATCATGGGGGCGTACCTGGTCCTCTACCCGCGCGTGCGGGTGCACACGCTCGTGATCCTCTTACTGTTCGTGCGCGTCATCCCCCTGCCGGCCGTGGCGCTGCTCGGCCTGTGGTTCCTGCTGCAGGTGCTGTCGGGAACCGCGGCGACGGCGGGAGCCGGGGGCGGCGTCGCCTTCTGGGCCCACGTGGGCGGCTTCATCGCGGGAGTCCTGCTCGTGAAACTGTTCGAGAACCGCCGGCTCGTGTCGGCGAAGCGCGCCGGGCGCCGCCCGGCCGGAGGACCCTCGTGGTGAGGCGCCGCGTGCGCCGGCTCGCGGCGGTCCTCCTTCCCGCGGCGGCGGCCGCCTCGCTGCTCGTGGCCGCTTCCGCGGCCGGACTCCGCGCGGCGCCGCCGGCCGAGGGAGTCGGGGGGGGGGCGGTCGTCGCCACCTCGCCGGTGGGGACGTCGGCGGCCGCGCATCCCGCCGAGCAGGAGCGGCCGCGTTCGTCGATCGTCGACGTGGAGGCGATCGACGAGCCCTTCGTCCTCCGCCTCACCCGCGGCATCCTGGCGATCGCCGTGTTCCTGGGAGTCCTGTGGACGTTCTCGACCCGCCGCTCCGCCGTGCGCTGGTCGCTCGTCGGCAAGGCGCTCGGGCTGCAGGTGGTATTCGCGCTGCTGGTTCTGAAGACGGAGTGGGGGCGGGGGTTCTTCCGGGTCGTGAACGATGTGTTCGTGGCCCTGATCTCGTACACGAACGCCGGCGCGGCCTTCGTGTTCGGAAACCTCGTCCGGCCCGTGGTGCCGGTGGAGGGCGGGGAGGGGACGGTGCCCCTGCTCGCCAACTTCGCGTTCAGCGTCCTGCCGACGATCATCTTCTTCTCGGCGCTGATGACGATCCTCTACTACGCGGGGCTCATGCAGCGCGTGGTGCGCGGCGTGGCGTGGGCGATGCAGCGGACGCTCGGCACGAGCGGCGCGGAGACGACGTCGGCGGCGGGGAACATCTTCGTGGGACAGACCGAGGCGCCGCTGCTCGTGAAGCCGTTCGTCGAGCGGATGACGATGTCGGAGCTGAACACCGTGATGACCGGCGGGTTCGCCACCGTCGCCGGCGGCGTGATGGCGGCCTACGTGGCGATGCTGGCCGGCGCGTTTCCGTCCATCGCGGGCCACCTGCTGGCGGCCAGCATCATGGCGGCGCCGGCGGGGATCCTGGTGAGCAAGATGCTGGTTCCCGAGACGGAGGCGCCGGAGACGGGCGGGGCCCTGTCGGTGGACGTCGAGATGGACCACGCCAACGTGATCGACGCGGCGGCCGGCGGGGCGGCCGACGGGATGCGGCTGGCGCTGAACGTGGGCGCCATGCTCATCGCCTTCCTGGCGCTCATCGCCCTGATCAACGGCCTGCTCGCCTGGACGCTGGGGCTGGCCGGGATCGAGGGGATCACTCTCGAGACCCTGCTCGGCTGGGCGTTCGCCCCGGTCGCGTGGCTCATCGGGGCGCCCTGGCAGGACGCCGCCGCACTGGGAAGCCTGTTCGGGGTGAAGATGGTGGCGAACGAGTTCGTCGCCTTTCAGATGCTGTCCGACGGACTCGCCTCGGGCAGCGCGCTGTCTCCGAAGTCGGTGATCCTGGCGACGTATGCCCTCACCGGCTTCGCGAACTTCTCGTCGATCGCGATCCAGATCGGCGGGATCGGGGGCATCGCCCCGTCCCGCCGGCAGGACCTGTCACGGCTCGGCCTCCGGGCGATGCTGGGAGGGACCGTGGCCACGTGGATGACGGCGACGCTCGCGGGGGTGCTGGCATGAACGCGGGAGTTTCGGCATGAGCACGGCAGAGAACCGTCCCGACCTGCGGGCCCTGGCGGCCCAGGCGGCCGCCACGCTGAGCCGCCGGGCGCCGGGCTTCCGGCCCCGGATCGGGATCGTGCTGGGATCCGGGCTGGGCGGGCTGGCGGAACGGTTCACGGACGCGGTCACCGTCCCGTACGCGCTCGTCCCCGGCTTCGCCGCGACGAGCGTGCAGGGGCACGCGGGCCAGGTGGTGCTCGGGACCCTCGACGGCGTGCCCGCGGTCGCCCTGCGCGGCCGCGCCCACATGTACGAGGGGCACCCGGCCTGGGCCTCGGCGTTCCCGGTGCGGGCCCTCCACGCGCTGGGCATCCGCGCCCTGTTCCTGTCCAACGCGGCGGGGACGGTGAACCCGTCCTACGCGCCCGGCGAGCTGATGGCGATCCGGGACCACCTGAACCTCACGGGGCGGAATCCCCTGGTCGGGCCGGTGGTGCCGGGAGACGCCCGGTTCCCGGACATGACCGCCGTGTGGGACCCGGAGCTGCTGGCCGTGCTGCGGGAGGCGGCGGAAGAGTCGGAGGTGCGCCTCCACGAGGGGGTCTACGCCGGCCTGCTCGGTCCCAGCTTCGAGACGCCGTCCGAGATCCGGATGCTCGAGCGCCTGGGCGCCGACGCGGTCGGCATGTCCACGGTGGCGGAGGCGATCACCGCGCGCGCCCTCGGCGTTCCCTGCTTCGGGGTCAGCTGCCTGACGAACTACGGGGCCGGGATCGGCGCGACGCCGCTCGACCACGCCGAAGTGATGGAGGTCACGGAGCGGGTGGCCGACCGCTTCCAGGCTCTCGTGCTGGCCGCCGTGCGGCGCGCCGACCGGCGGCTCACGGACGGACTCGGTGATTGAGCGGGGTCGCCCCGCGCCCGAGGCCCGGGGCGGTGGCGAGGGCCCGGCGCGTGTAGCGGAGCGCCGCATCGACCGCCTCCTCCAGCCCGCGGCCGGCGGCCAGGCCCGCCGTCACGGCGGCCGACAGCGTGCAGCCGGTGCCGTGCGCCTCGCGGCCGGGCAGGCGCGGCTCGCGCCAGGCCCGCTCGCCTGACCCGGTCACCAGGAGGTCGACCACGTTCTCGCCCGGCAGGTGCCCACCCTTCAGGAGCACGGCCCGCGCTCCGGCCTCGAGGATGCGCTCGGCGGCCCGCCGCATGGCGTCCTCGTCCGGGATCTCCATGCCGGCCAGGATCTCCGCTTCGTGCCGGTTCGGCGTGACCAGCACGGCGGCCGGGACCAGCACGTCGCGCAGGGCGCCCACCGCGGAGCGCTCCAGCAGCAGGTCGCCGCTCGTGGCGACCATCACGGGGTCCACGACGAGCGCCGGGATGCCCGCCTCCGCCACGGCCCCGGCCACGACCTCGACGATGCGGGCGTCGGCGAGCATGCCCGTCTTGCAGGCGTCCGGCGCGAGGTCCCGGGCGACGGCGAGGATCTGGTCGCGCACGATGGACGGCGGGATGGCGTGTACGCCGGTCACGCCGAGCGTGTTCTGGACGGTCACGGCGGTCACGGCCGTGGTGCCGAACACCCCGAATGCCTCGAACGTCTTGAGATCGGCCTGGATCCCGGCGCCGCCGCCGGAGTCGCTCCCGGCGATGGACAGCGCCACGGGTGGCCGGTCCGGTGTCACGTCGGACATGTCCGTGCGTCCTTTCCTGGATGCCGGGACGCGCGCCGCCCCGCCGGGCAGGCAGCCGTGCCGAGCCTGAGCGAGCGCAAGCTGCTGCGTTCCCTGCGGCGGCGCACGCGGCGCCGCGAGCAGGGCCTGTTCCTGGCCGAGGGGGCGCGCGTCGTCGGCGACCTCCTCGCGGCGGGCCTCGCCGTCCGCCTGGGCCTGTACACGGAGGCCGCGGCCGGCGATCCCGACGTCGCGCCCCTGCTCGACCGCCTGCGCGAGGTGGCGGCGGGGACCGAGCGGGTGAGCGAGGCGGACCTGGCCGGCCTGGCCGACACGGTGACGCCCCAGGGCGTGCTCGTCGCGGCGGAGATCCCGCGACGGAGCTGGGAGGACCTGCGCGGCCGACGCCTGCTCGTGCTGGACGGCGTGCAGGACCCGGGGAACCTCGGGACCCTCGTACGGACCGCAGAAGCGCTGGGCGCGGACGGCGTGCTCGTCCTGCCGGGCACCACGGACCCCTGGGGCCCCAAGGCGGTGCGGGCGGCGGCGGGATCCTCCTTCCGGCTGCCACTGCTGGAGCCGGAGACGGACGCGGCGCTGGACGGCCTGCGCCGGCGCGGTGTGCCCCTGTGGGCGGCCGACGCGGACGGCGAGCCGGTGCGGCGGGACGATCCGCCGCCGCGGGCCGTGGCCCTGGCGCTGGGCAACGAGGGGGCGGGCCTCTCGGCCGCGGTGCGGGCGGCGGCCGACCGGACGGTGGCCATCGCGCAGGCGGGCGGCGCCGAATCGCTGAACGTGGCGGTCGCGGGTGCCCTGCTCATGGATCGGATCTTCGCGGGAGGCCGGCGTGCCGAAGACGATTGAGATCCTGTTTCTCGCCTACGCCGCCCTGATCGGCGTCTCGGTCGGTTCGTTCCTGAACGTGTGCGTGGCCCGCCTGCCGCGCCGCGAGAGCCTCGTTCGCCCGCGGTCGCGCTGCCCCCGCTGCGACGCGCCGATCGCCTGGTACGACAACCTTCCCGTGGCGAGCTGGCTCGTGCTGCGTGGACGCTGCCGCCACTGCCGCGAGCCGATCTCGTGGCGCTATCCCGCGCTCGAGCTCGCCGGCGGGGCGATCTGGGTCGCGGCGGCGCTGGCCTGGGGCGCCACGTGGCACGCGCTGCAGGGCGGGGTGCTGTTCAGCCTCCTGCTGGCGATCGCCCTGATCGACGCGAGGCACTACCTGATCCCCGATGCCCTGAGCCTCGGCGGGCTCGGAGCGGGGCTCGCCCTGTCGCTCCTGCCGGGCGCGCCATCGCCCGGTGCGGCCGCACTCGGCGCGGCGCTCGGGTTCGGCGTGCTGTTCGTCGTCGGGGCCCTCGGGGAATGGGCGTTCCGCAAGCCGGCGATGGGCGGCGGGGACATGAAGATGATGGCATTCGTCGGGGCCTTTCTCGGGCCGGCGGGGGCGATGCTGACGATCTTCCTCGGGGCGCTGGCGGGCACCGCGATCTTCGGGCCGGTGAGCCTGAAGACGAAGAAGGACGTGCCGTTCGGCGTCTTCCTGGCGCTCGGCGCGGCCATCACGTTCGTGTTCGGGGACGCGATCGTGGAGGGCTACCGGTCGCTGTTCCTGCCCCCGGCCTGAGCCTTCCCGCCGCCCGCCCCGTCCGGTGCGGGCCCGTCCCGCGCGGTCCCGTCCGTCGTGGCCCCGTCCGGCGCGCCGGGATCTTCCTGCCCGGCCGGAGAGCGGACCGGCGGCGCCAGGCGGGTGATCCGCACGCACAGGACCTGGGTTTCGCTGGCCTCCACGACCTCCAGCCGCACGTCTCCCGTGTCGAGCCGCTCGCCGTCGCCGGGGACGCGGCCGAACGCGTCGAGGAGAAACCCGTTCACCGTGCGGTGTTCGAGCACCGGGAAGCGGGTGTTGAAGAAGTGGTTCACCTCCTTCAGGTCGGTCCCGCCGTCCACCAGGATCTCGTGCCGCCCCACCCGGGCGATCGACTCCTCCGGCACGTCGAGCTCGTCCGCGATCTCGCCCACCAGCTCCTCGAGGACGTCCTCGAGCGTGATGATCCCGTCCGTGCCCCCGTGCTCGTCCACCACCACGCCCATGTGGATGCGCCGCGCCTGGAACTCGCCCAGCAGGTGGACCAGCGACACGGAGTGGGGCACGAAGAAGGGCTCGCGCGCCAGCTCGCCGATCTGCACGTCGCGCTGTCCCGAGATCAGCGACTCGTAGGCTTCGCGCACGTGCAGGATCCCGGTGATCTCGTCCAGCGAATCACCGTACACGGGGATGCGGCTGTAGGGCACCTCGTGCAGCTCGGGCGCGATGTCGACCAGCGGCCGCCGGGCCGGCCACGCGAAGATCTCCACCCGGGGCGTCATCACCTCCCAGGCGCGCATCCGGTCGAGGGCGAAGGCCCGCTCGACGAGCTGCCGCTCGTGCTCCTCGATCGAGCCGGCCTGGTGCCCGAGCCGCGCCAGGGACTGGATCTCGGACGGGGTGACGCCGGGCACGGGAACGTCCTTCGGGAGCAGGAGACGACTCAGGGCCTCGAGGGGAAGAGCGACCGGAAGCAGCAGCCGGCTCAGCCACAGGAAGAACGGCGACACGATGAGGGACACCCGGACGGCGTGCGTGGCGGCGAACGTCTTCGGGATGATCTCCCCGAAGAACAGCACCGCCAGCGTCATGACGCCCGTCGCGATCCCCACGCCCGCCGACCCGAACGCCTGCGTGGCCGCCCAGGTGGCGACCGACGCTGCGGCGATGTTCACGACGTTGTTCCCGATGAGGATCGTGACCAGCAGCCGCTCGGGGTTCGACTTCAGGGCGTGCATGGCCGCCGCGCCGTGCCGGCCTTCGTCGGCGAGGGCGCGGGCACGGGCCGGCGGGACGGAGAACAGCGCGATCTCCGTCCCCGAGAACAGGCCGGACAGGAGGACGAGGCCCGCGAGCAGCAGCAGCAGTCCGACGGTCACCCGTGCCTCCGCACTCCGGGCTCCCCGCTCAGGCGAGGATCGCCGCGACGAGCTCGGCGATGATGTCGTCGGCGGTGCGGTCGGCGGCCTCGGCCTCGAACCCGGGCACGACCCGGTGGCGCAGGACGTCGGGAGCCAGCGCGCGCAGGTCCTCGAGGTCCGGCGAGGCGCGACCGTCCAGGGCGGCGCGGGCGCGCGCGCCGAGGACGAGGTACTGGGAGGCGCGCGGGCCGGCGCCCCACGCCACCATCTCCCGCACGAACGGCGGGGCCTCGCGATCGTCCGGACGGGTCGCGCGCACGAGGCGCACGGCGGCCCGCAGGATCGACGGGGCGACGGGGACGCGGCGCACGAGGCCCTGGAATTCGGCGAGCCCGTCCGCATCGAGGACCGAGTCCACCGCCTCGGTCGCGCCCGCGGTGCCGCGCTCCGCCACCGCGATCTCCTCGTCGAACTCCGGATAGCCGATCCGCAGCTCCAGCATGAACCGGTCGAGCTGCGCCTCGGGCAGCGGGTACGTGCCCTCGTGCTCGATCGGGTTCTGGGTGGCCAGGACGAAGAAGGGCCGCTCCAGCCGGTACGTCTCGTTGCCGGCCGTGACCTCGCCCTCCTGCATCGCCTGGAGGAGCGCGGCCTGGGTCTTCGGCGGGGTGCGGTTGATCTCGTCGGCCAGCAGCACGTTGGCGAAGATCGGACCGCGCACGAACCGGAACACCCGCCGGCCGGTCGCGGGATCCTCGTCCAGCACGTCGGTTCCCGTGATGTCGGACGGCATGAGGTCCGGCGTGAACTGGATGCGGTGGAAGCGCAGTCGCAGGGTGTCGGCGAGCGTGGCGATGAGGGTCGTCTTCGCGAGGCCCGGCACGCCGACCACCAGGGCGTGCCCGCCGGCGAGGAGCGTCACGAGCAGCTTCTCGACGATCTCGGCCTGGCCGACGATGCGGCGGGCGATCTGCGTCTCGAGGGCGGCACGGGTCGCCGCGAGCCTCTCGAGCAGGGCTTCGTCGCCTTCCGGACCTCCCGCGTCCGTCACCCTTCCGGTCATGCCCCAGCCCGCTTCATAAGTGATTCCGTCGCGACCGCCCGGCCGCCCGGATCCTGCACCGCGCCGCCGGGAGCGTAGGCCGGACCGTCCCGGCCCGTCAAGGAGATCGCCTTGCGGGGATTTTCACAAGCGGGTATAGTCGCCGCGGTCGTAACCGGGAGTGGCGGCGTGGTGCAGAAGCCGGAAGAGGGAGACGATGGTTCCCTCGCCCAACTGGGCCGCTACGGCGGACACGGCCTGACGCTCGGCCTTTCCACCGCGTTGTTCGCCTGGATCGGCTGGCGGGTGGACGAGCGGCTCCACACGGGGCCGCTCTTCGTCATATTGGGGACGTTCACGGGATTCGCGGCGGGCTTCTACAGCATGTACCGTCGACTCGTCATCGAGCCGCGCATCGCGGCGCGGGACCGGGACGCGAGGGACGAACCCGGCAGCGGCGACGGGGCGACGGGTGGCTGAGCGGCTGCGCGCGCGTCCCGCGGCCTATGCGGGGCTGACGCTCGTGCTGTCGGCCGCCGCGTGGTTGACGGCCCGGGCGGCCGGCGCGCCGCCGGGGCCGATGGCGGCCGGCCTGGGGCTCGCCTGGACTCTCCAGGTGCTCGGCTTCGCTCGACTGGCGGGGGCGCTCGC
The DNA here is from genome assembly GCA_032251515.1 of Gemmatimonadota bacterium. Lineage (GTDB taxonomy): Bacteria > Gemmatimonadota > Gemmatimonadetes > Palauibacterales > Palauibacteraceae > Carthagonibacter. The sequence goes on from JAVVDU010000003.1 coordinate 96,689, forward strand.
CTCGGGCGGCGCGGTCGCCGGGGCGTGGGTCGGCGGCATGGCGGTCCGGTTCGCGGGGCTGGCGGCCCTGTGGCTCGCCAGCGTGGTCGTGGGCGGAACGGTCAGGGTCACGGCCCTGGCGTACGCGTTCTCGCTGGTGGGATTCCTGCTGATCGAAGCGGGGTGGCTCGCGGTGGCGGCGCGCCCCGCCCGGCAGACGGACGAGGGACGGGGATGAGACGCAGGTTCGCAACGCTGTTCCTGGCGCTGCTGGTCGCGGCGCCGCCCGCGGGGACGCGGGCGGCGGGCGCGGTCGCGTCCGTCGTGACCCCCCAGGAGCACGGGGAGCCCGCCGCGGCCGGGGGCGCCGGCGTCGACGAGGGCGACGCCGAGGAAGGCCACGCCGAGGAGTGGGGCACCGACGCGATGATGCACCACATCGTAGATGCCCGCGAACTCGAGCTGTTCGGACAGAAGATCTCGCTCGAGCCCCTGTCGGTGCCGCCGGTGCACGTGGCCGGCCTGGAGATCGACGTGTCGCCCACGAAGCACGTCGTGTTCCTGTGGCTCGCCTCCCTGCTCACCGTGCTCACCGTGTGGCTGGCGGCCCGCCGCTCCGCCCGCACCGACCACGGCCGCGAAGCGCCGCGCGGCATCCTGAACCTGTTCGAGTCGTTCTATGTTTACCTGCGCGACGACGTGGCGCTGGCCAACATCGGGCACGGCGGGGAGCGCTACGTCCCGTACGTGGTGACCCTGTTCTTCTTCATCCTGTACGCGAACCTGCTCGGCCTCGTGCCGGGCGGCGCCACGGCCACCTCCAACATCATGGTCACCGGGGCGCTGGCGCTCATCTCCCTCGCGATCGTCGAGGCCTCGGGCTTCGCGGCACTGGGGCCGAAGGGGTACCTCGGCACGATCTTCTACGTGCCGAAGGGCCTGCACCCGGTCATGCAAGCCGTGATGCTCGTGATCATGACGCCGGTGGAGCTGATCGGGAAGCTCGCCAAGCCGTTCGCGCTGGCCGTGCGGCTGTTCGCGAACATGACGGCCGGCCACTTCGTGATCCTGGCCCTGCTGGGACTGATCCTGACGTTCGGGAGCTTCACCAGGGCCACGGGGCTCGCCGCGATCGGCGGCTCGCTCCTGCTCGGCCTGTTCGTGATGTTCCTCGAGATCTTCGTGGCCTCTCTCCAGGCCTACATCTTCACCGCCCTGACGGCGGTGTTCATCGGCCTCATCCGCCACGCGCACTGAGCCGGGCGGGGAGCCGCAACGGGGAGTTCACCCGGGAACTGCAAGGAGACCGCACAGATGCTGAACACGCTCGCTCTTCTCCAGGATGCCGGCAGCGGCCTCGGCGACATCGGGGCCGGGATGGCCGTGCTCGGCGCGGCCGGCGTCGTGATCGGGGCCGGGATCGGGATCGGCCGCATCGGCGGCCAGATGGCCGACGCGATGGCCCGCCAGCCCGAGGCGGCGGCCCAGATCCAGACCGGATCCATCATCCTCGCCGCGCTGATCGAGGGCGTCGCCCTGTTCGGGCTCGTGATCGCCGGCTTCATCAAGTAAGGAAGGACCGGTCAGGGAGAATGCTGACACGGCGAATCGCGGCGGCGGTCGCGCTGCTCGTCCTGCTGCCCGACGGCCTGCTCGCGGCGGAAGGCGGGTCGGGCATCTTCTCGCTGAATCTCGGCCTGGTCGTGTGGACCTGGGTCCTGTTCCTGCTGACCCTGGCGGTCCTGGCCTGGAAGGCGTTTCCGGCCATCGCCGGGGGCCTGGAGAAGCGGCAGTCGCGGATCCAGGAGGCGATCGACTCGGCCCGGGCCGACCGCGAGGAAGCCCGGCGGCTGCTGGACGAGCACCAGCGGCAGCTCGACGAGGCCCGGCGCGAGTCGAAGGAGCTGCTCGCGCAGGGCCGGGAGGCGGGAGAGCGGCTGCGGGAGGAGATCCTGGCGCGGGCGCGGGCCGAGCACGAGGAGATGCTCGAGCGGGCACGGCGCGAGATGGCGCGGGAGCGCGACGAGACGATGGCCTCCGTCCGCAGCGAGGTCGTGGACATCGCCCTCGCGGCGGCCGAGCGCGTCGTCCGAGAGCGGCTCGACGATGAGGGGAACCGGCGGCTCGTGACGGACTTCCTGGCGGAGGTCGAGTGAGCCGGGAGTCGGTGGCGCGGAACTACGCCGGGGCGCTCCTCGAGCTGGCCGGGCGCGAGGACGCCGAGGAGGCGTGGCTCGGCCACCTGGCCGACATCGCCGCGCTGTTCCGGGACAGCGACAGGTTCCGGGCCTTCCTCCTCACGCCGCGCGTGTCGGCGGACCGGAAGGAGGCCACGCTGCGGGAGGCGCTGGGAGACCGGTTCCCCGAGCCGTTTCTCCGCTTCCTGCTCGTGGTGATCGAGAAGCGGCGCCAGGGGCTGCTGCCGGAGATGGAGGAGGCCTGCCGCGAGCTCCTCAACGAGCGGTCCGGCCGGGTGCATGCCCGCGTCACCCTGCCGTTTCCGGCGGACGAGGCGCTGCGGGCCCGGGTCGAGACGGAGCTGGCGCGGGTGCTGGACGCGGCGGTCACGGTGGACTACCGGACGGACGAGGCTCTGATCGGAGGTCTCGTGGTGCGGGTGCGGGACCGGGTGCTGGACGGCTCGGTGCGGCGCAAGCTGCAGGTGATGCGGCGGACCCTGCTCGAGGAGCGGTCCGGCGCGGCGACGGGCCGGCGGGACGGGCCGGCCGCGGAACCTCAACGGCGGGAACACGGGAAACATGGCGACGTTTGACGCGACCCTGCGGGCCGGCGAGATCAAGAAGGCGCTTCTCGAGCGGATCGACCGCTTCGACGAGGAGCTCCAGCTCGAGGAGGTGGGCGAGGTCCTCGAGGTGAAGGACGGCGTGGCGAGGATCTGGGGGCTCTCGTCCGCCGTGGCCAACGAGATGCTCGAGATCGAGTCGTCCGAGACGGGCGAGGCCGTGGTCGGCCTCGCCCTGAACCTCGAGGAGGACAACATCGGCGCGGTGATCCTGGGCGACTACCTGTCGCTCAAGGAAGGGGACGTCGCCCGCCGCACCGGCCGCGTCCTCGAGGTGCCCGCCGGCCCGGACTTCCTGGGGCGCGTCGTGAGCCCGCTGGGCGATCCGCTGGACGGCAAGGGCGCGATCCGCGCCGCGGCGACGATGAAGGTAGACCAGAAGGCGCCCGGGATCGTCTACCGCCAGCCGGTGAAGGAGCCCCTCCAGACTGGCCTCAAGGCGATCGATTCGATGATCCCGATCGGCCGCGGGCAGCGGGAGCTGATCATCGGCGACCGCCGGACCGGCAAGACGGCGATCGCGATCGACACGATCATCAACCAGCGCGGCGGAGATGTCATCTGCGTCTACGTGGCGATCGGGCAGAAGGCATCCACCGTGGCCTCCGTGGTCGCCCGGCTCGAGGAGGAGGGCGCCATGGACTACACGATCGTCGTGGCCGCGAACGCCTCCGATCCGGCGACGCTCCAGTACATCGCGCCGTACGCCGGCTGCGCGCTCGCCGAGTACTTCATGTACAAGGAGGGCCGCCACACGCTCGTGATCTACGATGACCTTTCGAAGCAGGCGGACGCGTACCGCGAGATCTCCCTGATCCTGCGGCGCCCGCCGGGGCGCGAGGCGTATCCCGGCGACGTGTTCTACCTGCACAGCCGGCTCCTCGAGCGGGCGGCGAAGGTGAGTGAGGACCCGGCCGTGATCGAGGCCCACCCGGAGCTCGAGAAGCCGGGCGGCTCGCTGACCGCGCTCCCCATCATCCAGACCCAGGCCGGAGACGTGTCGGCCTACATCCCGACCAACGTGATCTCCATCACCGACGGGCAGATCTTCCTCGAGGGAGACCTGTTCTACTCCGGCGTCCGCCCCGCCGTGAACGCGGGCATCTCCGTGTCGCGCGTGGGGGGCTCGGCGCAGATCAAGGCGATGAAGAAGGTGGCGGGCCGCCTGCGTCTCGACCTCGCCCAGTACCGCGAGATCGAGGCGTTCGCCCAGTTCGGGTCCGACCTCGACGCGGCCACCCAGCGGCAGCTCGCCCGGGGAGAGCGGACCGTCGAGATCCTCAAGCAGGGGCAGTACGATCCCATGCCGGTCGAGGAGCAGGTGATGGTGATCTTCGCCGTCACCCAGGGATTCCTCGACGATCTCGAGGCGAGCCGCATCCGGCCGTGGGAGGACAGCTTCCGCGAGTACGTCCGCTCGACGCACCCCGAGATCGGTGAGGCGATCCGCACGGAAAAGTCGCTGTCGGAGGAGAACGAGAAGCGGCTCCGCGACGCGATCGAGGGGCACAAGCGCAGCTTCCGGGCGGAGTCCACGGCTCCCGCGTCGCCGTCCACGGCGGCGGCCGGCGGCTGACCGGGCGACGGCGACCGGCGAAAGCGCGGAGACCGGAATGGCGAAGGCCAGAGAAATCGGGCGGCGGATGCGGTCCGTCGAGAGCACGCGCAAGATCACGCGCACCATGGAGATGGTGGCGACGTCGAAGCTGCGCAAGGCGCAGCAGCGCGTGCTCAAGGCGCGTCCCTACGCCGATCGCCTGGCGACCGTGGTCGAGAACCTGATCACGCCCGAGCTGGCGGATCTGCAGCCGATCCTCCGGCAGCCGGAGCGCATCCGGAGGGCCGCCGTAGTCCTGCTGACCAGCAACCGCGGCCTGTGCGGGGCCTTCAACGTGAACCTGATCCGCAAGGCGCGTCAGCTCCTCGACTACCTGGCGGCGCAGGAGGTCGCATCGGAGCTGCACGTGTACGGCCGCAAGGGCATCGGCTACTTCCGGTTCCGCGGCGTCGAGATGGCGACGGCCCGTACCGACATCGGGGACGATCCGACGCCCGAGGAGGCGCGGGACCTGATCCATCCGCTGGCCGACCGTTTCATCCGGGGCGAGCTGGACGCGATCTATCTCGTCCACGCCGAGTACCGCAGCGTCATGAGCACGCCTCCGACCTCGCGGCGGCTCCTGCCGGTGAGCGTTCCGGAGGAGAGACCGGCCCGCGAGCCGTACTACATCCTGGATCCGTCGGCCGAGGCGATCCTCGAGCGGATCCTGCCGCTGTACCTCGAGAACGTGACGTTCCGGGCCCTGGTCGAGAATGCCGCGGCCGAACAGGGCGCCCGCAGGACGGCCATGAAGGCGGCCACCGACAACGCGGACGAATTCCTCACCAGCCTCCGCCGCCAGTTCAACCGGGCGCGGCAGGCGGAGATCACCAGCCAGATCGCCGAGATCATCGGGGGCGCCGAAGCGCTCGCCGGCACGTAGAGCGGGGACCACGAGAAGATGCCAGAGCAGAATTCGAACATCGGCAAGGTCGTGCAGGTCATCGGGCCCGTGCTCGACGTGGAGTTCGGCGCCGCGAACATGCCCGACATCCACGATGCCCTCGCGCTCGAGTGGGAGAGCGAAGGCGAGAAGAACCGGCTGGTCTGCGAAGTCGCACAGCACATCGGGCGGGGCGTCGTGCGGGCCGTGGCGATGGACTCCACCGACGGAGTCTGGCGCGGCATGGACGTCATCGACACGGGCGCACCGATCTCGGTTCCCGTGGGCGAGGCCGCCCTGGGGCGGATCCTGAACGTGCTCGGAGAGCCGGTGGACGAGGGGGGGCCGGTGGAGGCGGACGAGCGCTGGCCGATCCACCGGGACTCTCCGAAGTTCGTGGCGCTGGAGCCGAAGACCGAGATCTTCGAGACGGGGATCAAGGTCATCGACCTCATGGCCCCCTACGTGAAGGGCGGGAAGACGGGGCTGTTCGGGGGCGCCGGCGTCGGCAAGACCGTGATCATCATGGAGCTGATCCACAACATCGCGCAGGAGCACGGCGGCCGCTCCGTGTTCTGCGGGGTGGGCGAGCGCACGCGCGAGGGCAACGACCTCTGGCTGGAGATGAAGGAGTCGGGCGTGCTCGCCTCGACGGCCCTGATCTACGGCCAGATGAACGAGCCGCCGGGCGCCCGGCTGCGCGTCGGCCTGTCCGGCCTGACCGTGGCGGAGTACTTCCGCGACGTCGAGAACCAGGACGTCCTGCTGTTCATCGACAACATCTTCCGGTTCAGTCAGGCGGGCTCCGAAGTGTCGGCGCTTCTCGGCCGCATGCCGAGCGCCGTCGGTTACCAGCCGACGCTGGCCAGCGAGATGGGTGAGCTGCAGGAGCGGATCACCTCGACCCGGTCCGGCTCGATCACCTCCGTGCAGGCGATCTACGTTCCGGCCGACGACCTCACGGACCCTGCGCCCGCCGCCGCGTTCACGCACCTCGACTCCACGACGGTCCTCTCGCGGCAGATCGCGGAGCTCGGGATCTATCCCGCCGTCGACCCGCTCGAGTCGTCGAGCCGAATCCTCGACGCGCAGTACCTGGGCGATCGTCACTACGCCGTGGCGACCCGGGTGCAGGAGATCCTGCAGCGCTACAAGGACCTGCAGGACATCATCGCGATCCTCGGCATGGACGAGCTGAGCGAGGAGGACAAGGTCATCGTGGCGCGGGCCCGGCGCATCCAGCGCTTCCTGTCGCAGCCGTTCCACGTGGCCGAGCAGTTCACCGGGATCGCGGGGAAGTACGTGCCCCTCGAGAAGACGATCCGATCGTTCGAGGCCGTGGTGGATGGCGAGTACGACCACCTGCCGGAGCAGGCGTTCTACATGGTGGGTGACATCGAGGAGGCGGAGGCGAAGGCCCGCGAGATGGAGGGCGGTGCCGCGTGAGCGACACCGGCACGGGTCCGCTCAAGGTCGCCGTCATCTCGCCCACGGCAGTGGGGTTCGAGGGGGGGGGCGAGAGCGTCGTCGTGCCGGCGTGGGATGGGCTGATGGGCATCCTGCGCGGCCACGCCCCGATGATGGCTCTCCTGGGGGAGGGCGAGGTCGTGGTGCGAGGGAGCGGGGCCGAGCGCCGGATCCGTGTTTCAGGCGGATTCCTGCAGGTCATCGACGATGAGGTGTCGGTCCTCGCCGAGTCGGTGGAGGCCGGCGACGAAGGCGGGGAAAGCGGGGCCTGACCCGGTCTCCGGACGTCCTCCGCGCGGGGACGGAATGCGCGCCGGGAGTCGTTGACTTCCCGCCGCGCCGCCGTTATGATTTCCGGCCCTCGCGGAAGCGAGGGCTGCTTTTTGACAAGGTGGGGTGGGGGTTGTTGAGAGTGTGAGGAAGTGCCG
>JAVVDU010000004.1:0-78983 GCA_032251515.1 Gemmatimonadota bacterium
GCCGTGCGCGGCGCCCGGGTTCTGCTGCGTTGAACCGCGGACGGGAGGCCCGAACGGGGCACACGAGGTGATTCCTACGACCGAGATCGATCGCAGACTCGAGGCGTGCGGCCTCGGCGGTGGCTGGAGCGGCCGGCCTCCGGCCGCGTTCGCGGCCTTGCGCACGGACTCTCGCCGAGTGGAGTCCGGCGACCTGTTCTGCGCGATCCGCGGTCTCCGTTTCGATGGACACGAGTTCCTGGACGAGGCGGCACGGTGCGGGGCGGCCGCCACCGTCGTGGAGCGGCGGCCGGCCGGGCCTCCCGCGCTTCCCCTGCGGCTCGTTGCGGACACGCACGCCGCCGCGGCGCACCTCGCGGCGCTGTTCGCCGGCGACCCCGCCCGGGAACTGCACGTGGTCGGTGTCACGGGAACGAACGGCAAGACCACGACGGCGCTGCTCGTCCGGCACATCCTCTCCGCCGCCGGCCCGGCGGCGGCGCTCGGGACGCTGGGCGCGGTGGGCCCGGACGGACGGTCGAGCCCCGGCCGGTTGACGACGCCCGGTCCGGAGGAGCTGGCCGCGCGCCTGGCGGCGGCCCGGGACGTGGGCGCCCGCTTCCTCGCCATGGAAGTCTCCTCGCACGCGCTCGTGCAGAAGCGCGTGGAGGCGATCCCCTTCGCGTGCGCCGTGTTCACGAACCTGACCCGGGACCACCTCGACTACCACGGGGACATGGGGGCGTACCGGGCGGCGAAGCTGCGGCTGCTGGACCTGCTGGCGGCGGATGGCGCCTGCGCGTGGAACGCGGACGATCCGGCCTGGGGAGACCTGCGTACCGCGGCCCCGCGCTCGTACGGCTACGGCATGTCGAACGGTGCGGACGTGCGGGCCGTCGGGGTCCGCCTCGGGCCGCGCGGAAGCCGCTGGCAGCTCGTGACGCCCAAAGGGGAGAGCCAGGTCGAGCTGCCGCTCCTCGGGGCATTCAACGTCTCCAACGCGCTCGCGGCGGCCGCGGCCGCGCACGCGGCCGGGCTGGCCACGGAGGAGATCGCGCGCGCACTCGCGACGGCGCCGCAGGTTCCGGGTCGCATGGAGGTGCTGGCATCCCGGCCGGCCCTGGTCGTGCGCGATTACGCGCACACGCCGGACGCGCTGGAGCGGGCCCTCGAGACGATGCGGCCGCTCGTGGCGGGGCGTCTCGTGTGCGTGTTCGGGTGCGGCGGCGACCGCGATCCCGGCAAGCGGCCGCTCATGGGACAGATCGCGTGCGCCGGCGCCGACCTCTCCCTGGTCACGTCCGACAACCCGCGCACCGAGGACCCGGCGGAGATCGTCCGGCAGGTGGTGGCAGGCCTGGAGCCTGGCGGCTGGGAGGTCATCGTCGACCGGCGGGAGGCGATCGACAGGGCCCTCGCGATCGCCGGACCCGGCGACGCGGTGCTGCTGGCCGGCAAGGGACACGAGACGACGCAGGACATCGACGGGGTCCGCCATCCGTTCGACGAGGCCCGCATCGTGTCCGACGTGCTGGAACGCGCGGGGTCGGCCCGGTGAGCGCCCGCTTCGAATCGCCCGAGGTGCGGCGGGCGCTCGGCCTGCCGCCGGCCGCCGGCCGGACGCGGTACGCGTCGGTCACGACGGATACGCGGTCCCTGCGGCGCGGCGCCCTGTTCGTCGCCCTGCAGGGACAGCGGTTCGACGGCGTCGACTTCCTCGCGGAGGCCCGGCGCCGGGGCGCGCTGGGGGCCGTCGTACCCGCGGGCCGGACGCTGCCCGACCTCGACCTCGAGTGGTTCGTGGTGCCGGACACGCTGCGGGCGCTCGGCGACCTCGCCCGGGCGTGGCGCCGCCGCTGCGCCGCCCGCGTGGTGGGGATCACGGGCAGCTCCGGCAAGACCACGGTGAAGGAGATGCTCGCGCTCGCGCTGCGCGCCCGGCTGCGCGCGCACGCCACTCCCGGCAACCTGAACAACCTCGTGGGCGTGCCCCTCTCCATGCTCGCGGCCCCGGCGGACGCCGATGTCTGGGTGCTGGAGCTGGGGACGAGCCAGCCGGGCGAGGTGGCACGCCTCGCATCCGTGTGCGAACCCGATGACGCGATCGTGACCACGGTGGGGCCGGCGCACCTGGAGGGCCTCGGGGACGTGGAAGGCGTGCTGCGCGAGAAGCTCTCCCTGGTACGCGCCGCGAAGGGCGCCGGCGCCGTGGTGGTGGGCGAGCGCCCCGCGGAGCTGGTCCGCGCGGCCCGCGCGATCCGCCCCGACACGGTCGTCGCGGGGCTCGAGCCGGGGGCAGCCTGGCGTCCCGAGCGGTGGGGCAGCGAAGCCGGGTCGGCGTGGATGGAGCGCGACGGCGTGCGCTGGCACCTGCACGTGGGAGGCGAGCATCACGTCCGGGACGCGGCTCTCGCGTCCGCCATGGCCGAGGCGCACGGGGTTCCCGCGGCCGAAGCCGCCCGGGCGCTCGCGGCGTACGAGCCGATCGGCCTGCGGGGCCTGCTGCTCCGCGCGGGCCGCCTGTCTGTGCTCGCCGACTGCTACAACGCGAACCCGGAGTCGTTCGCCGCCGCGATCCGCTACGCGGTCGACGCGTTTCCGGGCCGCCGCCGGGCCGCCGTGGTGAGCAGCATGCTGGAGCTCGGGGACCGCTCGAACGAGGCCCATGCAGAGGTCGCGCGCCTCCTGCACGACGCGGACTTCGACCCGGTCATCGCCCTCGGGGCATTCCGGTCCGCCTTCGACGTGCTCGGAGCGGGCGGTAGAAGCCGCGTCCGGTTCGCGACCGGGGTGTCCGATGCCCTGCGCCTGCTCGAGGAGTCGCTGCACGGCGACGAACTGGTGCTCGTGAAGGCATCGCGGGGGGAACGGCTGGAACGGGTCGTGGACGGCCTGCGAAAGCGCCACGGGGAGGACGCCTGATGCTCTACCACTGGCTGTTCCCGCTGGCGGACCGCCACATCCTGTTCAACGTCTTCCAGTACATCTCGTTCCGGGCCGCCGGGGCGATGGTCACGGCGCTTCTGGTGAGCTTCCTGGCGGGGCCGCCGCTCATCCGCCGCCTCCGCGAGCACCGCGTGGGCCAGGTGGTACGCCTCGACGGCCCCAAGTCGCACCGGCGCAAGCAGGGCACGCCGACGATGGGCGGGCTGATCGTCCTCGTGGCGATCAGCGTGTCCACCCTCCTGTGGGCGCCGCTCGACCGCTGGTACGTCCTCGTGGCCCTGGCCATGACCCTGGCCATGGGCGCGATCGGCTTCACGGACGACTGGCTGAAGGTGGTGCGCCACGAGTCCCGCGGCCTCATCGCGCGCCACAAGCTCATCTGGCAGCTGGCCGCGGGGCTGGCCTTCGGCGCCGGGCTGCTGTTCCTGCCGCCGCTGGACGGAGCGGTCACGCACCGGCTCGTGCCGTTCTTCAAGAACGTGCACCTCGTGATCCTGCCGCTGTTCTTCCCCCCGTTCGTGGCCCTCGTGGTGGCGTGGAGCGCGAACGCGGTGAACCTGACCGATGGTCTGGACGGGCTGGCGGCCGGTCTCGGGGCGATCGCCGCCCTCACGTTCGGCGTGTTCGCCTACGTGATGGGACGCGTGGACACGTCCTTCTACCTCGGCCTGCCGTATCTCGCGGGCGCCGGGGAGCTGACGGTGTTCTGCGCTGGCGTGGCGGGCGCGGCGATCGGCTTCCTGTGGTTCAACGCGCCGCCGGCCCAGGTCTTCATGGGCGACACGGGCTCCCTGGCGCTCGGGGGAGCGATCGGCACCGTGGCCCTGCTGCTCAAGTCCGAGCTGCTGCTGGTGATCGTGGGTGCCGTGTTCATGGCGGAGGGGATCTCCGTGCTCCTGCAGACGACGGGCTTCAAGCTCACTCGCTGGCGGACGGGCACCGGCCGGCGCCTGTTCCGCATGGCGCCGCTCCACCATCACTTCGAGCAGCTGGGGTGGCCCGAGACACGGGTGGTGGTCCGGTTCTACATCGTGGCGATCATCTGCGCGCTCGCCGCCCTCGCCACGATGAAGGTCCGATGACCGGGCGACAGCCCGCGTTCGCGCCCGGGGCTCGCGTGGCCGTGCTGGGACTGGGCGTGTCCGGGGTCGCGGCCGCCCGGCTGGCGGCAGCGCGCGGCGGCGAGGTATACGCCAGCGACGCGTCCGGAGATGCGGGTCCCGCGGCGGCGGCGGCGGCGCTGCGGGTCGAGGGGGTCCGGGCGGAAGCCGGCCGCCACGACCTGGAGTGGATCTGCGGCGCCGACCTGGTCGTGGCGAGCCCCGGGATCAGTCCCTTCTCCGGCGTCCGCCGGGCGGTGAGCGAGGCGGGAGTCCGGACGATCGCCGAAGTGGAGCTCGGCTTCGCGTATCTCCGCGGCCGGATCATCGGGATCACCGGGACGAACGGGAAGACGACGACGACCCGGCTCGCGGCGCATCTCCTGCGGGGCGCGGGCATCGCCGCGGAGCCCGTCGGGAACGTGGGCCGGCCCCTGTGCGACCTGGCCCTCGCCCCGGACCCGCCGGAGTGGTTCGTGGTGGAGCTCAGTTCCTTCCAGCTCGCCGACCTCGAGCGGTTCGAGGTGGACGTGGGCGTGCTGCTGAACCTCGCGTCCGACCACCTGGACCGGTATCGCGACCTGCAGTCCTACTTCGCCGACAAGGCACGGCTGTTCGCGTGCGGCCGGCCCGACACGGCGTGGGTTCTGAACGGGGACGACGACGCGGTCCAGGAGCTCGCCGCCGGGGCCGGGGGCACGCGGTACGCCTTCTCGGTGCGGGGAGAGGTGGCGCGCGGCGCCTGGCGTGCCGCGGACGGGACGCTGCAGTCCCGCATGGGTCCGGACGCCGGCGCCGCGCCGCGTCCCTGGGCCGTGGCATCCGACCTCCGGGTACCGGGCGCGCACAACGTGGGAAACGCCCTGGCGGCCTGCCTGGCCGCCGCCCTCTCGGGGGCCGACCCGGCGAGCTTCGCCGGGTCGCTGCGCGGCTTCGAGGGGCTTCCGCACCGCCTGCAGACCGTGGCGGAACGGGGCGGCGTGACCTGGGTCGACGACTCAAAGGCCACCAACGTCGCCGCCACGGTGGCCGCCCTCGACGCGTTCGAGCGGCCCGTCGTCCTGCTGCTGGGCGGCCGCCACAAGGGAGAGCCCTACACGCCCATCGGGCGAGCCGCCGCCGGCCTGCGGGGCGTCGTCGCCTACGGCGAGGCGGCGCCCCGGATCGTGGCGGACCTGCAGGGCGAGGTGGGCACGCTGGTCGTGGAGAGCGGCATGGACGCCGTGGTGCGCGCCGCCGACCGCCTCGCGCGGCCCGGAGACGTCGTGCTGCTGGCCCCCGCCTGTTCCAGCTTCGACATGTTCCCGGACTACGCGGCCCGTGGCCGGGCCTTCGCGGCCGCGGTGCGGGCCCTGGCCGGGCAGGGGGCGGCGACGTGAAGCGCGACCGGACGTCGCGCTCGGCCGCGGCGCTGGGGGCGCGGGGCTTCCCGGTGCGCCCCGGCCGTGGCAAGCCGTCGGGGGCGGCGCGGGCCCTCCTCGCGGTCACCGTGCTGCTGGTCCTGTTCGGCCTGCTGTCGGTCTACAGCGCCAGCGTCTACATCGCGCAGCGTTCCGGGCGGACCGACACCTACTTCCTGTTCCAGCAGGCGAGCCGCGCGGGGGTCGGGATCCTGGCGCTGCTGGGCGCCGTGCTGGTGGACTACCGGGTGTACCGGCGCCTCGCGTGGCCGATCCTCGGGGTCACCATCCTGCTGCTCCTCGCCGTCGTCCTGCCGGGCACCGAGGCGATCGCGCCCCGCGTCAACGGCGCGCGGCGCTGGATCGACCTCGGCGTCACCGTGCAGCCCTCGGAGCTCGCGAAGGTGGCGGTGGTGATCTGGGCGGCGGCCCTGGCGGCGAAGAAGGAGGATCTGCTGCACGACTTCCGGGCCGGTCTGCTCCCGTTCCTCGTGGTGCTCGCGCCGGTATGCCTGCTGGTCCTGCTGCAGCCGCACTTCTCCGCGGCCGCGTGGATCGCGGTGCTCGCGGGGACCGTGCTGTTCGCGGCGGGAGCGCGGCTCCGCCACTTCGCCGCCCTCGCCGGGTCCGTCCTCGTGCTGGGCGCCGCGCAGGTCCTCGCGGCCGATTATCGGCTGCGCCGCTGGGCCGCCTTCCTGGACCCGCAGACGGCCGCCGAGACGGGCGGATACCAGCTGCGGCAGTCGCTGATCGCCGTCGGCTCGGGCGGTCTCGCGGGGGTCGGATTCGGCCGCAGCACGACGAAGATGCATTTCCTGCCCGAGCCCCAGAACGACTTCATCTTCTCGGTCATCGCCGAGGAATGGGGATTCCTGGGAGCCGTGTTCCTGATCGCGGCGTTCGTGGTCTGGACGCTCCTCGGCTTCCGGATCGCCCGGTCCGCCCCGGACACATTCGGCCGCCTGCTCGCCACGGGACTCACGGCGTCCGTCGCGCTCGCGGCGGTGGCCCACGTCGGCATCGCCGTGGGCCTGCTGCCCACCACGGGCGTGAACCTCCCGTTCATCAGCGCGGGCGGCACGAGCCTCGTCCTGGCGCTCGGCACGACGGGAATCCTCCTGAACATCTCGCGAGCGGGAGGTGCCTGAGCGATGGCGGGCGAGCGCTTTGTGATCGCGGGAGGCGGAACCGGAGGGCACCTCGTGCCGGCGCTGAACCTGGCCGCGGCGCTCGGGCGGGCGGATGCGTCGGCGCGGGTGACCGTCGTCGGAGCCGAGCGGGGCATCGAGGCGCGGGTGCTCCCCGAGTCCGGCCTGTCCTGGTCGCTCCTTCCCATGGAGCCGCTGCGCCGCAGCCGTCCGTGGCGGAACTGGCGGGTGGCGGCGACGGCGCCCCGGGTGCTGGGGGGGCTGCGGCGCCTGTTTCGCGACGTCGCCCCGGACGTGGTCGTCGGGACCGGGGGGTATGCCTCGGGCCCCGTCGTCCTGTACGGGATCCTGACCGGCCGCGCCACGGCCCTGCAGGAGCAGAACGCGCAGCCCGGCCTCGTGACCCGGTGGCTCGCGCCCCGCGTCGACCGGGTGTACCTGGGCTACCCCGAGGCGGCGGGGCGCCTGCGGCCGGGACGCCGGACCGTCGTGCACGCGTGGGGGAATCCTGTCGCGCCGCCGACCGCCGGCGCTCCGGACCCGGAGGAGTTCCGCTGGCCGGCCGGCCGGGTGGTGGCCGTGATCGGTGGCAGCCAGGGAGCGCGCGGCCTCAACGAGCGCCTGCTGCGGGACCTCGAGGCGAGCGATCGCTGGCCCGAAGGCGTGTCGCTGGTGTGGGTCGCGGGACCGGCTCACCACGCTGCGGTGGCCGACCGCGTGGAACGGCTGCCCGTGGCCCCACGGATCCGCGTGGTCCCGTGGGTTCCCGACCTGGGGCGGCGACTCACGGGGCTCACGCTGGCCATCGGGCGGGCCGGCGCGATGTTCTGCGCCGAGCTGGCCGCGGCCGGCGTTCCCGCCGTCCTGGTGCCGTTTCCCGCGGCTGCGGCCGACCACCAGCGCCGCAACGCCGCCGCCCTCGCCGACGCGGGCGCCGCCGTCCTGCGGGAGGAGGAACGGCTGCGCGACGGCGAGCTGTGGGAGACCGTGACCTCGCTGCTCGCGGACGAATCGCGCCGCGCGGCGATGTCCCGGGCGATGGCGGAGCGGGGCCGGCCGGAGGCGGCGGACCGGATCGCGCGCGATCTCGTGGAGCTGGCGGCCACCGGCGGACGCCGGAGCGGCGGCCGGCGGGTGGAAGGCGCGGCGCCGGCCGAGGGAGCGGACCGTGGCTGACGCCGGGGGCCTCGCCCGCCTCGCCGACCTGCCGCCGCGCGGCAGCTCCGTGCACCTGCTGGGCGCGGCGGGCGCGGGCATGCGCGCCCTCGGCCAGGTCCTGGTGCACGAGGGCTGGAGCGTCTCCGGATCGGACCGGGATTCCCGTGCCGCCGCGGAACTGGCGGACCTGGGGATTCGCGTGGTGCCCGAGGCGGACACGTCCCCGGTCCGCGCCTCCCGCCTCGTGGTGCACAGCTCGGCGCTGCCGCCCGGCCATCCCGCCCTGCGGGCCGCCGCCGCGGCGGGGGTGCCCGTCTGGAAGCGGGCCCGGGCGCTCGGCGCGCTCGTCAACGATCGCCGTCTCGTGGGAGTGGCCGGTACCCACGGCAAGACCACCGTGACGGCGATGCTCGCGGTGGTGCTGGAAGCCGCCGGGCGCGACCCGCTGGCGCTCGTGGGGGGCGAGGTGCCGGAATGGGGCTCGCACGCGCGTCCCGGACGTGGCGAGGCCGTGGTGGAGGCGGACGAGTACGACCGCTCGTTCCTGGAGCTGGATCCCGCGCTGGCCGTCGTCACGTCGCTCGAGGCGGAGCACCTGGAGTGCTACGACGGCGAGGACGGGCTGCGCGAGGCGTTCGTCCGGTTCGCGAACCGGGCCGTGTCGCGCGATGGCGTGCTCCTGTGCGCGGACGATCCCGGCGCCCGCGCGCTCGCCGCCCGGATCGGCCCGGCACGGCTCTACGGGTTCGCGGAGGACGCCGAGTACCGGGTCGAGGCCCAGCCGGCCGCTGCCGGGCGCATGCGGGGCGTGCTCGTCACGCCGGAGGGACGCGTGGAGCTGGAGCTGGAGGTGCCGGGCCGCCACAACCTCCAGAACGCGGCGGCCGCGGCCGCCGCGGCGCTCCGGCTGGGCGTCGTCCCCCGCGACGCGGCCCGCGCGCTCGCACGCTTCCGCGGAGTGCGGCGCCGGCTCCAAGTGCTGCACCGGGGCGGCGGCCTGACGATCGTGGACGACTACGCGCACCACCCCACCGAGGTGCGGGCCTCGATCGCGGCCCTGCGGACGGCGCACCCCGGGGCCCGCCTGGTCGTGGCGTTCCAGCCGCACCTGTACAGCCGCACCGCGGCGCTCGCCCCGGAGTTCGGCCGCGCGCTGGCCGGCGCCGACCTGGCTCTCGTCCTGCCGGTCTACGGGGCCCGCGAGGCGCCCCTGCCCGGCGTGGATGCGGCGCTCGTCGCGCGGGAGGCGCCGCCGCACGTGCGGGAGGGGAACGCCGGGGAAGCACTGGCCACGGCACGCGACGCCGGCGGCGAGCTGGTTCTGGCGTTCATGGGTGCCGGCGACGTGACCGAAGTGGCGCGGCTGGCAGCGCGGGAGGCCGGTGGCGATGCGCTGGGAGCGTGACGTGAGGCTGGGCGACCGGGTGCGGTGGAAGATCGGCGGCGCGGCGCCGCGGCTCGGCCACGCCGGGTCGGCGGCCGAGCTCGCGGCGGCGCTGACCGGGATGGAGGAGGCGTCGCACTTCACCCTGGGACGCGGGGCGAACCTGCTGGTGGCCGATCGGGGCGTGGACGGGGCCGTGTTCGTCCTGCAGGGCACGCTGGCCGGGTTCCGCGAGGGAGACGGGTGGATCGAGGCCGGCGGGGGAGCCGGGCTGCCGGCGCTCGTGGGACGGGCGCGGAGGGCCGCCGCCGCCGGGTGGAGCTTCCTCGAGGCCGTGCCGGGCAGCGTGGGCGGCGGCCTCCGCATGAACGCGGGGTCGACGGACACGGGCCTGTGGGATCGGGTGGACTGGGTCGATGCACTGACCCCGGCGGGCGAGACGGTCCGCCTCGGCGCCGCGGAGGCGCGCCCGGCGTACCGCCGCGTCGGGGTGCCCGAGAGCTGGGTGTTCGTGGGGGCACGCTTCCGCGTCGGACGGGGCGACCGCGCTGCCGTGGAGCGGGATCACCGGTCGCGGCGCGAGGCGAAGATCGCCGCCCAGGTCTACGAGCTCCCGAGCTGCGGGTCGGTGTGGCGGAACCCGGGACCTCCGCACGGGGCGGCGTGGGAACTCGTGGACCGGGTGGGGATGCGCGGCGCCCGTCGGGGCGGGGCCTGCATCACCGACAAGCACGCGAACTTCATCGCGAACCTGGGCGGAGCGACCGCCGCGGACGTGCTGGACCTGATGCGGGAGACGCGCCGGCGCGTGCGGGAGGAGACGGGGGTGGAGCTGCGGCCGGAGATCCGGTTCTGGGGATTCACGCGGGAGGAGCTGGAGAGCGTGGGGGCGGCGGAATGACCAGGACGACGCGACGCCGGCTCCGGGTGGCGGCCGCGGGTGCGCTGCTGGGCGTGACGGCTCCCCTGTGGGGGCCTCGCGTGCTGCGCGGCATCCCGGTCTTCGAGGTCACGTCGGTGGAGGTGGAGGGCGCGCGCTTCGTCCCGGAGGACGAGATACGCGGTCGCGCGGCCATCGATTCCGCCGCCTCCGTGTGGGACGACGCCGGGCCGTGGGAGCGGCGGGTCGAGTCCCATCCGCTCGTGGACGAGGCGCGGGTGCGGCGCCGGGGCCCAGGCCGGCTCGCCATCCAGGTGCGCGAAGTCCGTCCCGTGGCGCTGGCGGCGACGCCGGAGCTGCTGCCGGTGGACGAGGACGGCCGGGTGCTCGAGATCGATCCGGCCCGACACGGGCTGGACCTTCCCATCCTCGCGGAAGCGGAGCTGGAACCCGGCGGTCGGCGCCTGCACGACGAAGCGCAGCGCCGGGCGCTGGCGGCCCTGGAAGAGCTGCGGGTGGTGGATCCGGAATTTCCGGGCCGGGTGTCGGAGATCCGCGTCGCCGACGCGGAGTCGCTGGAGCTGCTGCTGGTGGACGGGAGCCGCGTGGAGCGCCTCGTCCTGCCCCTCCGCGGCCCGGCCCTGGCCTTCCGGCGCGCCGCCGCCGCGATCCGGGCCGTCGAGGCGCGCGGACCGGTGGAGACGGCCGACGCCCGGTTCGCCGGCCAGGTGGTGATCCGCCCGAGGAGCGGACCGTGATGCGGCGGCCGCGGGGCCTCGCGGGGCTCGACGTCGGCACGGGCACGACGACGGCGGTGATCGTCGCCGATGACGCCGCGTGGTCGGGGGGCGAGGAGCAGCCGCGAGTGCTCGGGATCGGACAGGCCCCGAGCGGCGGGGTCCGGAACCGGGCGGTGACGTCGATCGAGGAGGCGGTGGAGTCGATTCGGACCGCCCTGCAGGGCGCGGAGGAGATGGCCGGCCTGGAGGCCGCCACGGTGTTCGCGGGCGTGGCCGGCGACCACGTCCGCGTCGAGCGGTCTTCCGGGGTGGTAGCGGTGTCCGACCGCGAGGTCATGGAGCGGGACATCGACCGGGTGCACGAGGTGGCGCGCGCCGTTCCCCTGCCGGACGGCCGCGAGCTCATCCACGCCATCCCGCAGGACTACGCCGTGGACGGTACCACGGGCGTGCGCGACCCGGCCGGCATGGAAGCCACGCGGCTGGAGTCGGAGGTATGCCTGGTGACCGCCGACGTCGCGGCCACGCAGAACCTGCGCAGGGCGATCGACCGGGCGGGCTGGCGGCTGGACGAGCTGGTGCTCGCTCCCCTGGCCACGAATCTCGCGGTGCTCGACCCGGAGCGCCGACGGGCCGGCGTCGTGCTGGTGGAGATCGGGGCGGCGGCCACGGAGATCCTCGCGTTCCGGGACGAGCGCCTGTGTCTCGTCGCCACCCTGCCGTGGGGCGGGGGGACGGTGACGAACGACATCGTCAAGGGCCTCGGGGTCCCGGCGGCCGAGGCGGAGCGGCTCAAGGTCCGTCACGGCATCGCGCAGGCGCGCCGGGCGGACGCGACCGAGAAGCTCGAGATCCCCGGCCCGGTTCCGGGGCGGCGGCGGGAGGTGGGCCGGGACCTGCTCGCCCACATCATCGAGCAGCGGCTGGACGAGATGTTCGGCCTGATCTACGAGGAGCTCGAGGCCCGCGACCTCCTGGGGACGCTGGCGGCGGGCGTCGTGCTCACGGGCGGCGCCGCGCGCCTCGACGGACTGGCGGAGCTGGCGCAGGAGGTGTTCGACATGCCGGTGTCGATCGGGCTTCCGGGCCCGGGCCTGGGCGGACTGGTGGACTCGGTCCGCCGCCCCGAGTGCGCCACGTCGGTCGGGCTGGCGATGTACGGACATCACCGCCGGCGGGAGCGGCCCGTCGGCTCGGCGGTGCGGGCGCTGGGGCGGGTCGGCGAGTGGCTGAAGGAGTTCTTCTGATGAGGGACGGCGCGATGACGCAGGGAAGGGAGGGCGCGGCGGTTCCGCCGGCGTCCCCGTCGTGCCGTGAACATGGCAAGCGGGCCCGCGGGCCCGGGGAGGAGGCACAGATGGTCTTCGAGCTCGACGAGGCGGGAACCCGCAACGCGCGGATGAAGGTGGTCGGCGTGGGCGGCGCCGGCGGGAACGCCGTGAACCGGATGATCGACGAGGAACTCGAGGGCGTCGAGTTCGTGGCGATCAACACCGACGCACAGGCCCTGAAGAACTGCAATGCGCACATCCGGCTTCAGATCGGCCGCAAGCTGACCCGGGGGCTGGGTGCGGGTGCGCGCCCCGAGGTCGGCCGGCAGGCGGTCGCCGAGAACGAGGAGGAGATCCGGCGCGCCCTCGAGGGAGCCGACCTCGTCTTCGTCACCGCCGGCATGGGCGGAGGAACGGGGACGGGGGCCGCCCCGCGGGTCGGCCAGATCGCGTCGGAGCTCGGCGCCCTCGTGATCGCGATCGTGTCGCGTCCGTTCCTGTTCGAGGGCAAGAAGCGGATGCGGCACGCGGAGCTCGGGCTCAAGGATCTCCGGGGAAGCGTCGACACGATGATCGTCGTGCCGAACGAGCGCCTCCTGTCCGTGGTCGGCAAGGGCACGACGTTCCGGGATGCCCTGAAGAAGGCGGACGAGGTCCTGCTTCACGCCACGCAGGGAATCTCGGACCTGATCAGCGTGACCGGCGAGGTGAACGTCGACTTCGCCGACGTGCGAACCGTCATGTCGAACCGCGGCGCGGCCCTCATGGGCACCGGTGAGGCGACGGGCGAGAACCGGGCCGTGGAGGCGGCGCAGGAGGCGATTTGCTCGCCGCTTCTCGACAACGTATCCATCCACGGCGCGACCGGCGTGCTGGTGAACATCTCGGGCGGCATGGATCTGGCCATCGACGAAGTCACCACGATCAACTCGATCGTGCAGGAGGCGGTGGGCGACGACGCCGAGATGATCTTCGGCGCCGTCCACGACGCGAGCCTGGATGGCCGGGTCCGCGTGACGGTGATCGCCACGGGATTCGGCGCGGAGGACGGCGAGGGCCTGGATTCCGTCCCCACCCTGCGCGTCGTGCCCCCCGAGCCGGCGAAGCCGGATCCGGCGGCCGTGCGGCCCCGGCTGGTGAGCGTCGCGGGCGGTGAGCCGCAGGCCCTTCCGGAGGCGCGGCCGGGTTTGCGCAGCGAGTTCGGGACCCGGGGA
Organism: Gemmatimonadota bacterium; assembly: GCA_032251515.1. GTDB lineage: Bacteria > Gemmatimonadota > Gemmatimonadetes > Palauibacterales > Palauibacteraceae > Carthagonibacter. The sequence continues at coordinate 13,221 of JAVVDU010000004.1, forward strand.
ACGATGGAGGACCTCGAGATTCCGACGTTCATCCGGCGCCAGATGGACTGAAGCAGGAGGCAGGGATGCCGTGAGGACCGGATCGTGAGCCCCGTGCCGGGGGTGCGCCGCGCGGCGGCGCTCGCCGTGGCCGTGGCGCTGGCCGCCTGCGGGCCGGCGCCGGGCGGACAGGAGGTGCCGCTCGTCGTCGTGCCCGTGCCGGAGCCGCCGGCGATCGTGTACGACACGCTGGCGCCGGGAGAGACGCTGGGCGACCTGCTCGCCGGGAACGGCGTGAGCCCGGCCGTCGCCGTGGAGCTCACCCGTGCGGTACGCGAGTACAAGAGTCCCCGCCGGCTGCGGCCGGGCCTGGTGGCCCGGTTCACGGCGCTGCCCGAGCAGGACCCGAGCCGCGTCCTGCTGCAGTTGTCGCCCGACTCGCTCCTCGACCTGGCCCGGAACGACGCGGGCTGGCGGGCGCACGTCCACGAGGTGCCCCTGTCGGTGGACACCGTGATTCTGGCGGGCCGGATCGAAACGAGCCTGTGGGACGCCGCGCTGTCCGGCGAGGCCCACCGTCTCGTCGAGGGCGAGTTCCGGGAATACGTGTTCGACCTGGCCGACGTGTTCGCGTGGAAGGTGGACTTCACCCGTGACATCCGCGCGGGCGACGCCTTCCGGGTGGCGATCGAGCGGGAGCGCCGGCCCGACGGGTCGGTGCGCACGCGCCGCTTCCTGGCGATCGAGCTCCGGAACCGGGGGCGGCTGCTGACGGGGATTCCGTTCACGCGGCCCGGCGGCCGGCGCGAGTACTTCGACCCGGACGGCGAGGCGATGCGTGGCGTCTTCCTCCGGTATCCGGTGCCGTTCCGCATCACCAGCGGCTTCTCGGGCCGCCGCTACCACCCGGTCCTGAAGCGTACGCGCGCCCATCTCGGCATCGATTACGGCGCGCCGCACGGCACGCCGGTGCGCGCCACGGCGGCCGGCACCGTGGTGCGCGCGGGCACCTGGGGGGGATTCGGCCGCATGGTGGAGATCCGGCACGTGAAGGGCATCCGCACGCGATACGCGCACCTGAGCGGGATCCAGCGCGGCGTTCGGGTCGGCGCTCTCGTGGACCAGGGGCAGGTGATCGGCCGGGTCGGCTCCACGGGACTCGCCACGGGCCCGCACCTGCACTACGAGTTCCTGCAGGAGGGGCGCCACCGCAATCCGTCCACGGTCGACCTCCCGTCCGCCGAGCGGCTCGAGACGCAGCACATGGATGCCTTCCGAGCCGTGCGCGACGAGGCGCTCGCTCTTCTCGGGCCCGTCCCGCTTCCCGGCGCGTCGCCTCCTGCCGCCGCGGAGCTCCCGGTCGCCGATTGAGCGCCGCCCGGGCCCGTTCTCCGGGCCGTTGATTCCCGCCCTGGCGGCCGCGGCGGCCATCGCGGCCGCGTGGCTCCGCTACGGGCGGCGCGAGGAGCGCGTGACCGGCCGGCTCGGGCCGGCGTTGTGCCACGCGGCCGGCGTCTTCCTGCTGCTGGCCGGCCTGTGGCTGCCCGGTCGCTCTCCAGCGGGACCGGCTCGCGCTCCGCGGGTGGCGCTGCTGGATCTCTCGGCCAGCATGGGACTGCCGGCCCGGCCGGACGGCCCGACGCGTCGGGACTCGGCCCTGGCACGGCTGGCGGATCTCGAGGCCGATCTCGTGCTGGGCTTCGCCGACACGGTCACCGGACCCCTGGACACGGCGGCGCCGCCGGGGACGGAGGGGGCGCGATCCCGCCTGGCGCCGGCCCTCCGCGCGGCGCGGGCCGCGGGGGCCCGTCGCGTCGTCGTGGTGAGCGATGGCGAGCTGGAGGACCGGGCCGAGGCGATGCGGGAGGCCGACCGGCTGGGGCTCGCGGTGGAGGAGGTGCGCACGGCCGCCCCGGTGCTCCGGACGACCGTGGTCTCGGCAACGGCCCCCGCGCGGGTCCGGGCGGGTGACACGCTGGTCGTGGCGGTAGAGGTGCGAACGCCGGCCCCGTCGCCCGCGCCGGAGCTCGCAGGCGGGACGCCGGGTGGCTCCAGCGGCGATTCGATCACGATCGAGGTGCGGGCGGGCGCGGGGATGCGGGCCGGCCGCACCGTTCCCCGGCCCGCGCCGGGACGCATCGCGTGGACGGAGATCCCCGTGGCGGTGCCGCGCGAAGCCCCCGGCTGGCTCGAGTTGCACGTCACCCTGGCCCCTCCGGCGGACCCGCTCGCGGCGGACCCGGGACGCCGCGTCCTCGTGGAAGTCGTGCCGGACGCGGCGGGGATCGTGCTGGTCTCGACGGAGCCGGATCCCGAGCCGGGCCTTCTCCTGCCGGTGCTGCGGCGGGCCGGCGGAGATGGTGTGCGGGCGTTTCTACGGGTCGGCGCGGCCTGGGTCGAGGCCGACGATACGCCCCGCCGCGTGCCGGAGGCGGCGGTGCGCTCGGCGGCCCGGGCGGCGGACCTTCTCATCGTGCAGGGGACGCCCGGGCGGCTTCCACCGTGGCTCGCGGAAGCCGCGGACCTCTCGCGCCGGCTCCTCGTGCTGGCGCGAGGACAGGGCGTGCTGCCGGGCGGGCTCGGACAGGTCGGCCCCGGCGGGCCGGGCTACTGGTATGCCGTGCCGCCGCCTCCCTCCAGTCCCGTGGGGCCGCCGCTGGCCGGACTCGACGTGGGCGGACTCCCGCCGCTGGCGGCGTTTCACGACCTGCGCGATGCGGCAGGCCGGAGCGCGCTGGGGGCGCGGCGCGACCGGCGGGGCGAGGAGCGGCCGGCGGTCGTCCTGCGGGAGGCGGGAGAGCGGCGAGCCGCCGTGTCGGCGATGGAGGGGACGTGGCGGTGGGCGTTGCGGACCGGGGAGCCCCGGGACGTGTACCGGGCCCTGTTCTCCGGGCTGCTCGGCTGGCTGCTGGCGGAAGGAGCGCCGCCGCCGGTCCACGTCGTGGAGGAGGAGGTCGCTGCGGGGCGGCCGGTCGTGCTGGCGGTGGCCCCGGACGTCCGTTCCCTGGAGGTCCGGCTTCTCGACTCGCTGGGAGCGACGCTCGCGGCCGTCTCCCCGGACCCGGGGACGGCGCGGGTCGAAGGGCCTCCGCTCCCGGCCGGCCGGGTGGTTCTGGTGGCCGAGGGGATCCGCGGCGGCGGCGAGGCGTTCCGCCGGGAGCGTCCGCTGTGGGTTTCCGGCCCGCAGGCGGAGCGGGCGGGACGGGACGCGGAGCCGCCTCTGTCGATCCCGGAGCGCCGGCACGGCGACGCGGAGCGGGAGGCCGGCGGCGGCCTCCCGCCGGTCTGGCCGTTCCTGCTCGCGGCCTGTTTCCTGTGCGGGGAGTGGGCGTGGCGACGCCGTCTCGGGCTGCGCTGACGCGACGGAACGCTGCGGCGGATCGCCGCCGCGGCGAGGCGAGGATGACCCTGCGGATGGAAGGGCGATGACAGGCGAAGCGAAGAACGGGCGGGGGACGGGCGCACTGCGGTCCCTGTGGCGCAGGATCGTGGACATCTCCCTCACGGACGTGTCCACCCTGGTGCACGGCATCGACGAAGACACGATCGAGGAGCTCGAGAGGGTCCTGCTCGAGGCGGACTTCGGGGTCGAGACCACCGCGGAGCTGGTGGACGACCTCGAGAGGGCGGCGCGGCGCGGCGCGGTGCGGGGAGAAGGCGACCTGCGGGAGGTCCTGGGAGGACGGATCCGCGAAGTGCTGCGGGAAGCGACGGCCGGAGCGCCGCCATCGGCACCCGTGGCGGACGGCGAGCCGCGCGTCGTCCTGCTGGTAGGGGTGAACGGCACGGGAAAGACCACGACGGCGGCGAAGCTCGCGCACCGGGCGCGGCGGCGGGGCGAGACGGCGCTGCTGGCGGCCACGGACACGTTCCGCAGCGGCGCCCAGGCCCAGCTCCGGATCTGGGCGGAGCGGGTGGGTGCGGACTGCATCGGCGGCCGCCCCGGCGGCGATCCGGCCGCCGTGGCGTTCGACGCGGCGACGGCCGCCCGGGCGCGATCGATCGACCTGCTGCTGGTGGACACGGCCGGCCGCCTGCACACGCAGAGAGGCCTGATGGAGGAACTGCGGAAGATCGACCGGGTGCTCGGGCGCGTGGTACCCGGCGCCCCGCACGAGCGCTGGCTCGTGGTCGACGCCACGGCCGGCCAGAACGTGGTCCGCCAGGCGCAGGTGTTCGGAGAGGCACTTCCCCTGGGGGGTCTCGTGCTGACCAAGTTCGACAGCTCGGCCCGCGGGGGCACGGCCGTCGCCGTCGCGCGCGAGCTCGGCGTGCCGGTGCTCTGGCTGGGCACGGGTGAGTCGGTCGACGACCTCGAGCCGTTCGAGGCCGACCGGTACGTGGAGAAGCTGCTCGGCTGAGATGGGCGCCCGGTCGCTCCTCCAGGGGTCCGTGCAGTACCTGCGGCGGGTGGGGCCGCGCCGTGCGGAGCGGCTCGAGCGCTTGAACGTCCGCACCGGCCGGGACCTCCTGTACCACGTGCCGCACCGCTACGAGGATGCCACCCGCGTGCGGGCCATCGCGTCGCTGAAGCCCGGCGAGGACGCCACCGTCATCGGACGCGTCGTCACCAAGGGGGTGCTGCCGACGCGGCGCGGCCTGCGGATCTTCCGGGCGGTGATCCGCGATGCGAGCGGCCTCGTGGAGTGCGCCTGGCCCGGGCAGCCGTGGCTCGACCGGCAGATCGGGCGCGGTGACCTCCTGCTGGTGACCGGCGCGGTCGGGTTCTTCCACGGGGTCCAGGTCCGGCCCCGCGAGCACACGGTCCTCGCCGCGGAGGGCGAGGAGGGCGCGTCCGGCCAGGTGTTCCCGGTCTACTCGGCCACCGAGGGGCTCGGTCACCGGCAGATCCGGGCCATCGTGGAGGAGAACCTGGACGCTCTGCTCGCCGAGGTCGCGGAGCGGGACGTCGTCCCCGACGCCTGGTGCGAGTCCCTCCATCTCCCGGATCTCGTCACGGCCCTGCACACCCTGCACCGTCCGTCCGACCTGGGGGCGGTGGAGCGGGCGCGGCGCCGGCTCGCGTTCGAGGAATTCCTGTTCCTGCAGCTGCTGCACGCCCGGGCCCGCCACGAGATCCGCACGGGCCGGCCGGGCATCGCCATGCGGACCGCCGCCGAGGATGGCCGGGTGCGCGATCTGCTGGCCGCGCTGCCCTTCCGGCTCACGGAGGCCCAGCGGCGGGCCTGGGAGGAGATCCGGGCCGACATGGAGGCGCCCCAGCGGATGTATCGTCTCCTGCAGGGGGACGTCGGGAGCGGCAAGACCGTGGTGGCGGCGCTCGGCATGGTCCGGGCGGTGGACTGCGGACGCCAGGCGGTGCTCATGGCGCCCACGGAGCTGCTCGCCGAGCAGCACGTCCGCACGCTGGCCGCGCTCCTGGCGCCCGTCGGCCTGCAGCCGTCCCTCCTGACCGGCTCCCTGCCGGCCGGCGAGCGCGACCGGGTGCGCCGCGGCCTGGCGGACGGGAGCCTGCCGCTCGCGGTGGGGACCCACGCCCTGATCCAGGAGGGCGTGGCGCACGCGCGGCCGGGCCTGGTGGTGATCGATGAACAGCACCGGTTCGGGGTGGAGCAGCGCCGGGCGCTGCGCGAGATGGGCGGCGTGGCGGACACGCTGGTGATGTCCGCGACGCCGATTCCCCGCTCGCTCGCCCTGACGCTGTTCGGCGATCTCGACCTTTCCGTGATCGACGAGCTCCCCCCCGGACGGACGCCCGTCCGCACGGCGATCCGTCCCTGTGCGAGCCGGCCGGCGGCGCTGGACTGGGTGGAGGAGCGCCTGCGGGAGGGAGCGCGGGCGTACTTCGTCTACCCGCTGATCGACGAGTCGGAGACCCTGGACGTACGGGCGGCCGGCGAGGCGCACGCCGAGCTGGCGGAGCGGTTTCCCGGGCATGCCGTGGCGCTGCTCCACGGCCGGCTTCCCGCGGCCGAGAAGGAGGCGGTGATGCGGAGCTTCCTCGCGGGTGACGTCCAGGTGCTGGTCGCCACGACGGTCGTCGAGGTGGGCATCGACGTCGCCGCGGCCAGGATCATGGTCATCGAGCACGCGGAACGGTTCGGCCTCTCCCAGCTGCACCAGCTCCGGGGTCGCGTGGGGCGGGGCGGCGAGGAGAGCTGGTGCATCGCCTTCCACGGCGGGGAGGAACCGCCGGCGCGCCTGCGCGTCTTCGCTTCCACGACCGACGGCTTCCGGCTCGCCGAGCAGGACCTGCGGCTGCGCGGGCAGGGCGACCTGTTCGGACCGGCGCAGCACGGGACGCCCGAGTTCCGATTCGCGGACCCGCTGCGCGACGCCGACCTGCTCGTCGCGGCGCGGCGGCGGGCCCGGACGATCGTGGACACCGACCCGGACCTCTCGTCGCGCGAGCACCGGGCGCTGGGCCGCGAGCTGGCCGAGCGGCACGGCGACCGCGAGATCCTGTTCGAGATCGGCTGACCCGGCCGGCCGGGGCCCGCGGGGCCGGTCGGGCTCCACGCCGCCGGCCGGCGTTGACGGTCGCCGGCCGCGTCTCCTAGCTTCGGCCCCCCGGCGCGCGGCATCGCACCCGTTCTTCCCCGGAGGCCACCAGGCATGCCAGTCCAGACCACGATCCGGAAGCTCGCGGCCCACGTGGACGAGGTCGTCGAGCTCCTCGGCTGGGTCCGCAACGTCAGGTCCAGCGGCAAGATCGCCTTTCTCATCCTGCGGGACGGAACGGGCGACGTGCAGGTCGTCGTGTCGCGCCAGGAGGTGGACGAGGAGAGCTGGCGGACCGTCCGCGAGGGGCTGGACTACGAGGCGTCGGTGCGGGTGACCGGCACCGTGCGGCGCGACGAGCGGGCCCCGGGCGGGTTCGAGCTCGCGGGCCGGTCGGTGACGCTCGTCGGGGGCTCGTCGCCGGAGTACCCGATCCAGCCGAAGGAGCACGGAGTCGACTTCCTGCTGTCGCAGCGTCACCTGTGGCTGCGCACCCCGCGGCAGGCGGCGATCATGCGGGTGCGCGACGAGGTGGTGAAGGCGATCCGCGACTTCTTCTACGAGCGGAACTTCGTGCTGGTCGACACCCCGATTCTCACCGGGGCGATCGGCGAATCCGCGGGCACGCTGTTCGAGACGGAGTACTTCGATCTCGGCAAGGCGTACCTCGCGCAGACGGGGCAGCTGTACGTGGAGGCGGCCGCCGCGGCGCTCGGAAAGGTATACTGCTTCGGTCCGACCTTCCGGGCCGAGAAATCCAAGACGCGCCGTCACCTGACGGAGTTCTGGATGGTGGAGCCCGAGGTGGCGTGGCTGGACTCGGAGGGGAACATGCGCCTCCAGGAGGAGCTGGTGACCGAGGTCGTGGCGCGGGCCCTCGACCGCTGCCGCGACGAGCTGGCCCTGCTGGAGCGCGATACGGCCCCGCTGGAGGCCGTTCGCGCACCGTTCGACCGGCTCAGTTATTCCGAGGCGGTGGACCGGCTGGCCGGACTTGGGAGCGACACGCGCTGGGGCGAGGACCTGGGCGCGGAGGACGAGCTGCGGCTCACGGAGGGCCGCGAGCGCCCGCTGTTCGTGTACGACTACCCGAAGGAGGCGAAGGCCTTCTACATGAAGGAGAACCCGGAGGATCCGCGCACCGTGAAGTGCAACGACCTCCTCGCGCCGGAGGGGTACGGCGAGATCATCGGGGGCAGCCAGCGGGAGGACGACCTGGAACGGCTGCGTGCCCGGATCCGCGAGGAAGGGCTTCCGGAGCGGTCGTACGACTGGTACCTCGACCTGCGGCGTTACGGCACATTCGTGCATTCGGGGTTCGGCCTGGGCCTCGAGCGGACGATCAGCTGGATCTGCGGGCTCCCGCACCTGCGCGAAGCCATCGCGTTTCCCCGCATGATGACGCGCCTCGAGCCCTGACGGCCCCGCCGTCGCGCCGCCGTCGGGAGTCGGCCGCGGCCGACGCCTGAAACCGGATGCCGGCCGGAACCGTAGGGCGGGGCGAGAGGAGGAGCGATGATCGAGCTGATCGTGCTGGGCGCGACGGGAGCCGGACTGTGGGCCACCTTCGTGCGCACCCGCGAGTTCGTGCGGAACCGCCTGCGGTTCGTCGACTCGGCGCAGCGTCCGTCGGCCCCATGGGTCGCCGGGGTCGGGGCCGCCCTGGTCGCCGCTCCCGTGTTCGGTCTGCTGCTCGCCTGGCTGCCCGCCGTCGGCGGGATGACGGCGGTGGCGTTCGGGCTGACCGTGGGGGCCGGCGTGCGCAGCGGCCAGAAGCACGTGCGCCTGCTCACGCGGGGCTGACGGGCCGGCCGGCCGGCGGCGTGGCCGGGCGCGTCAGGATGCGCCGGCCTTGACCTCCTCCCAGAGTCGGTCGAGCTCGTCCAGCGACGCGGCGTGCGGGTCGATGCCGCGCGCGCGCGCCAGGTCGAGCAGGGCCCGGAAGCGGGCGGCGAACTTGGCCGAAGCCCGCTCGAGAGCGGTCGCCGGGTGGAGGCCCGCCAGCCGCGCGACGTTGACGGCCGCGAACAGCAGGTCCCCCAGCTCGTCTTCCCGCCGGTCGGACGCGACCGGCCCGTCGCCGGTCCGCGGCCCGGACGCGGGCCCCGGCGTCTCCAGCTCGGCGGCGAGTTCCTCGATCTCCTCGCGCAGCTTCGCCACCGCCCCCGTCACGTCCGGCCAGTCGAAGTTGCGGGCCGCCGCCCGGTCCTGGAACCGCAGGGCACGGCTCAGGGGGTCGAGGCCGGCCGGGATCCCGGTGAAGGGATCGTCGAGCCCGCCGGGCGTCTCCGCGGCGCGCGCCGCCGCCTTCAGCTCCTCCCAGTCGGGCGGCTCGTCGGCATCCCCGTACACGTGCGGATGCCGCTCGGCCATCTTCTCTTCCAGCGCCGCCACGACGGCGGGCGCATCGAACGCCCCGCGCTCCTCGGCGAGCACGACCTGGAATGCCACGTTGAGCAGCAGGTCGCCGAGCTCGCGCCGCAGCTCGACCTCGGCGCCCGCCCGCACCGCTTCGGCGACCTCGTGCGCTTCCTCGAGCAGATACGGCAGGAGGCTCGACGGAGTCTGGCGGGCGTCCCAGGCGCAGCGGTCTCGCAGGAAGCGGACCAGGGCGAGGCTCCGCCCCAGCGCGCCGTCCGAGGCGAGGGCGCGGACGCCGTGCAGCGGCTCCGCGGCGGGAGCGGGCAAATTCTGTTGCTCGTCGGACATGTGGCCGGTATACTATCCCGGCCTTGAAAAACGTGTCAATCGAACCCACGCGCCGGGCCTGGGTCGAGGTGGACCCGGCCGGGCTCCGCACGAACTTCCAGACCATCGCCGGGCGGCTTCCCCGCGGGTGCGGGATGCTCCCCATGGTGAAGGCCGACGCGTACGGCACCGGGGTGGAGCGAGCGCTCCGGGTGCTGAGCCCGCTCGGGCCGTGGGGGTTCGGCGTCGCCACGGTGACCGAGGGCGGACGCCTCCGGTCGCTCGGCTGGGCGGGACCGGTCCTGGTCTTCGCGCCGCTCCTGCCCGACGAGACGGGAGACCTGCTCGAGTGGCGTCTCGAGCCTCTCCTGTCGGACGTGGAGCTCGGCGCCGCCGCGGGCGCGATGGCGCGCCGGGCCGGTTCGGCCCTGGCCGTGCACCTGGAGGTCGACACCGGCATGGGCCGGTTCGGCGTTCCGTGGCCGCGGGCCGCGGAGTGGGCCCGACGGCTGGCGGACGTGCTGGAGGACGGCGGCCTCCGCCTTCGCGGCACGATGACCCACTTCCACTCCGCCGAGGGGCCGCCCGAACCGGTGCGGGAGCAGTGGCGACGGTTCGGCGGCTGTCTGGATGCCCTGCGTGGGGCGGGCGTGGATCCCGGCCTGGTCCACGTGGCGAACAGCGCGGCCGCGTGGCGCTTTCCGGAGTTCGCGGCCGACCTGGTCAGACCGGGTATCCGCCTGTACGGGGGCGGAAGCTGGGATCCGCCCGCGGCGCCGGTGGTGGCCGTACGGGCGCGGGTCCTGGACGTCCGGGACGTGCCGGCCGGGTCCACGGTGAGTTACGGCGCGACCTGGCGGGCACCGGGGCCGGCGCGGCTCGCGACGCTGGCCATCGGGTACGGAGACGGACTGCGGCGGGAACTGTCGAATCGCGGCCGGGTCCTGATTCACGGCCGTGCCGCGCCGGTGCGCGGGGCGGTCTGCATGGACGTGACGGTCGTCGATGTTTCCGGCCGCGAAGACGTGCGGCGGGGGGACGTGGCGACCGTGCTGGGGCGGGACGGCGAGGCGGAGATCGGGGTCGCGGAGATCGCCGGGCTCGCCGGAACGATCGACTACGAGATCCTGACCGGCTGGTCGAGCCGGCTTCCACGGGTGGACGCGCCGACCGGGGCGCGGCCGCGACAAGGGGTGACGGGAGGCGGAAGGTGAGCGAGGAAGTTCGCGGGGGGGAGGCGGATCGGGACATGACGCCGGAGCAGCAGGCCAGAACGGCGCGGGACGCCGCGTACGCACCGTACTCGGGATTTCGCGTGGGCGCCGTGCTGGAGACGCCCGACGGCCGGCGCTTCCACGGATGCAACGTGGAGAACGCCTCGTATCCCGTGACGGTGTGCGCGGAACGCGTGGCTCTCGGCGCGGCCATCTCCGCGGGGGCGCGCGCTTTCACGCGCCTCCATCTCTGCTCGGACGATGCGGCGCCGGTCGCGCCGTGCGGAATGTGCCGTCAGGCCCTGGTGGAGTTCGCGCCGGACCTGGAGATCCGGAGCGAGGGCTGCGGCGGCACGCGGGCGACCTGGCGGCTGTCGGAGCTGCTTCCCGAGCGCTTCCACCTCGAGGCATCCGCGAAGTCTCCGTGCGAGGGGAGTGGATCCGCTTGAGGCCGCGACGCGGATCGTGTGGTCCGGCCGGTCGCTGGCGGGCGGGGCTGCGCCGGGCGGTCGTGGCCGCCGCGTGCCCCTTGGCGCTCGCGGCGTGCACGGAGGACCCGCTGACGGGGATCGATCCGGACACCGCACCCGGCGCCACCACCCCGACCCGGCAGCTCGAGATTCCCATCGCGGCCCTGCCCGCGTGGCGGGACACGACGTACGCGGGATTCGTGACGCCCGCCACCTCGGGGTTCCGAATCCTGGCCGATTCCGCGGACCTGCAGGCCCGCATCCTGGGACGGTTCGAGACGCTGCCCGACAGCGCGACCGCCGAAGAGGAGCAGCGCGTGGTCGAGCGGTTCGATGCGGCTCGCTTCCGGGTGCGCCTCGACACGCTGGACTCGGTCGTCCCGGAGGGCGGGGTCGCGCTGGAGGTGTACTCCCTCGCCCGTCCCTTCGATGCGGCCGAAGCCACCTGGCAGCAGGCGGCGTCGGGGGAGCCGTGGAGCCAGCCCGGCGGGGACCTCGGGGAGCTGCTCGGATCGGCGACGTTCGAGGCCGTGGACACGACGTTCTTCGTACCGGTCGCGGTGGATGTCGACTCGCTGCTCGCCGCCTGGCGCGGCGAAGCGGGGGAGCCGGGCTTCCTGCTCCGCCTGTCCGGGGAAGGCGCCTGGCTGGACGTCTCGGCGGTCGCCCTCACGTTCGATATGGTACTGGCGGGGGTGGACACGCTGGTAAGCGGCGCGCGTTCGCCGTCCACCGAGACCCTGCTGTTCGAGCCCGCGGCGGCGCCTCCCGGCACGACGTCGCGGCTGGGCGCCCTTCCCGCCGCCCGGGTCTACATCACGCTCGATCTGCCGGAGACCTGGGACGGGGTCGACCTGCGGGGCGCCACGATCAACGCGGCCGACCTCGTGCTGCGGCCGCAGGCGGCGGAGCCGCCGCCGTTCACCCTGACGTCCACGCTCGGCGTGCGGGCCGTGGACTTGCTCGGCGACCCGTTCGAGCTGGGACCCAAGACGCCGATCGGGGCCCGGCTCGGGTTCCGGGACGGCGCCCTGAATCCGGATTCGCTGGATGCCGGAGGAGAGCTGGCCGTGCCGATTCCCCTGCTCGTCGCGAACTGGGCGGCGGCCGACCCGGATTCCTCGCTCGCGTTGCGGATCGGCCTGATTCCCTCGCCGGAGGGCGCGGGGCTCGGCTTTCGCACCTTCGGCTCCGCGGAATCACCGCCGGAGCTGCAGCCGTTCCTCCGGCTTCTCGTCACGCCCCGCGTGGCGTTCGGGCTTCCGTTATGACCGGCCCACGCGCGGAGCCGCGCGTCCGGTGGCCGGATGAGCGCGCCCGGTGCCGGGCGATGGCGGCGGGTGCCTTGGCGGTCCTCATTGCCGCGCTCGCGCCGACCGCCGCGGCCCAGACGCCGATCACCTCTCTCGGGCTCGGCTACACAGTGCCGGCCCTCGACGCGCGGGCCGCCGCGCTCGGCGGATCGGGCCTCGGACTGGCCGGCGGCAGTCTCGGGTCCGCGAATCCGGCCGACCTGCTCGCGTTCTCGCGCCTCACGGTGGGTCTCACCTTCGCCCCCGAGGACGTCGAGGTGGACGGCCCGGCGGGCTCCGTGAACACGGGCCGCAGCCGGGTGCCGCTCCTGCGGATCGTGCTGCCGCGAGACGAGTGGCGGTTGGCCCTCGGCTTCACGTCCGAGCTCGACCAGGACTGGTCCGCCACCTTTCAGGACACGATCCGCACCGAATTCGGCACCTTCCCGTTCGACGAGCGCCGGGAGCAGGACGGCGGCGTGAGCGCGGTGAACCTGGCGGTGGCTCGAAACTTCGGTCCCGTCGGCCTGGGCGTGGAGGGAAGCATCTTCACCGGGAACCTGCGGCAGGACTTCACGCGAAGCTTCGAGCCGTCCATCGAGGACCTGACGACGATCGCCACGTCCTCGGGCGAAGCCCGGTTTCGCTACACGGGGCTCCGTCTGCGCGGCGGGGCGGTGCTGTCGCCGCGTCCCGGCCTGCGGCTCTCGGGCCTGGTCAGCGTGGCGGGTGACCTGGAGGTGGAGCGGGACACGCTGGAGGGAATCGCCCGGCCGGAAGCCGAGTTCTCGATGCCCGTCGAGTGGGCCGTGGGCGGCAGCTACCGGGCCACGCCGCGACTCCTGGTGAACGCGGGGCTGGGATGGGCTGGCTGGTCGGACTCGGCTGACCAGTTCGCCGCGCTCGACGCCGACGATGCCTGGTGGTTCGGTGCGGGCGTCGAATACACGGGGGCGCGCCTGCTCGGCCTCGGCGTGCCGCTGCGCGGTGGGATCCGGCGCAGGGACCTGCCCTTCCACTCCGCGGGCACCTCGCAGTTGCGCGAGACGGCGCTCACGCTCGGTGCCGGCATCGCGGTGGCAGAAGACCTGGCGCGCTTCGATCTGTCGCTGGAACTGGGGAGCCGGGGCGATCTGCAGGACTCGGGGGTGGAGGAGAGCTTCACCCGGTTCAGCGTGTCGATAACGCTCCTGCAGCGCTGAACGCGAGCGCCCGGCAGACCTCCGACTCCAGAAGCTCCGGGTGGGTGACGGGCCAGTCGTGTCCCGTCGCCACCTGGCGGACCGTGAGCGCCGTTCGGTTGGCGCGCGACAGGTACGCCTCGACTTCCCGACGCCGGTACAGGTGGTCGCGCTCCGCGAGCACGACGAGCGTCGTGGGGGCCGTCGGCAGCAGGGAGTCGAGCACTCCGCCGAGCGTCTCCGCGATCGCCGGGAAGAGGCTGGCGGGGCGCCGGATGGCGGTGCCGACGTAGTCGCGGAGGATCGCGGCGGCCCAGCGCGCTCCCAGGCGGCCCTCGAGGCCGGCGTACTCCCGCACCTGCAGCCGGACGGCTCGCCACACCTTCGCCGGCCATCCGCACGGGACCGGAACCATGGGCGACAGCGCGAGGGCGGGGCGCGAGCCCAGCATCGCCATCAGCCCGCCGAACGAATGGCCCGCGCGAGGCGCGTCCGGGGCGACGTGGTCGGCCAGTTCCTCGAGCAGCATGCGGTAGCGGACGATCCGCTGCGGCAGCGACGGGTGGCTGCGGAACGAGAGGTCGGGCACGTAGACGGTGAAGTGGTGGGCCAGCCGGTGGAGGCCCGCGGCGTAGTAGGACGGGTGGACGCCGAAGCCGGGCAGGAACCACAGGGGCCGCGCGGGCCCGTGGTGCACCTCGAAGGGCACCAGCTGCCCATCGATGCGGCGGCTGTCTCGGCTGACCATGCGCCGGATCCTACCGGCGCGCAGCGGGAGAGGCAAAGGGGGCGGCCTGACGGCACGGCTTCCGGTACGGGAAGGCGGGGCATACCTTCGATCGGCGGCCGTTGCCGGAGCGTTGATGGGCCGCGGCCACGAACCGCACGGGATGGGGGATGAACACGACGCTGGTTTCGTTGCGACGGAGCAGGGGGACGGGCCGAGCACCGGCGGGTCCGGTGACCGGCCGGGCCTACGTGGAGACGTACGGCTGCCAGATGAACCTCGGCGACTCCGAGATCCTGCGGGGCGCCCTCGAGCGGCGCGGCTACCTCCTGGTGGACGACCCGGCCGGAGCGGACGTGATCGTGGTGAACACGTGCGCGATCCGGGACCACGCCGAGACCCGGGTGCGGGGCCGGATCGGGCAGCTGCAGCGGCACCGCCGGGAGCGACCGGATCTCGTGCTCGCGGTGACGGGGTGCATGGCGCAGCGCCTCGGCGCCGGACTCCTGTCGGAGGCGGACGGCGTCGACGTGGTGGCCGGGCCGGACTCGTACCGGCGCCTCGGCGACCTGGTGGACGCGATCCGCGGCGGGGCCCTGCAGAGGGGACAGGTCCTCCTTGCCCGGGATGGTGCGGAGGGCTACGAGGACATGCCGCCGTCCCGGCGCGAGGGCGTCACGGCGTGGGTCACGGTACAGCGCGGCTGCGACCACCGCTGCACGTTCTGCATCGTGCCCTACGTGCGCGGGCCCGAGAAGAACCGGAGGCCCGGGGCGGTGCTGGACGAGGTGCGCCGGGCCGTCACGGAGGGCTTTCCGGAGATCACCCTGCTCGGACAGACCGTGAACTCGTACCGGCACGAGCAGGTCGACTTCGCCGCCCTCCTGCGCGCCGTGGCGCGCCTGCCGGGCGTGCGGCGTGTCCGCTTCACGTCGCCGCATCCGAACGACGTCACCGATGCGCTGCTGGACGTGATGGCGGAGGAGCCGGCGGTGTGTCCGCAGCTCCACCTGCCCGTCCAGTCGGGATCGGACCGGGTGCTGAAGCGCATGGTCCGGCGCTACACGCGGAGCCGCTTCCTGGAGACGGCGGCGCGCGCACGGCGGCGCGTGCCGGAGCTCGCCCTGAGCACCGACGTGATCGTCGGGTTCCCCGGCGAGAGCGAGGAGGACTTCGAGCAGACGCTGGAGCTGCTCCGCGAAGCGCGCTTCGAGGATGCCTTCCTGTACCGCTACTCCCCGCGAGACGGGACGCCCGCGACGCGCCTTCCGGCAGCGGACTTCGTGGATGATGCGACGAGCGGCCGGCGCCTCGAGCGCGTCATCGAGCTCCAGCGCGGGATTCAGCGCGAGGTGGGCGAGTCGCAGCTCGGCGCGGTGCGGGAGGTCCTCGTGGAACGCCCTGCGCGCTCGGCGGGCGACGTCCTCGGACGAACGCCGCGCAACGAGGCCGTGGCGTTTCCGGGTCCGGCGTCGCTCGCCGGCGCGTTCCGCCGCGTGCGTCTCGTGTCGACCACCGGGTCCACGTTCGTCGGTCGGGAGGAGCGGCCGTGAGCGGCGCCTGGGGCCGTATCGGGATCGTGGCCGGCTCGACCGTCCTCGCGGCGGGGTTCGCCTGGCTGAACGCCGGCGAACGGGTCACGCTGCGGCTCGGCGTCGTCTCCTTGCGGGCCATACCGCTCGCCGCCGTGGTGTTCGCGGCGATCCTCCTGGGCATGGCGCTCATCTTTCTCGGCGGCCTGCGCGCGGACCTGCGCACGCGGCGCATGCTGCGGCGGTATCGCGAGGCGCTCGGCGCGCCCGGCGGCGGGGCGGCGACGGGCGAAGGAGAGGCGCCGACGGACTGACGGTCCGGGCGCCATCCGCCGCGGCCCGGCGGCCGCGGGCGGCACCCGGTGGATGGACGTGAACGTCCTGCGGCCGACGCCCGTGCTGCTCGCTGCGCTCTGCTTCGCGGCGGGGGACGCGCTCGGCCTCCTGCGGCCGGGGCTGGCTGCCCTCCCCGTCGGCTTCCTCGCCGGACTCGCCGCCCTGTCCGCGCGGCGGCGCGGCGCCTCCACGGGGTTCTCCGGGCCATCGACGGCTCTCCTCTGCCTCGTCGCGTGCGCCGCGGCCGGTGCGCTGGCCGGCGCCCGGGCCGGCACGGCGCTCCGCTCGGCCTGCGAGGGGTCGCTGGAGACGGGCGCGGCCGTGACGGCCGCGGGCCGGGCCGTGGAGGACCACCGGCCGGCGGGACGCGACCGCACCCGCATCACCCTGGCCGACGTGCGCCTGGCAGGCGCGTCCGGGCCCTGTCGCCTGCCGCGGCTGATCGTGTTCCTCGCCCGTGAACCGGGCACGCTCGCCGCGGGCAGCCCGCTGCGGGTCCGCGGGAGCTGGATGCGCTTCGAGGCCGCGCCGGGCCGCTGGCCCGTTCCCCGGGGGCGCGCGGGAATGCTGGTCGAGGCGCGGCGGCTGGAGGAGGGATCGGCGTCCGCCGTCGGTCCGGGAGGTCCCGCCGTCCACCTCCGCCGCGCGTTCGGACGGGCCCTGGAGCGGCGGGTCGGGCCGGACGTGCGTCCCACGGCGCGGGCGCTCCTCCTGGCGGAGAAGGACGAACTGGCGGGCTCCGTGCGACGCCGGTTCGCAGACGCGGGCCTCGCGCACCTCCTGGCGATCTCGGGACTGCACGTGGGCATCCTCGGCGGGCTGCTGCTCGGCCTGCTTGCACCCCTCGTGCGGGCGCCGGCCCGGCACCGCATCGCGGCCGCGGTCGTGGCCGGCTACGTGTTCGTCATCGGCGCGCCGGTGGCCGCGGTGCGGGCTGCCCTGCTGTTCGGGGGCTGGACGTGGGCCCGCAGCCGCGGCCGGCCGCTCCGGCTGGCGGATCTTCTCGGCGCGGCGGCGCTGGCGGCGCTGCTGCCGCGTCCGGAGACGCTCCTGGACCCGGGGTTCCAGCTCTCGTTCGCGGGCTTCGCCGGCGTGGTCACCGGAGCCGGGGCAGGCGTCAGGCTCACCGGGCGCCGCCCGGCGCGGCGCGGCGCGGGACGGCGGGCCCGGCTGGGCCGCCGGCTCCGGACGCCGGCCGCGGCACTGGCGGCCAGCGCCGGGGCCTTCGCGGCCACGGCGCCGATCTCGGCGGCGCACTTCGGGCGCGTCGCCCCGGTCGCTCTCGCGTCGCACTTCGTCGGGACCCCTCTGGTGGCACTCTCTCTCGCCGGACTCGTCCTCGCGCCCGTCCCTGGCCCCGCGGGCCGGCTGGGCGGTGACGCGGCCACCTGGTCGCTGCGCGTCCTGCACGCCTCGGCCGCATGGTTCGCGGACCTGGACGGGGCGCACCGGCCCGCGGGCCCGCCGTCACCCGTTCACTGGTCGGCGTGGGCGCTGGCGGCGCTCGCCACGTTGCACCTGGCGGCAGGACGGCGCGCCGCCCGCGCCGCGGTGCCGCTCGCCGGCGCGCTGGCCCTGCTGGTCGCGGGACCCGTGCTGCCGCTCCTGCGCCGGAGCGGCACGGCCGTCCTGTGCACCCTCGCGGTCGGGCAGGGAGACGCGGCGGTGCTGCGGACGTCCGGCGGCCGGTGGGTCGTGCTGGACGGCGGACCCCGGCCGGATGCCGGTCCGGGCCGCGACGGGATCGTCCCGGCGCTGCGGCGCCTCGGCGCCCGGCGGGTCGACCTGGTGGTGCTCTCGCACCCGGACATGGACCATCTCGGAGGACTCGAGGAGATGTTCCGTTCCTTTCCCGTGGGTGGGCTGCTGGACAGCGGCGATCCGCTGCCGCGCGAGGCGTACGCGCGGCTGCTCGCGCTGGTGGAGGAGCGGGCCGTCCCCTTCGTGCGGGCGCGGTCCGGGACGCGGCTCCGGCTGGACGGGACCGATCTTCTCGTTTTGGCGCCTCCGGTACCCCGCGAAGAGCGGCGGGAAGGGCGAGTCGGGAGGTCCACCGCCCGGGCGACGGCGAATCAGACGAGCGTGGTGGTCCGCCTGGACGTGAACGGGTTCCGGTACCTGAACCCCGGCGATGCCACGGCGGCCGAGGAGGAGGCGATCCTCCGGTCGTGGCCGGCGGACAGCCTGCGGGCCGACCTGCTCAAGGCGGGGCACCACGGGAGTCGCACGTCCACGTCGGCGGCGTGGCTGGCCGCCGTGCGGCCGGCGATGGTCGTGATATCCGCGGGGGCGGGCAACCGCTACGGGCACCCCCACGCGCAGGTGCTCCGCCGGCTGTCGCGGGCCGGCGTGCCCGAGGTCCACCGGACGGATCGCACCGGGACGCTCTGCGTGGACATCGACGGGACGGGGCGATGGCGGCCCGCGGGCGCCACGGGGTGGCGGGAATCCGCGGCGCGTTCGGGCCCGCACGCGGTCGAGCGCGGCAGCCCGGGCGCGCATTGACGGAGGCCCGGTAAGGCGCGAACCTACGCCATCATCAGATCGCCGGAGACGCGCCGGGCCCGCCGCCCGCGCCGCGCGGTCGCCCACACGCCGGAGCGGAGGCCACGATGGACCGATATGTCGTGACGCTCGGACGCTTCATCCTCGAGGAGGAGCGCCAGCATCCGGGAGCGACGGGCGCCCTCACCTCGATCCTCTACGACCTCGCCCTGGCCGCCAAGCTCGTCCACCGGGAGGTCTCCAAGGCCGGCCTGGTCGACATCCTCGGACAGGCGGGCCACGGGAACGTGCACGGCGAGGAGGTCCAGAAGCTGGACGACTACGCCCACGAGGTGGTGTTCAACGCCATGGACCACGGGGGGAACCTCTGCGTGATGGCCTCCGAGGAGGAGGAGGGCCTGATCCCCATCCCGGCGAAGTTCCCGACGGGGGACTACGTACTCCTGTTCGATCCGCTCGACGGCAGCTCGAACATCGACGCGAACATCTCGATCGGCACGATCTTCTCGATCCACCGGCGCGTCACCGAGGGACGGGATGGGACCCTGGAGGACTGCCTGCAGCCCGGGCACCGCCAGGTGGCGGCGGGCTACGTGATGTACGGGTCATCCACGGTCCTCGTGTACACGACGGGCAACGGCGTGCACGGCTTCACCCTCGACCCGTCGATCGGCGAGTTCCTCCTGTCGCATTCCCGGATCCGCCTTCCCGATCCCGGCAAGCGGATCTACAGCGTGAACGAGGGGAACTTCGCGCGCTGGACGGATCGCCAGAAGGAGCTCGTGGAGTGGTTCCGCGGCTCCGGCCCCAACGGCGGCGGCGGCTTCTCGCAGCGCTACGTGGGGTCGCTGGTGGCGGACTTCCACCGTACGCTGCTGTACGGCGGCGTGTTCATGTACCCGGGGGACCGGGACAAGCCCCGCGGCAAGCTGCGGCTCCTGTACGAGGCGGCCCCGCTGGCCTTCCTGTGCGAGCAGGCGGGGGGGCGGGCGACGGACGGCGCGGCCGACATCCTGTCGCTGCAGCCGCAGGCCCTGCACGAGCGCACGCCCCTGTTCATGGGGAACCGGCGGTGGGTGGACCTGGCGGGCGAGGTGCTGGCGGGCGGGCCCCTGCCGGACTGAGCGGTTCGCCGCGGATCCCGGCGCGGGACCCAGGGAAGAAGAGAGGGGCCCGGCGATCCTCCGCCGGGCCCCTTCTCGTCAACGGGCGGACGCCCCGCCGGGGGCGCCGCCTGCGGGGTGAATCCGACCGGAATCAGCGCCCGCCGCCGCCGAACTCCCAGCGCAGCGACAGCTGAAGCTGCCACGAGTTCCGCGGATCGCCGTTCCGAACGAAGATCGCGTCCTCCCCGTCATCAAGGACGTTCGGCCCGCTGAAGTCGAAGTTCGGGACGCCGTCCGTCGCATCGGTCACCCGGGCGACCGTCTGGGTGGAGAACACGCCGCCGCCGGCCGTCTCCACGACGCCCCAGTCGCCGTCCAGCAGGTTCAGGAAGTTGAAGATCCCGAGCTGCATTGAGAGGCGGTTGCCGCGGAACTTGGGCAGGCCCTGCTCCAGCGTGACATCCAGGAAGTCCTGCCACGGATTGCGGCAGCTGTTCCGCTCCATGATCCGGCCGCGCTGCTCGTCGAGGCAGCTCAGGCTCGAGATCAGGGCGTCGTACGCCTGCGCATCCTCGGGGCTGTTGAACGACATGTTCGGGTCGCTCGGCCCGGTGATCACGTAGAGCGGATCGTTGGCGTTGATCCCGTCGGCGTTCAGATCGCCCCGACCGCTGGAGCCGCCGGAGATGTAGGTGTAGGGCGTGCCGGAGTTGCCGATGTAGATCAGCGAGATCCGGGTCGGGTAGTCTTCGCGCGCCCACGGGAACGTGTAGGTGCCGGAGATCGTCACCTTGTGGGGCCGGTCGAAGGACGAGGTCGTCGCGTCATCGGCCAGCTGGTCGCCCGCGTTCACGCGGCCGAAGCGCCAGTTCGAGGTGGCGCGGCTGGACGTGAAGCTCTGCACGTCCTCCGACTCGGAGTACGTGTAGAAGGCGGAGACGCGCAGGTCCTGGCCGAACTGCTTCTGCAGGCCGCCGGTCAGGCTGACCGAGTAGTTCTCGCTCGTGTTCAGGAGCTCGAACACGCCGCTGCTGCCCGTGCCGTAGACTTCCGGCCGGAAGTAGTTCGGGTCGGACCGGCCATCGTCCGTGATCGTGCCGTACATCACGCGGCCGAGAGCGTCCGTGCCCACCGAGGCGCCGGAGCCGTCGGCCCCGAAGTTCCGGTTCACGATGAAGTAGTCCTCGATCCCCGTGTTGTAGATCCCCTCGAGGGTGAGGAGGAAGTCGCCCGGCAGGCGCCGGTCGTAGGCGAGGTTCGCGCGGAACACCTGCGGGAAGCGGGTGTCGTCGCCGACGATGTCGACCTCGCCGAGGAACGAGCCGTCGCCGATCGCCACGGTCGGCTGTCCGGCCTCGTCCACGCAGAACAGGTTCTGCGCGCGCGGGTCGGGGTTGAAGGCGGGCGCGAGGCCGTTCGGGTTCCCGTCGCCACAGCCGAGGATCGAGATGCCGGTGCCGTTGTTGCTGTAGCTGTTCGACATCCACACGAACGCCGGGTTGCCGGTGAAGATCCCGGCGCCGCCGCGCAGCTGCTGCGTCTGCTCGCCGTCGATGTCCCAGTTGAAACCGAGGCGCGGGTTCCACATGACCTGTCCGGACGGGACCTCCGGGTCGTCGAAGTCCTGGATCACCTGCTGCGCGAAGGTCGGCTGGTCGAAGAACACCGGGATGTCGACCCGCAGGCCGCCCGTCAGGCTGAGGTTCTCCGAGACCTGCCACTGGTCCTGCGCGTAGGCACCGAACTGGGCGCTCGTGAACTCCGCCGCCTGCACCGGGCCGCCGGTGAGCTGACCGCTCACCGTGTAGCGTGAGGCCGTCCCGAACCCGCCATCCTGGAAGGAGGCGAAATCATCGAACTCGTACACGCCGAACGAGGACTGCGCGAACAGGTTCCGCACGTCGTAGATCTCGTTCCGCGTGCCGATCGTGATCGTGTGGTTCCCGAACGGGGCGAAGGTGAAGTTGTCCGTGATCTCGAAGATGTCCTGGTCGAGCTCGTTGCCCTGCGAGAACTGCTCGGAGCCCGTGCGGAATCCGTGCTCCTGGTTCGCGGAGTTCGTGAAGCCTTCCACCGTGATCTGCGGTTCCTCGACGAACGGCGAGCGCTGGTCGCGGATCCGGTTCCAGCTCAGGCGCAGCTCGTTCGAGTGACCGCTGGCGAAGTTCGTGAACAGCTGCACGGACGGGTTGTGTACTTCATTGTCGAACAGGTGCGCGTTGTTGTCGAGCCGGAAGCTCGGCGTGCTCGTCGACGTGGTGCGGCCGAACACGTCGTCCTCGGCGCTGTTGTAAGAGTAGCGGAAGACGAGCCGGTTCCGGTCGTCGATGTTCCAGTCCGAGCGGAGCGTCAGGTTCACGAGCGGGTTGTCGTTCGAGAACGAGCCGCCGTCGCCGGGCTGGAGGCCCTTGGCGACCAGAGCCTGGTTGAAGGTGTCCAGGTCGGCCTGGTCCGGGATCACACCGCCGACTTCGCCGGACGCGCCGATGAACGGGCCGTTGGCCGGCCGGCTCGAG
Source organism: Gemmatimonadota bacterium (assembly GCA_032251515.1). Taxonomy (GTDB): domain Bacteria; phylum Gemmatimonadota; class Gemmatimonadetes; order Palauibacterales; family Palauibacteraceae; genus Carthagonibacter. Next base: position 35,229 of record JAVVDU010000004.1, read on the forward strand.
GTCTGGATCTCGGCGTTCGCGAAGAAGAAGGCTCTGTCCCGCACGATCGGGCCGCCCAGCGAGGCCCCGTACTGCCAGCGGTTGAACTCGGACTCGTCGAGCGGGCTGCCCGCGAGGTTCTCGTCACGGAAGAACCCGAACGCGGAGCCGAAGAACTCGTTGCCGCCGCTCTTGGTGATCGCGTTGATGAGCGCGCCGGTGAAGTTCCCCTGGCGGACATCGTAGGGCGAGAGGAGAACCTGGAATTCCTTGATCGCGTCGAAGCCGATCGGCTTGCCCCGCGCCTGCCCGCCGGCCGTCCCGGTCGCGCCGAGGCCGAAGCGGTCGTTCACCGTCGAGCCGTCGATCTGGATGGTGTTGAAGCGGTTGTTCTGCCCGACGACGCTGAGCCCCAGGCCCTCGTTGGCGTCCGTGGCCACGATCTGCGGCGTGAGGCGCGCCAGGTTCTCGAACCGGCGGTCCAGCGCCGGGAGCTCCTCGAGCTGCTCCTGGGTGATCGTGGTGGCCGTTCCCTGGGTGCTCGCCGAGAACTGGGAGGCCAGCGGATCGGCCTGCACGACGAGCGCCTCGAGCTCCACCGCGGAGACCTCGAGGCGGGCGTTCAGCCGGAAGGTCTGGCCGAGGGAGATCGAGATGTTCTCGCGCGTGACCGGCCGGTAGCCGAGGAGCGAGATGCGGGCCGTGTACGGTCCGCCAGGCTCCAGGCCCTGCAGGGTGAACGCGCCGCGCTCGTTCGTGATGGCGCCGGTCCGGAAGCCGGTCGGCCCGTAGACGAGCTCGACGGCGGCTCCCGCGAGCGGGGCGCCGTCCTGGTCGGTGATCGTGCCGGCCGCGGCACCGGTCGTCGCGCTCTGCGCCCCGGCGGAGCCGGCCGCGAGGAGCAGGACGAGCAGCGCCAGGGGCGCGGGCAGGACCCTACGAAGCAAGAAGGTCATCGAGCAGTCCTCCGTGATTGGGAACATGATGGACCGTCCCGGCCCGGACGGGCCGGAGGTCCAGACAGCGTCCACCGTCGGGCGACGCGAACGTGTGTCCGACTCCCGGCAGGCCCCCCGGCACCGGGAAGATCCGGGGCGCCCGGGCGGCGATGCCATCCTGAAGTCGCGAAATCTCCGGAAGGCCGGAGTGCAGTCGAGCGATATGGATGCACGTCCGGCCGCTCCGGCGCAATCGTCACCGGGTAACGATCCGGTGACGGGCGCGTAACTCCGCGGCGCCGCGCACCGGATCGACCCGGGCGTCGGACGTCAGGACTCCGCTGGCCGAGCCGGCCGAGCGTCCGCGAGGGCGGCGTGCGCCGCCGCGAGGCGGGCCACCGGAACCCGGAACGGCGAGCACGACACGTAGTCCATGCCCAGGCCGTGGCAGAACGCCACGGAGTCCGGATCGCCTCCGTGCTCGCCGCAGATCCCCACCTTCAGGCCGGGTCTCGCCGCCCGGCCCTCCTTGACCGATGCCCGCATCAGCCGGCCCACGCCCTCCTTGTCGAGCGACTGGAAGGGATCGCGCGCGTACACGCCGGCCTCCACGTACAGGGGCAGGAACGTTCCCGCGTCGTCCCGGGACAGCCCGAGGGTCGTCTGCGTGAGATCGTTCGTCCCGAACGAGAAGAACTCGGCCTCGCCGGCGATGGCGCCCGAGGTCAGGCAGGCGCGTGGGAGCTCGATCATCGTTCCCACCAGGTACGGAATCTCCATCCCGCGCTCCACGAACACCTCCTGCGCGGTCTCGTCGACGAGCGCCCGCTGGTGCCGGAGTTCGGCCACGTGTCCGACCAGCGGCACCATGACCTCGGGCCGTACCTCGATCCCCTCCTCCCGGACGTCCAGCGCGGCCTCGAAGATCGCCCGGGCCTGCATGCGCGTCAGTTCGGGGTGCGAGTATCCGAGGCGGCAGCCCCGGTGGCCGAGCATCGGGTTCGACTCGCGCAGCCGCTCCACGGCGGCGCGGACCTCGGAGGCGGATCGATCCTGGGCGCGCGCCAGCCGCTCGATGTCCGCGTCGTCGTCGGGCAGGAACTCGTGCAGCGGCGGGTCGAGAAGGCGGATCGTCACGGGCAGGGCCTCCATCGCCCGGAAGATCCCCGCGAAGTCGCCCCGCTGCATGGGCAGCAGCCTGGCGAGGGCCCGGCGGCGCCCCTCGGCGTCCCCGGCGAGGATCATCTCCCGCACGGCGTCCACGCGCTCCTCGCCCAGGAACATGTGCTCCGTGCGGCAGAGCCCGATGCCCTCGGCGCCGAAGTCCCGCGCCGCCCCGGCATCTTCCGGATTGTCCGCGTTGGCGCGCACCCGCAGGCGCCGGAAGCCGTCGGCCCAGGCCATGAGGCGCTCGAACTGCTCGCCCGGCTCAGGCTGCACCGTGGGCACCCGTCCCACCAGGATGTCGCCGGAGGAGCCGTCCACGGTGATCCAGTCGCCGCGCCGCAGGACGGTCGCTCCCGCCCGGATCTCTCCCGCTTCCTCGTCGATGTCGAGCGACTTCGTGCCGACCACGCAGGTCTTTCCCATGCCCCGGGCCACCACGGCCGCGTGGCTGGACTTCCCACCGCGGGAGGTGACGATCGCCACGGCGGCGACCATGCCCGCGAAGTCGTCCGGCGACGTCTCTTCCCGTACCAGCACCACGGGTCCGTCGGGGGCCGCGGCCACGGCCTCGTCGGCCGCGAACACGATGCGGCCGGCCGCGGCGCCGGGCGACGCGGGATTGCCGGTGGCCACGAGCTCGACATCCGCTTCGGGGTCGATCATCGGGTGGAGGACCTGCTCCAGGCGCTCGGGCTCGACGCGCCGCACGGCCTCCTCCCGGTCGATCAGCCCCTCCTCGGCCATCTCGACGGCGATGCGCACCGCGGCCCGCGCCGTCCGCTTGCCGCTGCGCGTCTGCAGCAGGTACAGGTCGCCGTCCTCCACGGTGAACTCGAGGTCCTGCATCTCGCGGTAATGGGACTCGAGCCGGGCGGCGGTCTCCGCGAGCTGCTCGAACGCGGCCGGCAGGTGGTGGCGCATCTCGTCGATCGACAGCGGGTCGCGGATTCCCGCCACGACGTCCTCGCCCTGCGCGTTCACGAGGAACTCACCGAACAGTTGCCGCTCCCCGCTGGACGGGCTCCGCGTGAACGCCACGCCGGTACCGCTCGTCGTCCCGCGGTTGCCGTACACCATCGCCTGGACGTTCACGGCCGTGCCCAGGTCGTGGGGAATGCCGTACGTCTTCCGGTAGGCGACGGCGCGCTCGTTGCGCCAGCTGCGGAACACGGCCCCGATGGCCCCCCACAGCTGGGTGTGCGGGTCCTCGGGAAACGGCTCGTCGGTCGTGCGGGCGATCAGGGCCTTGTACTGGGACACGATGTCCCGAAGCACGTCGGACGAAATGTCGCTGTCGGTCACCACGCCCGCGGCCTCCCGCGCCTCCCGCAGCACCCGCTCGAACCGCTCGTGCGGCACGCCCAGGACGACGTCGCCGTACATCTGCACGAAGCGGCGGTAACTGTCCCACGCGAAGCGTTCGTCCCCCCCCGCCGCCTCCGCGAGTCCCTGCACGGAGGCGTCGCTGAGCCCCAGGTTCAGGATCGTGTCCATCATGCCCGGCATCGAGACCGACGCCCCGGAGCGCACCGAGACGAGCAGGGGATCGGTCTCCGCGCCGAAGCGCCGGCCCGAGACCTTCTCGAGGCGAGCCAGGGCGCGGTCCACCTCCTCGCGTGCGCCCGGCGGGAGTTCCTCGCTGATCAGGTGGTGGCGACAGACCTCGGTGGTGAGCGTGAAGCCGGGGGGAACCGGGATTCCGAGATTCGTCATCTCGGCGATGTTCGCGCCCTTGCCTCCCAGGAGGTCCTTCATGCTGCGGTCGCCGTCGGCCTGACCGCGGCCGAAGAAGTACACGTATTTCATGGCGGCTCCAGTCTGGGGGGCGCGCGGCATCCGTCAGCGGGGGAGTCCCACGTCCGCGTGGCCCTGCTCGAGGTCGACGAGCGGCGCCGGGTAGTTGCCGGTCCAGCAGGCGTCGCAGAACGGACCGGCGCGCTCCACTGCAGATCGCATGCCCTCGAGCGACAGGTACCCGAGCGACTCCACGCCGAGATGGCGCCGGATCTCGTCCACGGAGTGCCCGGACCCGATCAGCTCTTCGCGGGTGGGCATGTCGATGCCGTAGTAGCACGGCGCGATGATCGGCGGCGAGGCGACGCGGAAGTGGATCTCGCGGGCTCCCGCCTCCCGGAGCAGCGCGACGAGCCCGCGGCTGGTCGTCCCGCGCACGAGCGAGTCGTCCACGACCACGACCCGCCGGTCGCGGATGACGTCCGCGACCGGGTTGTACTTGACCCGCACCTTGAAGTCGCGGCCCGCCTGCGAGGGATGGATGAAGGTGCGGCCGATGTAGTGGTTGCGGATGAGCGCCAGCTCGAACGGAAGGCCGGAGGCCTCGCTGAACCCGAGCGCTGCGGAGTTCGAGGAGTCGGGCACCGAGAACACGCAGTCCGCGTCCACCGGATGTTCCTCCGCCAGACGACGGCCGAACGCGCGTCGCGCCCTGTCGACGCTCACGTCCCACACGCGCGAGTCGGGCCGCGCGAAGTAGACGAGCTCGAACAAACACGGCGAGGGGGAAGCGGGCTCCAGGGGCCGCAGGGACGTGACGCGCCCGTCGTCTATGCGGAGCACCTCCCCGGGCCGGACCTCGCGTTCGAGCGAGGCGCCGAGGATGTCCAGGGCGCACGTCTCCGAGGCCACCACCGTCGCGTCGCCCAGGCGTCCGAGGACCAACGGCCGGAAGCCGCGCGGGTCCCGCGCCGCGTAGACCGTCCGGCCGACGCTGAATACCAGCGAGAAGGCGCCCACGAGCTGCGAGAGCGCGTCGTCGACCTGGTGGTCCGGTGTGTCGCGCCGGGAGCGGGCGATCAGGTGGATGACCACCTCGGAGTCGCTCTCGGTCTGGAAGATGGCCCCCTCCTCCGAGAGCCGGCCCGCGATCTCGCGCGCGTTGGTCAACGTGCCGTTGTGGGCGAGGGCCATCGGCCCGTGCCGGTAGTTCACGAGCACCGGCTGCGCGTTGCGCAGCGACGAGCTGCCGGCCGTCGAGTACCGCACGTGGCCCAGGGCGATCCGGCCGGGCAGCCGGTCCAGCGCCTGGTCGTCGAACGCCTCGCTGACCAGCCCCATGCCACGGTGGGCCCGGGCTCGGCCGCTCTCGTCGATCGCCACGATGCCGGCCGACTCCTGTCCCCGGTGCTGCAGGGCGTACAGTCCGAGAAACGCGAGCTGCGCCGCGTCCGGGGCCCCGCTCACCGCGAACACGCCGCATTCCTCCCGCGGCTTGTCGGGAGCGACATCGGCGAGAAGGGGGAGGCGGCTCACGGGCGGCGCTCCATCCGTGCGCGGCTGCCGGCCATCACGTGACCGGAAGCTCGCTGCCGGTGATCCGCCGGTACGCCTCGAGATACCGCTCGGAGGTGGCGGCCACGATCTCGTCGGGGAGGTCCGGCGCCGGTGGCGACCTGTCCCAGGTCCCGTCCGCGGTCAGACCCTCCAGGTAGTCGCGCACCGGCTGCTTGTCGAGCGACGGGGGCGTCCGGCCGGGCTCGTAGCCGTCCGCCGGCCAGAAGCGCGAAGAGTCGGGCGTGAGCGCCTCATCGATGAGCAGCACCTCGCCGGTGCGCGTGGTCCCGAACTCGAACTTCGTGTCCGCGATGAGAATCCCGCGTTCCCGGGCGTGTTCGCGGGCGAAGGCGTACAGCTCGAGGCTCGTGGTCCGCAGGTGCTCGGCCACCTTGGTCCCCACGATGGCCTTCATCCCGGCGAACGTGATGTTCTCGTCGTGCCCGCTTTCCGCCTTGGTCGCGGGAGAGAAGATCGGAGCCTCCAGCTCCTGCGCCTCCACCAGGCCCGCGGGCAGCGGCTCGCCGGCGAGCGTGCCGGCGGCCCGGTACTCCTTCCAGGCGGAGCCGGTCAGGAAGCCGCGCACGACGCACTCCACCGGAAAGGGCTCGGCTCGCTCCACCAGCATGGCCCGCCCCGCCCACGCATCCCGGGATGCGGCCAGCTCGGGATGCCGGAGCGCGATCTCGTCCGGGTCCACGGAGATGCAGTGGTTGCGAACGACAGGGCGGGTCCGCTGGAACCAGTAGCGGGACATCCAGGTGAGCACGGCCCCCTTCCGGGGGATGGGTCTCGGCAGCACGCAGTCGAAGGCGCTGATCCGGTCGCTGGCGACCATGAGCAGCTCGTCGCCGAGGTCGTACATCTCCCGCACCTTGCCGCGGCGCAGGAGCGGAAAGGGAATCTCGGCCGGAGGATTACCGCCCGTCCGGTCAGTCGGTGCGTGCATCGTCTCTCCTCGTCAGACTCGCAGCGCGATCGTCTCGTCGCCGTCGTCGTGTCCCGCCAGCGCGCCGAGTACCGGCCGGACCCGCAGGCGCAGGAACCGTTCGACCTGCTCCGCCGCCCGTCCGGTCAGGTCCTCGGGCCGCGACAGCGCCGCGAGCTCGTCGTGCCCCAGTCCGAATGCCGAATCGCCGGCGACACGCTCGAAGAAGTCGTTGTCCTCCGCGCCCTCGTCGAGGCGAGCCCGCGCCGCCATGGCGTGGACGCGGATGCGCTCGTGGAGGTCCTGACGGTCGCCGCCGCGCTCCACCCCGGCCAGCAGGATCTTCTCGGTGACGAGGAAGGGAAGGGCACGGGCGAGCCGCGCCCGGATCACGGGCTCGTGGACCACGAGCCCGCCGGCGACGTCGGCCACGATGAGCAGGACGGCGTCGGCGGCGAAGAACGCCTCCGGCAGGGCGATCCGGCGGATCGCCGAGTCGTCCAGCGTCCGCTCGAAGCCCTGCACGGACGCCGTCCACGCCGCATCGATCTCCCGCGTGCAGAGATGCCGCGCCAGCGAGCATGCCCGCTCGCAGCGCATCGGGTTCCGCTTGTAGGGCATGGCGGACGATCCGATCTGCCGCTGCCCGAACGGTTCCTCGATCTCGCCGAAGCTCTGCAGGAGGCGCACGTCCTGCCCGAAGCGTCCCACGCTCGCCCCGATCCCCGCCAGCACGGAGAGGACGCGGTGGTCGAACTTCCGCGGATAGGTCTGGCCGACCACGTCCCAGGTGCCGGCGAACTCGAACCGGGCCGCGAGGCGGGCGTTCAGCTCGTCCACCTTCTCCGTGTCGCCGTCGAACAGGTCGAGGAAGCTCGCTTCGGTTCCCGTGGTGCCGCGCGCTCCGCGGAACTGCAGGCCCTCCAGCAGCGTCTCCACCTGCTCCAGGTCGGTCACGAGGTCCTGCAGCCACAGGGCGGCGCGCTTGCCGACGGTGACCGGCTGGGCGGGCTGCCAGTGGGTGTATCCGACGCACGGCAGCGCCTTCCAGCGGTCGGCGAACTCGGACAGGGCCCGCATGGCGGCACCCAGGCGCCCCCGGACGATCCGGAGTCCGTCCCGGATCTGCACGAGCCCCGCGTTGTCGGTGACGAACGCGCTGGTCGCCGCCAGGTGCAGCCATGGGCGCGCTTCGGGGGCGACTTCGCCGAAGTGGTGCACGTGTGCCATCACGTCGTGGCGAAGCTCCGCCTCGATCTCGGCCACGCGCTCCAGGTCGATCCGGTCGCGCGCGGCGCGCATCGCCTCGATGGCCTCGGCGGGAATCGCTACGCCGAGGTCGCGCTGGATCTCGGCGAGGGCGATCCACAGGTCGCGCCACGTGCGGGCCTGGCGGAGCGGCGAGAACACCTCGGCCATCGCGGCCGATGCGTACCGGTCGATCAGGGGGTGCGGGTAGCGGGTCACGGGAGTCGGCACCGCGTCATCCGATCTGGAAGGGCCAGGTGTTGTAGTACCTGCCGCCCCGGTTGTAGGTCACGAAGATCCTGCCGCTTCCGGCGAGGGAGCGGAAGAGCTCCAGCGCGTCCTCGGCCGTGTCCACGCGGCGCCGGTTGATGCCCACGATCACGTCGCCCTCCCGCATCCCCGTCACGCGGGCGGCACGGGCGGACAGCGCGGCCACGAGCGCGCCGCTCTCGACCTCCAGCGATCGCTCCACGGCGATGCCGGGGGTGACGGAGATCAGCTCCAGTCCCCGTACCACCTCCACGCGCTCGGCCTGCTCGCTGGGCAGCTCCTCGATCCGGAGACGCGCCGAGCGGATGCGTCCGCCCCGCCGGTACTGCACCTCTACCGCCGCCCCGACGCCCGCGTCAAGCAGGCCGACCTCCCAGTCGAGGGGAGAGGTGATCGGGCGGCCATCCACCACGAGCAGCTCGTCTCCCTCGGCGAGACCGGCCTCGCCGGCGGGCGAGTTCGGCGCCACGCGCCGGATCTCGGTGCGCGGGAAGCGCGACCTCTTCGTCTCCACGCTCTGGGGCTCGACCCCGACCCAGGGCCGCCGGACCTGACCGAACTCGCGCAGCTCCGCGGCAATCCGCAGGGCCCGGTCGATCGGGATCGCGAAGCCGATTCCCTCCGAGCCGCCGGACTTCGAGAGGATCGAGGCGTTCACTCCGATCACCCGGCCCTCGGCGCTCACGAGCGGCCCGCCGGAGTTGCCGGGATTGATCGCCGCGTCGGTCTGGATGAGATCGGCGCTCAGCTTGCCCTCGGCCCTGTCGAGGATGTCGCGGCCCACGCCGGATACGACGCCCGCCGTCACGGTGGCCTCGGCGTTCGCCAGCACGTAGCCGAACGGGTTCCCGATCGCGATGGCCGGCTCGCCGACCACCAGGTCCGACGAGGTGCCGAGGGGGGCGGCGGGCACGGCACCGGGCCGGATCTGCAGCACGGCGATGTCGGTGAGCGGATCGGAGCCGATCACCTCGGCCCGGTGCAGGGCGCCCGACATGTCCGCTACCACAATGGAGTCGCCGCCGGCCACCACGTGCTCGTTCGTGAGGATCGTGCCCCGGTCGTCGATCGCGAAGCCGGAGCCGAGGCTCGGGACGCGGCGCTCGAACTGCCGCGGCACCATGCCCAGGAACTCGTCGAACAGGCTGCGACGGGTGACCGTGCGGGTGGAGATCACCGTAATGCTGACCACGGAGGGCGCGACCTGCTCCGCCGCCGCGACGATCGGGGTGGAGCGGGGACCCGCCAGGCCCCGTTCCCGGGCAGGCGTCGCCTGGGAGGGCGTGGCTCGCGAGGGGGCGGAGGCGAACGCGGGACGGGGCGTTCCCGCGTCCGGAACGGCAGCCGCGGCGGAGGCGGCGGGCGCCACGTCCGGCGTCCGGTCGGCCGGGCGCGCCAGGCGCGACCCGACGGCCAGTCCGACGGGGAAGGACGACGCCGCGAGGACCAGGGGAACGAGGATCCGTCGTCTCACGGCCCGTCTCCGGATCGGGGGTCCGCGGCCTGCCGGGCGCGCAGCGGCCACAGGCCGGGCACGCCGGGGCCGCGATTCCACCCCGTGGCGTAACGGACGCCCGTCAGGTAGAGCCCCGACGCCGGGGCCGGGCGGGGCGGGCGGGCGCCCGGCGCGCCCGCCCGCAGGACCGCCAGGTCGCCGGCTCCTCGTCTCCCGATCGCCACCTCGACCATGGTCGCCACGAGATACCTTACCATCCGGTGCAGGAAACGGTCCGCCACGATGACGAACCTCAGGTCGCCCGCGGGCGTCGGCAGCCACACGGCCCGCTCCACGGTGCACTCCGTCCCTCCCTCGGGCCGCCGGCGCGACAGGGCGCGGAAGTCGCCCCGGCCGAGCAGGGTCGGGGCCAGTGCCTCCAGCGTCGCCGGGTCCGGGCTCCGGCCGGGGGCCCACACGCGCCCGGAGCGCAGCGGCGAGGCACCGTCCGGCCCCGGTGCCACGAAATACTCGTAGCGTCGTCCCGTGGCCGAGAACCGGGGATGGAATCCGGGTGCGGCCCGCTCGACGGTCACGGCCCGCACGTCCTCCGGGAGCAGCGCCTGCAGGGCCCGCCGCAGCCGGGAGGGGTCCCAGGCGGACGGCGCGGTGAACCGGATCTCCTGGGCGGTGGCGTGCACGCCCGTGTCGGTCCGGCCCGCGCCGACGATGCGGGTGGGCGCGTCGAACAGGCGTGACAGGACCGCCTCGATCTCGCCCTGCACGGTGCGGGCGTCCGGCTGGACCTGCCAGCCGGCGAAGCGCACGCCGTCGTACTCGATCGTGGCGCGGAACCGGTCGCCCCCGGGGGCTTCACTCACGCCGCGAAGGTAGGACGCGGCCGGAGGAAGTCAACGGCGGTCGCGCGGCGGCTCAGTACCGCCGGATCACCCCGACGACGATGCCCTGGATCCGCACCCGACCCGCCTCCAGCCGGAGCGGCGCGACGGCCGGGTTCGCGGGCTGCAGCCGCACCAGCCCGCCGCGCTCGCGGTGGAACCGCTTCACGGTGGCCGCCTCTCCGTCCACCAGGGCGATGACCATCTCCCCGTCGCGCGCGGATTCACGGGCCTGGACCACGACGTAGTCCCCGTCGCGGATCTGCTCGTCGATCATCGACTCGCCCCGCACGCGGAGGACGTAATGGCTGCCGGCCGTGCCGCTGACCATGTCTTCCGGAACCGCGATCTGCTCCTGCTCGCGGATCGCCTCGATCGGCTCGCCCGCCGCCACCGTGCCGAGCAGGGGGAGGTCCACCGCCGCCAACCGGAGCTCGGTGCGGGTCAACTCGATGGACCGGCTCTCGTTGTAGGATTTCCGGATGTATCCCTTGGCCTCGAGGTTCGCGAGGTGCTCGTGAACCGTGGCCAGCGACCGGTACTGGAAGAACGCCGCGATCTCTTCGAAGCTCGGCGAGAAGCCGTGAGCGTCGAGAAAACTCTCGAGGAAGTCGAGGATTTCCTTCTGCCGCCGAGTCAGCGCCATCGCTGCCACTCCCGGAGAAACGCCGCATCCCGAACGCGAACCGAAGGAAGTCTACCCGAACAGGAACCGAACCGCAAGCCGGGCGTTGCCGCCGACGGGAATCCGCGCGAACTTGGGCCGCCATGAACCCCCGTGACCGCCATCGTCGCCGTTCGGGCGGATCGCTCGTCGCCCGGCCCGCTCGCGCCGTGCGGCGTGCGGGCCTGGTCGGGCCGCTGACGGCGGCCGCGCTTCTCGGCCCGTCCGCGACGCCGGCCCCCGCCCAGGACCTGCCGCTCACCGAGGAAGCCGCGCGGCGGCTCTCTCCGTCGCTGCGCGCCGCCCTGCCCGGACTGCCGGCGGGGGAGCGGCTGCCCGTGATCGTGCAGTTCCGCGCCGTGGAAGCCGCGCCGCCGCCCGTCGGGGAAGCGGACGCGGTACCCGCCCTGCAGCGCCGGGCCGCACTGTCGCTGGCGCCGCTGGACGCGCTCGCGCCGGCGGGCGACCCGGAGCTGGAGGTGACGGAACGCCTGTGGGTCGTCCCGGCCGCCCTGGCCGAGGCGAGCCCGGCCGGGATCGTGCGTCTCGCGGAGACGGCGGGCGTCGAGCGGGTCTGGCGCGACGAACCGCTCGAGGTGGTGCTTCCCCCGTCGGTCTCCCTGTTCGCCGAGCCGGCCTTCGTCTCCGACGCGCTCCGGCAGATCGGCGCCGACGCGGTGTGGGCGGGCGGGGCGACGGGGCGGGGCGTCACCGTGGCGATCTTCGACACGGGCGTCGACGGGGCGAACCGGATGCTGGCGTCGCGCTGGCGAGGCAGGAACGGCGACTTGCGGGCGGCGTGGTTCGATCCCTTCCGTCGGGCCAGCGGCCCGCAGGACCTGAACGGACACGGGACCCAGGTGGCCGTGGCGGCCGTCGGGGCCCTGCCGGCCGGCGATACCCTGCGCCTTCCCGATGGCGGCGTGCTCGTGGCGACGTCCGGGCTGGACGTGGTCGCCGGCCCGGCCCCGGAGGCGGAGTGGATCGCCGCCCGGGTGTTCGATGCGCTGGGTGGGGGCGTGTTCACGCGGCGCTCCGTGCTGCTGCAGGCCTTCCAGTGGGCCCTCGACCCGGACGGATCGCCGGCCACGGACGACGCTCCCGACGTGATCAACAACAGCTGGGGGATCTTTCCCGGCACCGCGGATTTCGACCCCTGCGAGGACCTGATCTACGACGCCATCGACGCGGCCGAGGCGGCGGGGGTCGCGGTGCTGTTCGCCAGCGGGAACACGGGGCCCGACCCGGGCTCCGTGGCGGCCCCGGCGGCCCGGGACGATCCGCAGCTCCGGAGCTTCGGGGTCGGAGCGACCCGGGGCGCGGACGCGACGCTGGAGGTGGCGCCGTTCAGCGGCCGCGGCCCGTCGCCGTGCGCCGGCGGGATCAAGCCCGAGATCGTCTCTCCCGGCACCGTGCCGCAGGTCGTGGCGGCGGGTCCCGGATCGGCGCGCCTCACGGGCTTCGCCGTCGGGGGCACGTCCTTCTCGGTGGCGCAGGCGTCCGGCGCGCTGGCGGTGCTGCGCCAGCGGCGCCCCGCCGATCCGGCCCGCGTGCTGAAGCAGGCCCTGATGGACGGGGCCCGGGACATCGGTCCCCCGGGCCCCGACAACGATGCGGGGCACGGGATCCTGGACGTGCCGGGCGCGCTGGCCGCGGCGGGCGCCTCGATCCGTGCGCCGCACCTCCAGCTGGCGGGGGCCTGGGTGGACGAGGGCCGGATGGCGCTGCGTCTGCGGAACCGGGGCGACGGGGACTGGCCGGGAGGAGAGGTGCGGCTCGCGGTGCGGGAGACCGGCGAGGCCGGCAGCGGCCCCGTCCCATCCCTCGATGCCGGCGGGTCGGTGCTCGTCTCGCTGCCCCTGGGGAGCGGGCCCGGAACGCGGACGGTCGAGCTGGAGGTGCGCGACGCCACGGGGGCCACCTCGCTGCTGCGCCTCGTGCGGGTGGCGCCGCCGAACGTGTTCGGGGGATTCGTGCTCGCGTCCGGCGAGCTGGCGGTCGGCGCCAACGACTTCGGCCGGATCGGGCAGGTCGCGGGGCAGGAGGGGCTCGTGTGGCGGGGCGAGGAGCTCCTGCCCGCGGCGGGGATCGGCATCGCGGCCGGCGGCCGGCTCTCGGACGCCTTCTACGTGACGGTGCTGGGCCGCCCGGACCAGAAGACGCGGCCGCCCGCCATCGACACGGACTGGGCGCCGCAGCGCGCTGCAACGGACGTGGGAGCCGCCGCCACCGACCTGCGGTTCGACGACTTCGATGCGCTGGTGCCGCTCGGCGTCGAGGTGACGGCCCGGCTCGAGGCGGTCGCGGCGGCGGGGGCCGGCGGCCTGGCGATCACGGCGCGGGTGCGGAACCGCTCCGCCACGGCGCTCGCCGACGTGCGGCCGGCCCTGCTGGCCGACTTCGACCTCGCGGGCGGCGAGGCGGTCCGCTTCTCTCCCCGCCTCGAGGCGCTCGTGTTCGAGGCGCGCGGCGGCGCCGGACCGATCGCCGTCCTCGCCGGCGACACGGGGCCGGAGGCGGGTTCGGTGGCGGACCTGCCCCTCGGCACGCCCGGAGCGGGGGGCTTCTACGAGCCCGGCAGCGGTTTGCTGGTGGACGAGTTCGCGGAGGAGACGCGGCGGGCGCTCGTCGAAGGCGCATCCACCGCGAACCTGCCGGGCGCCGCCACCGCGACGGATCGCGCCGGCCTGGTGACCGCCGCGGCGCGGCCGCTGGCCGCCGGGCAGGAGTCGGCGTTCCGTTTCTGGCTGCTGGCGGCGGACGACGAGGACGCCGCCGCCGCGCTGCTCGCCGAGCTGCGCGCCGCCACGCCGCAGCCGCCCCCCGGACCGGGAGACGGGTTCGCCGTTCGCCCGCCGTTCCCCAATCCGCTGCGCATCGGGGAGGGCGAGATCCGGTTTCCCGTCGACGTGCCCGACGCGGCGCGCACCGGCGGCGCCCGCCTGTCGCTCGAGATCTACGACCTGGCCGGGCGGCGTCTGTTCCGTCGCACCGAGACCCTCTCAGCGGCCGGAGCCCTTCCGGTGTTCGCGTGGGATGGCAGGCTGGCGGACGGGTCGCCGGCGGCGGGCGGAGTCTACCTCTACGTGGTGGAACTGGATGACGCCCGGCGCACCGGCCGCCTGATGCTGGTCCGCTGAGGCAGCCCGCCGCGGCGCGGACCGTTCCGGCGCCGCGGTACGACGGGCCTGCGCATTCGAGTCCATGCACGCGGGAGGAAGCAGTGAGACGGTCCCTTCACATGCGCCGCAGCGCGGCGATCCTCGTACCGGCCGCCCTCGCGGGCCTGGCCGGCCTCGCGTCCACCGCCCCGGCCGCCGCCCAGGTCGTCGCGGAGCCGGTCGACCTGGCGGTCACGGCGGAGATCCGGGCGGAGGGCCTCGAGCGCTCGGGCCTGGATGCCCTGGCGCACGAACTGACCGACCGGATCGGGCCCCGGCTGACGGGCTCGAGCGGCATGCGGCGGGCCAACGACTGGACGGCCGGGACGTTCCGCGACTGGGGACTCACGAACGTCGTCGTCGAGCCGTGGGGCGAGTTCGGGCGGGGCTGGGAGGAGGTCTCCTTCGCGGGGCGCATGGTGAAGCCGTACGCCCAGCCTCTGCACGCGCGGGCCGTGGCGTGGACGGACGGCACCGGCGGTCCCGTCCGCGGGCCGGTCGTGGTCCTCGCGTCGGAGGACCCGGACGCGCTGGCCGAGGAGATCGCGCGGCGGGCCGACGAGATCCGGGGCGCGTTCGTGCTCGCCGGCCCGCCGCCCGCCGCGGAGCCCGACTTCGATCCCGCTCCGCTGCGGCAGCCGCTGGAGGAGCTGCTCGCGCCCCCGGCGCCGCCGGCCGGCCGTCCCGATGCAGCCGACCGCGAGCGGCGGATCGCGGAGTTTCGGGCGCGGCGGGCGGCCCGCGCGCGCGCCGACTCCCTGCTGGACGCGGCCGGCGCGGCCGTCCGCCTCGTTTCCTCGTCGCGCTCCTACCAGCTCATCCGGGGCGGCGGCGACATGCGGGGGCGCGATCCGGAGCGGCCGGTTCCGGGCCCCACCCTCGTGGTCTCCCGCGAGGACTACGGGCGCATGTGGAGGCTCGTCACGGAAGGCACGCCGGTCGAGCTGGAGGTGGACGTCCGCAACCGGTTCCTGGACGACGATCTCCAGGGGTACAACACGCTCGCCGACCTGCCGGGCGGGGAGCGCGCCGACGAGCTCGTGATGATCGGCGGTCACCTGGACTCGTGGCACTACGGGACGGGCGCCACGGACAACGCGGCCGGGTCGATCGTCATGATGGAGGCGATGCGGATCCTCGCCTCGCTGGACCGGACGCCGCGCCGCACGATCCGCATCGGGCTGTGGGGCGGCGAGGAACAGGGACTGCTGGGCTCGCGCGGCTGGGTCGCCGCCCACCCGGAGCTGCACGACAGGATCTCCGCCTACCTGAACCTGGACAACGGGACCGGCCGCATCCGCGGGATCTGGAGCCAGTCGAACGAGCGGGTGGTGCCCATCTTCGAACAGATCCTGTGGCCGTTCCGCGACCTGGGGGTCGTGGCGGTGAAGCACGGCGACACGGGGGGCACGGATCACCTCGCGTTCGACGCGGCGGGCATTCCCGGGTTCAACTTCATCCAGGACCCGATCGAGTACGGCACCCGCACCCACCACACCGCGGCGGACACGCACGAACGCCTCCTGCTGGACGACCTGCGGCAGGCGGCCGTGGTCGTGGCCGCCACCGCGTGGCACCTGGCGAACCGGGAGGAGATGGTGCCCCGCAAGCCCGCCGGGGCGGACGGCGACTAGGAGCCCGTCCCGCCGTCCGCCGTCCCGCCGTCCGCCGCCCCGCCCCGGTCGCGCAGGCGGCCGACCAGGGCGGCGTCGGGCGCGACGAACACGGTCCGCACTCGCTCGGGCCGCACCGCGCCCGGCGCCGCGCCGCGGGGCTTGCGCACGTACTTGCGCCGCGTCCAGTCGACGGGCACGGTGCCGCTGGTGCGGGCGCCGCTGTGCACGGCGGCGGCCATCGCGGCCTCGGCCAGGTCGCGCTCGGGCGGGTTCTGGTCCCGTCGTCCCCAGCGCAGGATCACGTGGGCGCCGCGCTCGTGGCGCGCGTGCAGCCAGATGTCCTCCGGCGCCGAGTCGTGGAACGTAAGGGCATCGTTGCCTCGCGCCGAGCGGCCGACGCGGATCTCCAGCCCTCCGGAGGACCGCAGCCGGAGATACGGCCGGCGGTCGCCGGTGTCCTCCGGGCCGCGGCCGCGCCGGCCGCCGGGCCGGGAGCCGGGGGCGTCGGCACCCGCGAGGGCGCGGACCGCATCGGTCGGTCCCGTCCGGGCCAGCTCCTCCAGTGCCGTCTCGAGCGCCTCGACCTCCCGCGACGTCCTCGCGATGCGGCTCGGGAGCGAGGCGCGCGCCCTGTCGCGCCGCCGGGCGCGGTCGAATAAGCGTTCCGCGTTGGCGGCGCCGTCCAGCCGGGGGTCCAGCTCCACGTCCCGCTCGCGGCCCTCGAAGTCGGTCAGGCGGACCGAGGTGGCGCCGCGCGGCAGCTCCCGGAGCCGTGCCAGGAGGAGGTGGCCCGTGTCCCGCAGGGCGTCCGGGTCCGGTCCCTCCTCGAGCTCCCGACGCAGCGCCGCGCGCCGCCGCCGCGCGCCGCGCAGGTGTCGTCGGAGGCGGCGGGTCAGCGCCTCGGTCTCCTGCTCGACCCGCCGGGAGACGCCCGCGGGGCGCCCCGGCGGCGGGGCGTCCTCCGGTATCGCGACCCCGTCGCGCCGGGCCGCTTCCGCCATGGCGGCGAGGAGCGAGACCGCCGGTTCGGCGTCCGGGATCCCGAGCGCGTGGGGATAGGGTTGCCAGCCGCCGGCCACCGGCAGGAGCCAGGCCTCGGTCCGCGCCGGATCTCCGCCGCGAGCGGCCTCGCGAAGCTGTCGCCACCGGCCGATCTGGGCGTCCGGCGCCTGCACCGCGTCGCCGGGCGGGCCGAGCAGCCAGGCGGCGTTGAGCGGGCTCGTCCACGCGACGGAGCGTACCACGTCGCGGGCCCGCTCCGTCGGATCCCCGGCCGCGAGCCGGCGCGTCCACTCGGCGGCTGCGGGGTCCCGGTCCTTCCACAGGCGGTTCGAGGCCGGCATCCCGTACGGGGCGCCCTCCCGGAGCTCGCGCCCGCCTGCGGTGCGGCGCCACAGCAAGGCCCGGATCCGGCCCTCCTCGACCAGCAGCGCGTTCCACTGGTTCGTCAGCAGCTCGCACACCAGCGTAGCATCCGGCGCTTCAGCGGCCTCCCGGCGGCGCGGTGGACCGAGCGCCACCACCACGACGCGCTCGTCGTGCGGCGCCGAGACGGACCGGACCGGGCGCGCACCGCGGAGCGCGCCGCGGCCGGCGTTCCGGCCCCGGCGATTCTGCAGCGACGGAACGGGCTCCTGCCACAGCACATGGCCCGCGGTGGGGTGAAGGAGCCAGGCCAGGCGGCTTCCGTCGTCCAGGGCGAGCAGGACGGTCCGGGACTCCGGCCGGAAGTGCAGCTCCTCGAGCGTCCGGCCCGCCAGCCTCCGCGCCAGCTCGACGGACACGGCGCCGGCCAGGACGGAATCGTATCGGATCGGCATGCAGGCCTCCGGCCGGAGTCGGATGTCCGCCGCGCGAGCGGGCCCGGTCACGGCCGGGACCGGACCGAGCCCCTACGCGGCCCCGGGCGTGACCGCGCGGCGGGAGCCGCATATTCTGGTCTCCGGGCCGGAAGGACAAACTGCGGCCGGGCGCGGCGGGTGCCGCGGAGACGGTCGGCTACGGAAGGCGGGCGAACGGGTGGCAGGCGATCTGCATCCCCTGATCGAGACGGCCGCGCGGGAGGCGAGGCTGCCGGAGTGGGCGGCCTGCGGCCCGACGCGGCGGGAGCACGCGGCGCGCGTCGCGGAGCTGCTCGACTCGTGGGCGCGCGAGCTGTCTCTGTCCGAGAGGGAGCGGCGCCGCTGGCGGGCGGCGGGGCATCTCCACGACGCGCTCAAGGACGCTCCACCCGCGGAGCTGCGCCCGATCGTGGGGCCCGGCTGGCCCGAGTCGCTGCTGCACGCGCCTGCCTGTGCGGCGCGGCTGGAGCAGGAGGGCGTGCGGGATGCCGAGCTGCTCACCGCGATCGCCCACCACTCCACTGGCCACCCGGACTTCGAGACGCTGGGGGAGTCGCTCTACCTGGCCGACTTCCTGGAGCCCGGCCGGCCCGATCCGACGGGCGAGCGTGCCCGCCTTCGGGAGCGACTGCCGGGCGACCGGGTGGAAGTCCTGGCCCGGGTCATGGCGCTGCGCATCCACCACCTCCTGGAGCGGCGCAGGGCGATCCTGCCCGCGACCCTGGGCCTGTGGAACCGGCTCGCGGCGTCGTGAGGAACGCCGGACGGGCGGCCGGCCGGGCCGTCATGGCGCTCGCCGCCGCCGCGGCGCTCGTCGCCGCGCTGTGGCTGGCCCCGGGGGATGGCGAGGGAGAGCGGCAGCCCGGGCGGGAAGACGCCGCCGTGCCCGACATCCCGATGGACGTGCAGCGCCGGCGCATCCGCGTAGAGGTCCTGAACGGGGCCGGCGACGCGGGAGCGGCGGCGCGGGTCACCGAGCGGCTGCGCAGCGCCGGGTTCGACGTGAAGACGTACGGGAACGCCGCCGCGTTCGGTCACGCGGAGACCCTGGTGCTGGACCGGTCGGGCCGCGCGGACGCGGCCGCCGCCGTGGCGCGCGAGCTCGGCGGGGCCGAGCTCCGGGCCGACCTCGACTCGGCGCTGCACCTCGACGCGACGGTCGTGCTGGGCGCCGACTGGCGGGCGCGCCTGGCTACGGAGCCGTGACGGGCGCGCCCGGCCGCTCAGGTCCCGCGGGCCGCGATCTCGCGCTCGAGCCGCAACTGGCCGCAGGCCGCGGCGATGTCGAGGCCGCGCGGCGTCCGCACCGCCGCAGGGATGCCCGCCGCCTCCAGCTCCGCGCGGAACGCGGCGATGGCGGTCGGGGTGCTCGTCCTCCAGTCCCGACCCGGGATGGGATTCCAGGGGATCAGGTTCACGAACACGCGGAGGCCGTCGAGGAGCGCCGCGAGACGGCGCGCCAGGCCGGGCGAGTCGTTCACGTCCCGGATCAGAGCGTACTCGATCGAGATGCGCCGCCCCCTGCGCGACTGGTAGGTCCGCATCGCCTCCACGAGCGCCGGGAGCGGATAGCGCTTCTCGACCGGCATCAGGTCGCGGCGCAGGTCTTGGTCGGGCGCGTGGAGGGACACGGCGAGGCGGAACGGCTCGGGCCGCTCGGCGAGCGCGAGGATGCCCGGGATGATGCCCACGGTCGAGACGGTGATCCGGCGGGCCCCCAGCCCGAACCCGGCGTGCAGCACCGAGAGCGACGTGAACACGGCATCCGGGTTCGCGAACGGCTCTCCCATGCCCATGTAGACGACGTTCGCGATGCCGGCTCCGTACTCCCGCAGGGCCACGCGATCCGCGTCCCGGAACTGTCCGGCGATCTCGGCCGGCCGGAGCTGCCGGCGGAACCCGAAGTCGCCGGTGGCGCAGAACCGGCAGCCGAGGGCGCACCCGGCCTGCGAGGAGAGGCACAGGGTGATCCGGTCGCCGTCCGGGATGAGAACCGACTCGACCTGCTCTCCGTCGTCGAGCCGCCACAGGTGCTTCAGCGTCCCGTCGGCGGCGCGGGCCTCGAAGGACGGCTCCGCCGCGGCGAGACGGAACCGGTCGGCGAGCGAGGTCCGGAGCTCGAGCGGCAGGTTCGTCATGTCGGCGAACGCGGTGCAGCGGTGCCCGTAGACCCACTCCAGCACCTGGCCGGTCCGCCAGGCGGGCTCGCCGAGCTCTGCCAGCGTGGCGGTGAGCACGGCCCGCGCCGCCTCCGGCTCCAGGCCGAGCAGCTCCGGCCGCCGGGCGGTGCCGGCGCCCTCTCCGTCGCTCATCGCCGGGCCCGGCACGGGGGCGCGCCACGGGAAAGGGCAACGTGAGGATCTCGCGTCCCCGGACGTCCGTCGTCGCCTGGGCGGTCCTCATCCTGGCGCTCACCAGCGTGCCGGGCGGGGCCGTTCCGGGGCCGGCGGTCCCGGGTCTCGACAAGATCGTGCACGGTCTCCTCTACTTCGTCCTCGGGCTCCTCGTCGGGCGCCCGGCTGCCGGTCCGCGGCCGGCGGACCGGGAAGGCCCCGGCTCCGCCGCTCCGCCCTCCGGCTGGCTCCTGGTCGCGACTCTCGCCATCTTCGCAGCTTCGGACGAGCTTCACCAGCGGTGGATCCCGGGCCGCGATCCCTCCCTCGCCGACTGGGCGGCGGACGTGATCGGGGCGACGGCGGGCCTGCTGGCGGCGCGCGTCGTCCGGGGGCGACGGGAGCGACGACACGGCGGGAGGGAGGACGAAGCACCTTGAGCGACAGCGAGATCGGAGTTCCCGGGCCGACGGCGTGGCGGGACATCGCCTGCGGGCGTCTGCGCGCTTCCGACGCCGGACGCCGGGTCCGGCTCGCCGGCTGGGTGCACCGGAGACGGGACCTGGGCGGGCTCGTGTTCCTGCACCTGCGGGACCGGACCGGCCGCGTCCAGCTCTCCATCGGTCCCGACTGGACGCCGCCGGAAGACCTCGCCCGCGTGGCGGACCTGAGCCCGGAGGACGTCCTCTCCGTCGAAGGAGAGGTGGCGCTCCGGCCGGCCGACGCGGTTCTCGCCGATCTCGCCACCGGCGAAGTGGAGGTGCGGGTGACCCGCCTCGAACGGCTCGCCGCGGCCGATCCGCTGCCCATCCTCGTCGCCGTTCCCCCGGAGGAGGCCCTCCCGTCCGAGGAACTCCGCCTGCGGCACCGGGTGCTCGACCTGCGGCGGCCGGAGATCCAGCGCAACTTCGAGGTACGGCACCGCGCCACCGCCGCGGCGCGCGCCGCCCTGTCGGCGGAGGGATTCCTCGAGATCGAGACCCCGTTCCTCACGCGGCGCACGCCGGAGGGGGCGCGTGACTACCTGGTGCCCAGCCGCGTGCACCCGGGCGAGTTCTACGCTCTGCCGCAGTCCCCGCAGCTCTACAAGCAGCTCCTGATGGTCGCGGGCTTCGACCGCTACTTTCAGGTGGCGCGGTGCCTGCGCGACGAGGACCTGCGGGCGGACCGGCAGCCCGAGTTCACCCAGATCGACGTGGAGATGGCCTTCGCCGGCGAGGAGGACATCTTCGGGGTGTGCGAGCGCATGCTGGCCCGAATGTACGCGGAGGCGCTGGACGAGGAGCTGCCCATCCCGTTTCCCCGCATGCCGTGGGCCGAGGCGCTGGAGGCCTACGGGACCGACAAGCCCGACCTGCGCATTCCGTGGCGGATCGAGGATTTCTCCGACGACCTGCGCGGCCTCGGGTTCGGGATCGTCGACGGGGTGCTCGCGGCCGGCGGCCGGGTGCGCGGGTTCACGGCGCGCGGCGGCGCGGAGCTCTCACGGACCCGCCTCGCCGGACTGGAGGAGCGGGCCCGGGCGCACGGGGCGAAGGGGGTCCTGTGGCTGAAGCGGCAGCCGGACGGCTGGTCGGGCCCGCCCGCCCGCTTCCTGGAGGGGACGCCGGGCGATGCGCTGGCGTCCCGGCACGACGTCCAGCCGGGCGATCTCGTCCTGCTCGTGGCGG
Organism: Gemmatimonadota bacterium; assembly: GCA_032251515.1. Lineage (GTDB taxonomy): Bacteria > Gemmatimonadota > Gemmatimonadetes > Palauibacterales > Palauibacteraceae > Carthagonibacter. The sequence goes on from JAVVDU010000004.1 coordinate 56,669, forward strand.
GCCCCGACGCGGAAACCTCCCGGCCGCTGGACGCCCTGCGGCGGGCGGCGGCGGTGGAGCTGGGGGCCGTGTCGGCCCGTGCGGCGTGGACCTGGGTGACCGACTTCCCGCTGTTCGAGGCCGACCCGGAGACCGGCGCGCCGGTGGCCAGCCACCACCCGTTCACGATGCCGGCCGAGGCGAACCCGGAGACGATCCTCGCCGACCCGCTGTCGGTGGGATCGCGCGCCTACGACCTGGTGCTCGACGGCACGGAGCTGGCCAGCGGCAGCATCCGCTGCCACGATCCGGCCGTGCAGAGGGCGATCCTCGGCGTCCTGGGGATGGACGCCGAGGAGATCGAGAGCCGGTTCGGCTTCCTGCTCGAGGCCTTCCGATTCGGCGTCCCGCCGCACGGCGGGTTCGCCATGGGGCTGGACAGGCTCGTCGCGATGATGGTGGGGGTCACGTCGATCCGCGACGTCATCGCGTTTCCCAAGACCACGGCGGCCCGGGGCCTCCTCGAAGGAGCGCCTTCCCCGATCGGGGCGGACGAGCTCGCGGAGCTGGGACTGCGGTTCCGGGACGGAGGCGGCCCGTGAGCGGGCGAACCCACGCGCGGCGGTCGTAGATGCCCGACGAAGAGACGAACGTCCTGTCCGAGGCGCCGCTCGAGGCGCCCGTCATCCAGCATCGCCTGCCGGCCGCGGGGGCCGATCCGCTCCTTCTCGCCGGGGTGAACGACGCGCACCTCAAGACGCTGGCCCGCCTGGGAGACTGCCGGGTGATCCTGCGCGGCGACCAGGTCACGCTGTCGGGCGCGGTCGAGGCGGTGGAGCGCTGCACCCCCGTCGCGCACCGCATGATCCGGCTCGCGCGCCTGCGCCGCCCGTTCGACGCGGCGGACGTGGAGCGGTTCTTCCACGAGGCGGAGCGCCGCCCGATGGACGTGGACGAAACGGCGGAAGAGGAGACCCTGGCCCTGCCCGGCGCGCGGAAGGTGATCCGCCCGAAGTCGGACGGCCAGAGGGCCTACCTGGCCGCGATCCGCGAGCACGACATCGCCATCGGCATCGGGCCGGCCGGCACGGGCAAGACCTATCTGGCCGTCGCGATGGCCGTGGACGCGCTGATGCGGAAGCGCGTGCGGCGGATCATCCTGACCCGCCCGGCCGTGGAGGCGGGAGAGGCGCTCGGCTTCCTGCCGGGAGACATCCGCGAGAAGGTCGACCCCTACCTGCGGCCCCTGTACGACGCCCTCGAGGACATGCTGCCGCCCGAGCGGGTGCGCCGGGCGATCGAGGAGCACACGATCGAGGTGGCTCCGCTCGCCTACATGCGTGGCCGCACCCTCTCGGATGCGTTTCTCATCCTGGACGAGGCACAGAACGCCACCACGGCCCAGATGAAGATGTTCCTGACGCGCCTCGGCCTGAACTCGCGCACCGTGATCACGGGAGACAAGACGCAGATCGACCTCGCGCGGCGCGAGGAGTCGGGGCTGCTCGACATCGAGCGCGTGCTGCGGCGCGTGGACGGGATCGCCTTCGTCTATCTCGAGGAGGCGGACGTCGTACGGCACCGGCTCGTGAAGGACATCATCCGGGCGTACGCCGAGCGGGACGACCCCGGCACGGAGCGGTCGCCGTGACCGCCCGCGTCCGCGAGACCTGGCACGACGCGGTCCGCGCGCTGGACCGGGACCCCGGCGAGCAGTGGTCGGAGCGGGCCGCGCACCACGGCGCGCGCGCGGTGTTCGTGCTGGCGGTGGCGGCCGGCCTGCCGTTCCTGTTCCCGCGCTCGCCGCTGCCGGAGGCGGTGTCGCTGAGCGAAGGTGCAGTGGCGGACGTGGACGTGATCGCAGCGTTCTCGTTCGATGTCCCGAAGGGGCAGGACCAGGTCGCGGCGGAGCGCGCCGAGGCGCAGCGTGCCGTGCCCCCGGTGTACGTGCTCGATCCGGCCGCCGCGGACTCCTCGCGAATCCGGGCGATCCGCTTCCTGGCGGCGGTCGACTCGGCCTCCGCGGGCGACTCGCTCGGGATGGGGGCGGTGGCCGACCTGTCGGAGCGGTTCGGGATCCGCCTGCCGGCCGTTCACTGGGCGCAGCTGGCTGACGCGGAGCGGCGCCGCACACTGCGCGCCGCGCTCACGCGGGCCTGGGAGGAACTTCTGCCGCGCGGCTTCGCCCCGGTGATCGACGTTCCGGGCTCGACGCCGGGCGTCGTGCTGGTGCGCGGCCCCGACGGCGACCGGCGCGTGTCGCGGGACTCGGTGCGCACGATCGGCGACTTTCTGGAAGCCGGCGCCGACTTCCTGCCGCGCGATCTGCCCGTCGAGGCGTTCCAGCTCTTCCAGTCCCTGCTGTACCGGTTCACGGTGCCCAGCCTCCGGTTCGACCAGACGACCTCGGAGCTCGCCCGCGAGAGGGCCCGCGCCGCGGTCGACACCACGCTGGGCACCGTGCTGGAGGGCGAGCGGATCATCACGGCCCACGAGCGCGTGTCCAGCCTCGACCTCCGCCGGCTGCGGGCCTACAACCAGGAGCTGGCCGAGCGCGGTCTCGCCAGCGTGGAGAGCCGGCGACGGATCGGCATCGGTACCACGCTGCACGTCGCCCTGATGCTGGGGCTCCTGGCCGTCGTGCTGGCGCTGTTCCGGCCGGCGATCTACCGCGATATGAAAAGTTTCCTGATCGTCACGGGGCTCGTGGCGGCGGCGCTGGCCGGGGCGGCCGTCGTGTACCGGGTCGAGTTTCCCCCCGAGCTCGTACCGGTCGTCCTCGTGGCGGTGGTCCTCGCGGCCCTGTGGGACGGGCTGGTGGCCCTCGTCGCGGTGTTCGCGTCCGTCCTCGCGCTGGCCGGCCTGACGGACGCGGGCCTGTCCTACCATCCCTTCGTGCTGCTGACCGCGGGAGCCGTGGCCGCTCTGGGCGTGCGGGGCATGCGGCGACGCACCCACGGCTGGATTCTCATCGCGGCGGTGACCGGCGGCTACCTCCTGGCGGGGGGGGCCGCCGCTCTCATCCAGACGCTCCCCGTGCGGGTGCCCGCCGGGACCCTCGCCTGGGGCGGCATGGCCGCCACGCTCTACACGTTCCTGGCGCTCGGGGCGGCCATCCCGATCCTCGAGCGGCTGACGGGGATCAGCACCGATCAGACGCTGCTCGAGCTGTCGGACCTGAACGCGCCCCTGCTGCGCGAGCTGTCGCGGAAGGCGCCGGGCACCTACGCCCACTCGATCAACGTGGCGAACCTGTCGGAGGCGGCCTGCCTCGCCATCGGGGCCAACGCCCTGCTGGCGCGGGCCGGCGTCTACTACCACGACATCGGGAAGATGGAGAACCCGCAGTACTTCGTGGAGAACCAGCCGAAGGGGCGGAACCCGCACGACCGCCTGCCGCCGGCCCGCAGCGCGAGTCTGATCCGGGACCACGTGCGCGACGGGCTGCGCCTCGCCGCCGAGCACCGGCTGCCGCCCGTCATCCACGACTTCGTTCGCGAGCATCACGGCACCACGCTCGTGTCCTTCTTCTACGGCAAGGCCCGGGCGGAGCGGCCGGACGCGGACCTGGACCCGGGCGACTTCGCGTACCCGGGACCCCGCCCGCAGACGCGCGAGACCGCCGTGGTGATGCTGGCCGACGGCATCGAGTCGAGTACCCGGGTGCTGCAGGATCCCACCCCGGAGCGGATCCGCGGCGCGATCGAAGCGATCGTGGAGGCCCGGATCCGGGAGGGACAGCTCGACCAGTGCCCGCTCACCCTGCGCGATCTCGAACTCGTCCAGGACGCGTTCGGCAAGGTGCTGGTGGGCATGTACCATCGACGGATCGAATACCCCTCCGGGGTGCAGGCCCGCGAGAGCGGGCGGCACGGCGCCGCGGAACGAGCCGGGTGACGCCCGCGATCGCGCTGCACGGTCTCGCACGGTGGCCGCGGCTGTGCGGCCTCGAGGAGCGGCTGCGGCGGGCGGCCGCAGCAGCGCTCGCCACGGCGGCCCCCCCGTTCACCGGGGAGCTTTCGGTCACCTTCCTCCCGGATGAGGAGATGGGCGAGCTGAACCGGACGTGGCTCGGTCGGAGCGGCCCGACGGACGTCATCGCGTTCGGCCTCGAGGGGCCGGCCCGGACCGGCGACGTCTACGTGGCGCCGGAGACGGCGGCCCGCAACGCCCGGGAGCTGGGCATCGACGTGGACGAGGAGCTCGCGCGCCTGGTGATCCACGGCGTCCTGCACGTCCTCGGGCACGATCATCCGGAAGGGGACGAGCGGTACGGGAGCCCGATGTACGAGCTCCAGGAGGAGTTGCTGAAAGGTCCGGCGGGCCGCTAGGCTATCGCGTCGTCCGGCCTTCCCGACCCGTTCCGCGCGAGGTGCGCAGCCGATGCGAAGGGCACTCCAGCGATTCCGCCGGTATCTCGTCACCGGCCTCGTCGTCGCGGCGCCGGCGGGGGTCACGGCGTACGTGCTGGTGTGGCTGTTCCAGCGGGTGGACCCGATCCTCGGCCGCTACCTGCCCGCCATCGGACTGCGGCGGATTCCCGGACTCGGCGTTCTCGCGCTGGTAGCGATCCTCGTGCTCGTGGGGTGGGCCTCGCAGCGTGCCGCGGGCCGGCGGCTCCTCCACTGGTGGAACATTCTGCTGTCCCGACTGCCCGTGGCGCGGCGGATCTATTCGGCGACCGGGCAGATCGCTGAGGCCGTCCTCGATCGCGAGGAGAAGATCTTCCGCTGCTGCGCGCTGGTGGAGTTTCCGGCGCCGGGTTCGTGGGCGCTCGTGTTCGAGACGGCGATGGCCCCGCCGGCCGTGCACGCCGTGGTCGGCGAGCCGGCGGTGAGCGTGTTCCTGCCCACCTCGCCGAACCCGACCTCCGGCTACCTGCTGCTGGTCCCGCGAAGCCGCGTGCACCGGATCGCGATGACCGTGGAGGACGGCCTCAAGATGGTCCTGTCGGCCGGCGTCGCCGTGCCCGGTGCCGTCGCGGTGGAGCCGGTGTCCGGGGACGGCGCGGTCCCGGGCGGTGAGCCGCCGGCCGGCGCGAGCCGGGAAGGAGGCCGCGCGTGACGGAGCCCCGGGAGCAGGTCCAGGCCATCGCGTCGCGCGTCCGGGAGCTCCTGGACACCGGTGAGGAGGACGTCCTCCACTCCTATCTCGAGTCGCTTCATCCCAGCGACATCGCGGACCTCATCGAGGAGCTGGAGCCCGAGCGCCGCGTGGCGTTCGTGCACGCTCTGCCGACCGAGCTGGCGGCCGAGGCGCTGGCCGAGATGGAGGACGTCGAGAGACCGGCCGAACTCCTGATGCAGCTCCAGCCGGGCCGGATCGCCGCGATCGTCGAGGAGATGGCCGACGACGACGCGGCGGACATCATCGGCGAGCTGGAGCCGGACGTGCAGGCCCGCGTGCTGTCGGCCGTGTCGATCCCGGACGCCACCGACATCGAGGAGCTGCTGGCGCACCCGGAGGACTCGGCCGGCGGGATCATGACGCACGACGTCCTCGCCGTGAGCTCCGGGCTCACCGCCGCTGAGGCGATCCGGGAGATCCGGCGCCAGGCGCGCGAGGCGGGGGACTTCTACACGATCTTCGTCACGGGCCCCGGGGGACACCTGCGCGGCACCGTGTCCCTGCAGGACCTCGTGATCTCCGACCCCGACCGTCCGATCGAGGCGATCACCGAGCCGCCCGTCGCGGTCGTCCCCGTCACGATGGACCAGGAGGACGTCGGCCGGATCCTCTCCCGGTACAATCTGCCGTCGATCGCGGTGGTGGACGGCGAGGGGCGGCTCGCGGGCCGCATCACGTTCGACGACGTGATCGACGTGATCGAGGCGGAGACGACCGAGGACATCTTCCGCTTCGCCGCGGTGTCCGACGAGGAGGAGGTGCGCGGCTCGACGGCGGACGCGATCCGCAGCCGGCTGCCGTGGCTCCTGCTGAACCTCGGGACGGCCTCGCTCGGCGCGACCGTGGTGTGGCACTTCCAGTCGACGATCGAGGCGCTGGTCGTGCTGGCCGTAGTCATGCCGATCGTCGCGGGCCTTGGCGGCAACGCCGGCACGCAGGCCCTGGCGGTGACGATCCGGCGCATCGCCCTGTCCGACGAGTCGCTGTCGGACCGCTGGCGGGTGGTGGGGAAGGAGGCGCTGGTGGGGTTGCTGAACGGCGTCGTGGTGGGCTCCGTGGCGGCGGTCGCCGGCCACCTCCTGCTCGGCACCGGGGTGCGGTTCGGGCTGGTGGTGCTCATGGCCATGTGGGGCAACCAGATCATCGCGTCGTTCGCGGGAGCGTTCATCCCGATCTTCCTCGAGAGCGTCGGCGTCGATCCGGCCGTCGCCTCGTCGGTGTTCGTGACGGCGCTCACCGACCTCTCGGGTTTCTTCCTGCTCCTCGCCCTCGCCTCGGCGGTGCTGCTGTGAGCGTGCCGCGCGCCGCCGGCCGCCGGCCGGGCGCCGCGGCCGGTCCCGCGTCGTGGCCCGTGGCGCGGCTGGCGACGCTGGTCCTGCCGCTTCTCTCCGGCTGCGGCGGTGACGGCCCGCTGACCCCCGACGGTCCGGGCGGCGGATGTCCCGAACTGACGCTCGTCCCGGGCGCGCACGTGGTCCGGGAGGGCGCCGCGGCGGTGGGCTGCGTGGTGCTCCCGGCGGCCGGCAGGGCGGCCGAGTACGAGGTCGTCGTGGGAACGGTGTCCCGCACCCTCGGCTTCAGCGCCATGGAACTGCGGCTCGCCCCGGCCGGGGTACCCATCTCGCCGGATGCCGCCACGGCGTCGGAGGCCGGCGCCTCACCGTCAGCCGCCGCCGCGGCCCCGGACCGCCCGGCGGGGGACGGCGATGTCGCGGCGGGCTCCCCGGACGCGGCGTGGCGAGCGGGCCAGGCGGCCTGGGACCGGCGGATGCGCCGGCTGGAGGCGGACCTGCGGCCCGCGATCCGGGCCGCGGCGCGCGGCGGACCGGGGCTCTTCGCCGTGCCCGCGGAGGGAGACACGCTCCGCTTCGGGTTCTCGTGCATCACGCCCGACGAGTTCCCGGCCGCGCCGGATTCCATCGCGGGCGTGGTGCGGGTCGTCGGCGCCCGGTCGGTGATCGTCGAGGACACGGCGGCGACGGGGGCCTTCGCGGACGCGGACTATCGGGAAATCGCCGCGACGTTCGACGAGCTGATCTGGGCCACGGACGTGGCCTGGTTCGGCGAGCCGGGCGACATCGACGCGAACGGTGGCCGGGTCGTGCTCCTGTACGGCGCCGCCGTGAACCGGTTGTCGCGAGGGTACGACGAGAGCTTCATCGCGGGCTTCACCTGCCCGCTGGACCTCGGAGCGGCGGGCGGAAACCGGGCGGAGATGTTCTATCTGATGGTGCCCGATCCCACGGGCGCCTTCACGCCCGCCGGGGGCGACGGCATCTCGCGGGCGGAGGTCCGGCGGATCACCGACAACACGGTGGCCCACGAATTCCAGCACCTGATCAACGCCCAGGCGGGGGGCGGCGGCGCGTCCGACGTGTGGCTCAACGAGGGGCTGTCGCACCTGGCGGAGGAGGTCGTCGGGCACGCCGTGAACGGGTTCGAACCCGGCGCGGAGCTGGGGCCGGAAGAGCTGGCGGGCAGCCAGGCGCGGCGCGACGTGTTCAACAAGTACTACATCAACAACTGGTTCAACCAGACGCAGCTCCTCCTGGCCCCGGGCGACACGGCGGCGCTGCTCGCCGCGACGGACCCGCTGGACTTCAACACGTTCCGCATGCGCGGCGCGGCGTGGTCGTTCCTGCGCTACGTGCTCGACCGGTTCGCGGACGGGCCGACCGCGGAGGCGGCGCGCACGCGGGCCCTGGTGCGGAGCGCGGCCGGCGACTCGCGGGACGCGGTGACGCAGGTGTTCGGCACGGACTTCAACCGGCTGGCCACCGAGTGGGCGGCCATGCTGGCGGTGGAGGACCGCGCCGCGCCCCTGCCGCCCGAGCTCACTCTTCCGTCCTACCGCCTGCGCGCCATCTACGAATCGAACATCGGGCTCGCCGTGAACCCCCCGGCCGGGGGAGACCCGCTCCGGCCCGTATCCGCCTCGCTCGGCGTCGCGCGAACCGTACCGGCGGACCTGTTCACCGGCACGGCGCTGTACGTCCGGCTCTCCGGGACGGCCGCCTCGCCGGCCACGGAACTGCGGCTCGTCGCTCCGGGCACGGGAAGGCCGCTCGCCGCCGGCGTGGAGCCCCGGCTCGTCATCGTGCGCACGCGCTGAGATGATCGACCCCGCCCGCGCGCCCCTCACGCCGGCCCGTCGCGAGCTCATCGCCCGTTTCCGCGCCGGCGAGCCGCTCGCGCTGTCCCGCTGCATCTCGGCGGTGGAGAACGGAAGCCGGGGGTTCGAGACGCTGCTCGAGGCCCTGCACGACGGGGTGGGGAGGGCCCGGCGGATCGGTATCACGGGGCCGCCCGGGGCCGGCAAGTCGACCCTGACGGCGGCGCTGGCGCGGCGGTTCCGGGACGGGGGGCAGCGGGTCGGAGTGATCGCGGTGGACCCGAGCAGCCCGTTCACCGGCGGCGCCCTGCTGGGAGACCGCGTCCGCATGGAGGAGCTGGCCACCGAGCCGGACATTTTCATCCGCTCGATGGCGAGCCGGGGCTCGCGCGGCGGGCTGGCGACGGCGACCCGCGAGGCGGCGGACCTGATGGACGCGTTCGGGTTCGACCGCATCCTGCTGGAGACCGTCGGGGTGGGACAGTCCGAGCTGGAGATCGCCTCCGCCGCGGACACGACCCTGGTCGTGCTCGTGCCGGAGTCGGGCGACGGAATCCAGGCGATGAAGGCGGGACTGATGGAGGTGGCCGACCTGTTCGTGGTGAACAAGGCGGACCGGCCGGGCGCCGAGCGGCTGAAGAAGGAGATCGAGGTCGTGCTGCGCCTGCGCGAGGGCGGGAGGCCGGCCGGCTCCGGCGGGCACCACGGCGCCGGGGCGCCGGCGGGAGACGGTTCCGGCGCGGACGCGGACGCGGATGCGAGCGCGGGCGAGGACTGGCGCGTGCCCGTCCTCGCGAGCGCGGCTTCGCTCGGGGAAGGCGTCGCGGAGCTCGCCGACGCCCTCGAAGGGCACTTCCGCTGGTTGTCGGACGCGGCCCGGCTGGGGAACCGCCGCCGCGCGCAGCTTCTCGAGCACGGTCGCCGGGTCCTCGAGCGGGCGGTCCGCCGCCGGGCGCTCCTGGAGTGGGACGCGTGGCTGGCCGAGACCGACGGCGATCCGGACGCCAGGGCCGGGAGCCCGTACGCGGTCGGCCGGCGGGTGCTCGGCCGGATCTGGCCGGACATGGCCGGCGACGCGGACTGAGGCCGCCCCGGGCCGCGGCCCGGGACAGGAACGTCTCCGGTCGGGGGCCGTATCACCGGGCGGACGCGAGGACGGCACCATCGAAACGGAAGCGGGAATGACGCGAGACCTGGAGACGGAAACGGCGTCGGACCTCGAAGCGGAGGTGGAGCGCCGCCGCGGCGAGCTGGCGGAGCTGGAAGAGCGGCTCGCGGCCTGGCGCGAGCGCTGCGCCGCCGCGGGCGAGCGGGAGGACTCGGACTTCACGACGGTCTCCGGTCACCCGGTCCGTCCCCTGTATTCCCCCCTCGACACGGCGGAGGACGACTACATCCGGGACCTCGGGCTGCCGGGGGAGTATCCGTTCACGCGCGGGCCCTATCCGAGCATGTACCGGACGCGCCTGTGGACGATGCGCCTGTTCTCGGGATTCGCGACGGCCGAGGAGACGAACGAGCGCTACAAGTTCCTGCTCGCGCGGGGACAGACAGGGCTGTCCGTCGCCTTCGATTTCCCGACCCTCATGGGCTACGACTCCGACGACCCCCTGTCGGAGGGCGAGGTCGGAAAGTGCGGGGTGGCGATCTCGAGCCTCGCCGACATGGAGACGCTGTTCGACGGGATCCCCCTCGACAGGGTCTCCGTCTCGATGACGATCAACGGCCCGGCGGCCATGCTCTACTGCTTTCTGCTGGTGACCGCCGAGAAGCAGGGAGTGCCGTTCGAGCGCGTCACGGGCACGATCCAGAACGACATCCTCAAGGAATACATGGCGCAGCACGCGTGGATCTACCCTCCGCGCCCGGCCCTGCGGCTCATCACGGACATCTTCGGCTGGTCGTCCATCCACGCCCCGCGGTTCAACACGATCTCGATCAGCGGCTACCACATCCGGGAGGCGGGCGCCACGGCGGCGCAGGAGCTCGCCTTCACGCTGAAGAACGGCTTCACGTACGTGGAGGAGGGAATCGCCCGCGGGCTGGACGTGGACGAGTTCGCGCCCCGCCTGTCGTTCTTCTGGGACGTGCACAACGACTTCTTCGAGGAGGTCGCGAAGTTCCGGGCCGCGCGGCGGATCTGGGCCCGCCGCATGCGGGAGGTCTACGGAGCGAAGCGGCCCGAGAGCTGGCGCCTGCGCACCCACGCGCAGACGGCCGGCGTGACCCTCACGGCGCAGCAGCCCTACAACAACGTGGCCCGGGTCGCCTACCAGGCGCTGGCGGCCGTGCTGGGGGGAACGCAGTCCCTGCACACGAACGCGCTCGACGAGACGCTCGCCCTTCCGACCGAGCACGCGGTGCGCATCGCCCTGCGCACCCAGCAGATCCTCGCCCACGAGACCGGCGTGGCGAACACGATCGATCCGCTCGCCGGCTCCTATTTCGTCGAGAGCCTCACCGACACGCTCGAGCGGGAGGCCGAGGAGATTTTCGACGAGATCGACGATCTGGGAGGGGTCGTGGCCGGCATCGAGGCGGGCTACTTTCAGGGGCGGATCGCGCGCTCGGCGGCGCGCTTCCAGGAGGAGGTGGAGGCGGGGGCCCGCACGATCGTCGGCGTCAACGCCTTCCGGGAGGACGACGACGGGCACGGGCTCGAGATCCTGCGCATCGGCGAGTCGGCGGGCCGTACGCAGCGCCGCCGGCTCACGGAACTGCGGGCCCGGCGCGATGGCGCGGAGGTGGAGCGGACGCTCGCCGCGCTCGCCGCGGCCGCCGAGGGGGACGACAACCTGATGCCCCCGATGCTGGATGCGGTGCGGGCCTACGCGACGCTGGGCGAGATCCGCGGCGCCCTCGAGGGCGTGTTCGGCCGCTTCCGGGAGCCCGTGTCCTTCTGATCTTCGCCCGGCGGGCGGGCCGGCCGGTGCGCCGCGGCCGTGCCACACTTCATCGACAGGAAACGGGGTGCGATGAGCGAGAGTAAGATCCGGGTCCTCGTTGCCAAGCCGGGGCTCGACGGGCACGACCGCGGCGCCAAGGTGATCGCGGCGGCCCTGCGGGACGCCGGGATGGAGGTGATCTACACGGGCCTGCACCAGACGCCCGAGAAGATCGCGGCGACGGCGCTGCAGGAGGACGTCGATGTGGTCGCGCTGTCCATCCTGTCCGGTGCCCACATGACGCTGTTCCCGAGGGTACGCCGGCTGCTCGCGGAGTCCGGCATGGATGACGTGCTGATCACCGGCGGCGGCATCATCCCCGAGGAGGACGTGGAGACGCTGCAGGCGGAGGGCATCGGCCGGATCTTCGGACCGGGGACGCCCACCGCCGACGCGGTGGCGTACATCCGCGACTGGTTCGAACGGTCCGGGCGCGGCCGGGACGCCTGATGGGCGCGCAGCCGTCCCGCATGCGGCGCCTCGTCGAGGAGCTGCAGGTGCTCGAGGAGCGCCTGCGCCGTGGCGGCGGGGACGAACGCGTTGCGCGTCAGCACGCCCAGGGCAAGCTCACGGCGCGGGAGCGCATCGAACGCCTGCTCGATCCGGGCGGCGGTTTCCTGGAGATCGGCCTGCTGGTGGCGTACGACCGGTACGATGGACAGGCGCCCGCCGCCGGCGTCGTGACGGGCGTAGGCGAAGTCGGCGGGCGGCTGGTGGTCCTGGTCGCGAACGATGCGACGGTGAAGGCCGGGAGCTGGTGGCCGGAGACGATCACCAAGATCCTGCGAGCCCAGGAGATCGCGATGCGCTGCCGCATCCCGATCCTCTACCTGGTCGACTCGGCGGGCGTGAATCTCCCCTACCAGGGCGGCGTGTTTCCCGGCAAGTACGGCGCCAGCCGCATCTTCTACTACAACTCCATCATGCGGCACTACCTCGGGGTGCCACAGCTCTCGGCCGTGATGGGTCCCTGCATCGCGGGCGGCGCGTACCTGCCGGCCCTGTCCGACTCCATCGTCATGGTCGACGGCACGAGCTTCATGGGCCTGGGGGGACCGAATCTCGTGAAGGGGGCCACCGGGCGGGACGTGGAGGCGGAGGAACTCGGCGGCGCCCGCACCCACAACGTCCTCAGCGGCGTCGCGCACTACGAGGCGCCCGATGACGAGGCCTGCCTGGACCGTCTGCGCGACCTCGTCGCCGACCTGCCCGCGTCCCGCCTGGGTCCGCCCGACGACCCGCCCGCCGAGCCGGCCCGGCCCGCCGGGGACCTGTACGATCTGATGCCGGAGGATCATCGGCAGCCCTACGAGATCCGCGACGCGCTGGACACGTTCCTGGACGCCGGCCGGTTCGATGAGTTCCAGGCGGGCTACGCGCCCGAGATGCTGACCGCGGTCGCCCGCCTGCGCGGCCGGCGCGTCGGGGTGATCACGAACCGCAGGGGCATGTTCCCGGATCCGGAGGGCGGCCGGCCCCGCTTCGGGGGGATCGTCTACGCGGACAGCGCCGAGAAGGTGGCCTACTTCATGGACATGTGCGACCGGCAGAAGATGCCCCTGCTGTTCGTACAGGACGTGAGCGGGTTCATGGTGGGCGTGGAAGCCGAGCGGTCGGGGATCATCCGCGCCGGCGCCCGCATGGTCGAATCGATGGCCACGGCGCGCGTTCCCAAGATCGTCCTCACGACCAACCACGCCAGCGGCGCCGGCTACTACGCGATGGCGGGACAGGGGTTCGATCCCGACTTCCTGTTCACCTGGCCCACCGGCCGGATGGGCGTGATGGAGGGGGAGTCCGCGGTGCGCGCGATCTTCGGCCCCCGCATGGACCGGGCGCGCGACGAAGGCGCGCCGCTCGACGAGGACACGCGGGAGGCCATCGAGAGCACGCGCGCGGAGTACGAGCGGCAGCTCGACGCCACCTACGCCGCGGCGCGCGGGTTCGTGGACGCGATCGTGACGCCGGAGGAGACCCGCGACGTCCTCGACGTGGCCCTGCGCTGCGCCCTGGAGAACCCGGCGCCCCACGTCGGCACGTTCACGCTGCGCGACGACGCCTGACCGGAGGAAGGAAGAAGCGGATGGCGAAGACGGTGCGGATCGCCTCGGGGCAGGGATTCTGGGGCGACTGGCAGGAGGCGCCGGTCCTCCAGGTCCGGAAGGGCCCGATCGACTACCTGGTGCTCGACTACCTGGCCGAGATCACCATGTCGATCCTGCAGAAGCAGAGGGACCGGGATCCGTCGGCCGGGTTCGCCCGCGACGTGGTGCCGCTCGTCGCCGAGATCGCTCCCGACCTCGCCGCGGAGGGGATCCGGGTGGTCACGAACGCGGGCGGCGTGAATCCGGCCGCGTGCCGGCGTGCCCTCGTCGAGGCGCTGGCCGATGTGGAGACGTCGCGTCCCCTGCGGGTGGGAACAGTCACGGGCGACGACCTCGTGGAGCGGCTGGATGCCCTGCTGGCGGCGGGCCACGAGCTGCGGCACATGGAGACCGGCGAGCCGCTGGCGGCGATCCGGGACCGCGTGCAGAGCGCCAACGCCTACATCGGCGCCGCGCCGATCGTCGAGGCGCTGCGGCGCGGCGCCGATGTCGTGATCACGGGCCGTTCCACGGACACGGCGCTCACCTACGCCCCCCTCCTGTTCGAACACGGCTGGGATCCTTCGGACTGGGACCGCATCGCCGCCGGGATCGTGGCGGGGCACATCCTGGAATGCGGGGCGCAGGCGGCGGGGGGAAACACCCTGCTCGACTGGGAGGGCGTGGACCTCGCCTGTCCCGGCTACCCGATCGCCGAGGTCGAGCCGGACGGGACGTTCACGGTGACGAAGCACCCCGGACTGGGCGGGCGCGTCAGCTGGGCCACGGTGTCCGAGCAGCTCGTGTACGAGATGGGGGACCCGGCGTCCTACATCACTCCGGACGGCGTGGCCGACTTCACCTCGATCCGGCTGGAGGACCTGGGGCGGGATCGGGTGCGTGTTTCCGGGGTCCGGGGCGGTCCGCGCACGGACTTTCTCAAGGTGTCGATCGCGTGGAGGGCCGGCTGGAAGGCCGTGGGAACGCTGGTGTACGCCGCGCCCGCCGCGATCGACAAGGCCCGGCGGGCCGATGCGGTGCTCCGGGCACGCCTCGATCGCCTGGGGCTGCGGTTCGACGAGATCCGGACGGAGTTCGTGGGAGCGGGTGCCTGCCTGGGCCTGGACCCCGACGACCTGCCGGAGACCATCCGGCAGGAGATCCCGGAAGTGGAGCTGCGCATCGGCGTGCGCTCCGAGGACCGCGGCGCCGTGGAACGGTTCACCCGCGAGCTGGCGCCGCTGATCCTGGCGGGGCCGCCCACCGTCACGGGCTTCGCGGCGGGACGGCCGCGTGTGCAGGAAGTGATGGCCTACTGGCCTGCGCTGGTGCGGCGCGAGGCCGTGGAGCCGGAACTCGAGATCGAGGTGTTCGAGGCATGAAGGTCGAACTGGGCCGGCTCGCCATCGCCCGCTCCGGCGACAAGGGGGACGCGGCCAACGTGGGCGTCATCGCGCTCTCGGAGGCCGCGTGGCCCGTCCTGCGGCGGGAGCTGACGGTGGAGCGGGTGCGGGAGCACTTCGCGGGGGTGTGCCGCGGCCCCGTCGTGCGGTACGAGCTGCCGAACCTCGGAGCGCTGAACTTCCTGCTGCACGAGTCGCTGGGAGGAGGCGGCACCGTGTCGCTGATGCTGGACGCGCAGGGCAAGACGTTCGGCGCGGCGATCCTGTCGCTGGAGGTCGAAGCGCCGGCCGAGGTGGTGGAGGCCTGCGACCGGGTCCGGGCCGGCGCGGCGCCGGGACGGACCGGGGGGACGACCGACGGAGGAGACGCCGCCTGACGGGCGGCCGGAGGACACGCGTGGAGACTTGGATCCGGAACCGGGTGGACGCGCCGGCCGGCGTGGCGCACGTCGCGCTCGCCAGGCCGGAGCGGCGCAACGCGCTGAGTGCCGAGCTGGTGGCCGAGCTCAAGGATTCACTGGCGCTGGCCGAGGCGGACGACCGGGTGCGTCTCGTGGCGCTGTCCGGGGAGGGGAAGGACTTCTGCGCCGGGGCCGACCTCGAGGAGGTCCAGGAGGCGGTGGAGGACGGGGTCCTCGCCAGCCTCGCGGACGCGGAGTCGCTGGGCGAGCTGTTCCTGCTGCTTCGGCGGATGGAGACGCCCGTCGTCGCCCTGGTACGCGGGCGGGCGCTCGCGGGAGGGTGCGGCCTCGCGCTCGCCTGCGATCTCGTCCTCGCGTCCGAGGAGGCGCGCTTCGGCTTCCCGGAGGTGCGGCTCGGGTTCGTACCGGCCATGGTGATGGCGATCCTGCGACGCTCGGTCGGTGAGAAGCGGGCCTTCGAGCTCGTGGCGCTCGGCGATCCCGTCGGCGCGCCGGCCGCGCGGGAGATGGGGCTGGTGAACCGCGTGTTCCCGGAGGCCAGCTTCACGTCCGACGCGGAAGGGTTCGTCGGCGCGCTGGCCGCCCGCAGCGCCTCCGCGGTGGCGCTCACGAAGCGCTTGCTGTACCAGATCGACGGCGCGAGCTTCGAGGCGGCGATCCGGGCGGGGGCACAGGTGAACGCGCTCGCCCGCCTGACCGATGACTGCCAGGCCGGAATCCGGGAGTTCCTGGAGCGTCGGCGCGGGAGCGGGGACCGGAACGGAAGGAGTTGACGGATGCACGGGAAGCCGGAGGGGGCGGACGTGGGATCGGAGTCGACCCTGGCGGGGACGGAGGCGGCCCTCGCGGGGACGGAGCCTGGCCTCGCGGACGCGGAGGCCGCCGGTCTCGCGCCGGACGGAAACGGTGACACCGGTGACGGCGCTTCCGGTCGCCCGTCCGTCTCGCCTGGAGGACTGCTGCTCGTGCTCGTGGCCGTGGCCCTGGGGCTCGCCGGCGGGCGTCTCGCGGGCGCCGGCGGGCGCGAGGCCCTGACGACGGGAGTCCTGCTGCTCGTGGCGGCGCTCGCCGCCGCCGCGGTCGGTGTGGGAGCCCGACCCTACGGCCCGGGCCGGGAACGGCAGCCGGACCTGAGCGTGCGGATCGGGCTCGGGGTGCTCGGAGGGCTCCTGGCCGGACTGCTGCACGGCGTGCTGTCCGGAGCGGCCGATGCGGCGGGACTGCTCGCGGCGGCCGGCGCGACCGGGATCTCCTCCACCGGTTTCTGGGGCGTCCGGCTGCTGCACGGGGCCGCGTGGGGGCTTCTGCTCGGCCTGGCGTGGCGCTTCCTGCCGGGGCGGGACTTCGTGCGGCGTGGGGCCTTGTTCGGCCTGCTCCCGAGCTTCTACCTGCTCCTGCTCCGCTTTCCGCTGTTCGGGGATGCGGGCCTGCTGGGGCTGAGGCTCGGGATCGTCGCCGTTCTCCTCCTGGTCGTGGCGAATCTCGTGGCGGGCGTGGTCGCGGCGGCCGTCGTGGCCTGGGGAGCGCGCCCGGCGGAGGGCCCGCTGAGCCGCGCCATCGTATCCTGAGACTCTCCCGGCGCGGCCGGCCTCCGGGTGGGGCTCCGCCCCCAGCGGGAAGGGACGCCGACCGAGCGCTCTGGTTGCGCTGGCAAGTCGGGCTTTCGCTGGCGGGAATCGCCGCCTGGATCGCCGGGGCGGCGCTCGGGGAACCGTTCGTGGCCGGGTTCGGAGTCGGCGTCCTCGCCGCGGGTCTCGCCGTGCGGGTCCTCAGGGAGCGGACGGCGCCCCCGGGGCGGGCCGCCGCGGATCGCGACTGACCTCGCCGCCGGGGGAGCGCCGCCCGGTTCACTCTCCGCTACACGGGCACCTCACAGCCGTCCATGCAGCCCTCGTAGACGGGCTCGCACAGCTCGTCCCCGCTTCCGATCAGGCCCGCCGCGGACCGGCAGGTCAGGTTCAGCGTCTCGCAGTACACGCGGCAGAAGAACCGCGTCTTGGCCGGCGCTTCCTGCGGAGCCACGGGGATCGTGGCGGCGAGCAGCGCCAGTACGGCCAGCAGTCGCATGCGCATCGAATCTCCTTTCCGGTTCGGCATCACCATTTCCGCACGTTGCACCCTGCGAGGCAGCTGGCGATGTAGATCCCGCAGCGCAGGGAATCCACGTCTTCGCAGCGGGCGGCCGCCCGTTCGCCGCAGTAGTCGTCACAGGCGACGGCTCCCCGGGCCTGCGCGTCGGGTACCGCGGCGGGCGTGAGTCCCGCCAGGACGAGTGCCAGCGCGGCCACGGCCGCCATGAGTCTTCGGTACATGCATCCTCCTCTGCTGAGGGGTGGAGACCGCGGGCCCGCCGGATGTGGCGGGCGCGCGGGACGTAAGTCACGGGGGCGACGGGGCGCCGTCCGGCGCCAGCAGGGCGGCGATCCGCTCGTCCGGCAGCACGCCTTCGTCGCGAGCGCGCAGGCTCCCATCGGCCGCCAGGACGAGAGCGGTGGGCACGACGCGGATCCGCAGGCGCTCCAGGAGGGCGGGCTCGTCCAGCGGGGTCAGGACGGACGCCTCCGGGAGATGGTCGGCCGCCCAGGAACCCGGCGCGCCGCCGAGCACGAGGACGTGCAGGCGGCCGCCGCCGGCCCGTGCGGCGGTCCGCCACGCCGGGGCGGACCGCTCGCAGGCCGGGCACGTGGGAAGCACGGCGAGGATCGTGGCCGGAGCGAGGGCCCGCAGGGCCACCGTATCGCCCGTGGCCTCGCGGACGGCTTTCAGGTCCGCGGGAATCCCTTCCCCGGGGTCGACGGCGCGCCACTCGGCCAGCGCGGGAAGCAGTCGGTCGCGCGCCAGCAGTCCGAGCGCCAGGGCCAGCAGGAGGGCCGTGAGGATGTTTCCGCTCCGACCGGCCCACGTCTCTCTCCGCTCCATGTTTCCCTCCCGCTGCGTTCCGTGCCCCGGCCGCCGGGCGTCCCGGCGCGGCGGTGGTGTGGGCTCGAACCGTCAACGGCGCCTCAACGGCGCGGCGGGGAAACAGGAACGTTCACGCGCCGATGACGCGGGCCGTCATCCCGGGAGCGTGGAACGTCCCCCGCAGGAGTCCGGTCCCCGGCGGCGCGCGGCCCCGGGCTGGGACCGCGAAGCGGCGGTGCGCTGCCTGCGCGAGCGCTTCGGGCACCCGGAGTTCCGGCCGGGCCAGGAGCCGATCGTGCGGGCCCTCACGATGGGACGGGACGTGCTGGCGATCCTGCCCACGGGCGGCGGGAAGTCGCTCTGCTTCCAGCTCCCCGCGCTCCTCGATACGCGCCCGACGCTCGTCGTCTCCCCGCTCATCGCCCTGATGCAGGACCAGGTGGCCGGCCTGGTCCGCCGCGGCGTCGACGCCGCGGCGCTGACCTCCGCGCTGCCGCCCGGGGCGCGTGCCGCGCTGCTGCAGCGGCTCGATGACTGTCCGCCGCGGCTGCTCTACGTGTCGCCCGAGCGGCTGGTGTCACCCGACTTTCTGCGGCGCGCCGGCCGGCTGCGCCCGGCACGTCTCGTGGTCGACGAGGCGCACTGCATCAGCGAATGGGGACACGACTTCCGGCCGGAGTTCCGGCAGGTGCCGCGCTTCCTCGCGGCGGCGGGCCGCGTACCGGTCGCCGCGTTCACGGCCACGGCGACGCCCGCCACGCGCGCCGACGTGGAGGCGAGCCTCGGCCTGCGTCGGCCGCTCCGCTTCCTGGCCAGCGTGGACCGCCCGAACCTGCGCTGGCGCGTCCGGTGGGTCCGGCGGCCGGACGAGCGGAGCCGGAGCGTGGAGGAGGCGGTTCGAGGCGCGCTGCGTCGCGATTCCGCGGCGGCCGCGCTCGTCTACGTTCTGTCGCGCGCCGCCACTTCCCGGACCGCCGCTGCGCTGCGCCGGCTCGGCCTGCCGGCGGGCGCCTATCACGGGGGGATGGACGCGGTGACCCGCGCCGGACTGCAGGACGACTTCCTGTCCGGCCGGCTTCGCGTGATGTGCGCGACCAACGCGTTCGGCATGGGGGTCGATCACGCGACGATCCGGCTCGTCGTGCACCTGGGGATGCCCCCATCGCTCGAGGCCTACGTGCAGGAGGCGGGGCGGGCCGGGCGGGACGGCGCGGACGCGGACTGCCTGCTGGTGCCGCTTCCCGGCGATGCCGCGCTCCACCGCGCCCGGGTGCGCGGATCCCGGAGGACCGTGACCCGCCGCGGCGACCGGCGCACGGCCGCCCTCCTCGCGCGGGCCGGCATGCACAGGCTGCAGGCCATGCGCGCCTACACGCAGTCGCGGACGTGCCGGAGGGCGGTCATCGCCCGCTATTTCGGAGAGGAGCCGGGCCGGTGCGGCGGTTGCGACCGGTGCGGCGAAGCGGGCCCGTGACCGCTGCCCCCGGGGCGCGCCGTTTCCCGGCGAAGCGTTCCGCGATAGGTTGGCCCCGGGCCGGACTCCCGGCCCGGGGGCGGCGTTCCCGGCCCGAGTCTCAACGCGAAACGGAATGCACGGACGGATGACCGATCTCGACCTGTACCTGCAGGATCACCACCGCATGCTCCGGGACATGGTCCGGGAGTTCGCCGAGTCCGAGATCGCCCCGGTGGCGGCGGAGTTCGACGAGAGCGAGGAATTCCCGTGGGAGTCCGGCCGGAAGATGTCCGAGCTCGGGCTGTTCGGGATCCCGTTCCCCGAGGAGTACGGCGGCGCCGGGATGGATCTCATCGGGTCCGTCATCGTGTCGGAGGAGCTCGCCCGGGTCGACGCGAGCCACTCCATCATGGTCGGGGCCCACATCTCGCTGGCGGGAACGCCGATCTACCGATGGGGCACGGAGGAGCAGAAGCGACGCTACCTGGCGCCCCTGGCGGGCGGGCAGGTCCTGGGCGGGTTCGGGCTCACCGAACCCGGCTCCGGGTCCGACGCGAGCGGCATGGCCACGGTGGCGGAGCGGCGCGGCGACCGGTACGTGATCAACGGCCAGAAGACGTGGATCACGCACGGCGGCGTCGGAGAGATCTTCGTGCTCGCCGCGGTGACCTCGCCGGGGAAGGGAAACAAGGGGATCAGCGCCTTCCTGGTCACCAAGGAGACCTGCGACCTGGAGCGGGCGCGGGCGATCGGGTTCGGGCACAGCGACGCGCTCGAGCCGATGCCGGGGTTTTCGACGGGCCAGAAGCTGCGCAAGCTCGGGTGGAACGCCTCCGACACGCGTGAGCTGATCCTCGAGGACGTCGAAGTGCCGGTCGAGAACCGGCTCGGCGAGGAGGATGCGGGCTTCTCGATCTTCCTCGACACGCTGGACGGAGGGCGCATCGGCATCGCCGCGCACGCCCTGGGGATCGCCCAGGGCGCGTTCGAGCACGCCCTGCGCTACACGACGGAGCGGGAGCAGTTCGGCCGTCCGATCAGCCACTTTCAGGGCGTGCAGTTCAAGCTGGCCGACATGGCCACCCGCATCCATGCCGCACGCCTCATGACCTACCACGCCGCGCGCCTCCGGCAGGAGGGGCGTCCGCACAAGCGGGAGGCTTCCATGGCCAAGCTGTTTGCCTCGGAGACCGCCATGGACGTCACGATCGACGCGGTGCAGCTGCACGGGGGCTACGGGTACTCCCGCGAGTACCCGGTCGAGCGGATGATGCGGGACGCCAAGATCACCGAGATCGGGGAGGGCACGAGCGAGATCCAGCGGCTGGTCATCGCTCGGGAGCTCCTCAAGGAGCTCGCGGCCGGCTGAGCGCCGCGGAGCCCGGGGACGAAGGGAATGCGCAGGGAAATCATCATAGATGCCGCCGGGAACGAGACCCGGGTGGCGATCGTGGAGGACGGGCGGCTCGTGGAGCTCATGCACGAGCGCGCCGAGGCGGAGCGGATGGTGGGCGACCTCTACCTGGGCCGGGTCGAGGCCGTGCTGCCCGGCATCCAGGCGGCGTTCGTCGACATCGGGACGGAGAAGTCGGCCTTCCTGCACGTGTCGGACCTCGCCGAGGAGACGGACGAGGAGAACGGCAACGGATCTCCGGGCGGTCGCCGGTCGCGCAAGTACCCGCCCATCCAGGAGCAGGTGCAGAAGGGGCAGGAACTGCTCGTCCAGGTCACCAAGGAGCCGATCGGCACGAAGGGCCCGCGTGTCACGTCCCAGATCTCCATGCCGGGCCGGTTCATCGTGTTCATCCCCGAGGGCTCGCACGTGGGGGTGAGCCGCAAGATCGAGGACCGCGAGGAGCGGACCCGCCTGCGCGGGATCGCCCGCGAGGCGCTGGGTGACCGGTCGGGCGGCGTCATCGTCCGCACGGTGAGCGAGGAGTTGAACCGGAAGGCCATCGAGGGAGAGCTGACCACCCTGCGGCGGGGCTGGGAGAAGATCCAGCGTCGTGCCCGGAGCATGAAGGCTCCCTCGCTGGTGCACCGCGAGGCGGAGCTCACGTCGGGCATCATCCGCGACCTGTTCAGCGAGAAGATCGACCTCCTGACCGTCAACGACCGGGACCTGCTCCACGAGGTCAAGTCCTATCTCGGACAGGTGAGCCCCGAGCTTCTGGACCGCGTCAAGCTCTACGGGGGCGATGCGCCGATCTTCGACCACTTCGAGATCGAGGAGGAGATCCGCACCGCGTTCCGGCGGCGGGTGGACCTGAAGTCCGGTGGCCACATCGTCATCGAGCACACCGAGGCGCTCGTGGCGATCGACGTGAACACGGGCCGCTACACGGGAAAGAAGGACCCCGCCAAGACGATCCTGCGCACGAACCTGGATGCGGCCGGGGAGATCGCCCGCCAGCTCCGGCTCCGCGACATCGGGGGCATCATCGTCTGCGACTTCATCGACATGGACGAGCGGGAGGCGCGCGAGAAGGTCCTGAACGAGATGCGCAGCTTCGTGGCGCGGGACCGGGCGCGGACCAAGGTGTTCGAGATCTCGGAGCTCGGACTGCTGGAGATGAGCCGGCAGCGCGTTCGACCGAGCCTCGTGCAGATGATGACCGTGCCGTGTCCCAGCTGCGACGGCACGGGCCGGGTCCTCGCTCCCGAGACCGTGGTCCGGCGGATCGAGCGGGCGCTGCGCCGGGCCAGGGCGGCGGGCGAGAAGCGCGCCCTGACGATCCGGGCCCATCCCGAGGTCGCGCTCCACCTGCTGGAGGAGGAGCCGGAGTTCCTGCGCGAGTCGACCGCGGAGACGGGCATCGAGCTGGACATCCGCGACGATCCCCTCATGGGGCACGACGAGTACCGGCTGCTCGCCGCGCCCGCCGA
>JAVVDU010000004.1:79083-96953 GCA_032251515.1 Gemmatimonadota bacterium
GGCCG
The DNA here is from genome assembly GCA_032251515.1 of Gemmatimonadota bacterium. Lineage (GTDB taxonomy): Bacteria > Gemmatimonadota > Gemmatimonadetes > Palauibacterales > Palauibacteraceae > Carthagonibacter. The sequence goes on from JAVVDU010000004.1 coordinate 79,089, forward strand.
CATCCTCAAGTCCGACGTCGAGAAGGCGATCAAGGAACGGGAAGGGAGCTGAGGCATGGCGCACAAGAAGGGCGTCGGCTCGAGCCGCAACGGACGCGACAGCAATCCGAAGTACCTCGGCGTGAAGCGGTACGGGGGGCAGGCCGTCACGGCCGGCAACATCCTGGTCCGCCAGCGCGGCACCCGCATCCACCCGGGTCGCAACGTGGGTCGCGGGAACGATGACACGCTGTTCGCGCTCGCCGATGGGATCGTGACGTTCACGAACCGGCGCGGCGGGCGGAAAGTCGTGAGCGTGCTGCCCGGCTGACCGCCGGGCAGCTTCCCGTTTCCGGCCCGCTCAGCTCCCCCGGAACTCCGGCGTCCGCTTCTCCAGGAAGGCGCCGACTCCCTCGTCCTTGTCGTCGGTCGCGAACAGCATCCCGAACCAGGCGCGCTCGAACTTCAGCCCCTCGTCGAGAGGCATCCGCCGCGCGGCCAGGATCGACTCCTTCGCCGCCTGCAGGGCGATGGGAGAGCGGGACGCGATGCCGCGCGCCATGGCGAGGGTCTCTTCGCGCAGCTCGTCCGGCGGCAGGAGGACCTCGACGAGGCCGATCCGCGCCGCCTCCTCCGCACCGACCATGCCGCCGCCGAGGATCATCCGCATGGCGTGCCCCTCTCCCACCAGCCGGGGCAGCCGCTGGGTGCCGCCACCCCCCGGGATCAGCCCCAGGTTCACCTCGGGCTGACCGAAGCGCGAGCGGGTCGAGGCCGTGCGGATGTCGCACGCCATCGCCAGCTCGCAGCCCCCGCCGAGGCAGAAGCCGTCGATCATCGCGATGACCGGCTTGGGGAAGGACTCCATCAGGGTGTAGATGTTTCCCGCCTGCATCGCCCGGTACTGCTCGACCGACCGGGCGTCCTTGAACTCGGCGATGTCCGCCCCGGCGATGAACGCCTTCTCTCCCGCACCGGTGAGGACGACGACGCGGACGTCGTCGTCATCGGCCAGCGCCTCGAACGTCGTGAACAGCGCCTCCCGCACCGCGCCGTTCAGGGCGTTCATCTTCTCGGGCCGGTTCACGGTCACCACGGCCACGCGGCCTTCCAGCTTCTCCACCAGCAGCACGTCGCTCATCTGCGTCTCTCCCCGCTCAGTCCCAGGTGTAGAATCCCCGGCCCGTCTTGCGGCCCAGGCGGCCGTCCCGGACCAGCTCCTCGAGCAGCGCGGGCGGGCGGAAGCGGTCTCCGCCCAGCTCGCGATGCAGGTGTCGGGCGATCTCCAGCCGCACGTCGAGTCCGACGAGGTCGGTGAGCCGGAGCGGCCCCATCGGGTGACGGTAGCCCAGCTCCATCGCCCGGTCGATGTCCTCGGCGCTCGCCACGTTCTCTTCCAGCATGCGGATCGCTTCCAGGCCGAGGGCGACGCCGAGTCGCGAGGACGCGAAGCCCGGGCTGTCGCGCACCACGATGGCCGTCTTCCCGAGTCGCTCCGCGAACGCCCGGGCCCGCTCGACGGCCCGCTCCGTGGTGCGGTCTCCCCGCACGATCTCGACCAGCGCCATGGCGTGCACGGGATTGAAGAAGTGGAGCCCCAGCACGCGCTCGGGCCCCGGGACCCCCTCCGCCAGGTCGGTGATCGACAGCGAGGAGGTGTTCGAGGCCAGGAGGCAGTCCGGGGCCACGGACGCGGCCGCGGCGGCCAGCACCCGGCGCTTCAGGTCCAGCCGCTCCGGGACCGCCTCGATCACCAGCCCGGCGCCGTTCAGGGCCTCGTCCCGGTCGGCGACGAGCCGCAGCCGGGCGAGGGCCGCCTCGGCATCCTCGGCCGCGAGCTTGCCCCGCTCGACGCCGCCGGCCAGGACGCTGCGGACCGCCTCCCCGGCGCGCGCCAGGGCCTCCGCGTCGACGTCGTGCAGCCGCGTCGCGAACCCGGCCGCCGCCGCGGCGCCGGCGATGCCCCGGCCCATCGTTCCCGCGCCCAGGACGGCCACGGCGGCGGGCCGGGACGGAACGGGCTCGCAGCTCACGGGGCCTCCCGGCGGCCACCGGGCGGATAGTCCCACGCGATCGTCCTGCGGCGGACCGTGGCGATCGCCTCGAACCCCAGCTCCTCGGCGAGACGGTTCTGCCGTTCGTCCGCGGGGCTCATGTACAGGCGGACCTCGGTCAGCTCCATCTCGCGGGCCCAGACGTACGCGGCGTCCAGCAGGCGGTGCAGCAGCCCGCGGCCCCGGGCCTCGGGGCGGACGAACGGCGTCTGGAGCCGTCCGAACACGGGGGGGTGGAAGTACGGATCGTTCGTCTCCACGAAGCACGACAGGAAGCCGTCCAGGCCCCCGTCGTCCCGCTCCAGGACGAACACGGCCGAGTCCGGCCCCTCGATGTGGCGCGCGAACCGGTCGCGGCGGCGGGCCAGGGCATCGGGCGGCAGGTTCCGCAGGGCCGGGTTCGCGCCCTGGGAGCGAATGTAGTGCGCCCACAGCGCCGTAAGCTCGTCCATGTCCTGCGGCCCGGCGCGGCGCACCGCGGAGACGGCGCTCACGGCCGTCCTCCGAAGTCCGGCTCCCGCTTCGCGACGAAGGCGCGGATTCCCTCGCGGCCGTCGGGCGAGCGGAAGCAGCGATCCTGAGCCTCCGCCTCGAAGTCGAGCATCTCGGCGAGCCCCGCCGTCGCGCTCCGCCGGATCGCCTGCTTGGCGAGGGCCAGGGGAAGTGCGGGCTTGCGGGCCAGGCGCCGCGCCCAGTCCAGCGCCGTGGCGTCGAGCCGCTCGTGCGGTACGACGCGGTTCACGAGGCCGATCCGCTCCGCCTCGGCGGCGGGGATCATCTCGCCGAAGAAGAAGAGCTCCGCGGCGCGCGCCGGTCCCACGAGCCGCGGCACGGTCCACGTGCCGCCCCAGTCCGGGTGCAGGCCGATGCGGTTGAAGGTCTGGCCGATCGACGCCCGCTCCGAGGCGATCCGCAGGTCGCAGGCCAGGGCGAGGTTCGCGCCGCCGCCCGCCGCGGGACCGCCCAGCACCGCGATCGCGGGTTTCGGCATCTCCGTCAGGGCGCGTACGACGCGCCGCCCGGCTTCCACGAGGGCGTTGGCCTCTTCGTACGCGCCGCGCTCAAGGAGATCCGCCAGGTATCCGACGTCGGCCCCGGCGCAGAAGGCGCGCCCGCGTCCGCGGACGAGCACGACGCGTACCTCCTCGCGCCGTCCCAGCTCCTCGAGCCCCGCGGCGATCTCGTCGCGCATCGAGCCGAAGAAGGCGTTCAGGCGGTCCGGACGATCCAGGGTCAGCGACCCGATGCCGTCGACGACCTCCACGGCCACGTGTCCGGCGCTCACCGATCCTCCTCCGTTTCGCGGTGCACCACGGCGGCGATGCCCTGTCCCACGCCGATGCACATGGTGACGAGCCCCGTGGCGGCCCGCCTCCGGCGCATCTCGTGCACGAGCGTGGTGAGCAGGCGGGCGCCGGTGCAGCCGAGCGGGTGTCCCAGCGCGATGGCGCCGCCGTTCACGTTCACGCGGGCCGGGTCCAGGCCGAGCTCCCGGATGCAGGGGATCGCCTGCGCCGCGAACGCCTCGTTCAGCTCCACCAGGTCGAGGTCGGCCACCGTCAGCCCGGCCCGCGCGAGCGCCCGGCGGACGGCCGGGACGGGGCCGAGGCCCATCCGGTCCGGCTCGATGCCCGCCACGGCGGCCGCGCCGACGCGGACCAGGGGGCGCAGGCCCAGCTCCGCCGCGGCCGCCCGGCTCGCCAGCAGGACCACGGCGGCGCCGTCGTTGATCCCCGAGGCGTTACCGGCCGTCACGGTACCGCCCTCGCGGAAGGCCGGCCGCAGGCGGGCCAGGTCCTCCGCCGTGACCTCCGGGCGCGGATGTTCGTCCCGGTCCACCCGGCGCGGCTCGCCCCGCGGGACCGGCACGTCCACCGCAACGATCTCGTCCCGGAACCGGTCTTCGGCGACCGCCCGCGCGGCCCGCCGCTGGCTCTCGAGGGCGAACGCGTCCTGCTCGGCGCGGGAGACGCCGGTCTCGCCGGCCACGACTTCTCCGGTCTCTCCAAGGCCCACGGTCCAGCGTTCCGGCAGGCGGGGGTTCCGGAATCTCCAGCCGAGCGTCGAGTCGGCCACGGCGGGGGCGCCGCGGGGAAACGCACGGTCCGGCTTGAGCTGGACCCACGGCGCGCGGGACATGCTCTCCACGCCGCCCGCCACGAAGACATCGCCCTCGCCGCAGCGGATCGCGTGGGCGGCCGTCACGACCGCCTGGAGTCCGGAGCCGCACAGCCGGTTCACGGTCTGCCCCGCCACCTCGACGGGCAGGCCCGCCAGGAGGCCCGCCATGCGGGCCACGTTCCGGGTGTCCTCGCCCGCCTGGTTGGCGCAGCCGATCACCACGTCCTCGATGCGCGCCGGCGGAACGCCGGATCGTTCGACCAGAGTGCCGATCACCGCGGCCAGCAGGTCGTCGGGCCGCAGCCCCGCCAGGACGCCGCCGTGGCGTCCCACGGGCGAGCGGAGGGCGGCGCAGATGAGGGGGTCGCGCGGGTCCGGCGGCGCCGTCAGTCCAGCGCGACCCATACGCTCTTCGCCTGCGTGTATTCCTCCAGCGCGTGCCGCCCCAGGTCGCGGCCGAATCCCGAGCTCTTCGTGCCGCCGAACGGCGAGCCGGGGTCGTACCGGTTGTAGGTGTTCACCCACACCGTGCCGGCCCGGACCGCCCGGGCGAACCGGTGCGCCCGGCCCACGTCGCGCGTCCAGACCCCGGCCGCGAGGCCGTAGATCGTCCGGTTGGCGAGCGCGACCGCCTCGTCCATGTCCCGGAAGCTCATGGCCGCGAGGACGGGACCGAAGATCTCCTCGGAGGCGATCCGCATGTCGGGCTCGACCCGGTCGAACACGGTCGCCTCCACGAACCAGCCCCGGCCGTCGACCGTGACCGGAGAGCCGCCCGCCCGCAGGCGCGCTCCCTCGGCGCGTCCCGCCTCGATGTAGCCGAGGACGCGCTCGTGCTGGGCGCGCGAGACGAGGGCCCCGAGGCGCGTCTTCGGGTGGCCGGGAGCGCCCACGGTCAGGCCGGCGGCGCGTTCCACGAGCGCGTCGAGGAGGGGTTCGCGGACCGACTCCTCCACGAGGAGGCGGGACCCGGCGGCGCACACCTCACCCTTGCCGTAGAAGATGCCGGTCGTCACGCCGCGGACCGCCGCCTCGAGATCCGCGTCGGCGAACACGACGTTGGGGGACTTGCCGCCCAGCTCGAGCGACACCCGCTTCAGGGTGCGGGCCGCCGTCTCCATCACGGTGCGGCCCGTCTCCGTCGAGCCGGTGAACGCGATCTTGTCGACCCCGGGGTGCGCGACGAGCGCCTGTCCCGTGACCTCGCCCCGTCCCGGGATCACGTTGAGAATGCCCGGTGGAAAGCCCGCCTCGAGGGCGAGCTCTCCGAGCAGCAGGGCGGTCAGGGGCGTCTCCTCGGCGGGCTTCAGGATCACGGCGTTCCCGCAGGCCAGTGCGGGGGCGACCTTCCAGGAGGCGATGTTCAGCGGGAAGTTCCACGGGACGATGGCCCCGACCACGCCGACCGGCTCCCGGAGGGTGTAGTTCAGGAACGGGCCCGACACCGGGATCACGTCGCCTGCGAGCTTGTCGGCGAAGCCGGCGAAGTACCGGAGATTCGACACCACGAAGGGGATGTCGATCCGCGCGGACTCGAACAGCGGCTTCCCGTTGTCCCGCGTCTCGACCTCGGCGATCTCGTCCGTCCGTGCCTCCACCAGGTCGGCGAGCCGCCACAGGAGGCGCGCCCGTTCGTGCGGGTCCATGTCGCGCCACCCGGGGCTCTCGAAGGCCTCGCGGGCGGCGCGCACGGCGGCGTCCACCTGCTCGGGGCCCGCCTCCTCCACATCGGCGATCGTCTCCTCGGTGGCCGGGTCGACGGTCGGGAAGCGGCCGGCACCGTCCGTCCAGGCGCCGCCTATGAGGAGTTTCGTGCGCAGCTCCATGCTCGATTCTCCGTCGGCTCGCGTCGCGGATCGGGCCGGGCCCGCGTCGGGCCCGGCCCGGGAGTGTGGGGCGCGTCCGTCCCCGCGCCTACTTGCCGGTGAAGGACGGGGGGCGCTTCTCGACGTAGGCGGCGAGTCCCTCTCGCGCGTCGTCGGACTGGAACAGGAGCTGCTGCATCTCCCGCTCGATCGCCAGGCCCTCGGAGAACGGGACCTCGATCCCGGAGCACACGGCGCGCTTGATGCGGCCGACGGCCCGGGAGGCCTTGTGCGGCGGGACGAACCGGCCGGCGTACTCGAGCACCTGCTCCCAGAAGTCCTCGTGCTCGAACACCTTGTTCACCAGGCCCAGCTTGTGCGCGTCCTCGAACTCGAAGGTCCGCCCCTCCGCCATCATCTCGATGGCGCGCGACTTCCCGAGCAGCCGGCCGAGGCGCTGCGTGCCGCCGGTGCCGGGAAGCACGCCGAGGTTCACCTCGGGCAGGCCGATCTTGCCGCCGCCCTGGCGGGCGATGCGCAGGTCGCAGGCCAGGGCGATCTCCAGTCCGCCCCCCACAGTGTGCCCGTTCAGGGCGGCGATCACGAGCTTCGGCGTCTGCTCCAGCCGGTTCAGCGTCTCGTTGGCGTGCAGGCAGAAAAAGTACTTGAAGTGGGGGTCCGACTCCTGCAGCATGCCGATGTCGGCCCCGGCGCAGAAGAACTTCTCTCCCTGCCCGCGCAGCACGATCACGTGAACCTGCTCGTCGAAGCGCGCCGAGAGGATCGCCTCGTCGAGCTGGCGCATCATCTCGTACGTGTAGGTGTTGGCCGGCGGGTCGTCGAGCGTGAGGATCGCGATGCCGCCCCGCACCTCGTACTGGATCAGCGGATCTGCCATGGTCGTCGTGTCTCCCTTCCGAGAAGCGCCCCCCTGCGTGCCCGGACGGGCCGGGGGAGCGAAAAGCTAGCCCGCGCGGGTCCGCCGCGCGACAGGCCGCACGGCGTCCGGGAGCGGCTCTCCCGCGGTCCCGCGCAGCCGCACGTCTTGGGCGGCGCGCGCCGCGGCGCTATGATTCCGGCATGAACGCTTCACGCACCTGGGCGCTGGTCGCCCTCGCCGCGGGCCTGGCGGGCGTGACCGGGCCTGCCGCCCCGCGGGCTCCCGTTCAAGACACGTCCCAGGTCGTCCGGGTTCCCGTCACGGGCACGATCGAGCTGGGGCTGGCACCCTTCGTGGCCCGCGCGCTCTCCGAGGCGGAAGCGGCCGGCGCGGACCTGGTGGTGTTCGAGATCGACACGCCGGGAGGGCGGGTCGACGCGGCGTGGCAGATCATCGACGCGGTGCGCGACGCGGAGGTCCGGACCGTGGCCTGGGTGAACCGCCGCGCGTTGTCGGCCGGCGCGATGATCGCCCTGTCGGCCGATCGGATCGTCATGCGGCCCGGCGGGGTGATCGGCGCGGCCACGCCCGTCACGGGCGAAGGGCGGAAGGCGTCGGAGAAGATGGTCAGCGCGATGCGCTCCGAGTTCCGGGCCCTGGCGGAGGAGCGGGGGCTCGATCCCGCGATCGCCGAGGCGATGGTGGACGAGGAGGTCGAGATTCCCGGGGTGATCGAGGCCGGCCGCCTGCTGACGCTGACCAGCGAGGAGGCCGTGCGGCTCGCGGTCGTGGACGGCACGGCCGCGGACTGGGACGCGGTGCTTCGCGCCGCCGGACTGGCGGACGCGGTCACGACGGAGGCCCGCCCGAACTGGGCCGAGCGCCTCGTCCGGCTCCTGACGCACCCGGCTCTCGCCCCGATGCTGCTCAGCCTCGGTTTCCTCGGCCTGCTGGTCGAGATCAAGACGCCGACCTTCGGCCTGGCGGGCGGCCTGGGCCTGCTCTGCCTCGCGGCGTTCTTCGGGGCGCGCTTCCTCGTGAACCTCGCGGGGCTCGAGGAGTTGCTCCTGCTCGGCGCCGGCGTCCTCCTCGTTACCCTCGAGATCCTCGTCGTGCCCGGCATCGGAGTGCCGGGCCTGCTGGGAGGGCTCGCGATTCTCGGAAGCATCACGCTCAGCATGCTCGGGAGCTATCCATCGGTGAACGACGTGATCGGGGCCCTCGGAATTCTCGCGATATCGCTGCTCGCCCTCGGCCTGCTGGCCTTCGGGATCCTGCGGCACCTGCCGCACAGCCGCCGGCTGTCCGGGATCCTGCTCAGCAGGTCCACCAGCCGGGAGACCGGGTACCTGTCGGCCCCCGACCGGTCCGCCTACGTGGGGCGGCACGGCATCGCCCTGACGGACCTGCGGCCGTCGGGCTCGGCCCGCTTCGGGGAGGAGCGTCTCGACGTGGTGACCGAGGGCCCCTGGATCGAGGACGGCACGCCCGTCGTGGTCGTGCGTGCCGGAGTATCGGACCTCGTGGTGCGTGAGACCCCGCCGGAGGCGCCGCACGAGGCGTGAGTGCACGAGCCGGGCCGGAACCCCTTTTGACCTGATCGGAGCCAGATTCATGAACGATGCGACCGCGTTCGGAGCCATGTTCATCGTCGTCGGCGTGATCCTCCTGTTCCTGCTTCTGAGCTGGGCCGTTCCGGTCCGCCTGTGGGTCGAGGCCTACGCCAGCGGTGTCCGGGTCGGCATGGGCAGCCTGATCGGGATGCGCCTGCGCAAGGTGAGCCCGCCTTCGATCATCCGGCCGCTGATCGCGGCCACCAAGGCGGGCTTGAAGCTCGACGTGAACGACTTCGAGGCGCACTACCTGGCCGGGGGCGACGTGGCCCGCGTGGCGACGGCGCTGATCTCGGCGGACAAGGCGAACATCGACCTCGGGTTCGAGCAGGCGGCGGCGATCGACCTCGCGGGGAGGGACGTGCTCGAAGCCGTTCAGGTGTCGGTGAACCCCAAGGTGATCCAGACGCCGAAGGTGGCGGCGATGGCCACGGATGGGATCCAGCTCATCGCCATCGCGCGCGTGACGGTGCGGGCGAACATCAACCGCCTCGTGGGTGGGGCGGGCGAGGAGACGATCCTGGCACGCGTCGGCGAGGGAATCGTGAGCACGATCGGTTCGGCCGACTCGCACAAGGCGGTACTCGAGAACCCGGACAAGATCTCGAAGACCGTGCTCGCCAAGGGGCTGGACAGCGGGACCGCGTTCGAGATCCTCTCCATCGACATCGCCGACGTGGACGTCGGCAAGAACATCGGCGCGGAGCTGCAGATCGACCAGGCGGAGGCGGACAAGCAGATCGCCCAGGCGAAGGCGGAGGAGCGCCGCGCCATCGCCGTCGCGGCGGAGCAGGAGTACCGGGCCAAGGTCGAGGAGATGCGGGCGGAGGTGATCCGGGCCGAGGCCGAGGTCCCGCTCGCCATGGCCGAGGCGTTCCGCAGTGGCCGTCTCGGCGTCATGGACTACATGCGCTACCGGAACGTCGAGGCGGACACGCGGATGCGGGACGCGATCGCGGAGCCGGACGAGTCGGGGTCGAGGAAGGGGTCGGACTGAGCCGTGGAGGGATTGCTCGTCGTCCTGGCCCTGGTCGTTCTCTCGATCCTGCAGAACGTCTCCCGCGCCGGCCGCGACGCGGACGGCCAGGAGGATGCGTCCGACCCGGAGCCCGGAGCGGCCTCGCCGGGCCGCGTCCGCCAGGTCGATCCCGGCGACGTCGCGGCCGATGCCGAGCGGCTGCGGCGCGAGGCATACGCAGCGATCCGTGAGATGCTGGGCGGCGGGGGCGGGACCGGGGAGGAGCCGGCGCGTCCCGCCGGGAACGCTCCGGTCGGGGTGCCCGGCGACGCGCCGATGCCCCACGCCCCCCCTGTGCCGGTCGAGGCCCGGGCGCCCCGTGAGCCCAGGGCGCCACGGAAGGCCCGGGCGCCGCACGTATCCCGGGTGTCGCGGGAATCTCGGGCACCGCGGAAGGACCGGGTGCCACGGGAGAAGCGGGTGCCGCAGGAAGTGCGGGGGCGGCGGGCCAGGCGAGAGGCCGTGCCGCCACCACCGCGACGGGCGCCTTCCGGGCTGGCGCGGCTCGAGCAGCTGCCGCCGCTGCGGCGTGCCATCCTGCACGCCGAACTCCTGGGTCCGCCGGTGGCCCTGCGCGAGGACGGGCCGCCCGCGCGCTGATCTCTGCCCGCCGCTGCGCGGCCCTCCGCATCTTCGGAACGCGATGGGACGGTCCGTCCCATCGCCGCCCGCCCCCCCGCGTCGTGGAGCCTCTCCGTCTGGCGGTCCGTCCCCCGGTGTGAAAGATTGTCCCGTCGCAGCCGGGGAAGGCGCACGTCGCGCCTTCGGGCCACGCGATCCGCGAACGACGGGGTGCGCCGGCGTGGAGAGCAGAAGGGGACCGCGACTCATCGAGACGGGCCGCATCGCGGAGCTGTGCGACGCGGCGAGCTCGATGCTCGAGACGCTCGACCTCGAGGAGATCCTCGGGATCGTCACGTCGCAGATGCGCGAGCTGTTCGACGGGGCCGGCGCCGCCGTGCAGGTGGTCGACCCGGTGGACGGGCGCCTGCGGGTCGTGGCCGCGAGCGGCTCGCTGGCCCGGACGCGGGGCAACGTGCACGCGCCGCAGGGCACGGTGAGCGGGGAGGCGATGACCGGGCTCCGCCCGGTGATCCGCAAGATGGTTCCCGACGAGCCGCCGTTCCACGCCGCCGGTCTCGTACCGGGCGATCCGGCGGGCGTGCTGGTCGTTCCCCTGCGCGCGCGCGACGGTGCCTACGGTACGCTGGCCGTGGTCACCGAAGCGGAGGAGATCGACCTCCTGCGCGACGAGGCCGACCTGCTGGCCTCGTTCGGTCACCTCGCCGGGCTCGCGATTCAGAACGCCCGCATGTTCGAGGCGGAGACCGCCCGGGCGACCGAGAGCGACGTTCGTCGTGCCGCCACCGAGGACCACGTCTCCCTGCTCGAGAGTCTTCACGCGGCTGAGGTCGAGGTCTCGAAGGACCTCGAGCTCGATGCTCTCCTCCAGACGGTCACGGACAAGGCCCGCGAGCTCACGAACGCCGAGTACGGCGCGCTCGGCGTGCTGCACCCCGACGGAGACCGGCTCGAGCGGTTCATCACCAGCGGCATGCCGGAGGAGGAGGCCGCCCGCATCGCATCGCTCCCGGTGGGCAAGGGCCTTCTGGGCGCCGTGATCCGCAGCCGCAACGTGATCCGCACCGGCGACGTGAGAACGGACCCGCGGTCGGCGGGCATGCCGCACGGTCATCCGGCCATGGGAGCGTTCCTGGGCGTGCCGATCCGCATGGGCGATCGCGTGTTCGGTAATCTGTACCTGACGAACAAGCGCGATGCCGAGACGTTCACGGACCGGGACGAGGCGATCGTGTCGATGCTGGCCGCGCACGCCGCCGTGTCGATCGAGAACGCCCGCCAGTTCCGCACTCTGCAGCGCCTTCTCGAAGAGCTGCGGCAGACCCAGCAGCAACGCGACCGGTTCTACGCCTTCGTGAACCACGACCTGCGGAATGCCTGCAGCGGCGTGTTGATGTGGTCGGAGCGCCTGATCGCCCGCACGAACGGCGAGGTGGGCGAGATCGCCGAGAAGATCCGCCGGGGCAGCGAGCACGCGATGCGGCTCGTGCGCGACGTGCTGGACCTCGAGAACCTCGGCCAGGGGCGGCTCGAGACCTGGTCGCGGGTGATCGTGGTGGGCGAGCTGCTGCAGGCCGCCGTGGAGGGGGTGCGTCCCGAGGCGGAGAAGCGGGACCAGCGCCTGAGGCTCGAGAAGGTGGCCGGCACCCTGCGGGTCGTGGCCGACCCGGACCGGGTCCATCAGATCGTGACGAACCTGCTCAGCAACGCCCTGAAGTTCTCGCCCGAAGGGAGCGCCATCACCGTGCGGGCCGAGCTCGACCGCGACGGGCCGCCGGCCGCCGACGGGGAGGGCCGGTGGGTCGCGGTGCACGTGGCGGACGAGGGCCCCGGCATCCCCGCGGAGGACCTGGAGCGGATCTTCGGAGAGTGGGTCCGCGGCTCGACGCGCGAGCGCAAGGGCATGGGAATAGGGCTCACGCTGTCGCGCCGGCTCGCCGAGCACATGGGAGGGACTCTCACGGTCCTGTCGCAGGTCGACAGGGGTTCCACGTTCACCCTGTGGCTTCCGCACGGCCGGGAGCCGGAGCGGCGGAGCGGCTGGATCGGCTGAATCCGCCGGCGCCGGGCCCTTCGCCGGGCCCGTTCCGTCAGAGACGCAGTCCGGGGTGCGGCGACTCCGGCAGGATCCCGAGCTCCTTGTAGCGGCGCAGCTTCCGGTACAGCGTGCGGCGGCTGATCCCGAGCGCATCGGCCGCCGAGCTCTGGTGCCACTGCGTCTGCTCGAGGATCTCGAGGATGTACTCCCGCTCCAGTCGCTCCAGGTCCCACTTCTCCTCGCGCGCCCGCGTCAGCATGTTCCGCTCCGGATCGGGCCGCTGGCCGGGCGGCTCGAAGGGAATCGCGCGCGCGCCCGCGTGCATGATCACGGCACGCTCGATGAAGTTCTCCAGTTCCCGCACGTTCCCGGGCCAGTCGTAGGCCATCAGGCGGGCCATCGTCTTCGGCGGGATGTCGGGCGGCTCGAGGTCGTTCTCCTCGGCGAACCGCTGCCGGAAGTGTTGGGCCAGCAGCGGAACGTCATCGCGCCGCTCGCGAAGCGGCGGCACCCGCACGGGAAAAACGTTCAGGCGGTAGAACAGGTCCTCCCGGAACTCCCCCTTCTCCACCAGCTCGCCGAGGTCCCGGTTCGTGGCCGCGATGAGGCGGAAGTCCACGGCGATCGGCTCCCGTCCCCCCACGCGCGTCACCTTCCGCTCCTGCAGGACGCGCAGGAGCTTGATCTGCACGGGCTCGGTCACCGTGCTGATCTCGTCCAGGAAGATCGATCCCCCCTGCGCTTCCTCGAACAGCCCCCGCTTGCTCTGCACGGCGCCGGTGAACGACCCCTTCATGTGCCCGAACATCTCGGACTCGAGCAGCGTCTCCGGCAGGGCGGAGCAGTTGATGGCGACGAACGGGCGACGGCTGCGGCCCGACAGCTCGTGCACGGCGCGCGCCACGAGCTCCTTCCCGGTCCCCGTGTCCCCGGTGATCAGCACGTTGGCGCGCGTCGGGGCGACGCGCTCGATGAGGCCGAGCACGCGCTGCATCGCCTGCGACTTGCCGACGAGATAGGAGCGGACGCCGGAGCTGGACTGGCTGCGCAGCTGCGCCACCTCGCGCTTCAGCTCCAGCTCCTCCATCGCCCGCGCCAGAACGTGGAGCAGCTCTTCGGTGCGGAACGGCTTCTTGATGAAGTCGACCGCACCGAGCTTCATGGCCTCCACGGCGCTGTCGATGGATCCGAACGCCGTCATCACGATGAACTGGGCGTCCGTCTGGAGCGCCGGTCCGGCCCCCAGGACGTTCAGGCCGTGCATGCCCGGAAGGTTCAGGTCGAGCAGCACGAGGTCGTAGAGTTGCGAGTCGAGCTGCTGGAGCCCCTCCTCTCCGGTCCGCACCGCCTCCACCCGGTATCCGTTTTCGCCGAGGACCGTGAGGAGGAGGTCCCTGACGTTGTCCTCGTCCTCCACCACGAGGATCCGGGGCGCCGCGTCGCCGCGCGCGTTCTCATCCCGCATGTGTGTCTCCGTCACGTCGAAATCCCGCTCGGTCGGCCTCGGAACGAGCCGCTCCGCTCCCGGTGCCCGGGGGACCGGGCCGGACGTCCGGGACGTGTCCCGCACGCGCGTTGCGCGAACTGTGCCATAACGGCCCGGCCGGCGAAAGTCGATGAGGAGAGAGTATAACGCATTTTTTCCCTGAAGGTTGGAGGTCGAGGACGGGGGTACCTTCCCTCTCGCATCCTCCGCCCTCCTTGACGCAATGTCCCATTGCGGGTCGGTGTGTGTCAATGTGACCCAGCCGGGCCGGAAAGGATCCCGGCCCGGCCGGTGCGGAGCGGAGCGAGGATTCCGGCAGGCGTCCGGCCTCAATCCCGGAACGGGGACGGCGGGGGACGCCGGGGCGGCCGCGCGGCTTCGAACACGCGTCGCAGCTCCGCGTCGCTGAGCTCGAACGGGTCTTCCTGCCAGGAGGGCGCCCGTGCCGTCCGCGACGGGCCGGAATTGCCGGGTAGCGGCCGGAACTCCCAGGTGCCCCGGGACAGCGGGCGGACCTCCCAGCGTCCGCCTTCGGGATCGGTCCAGGTCCTGTGGCTCACGGTTCCTCCAGGGGTGGGGCCCGGCGCCCGGCCGCGGCGCGCGGCAGGAGCAGCGCGGCGCCGAGGGCGAGGGCCGCGAAGCCGAACCACTGCATCGCGTACAGGAGGTGAGGCCCGTCCGTCAGTTCCGGCACGGGCAGGGGCACGGGCGCGCCCGCCTCGCGCCCGGCCGAGTCGCTCCCGCCCGGAAGCGGGTGGATGATGAAGGGCGCCAGAGGGTAGGGGAGTCCATCTGCCGCGGCATCGAGGTCGGCGGCGCCCAGCACGACCCGCGGCCCGGTCGCGAAGCGCAGGCGCCGGGACGGGACGGGTCCCGGTGGCTCGCCCGGCAGCGCGATTCCTTCGACCACGACGGTCCCGGCGCGCGGGTCGATCCGCGCACCCGCGAGGTCGGCCGCGACGCCGTCCGCGGCAGGAAGCCAGCCTCGGCGGACGAGGACGGCCGATGAGTCCGCACGCAGGGGCGTGAGCAGCTCGATCCCGGGAGATCCGAGGTGTGACCGCCCGCGCACCACGATTTCCCGCCCCGGGTCCCATGCGCCCCTGACCCGTACGCGGCGCCAGAAGACATCGGCCCCGGATGGAGGGGGGATGCGGTGGAGATCGACCTCGAGGGGAGGCAGGGCGAGCGCCGCCGCCCGCCGGGCGTTCGCTTCCCGCCGGTCTGCGAGCCGGTCGAGCTGCCACAGGCCGAGCCGCACGAACCCCGCCGCGAGCAGAAACACGAACAGGAGGCCGGAGCGGCGGAGCGGGACGCGCATGCCCCGAAGCTCCCACGGAGCGCCCGGGGGAGCAAGAGCCGGGGCCGGCAGCGGGGGACGGGCGAGTCGTGACCCGGGCGGGTACTCCGTCGTATGTTGCCGGCGACGCCCTGGCCGGGGTGGCGGAACTGGCAGACGCAGGAGACTTAAAATCTCCATCCGCGCGAGCGGAGTGCGGGTTCGAATCCCGCCCCCGGCATCCTCACGCCGTTTCGGCCCGACTGCACGACCGCCTGACGGGTCAACCTGTCACCGGAGGAGGGTCTGCTCCTCTCGGACGTATGCCCCGCCCCGTCCAGTAGCATGAATCACAAGTACAGTTACGATAGACGATTACCTCCGGGAGGCAGACGGGGCACGGCCCCGGCGGAGGGCGCCCGGGCCCCGGCACACGTCTTGCACCGACTCCGGGTCGCAGGACCGACAATTCCAGGCAGTACGCTGCGGCGCCGCGGTCACACCGACCGATCGGCGCCGCAGGCACGATGGGGTCCCGGGTACGTTCGTACCGAAGTCGTAGGTACGAAGGCCCCGGTCGAGAGGCGGAGAGGCGGCGGACCCCGGAACGGCCGCCTGCCCAGCACGCGATCCGATATCGCGCCGGCCGACGCCGGTCGGAACGGATCGCCGAACCCGAGGAGAGAGCCGAGATGATTCACACGCTACGGGTCCGCAGATGGCTGATCGCCGCGGCGGTCGCGATCGTCGCGCCCGTCCTGGCGCTGACCGGCTGCGATGACGACCCACTGTTCGAACTCCTTCCCGATCCTCCGGCGGCCCCGAGCGGCGTCGCGGTCGCCGTGAGCGGCACCAACGTGACCGTGACCTGGACGCCGGGTGATGGCGCCACTTCGCAGCGCGTGGAGATCACGCCCTCCGGTGGCACGGCGATCACGCAGGCCTTCGACGACAACACCACGAATTCGGCTGCCTTCACGGGACTCGAACCCGGCGGATACACGGCAGTCGTCACGGCGATCAACGCCGGCGGCGAGACGGCGAGCGGGCAGGCCACCTTCACGATCGCCGCGGCGCTTCCCGTGCCGGTTCTGTCCTCCTTCACGGAGAAGGACGGAGATCCCACGACCCTCGTGGTATCGTGGGATGCGCTCGCGGGCGTCGACGGCTTCCGGGTGGAACTGGCGCCGGCGGGCGGCGGTGACGTCCTGACGCAGTCGGTGGGCGCCGCGGTCACGAGCGTCGAGTTCGGACAGGCGCAGGGCGTCCTGGATGGGGTGGAGTACACGGCCCGCCTGTTCGCCCTGGTGGGAGCGGACGAGGCCGGCAGCAACACCCTGTCCTTCGCGGTGAACCACTTCCCGTGGGACGAGTACTTCCCGACGAGCCTGCACGTGACGGGCGCCGGGAAGCCCTATTACTACGGCACGAACCCCAACCTCGGCTTCGAGCGCTTCACGGACGTTCCCTACACGGACCTGGCCTGCCAGGGCTGCCACCTCTCCGACTCCGGCTTCCCGGGCCCGGCGACGGGAAAGACCTGCGACCGCTGCCACGACACGGCGGAGCCGCAACTGGGCGCCGAGGTCGACGCGACCCTCGCCGGCGCCTGCGGGACCTGTCACTCCCGGCAGAAGCTCGAGGCGGCCAACTTCTCCGACGTGCATGCGACGATGGGCTTCGACTGCATGGCCTGTCACACGTCCGAGGACGTGCACGGCGACGGGAACGAGTACCGCACGATGATCGAGGACGGCGCGATCGACGCCGAGTGCGAGGCCTGCCACGACCCGGCGACGCACCCGGCGGGCGCCGACCCGCACGGCGGCAAGGTCTACTGCACGAGCTGCCACGCGCAGTCGATCGTGACGTGCAACAACTGCCACTTCGAGTCGGAGGTGTTCGACGAGGTCAAGATCTTCAAGACCCCGCCGTCCATGAACTGGATCTTCCTGCTGAACCGGACCCGGAACGGCGAGGAGAAGGTCTACCCGGGCAACTACCAGAGCGTAGTCTGGCAGGACAAGTCCCTCGTCGCGTTCGGGCCGTACACGCCGCACACGATCGCGCCCGCGGTGGATGCGCGTGACTGCGAGGACTGCCACCAGAACTTCGGCGGCAGCATCCCGGCGATCGAGGAGTACAACGCGACGGGCCAGATCCAGGTCGTCTCGTACAACGACGCCACCGGTGCGCTGGAGACGCCGGCCGGGGTCGTACCGTTTCCGCACGACTTCCTGACGTCGCTGCAGTTCGACTTCGTGACGCTGGACGAATTCGGGGACTGGGTGTTCCTGAAGGCCGGCGCCGACACGATCCAGATTCTGCCGGAATTCGTCCGGCCGCTGGACGCCGGGCAGATGTCGGACCTCGGCATGACCGGCCCGTAAGACAGGATACGGCCTTCGGGCCGTAACGGGCGGATGCGGAGGGGGCGGGCCGCCGGATGGGCCGCCCCCTCCGTTCGCTCGTATTCCGGCCGTCGCGGGCGACGCTTGATTCGGCGGGGGCCCGGACCGAACATCCAGCAAGGCATGCGCACCGGGCCGGGCCGCGGCCCGTCGCGCGCCCCGGCTCGAGGAGGAGGGAGCATGTCCTACCGGATCCGCAGGGTCGACTACTACTACGCGTCCGTCGCCGACCGGCCTGGCGAGGCATACGAGATCCTGTCCGAACTGGCGCGCCAGGGCGTGAATCTGCTCGCCTTCACCGCCGTACCCGTCGGGCCCGCCCGCACCCAGATGACCCTGTTCCCCGATGATGGGGCGGCGCTGAAGCGCGTGGCCGATGCCGCCGGCATGGTCCTGGACGGGCCGCACCGGGCGCTCCTCATCCAGGGCGGCGACGAGATGGGCGCGCTCGCGGCGATCCACGAGAAGCTGGTCCGGGCGCACGTCGACGTGTACGCCGGCACGGCGGTCACGGACGGCGCGGGCAACTTCGGGTACCTGGTGTACGTGCGGAGCGAAGACTGCGACAGGGCGGCCCGGGCGCTGGAGATCTGACGCGG
>JAVVDU010000005.1:0-86585 GCA_032251515.1 Gemmatimonadota bacterium
CGGCGCCCGTCTCGAAGCCGGGCCCCGCCGGCGCGGCGGCGTCCTCGGCCGGCCGCTCGCCGGCCGGGTCGGGCGGCCGGTCCCCCGCCGGTCCGCCGCACGCCGCGAGAACGCCGGCCAGGGCGCCGAGGCCGACGCGAAGGCCGATGCCGGGAGACAGCCGGCGGCGAGGCCGGATCACTCGGCCAACGCTTCGCGTATCGCGCACAGGATCTTCTCCACGATCTCGTCCCAGGCGACGTCGTCGGCCTTGGTGACGGTGATGAAGTTCTCGACGAGGAACAGGGCCCGCACGCCACGCACCGCGAAGAGCCGCTCGGCCAGCGCGTCGCCCTGGGCGTCGGCCGGCCGGAAGTAGGTGCGGCCCTCGCTCCCCAGCCGGCGGTCCAGCACGAACTTCGCCGCGTTCGGGTTCGGAGTGCCCTCTACCTGGATCGGGGTTTCGGTCACGGACCGGCCTCCTCGGAGTCGGCGACGCCGCGCGCCGGGCGAACGGAACCGGCGGAATGTACCCCCGTGCCGTGCGGACGCAATCGCCGGGCGGCCGCGGCGATGCTCTCCTCGAGCGCCGCGGCCGCCCGGTCGAGCAGGGATCGCGCGATCGTCAGGGGCGGCGACAGCGACAGCACGTTCCCGTCCGGCCCGGACGCGAGGAGGATCCACCCCCGCCGCAGGGCCTCCTCGAGGACGAGGCCCGCCAGCGCGGCGTCCGGCTCGCGCCGCTCCTGGCCGCGCACCAGGTCGATGCCGATCATCAGCCCGCGGCCCCGTACGTCCCCGATCTCCGGGCGCCGCTCCGCGACGCCCCTGAGGCGCTCGCGCCACCGCCGGCCTTCCTCCTCCGCCCGGCCCGCGAGGCCGCGGCGCTCGATCTCGGCGAGCGAGGCGAGGGCGGCGGCGCAGGCGAGCGGGTTGCCGAGAAACGTGGAGGTGTGCTTGGCCTCGCCGGCCGAGGGAGGCCAGGCGTCCATCACCTCCGCCGGACCGAGGCACGCCGCGATCGGGAGCGAGCCGGACAGCGCCTTCCCCACGCACAGCAGGTCGGGGACTACCCCCTCGTGCTCGCAGGCGAAGCGGCGTCCGGTGCGCCCGAGACCAGTGTAAATCTCGTCCAGCACGAGCAGGAGGCCCCGTTCCCGGCACAGAGCGGCGAGCCCGGCCAGGAAGCCGGGCGGGGGGACCACGTCGCCCCCGCGTCCCTGCACCGGCTCGACGATGACGGCTCCCACGCTGCGTCCCGCGGCCGAATCGAGGCAGCGAGCCGCGGCCGCGAGCGCGGCGGCGGCGAGATCGTCCGCCCCCGCGAGCTCCGGCGGCGGGCGGAACGGGTGGGGATACGGGGCGCGCAGGACGTGCGGGTTCAACTGGTCCTCGAACGGCTCCCGGAACAGGGCACGATCCGTCACCGCCAGGGCGCCGTAGGTCAGGCCATGATAGGCGCCCGTGAACGCGAGGACGCCGGGCTTGCCGGTGCGCAGCCGGGCCGTCTTGAGCGCCGCATCCACCGCCTCGCCCCCCGAGCAGGCGAGCACGGCGCGGGCCTCCGGGAAGGGCGCGAGCCGGGCGAGCCGCTCGAGGAGCCGGACCTTGACCTCCGGCGGGTGCACGTCGCCCATGCCGTGCAGCAGGCGCGCCGTCTGTCGGCGCAGGGCGGTCGCGATCCGCGGGTTGCGGTGCCCCGCCGCGACCACGGCGAACCCGCCCGCCAGATCGACGTACCGGTTCCCGTCGGCGTCCCACACGTTGCTCCCCCGGGCCCGCATCCAGAAGATGGGGAACCGGTCCGAACGGAAGGTCACGTTCCGCGACTCGACCGCCGCGAGGCGGCGGGCGAGGGCCCGCGAGCGCGGACCCGGCGGGACGGTCCGCAGGCGCGGCGGCTGGTCCGGCATGGGAGAGCTCATGGTCCCCCGAAGCTGCGCCGCGGCACCGAGGGCGTCAACGAGGGCCGCCGAGGGGCGGTCGCACGGAACGACGGGAGAGACGATGGAGCTGCAGGGGAAAGTCGTGATGATCACGGGCGCGTCGCAGGGGCTGGGCGCCGACCTGGCGCGCCGGTTCGCGGCGGAAGGGGCGGCGGTGTCGCTCTGCGCTCGGAGTGCCGGCCCGCTGTCGGACGTGGCGCGCGAGCTGGAGGAGTCCGGCGCCCGCGTGCTCGCGATGCCGTGCGACGTCACCGACGAGGACGCGGTGCGGGCCTGGGTACGCGACACGCGCGCGCGGTTCGGGCGGATCGACGCGCTGGTGAACAACGCCTCCATGCTCGGGCCGCGGGTCGCGGTGGAGGAGTACCCGCTCTCCGACTGGCGGACCGTGCTCGACGTGAACCTCACCGGCGCCTTCCTGGTCGCGAAGCACGTCGTCGCGGCACTGCGGGAGACGCAGGGATCGCTCGTCCACGTGTCGTCCGGGGTGGGCGACCACGGCCGGCCCCTGTGGGGCGCCTACTGCGCCTCCAAGAACGGCCTCGAGGCCCTGTCGGAGATGCTGGCGGGCGAGCTGGAGGAGGACAGAGTGCGCTCGAACGCGGTGGACCCCGGCGCCATGCGCACCGCGATGCGGGCGGCCGCCTATCCCGCCGAGGACCCAGCCACCCTGCCGCGGCCCCGGGAGATCTCGGACGTGTTCGTGTGGCTGGTGTCCGACCGGTCGCGGGGCGTCAGCGGCCGGCGGTTCCGGGCGCGGGAGTTCGACGCGGCCGCGCCGCCGGCCTGACGGACCGGGAGGGGGGTCACCAGTCGTAGACCGTCCAGGCCCCGCAGTCCGGTCCCGGGCACGTCAGCCGCACCCGGAACGGCGATCCACCCCCGTGCGGCGCCGGGTGCTTCTCGACGTGGCGCACCAGCTTCGTCCCGCAGCGCGGACACTCGGGCTCGCCGCCGGGAATCGGCTGCTTCCGGTCCTCGCGCGCGAGGACGTCCCCCACGGAGGGCTCGAACAGGGGGCCCCGGTCCGGGGCCGTGTCGCCGATCGGTGGATCATCGCTGCTCATGGAGGAGAGCATAGCGGAAGCGGGCCGGCCGGCGCGAGGGGCGGACCGGCCGGTGCGAGGGGCGGACCGGCGCGGGGTGCGGGCGGGAAGGATGGGTGCTAGACTCCCGCCATGCTCGTGGAAATCCGCCGCGTCCGCCTGCGTTCCGTGTTCCTCGTCACCACGACGCTGTACGCCATCGTCGGGTTCCTCGTGGGACTCGTCCTCGCCGTCGTCGCGACGCTCGAGGTGCCCGAGGGCACGGAACCCACGCTGATCAGCCGGCTCGGCATCTGGTCGATCGTCCTGTTCCCGGTCCTGTACGGGCTGGGAGCAGGGTTCCTCGCCGCCGTGGCCGCCGCCCTGTACAACTCGGTCGCGGCGCTGGTCGGGGGCATCCGCGTGGAGGTGCCCGATCTCCGCCCGACCTGGCACGGCCGGCGGGAAGAGCCGGAACAGGAGGAAGGGGACGCGTGAACGGAGCCATCCGTGCCGCCTGGACGGCGCGCGACGCCGAGCGGGCCCTGCCCCTGGTCAGCCGCATCGCCGCCGACATCGCCGAGACGAACGCCCGGCTCGCGGACCTCCTGCAGGCGCTCCGCACGGCCCGGGCGGCACGGGTGCGGGCGCGGGCCGCGGGACGGGGGCGCACGGAGGGTGGACGCCGCACCGGCGCGGCCGGCGGAAACCTGGAGGCGCTGCGCGTCGAGGTCGCCGCCGTGTCGGCCCGCCTCGAGGAACTGCTCTCCGAGCTGGCGGGCCTCGGCTGCCGGGCGCACGGGGGCGACGGCGGCGTCGACTTCCCCGCCGTCCTGGACGGAGAGCCCGTACTGCTCTGCTGGCGGCCCGGTGAGGCGGACGTGCGCTGGTGGCACGCTCGCGGAGCCGGTCCCCGCGACCGCGTGCCCCTTCCCGCCTCCGCCCTCGCCGAGCGGGAGGCCTGAGAGGTGGACGCCGAGGTCCGTGCCCGGCGCGCCGCGATCGAGGAGATCGTGCGCGGAGACGAGATCCGGACCCAGGAGGATCTCCGGCGGCGACTCGCCGCCCGGGGATTCGCGGTCAGCCAGTCCACCCTGTCGCGTGACATCCGGGAGCTCGGGCTCGTGAAGGGCCGCGGTCCCGCCGGTGGGACCCGCTACGCCCTGCCCGCCGACCCGGGGCAGCGCGAGAGCCGGGCCCTGGGACGCCTGCTCCCCGAGCTCGTGGTGCGCGTGGAGACGGCCGGCCAGCTCCTCGTCGTACGGACCCGGATCGGGGCGGCCCAGCCCGTCGCCGCGGCGCTGGACGCGGCGGAGTGGAGCGAGGTCGCCGGCACGGTGGCCGGGGACGACACCGTCCTCGTCGTCGTCCGCACCCGCGCCGCCGCCTCGCGCGTCGCGGCGCGCCTCCGCGACCTGACGGGCGGCGCCTGAGCCGGCGGGGCCGAAGCGGCGCCTCCGGCTTCCCGGGCTCCGGCTCCTTTCCTGCCCTTGCCCCGACCCGCTCTCCTCCCCATCTTCGGCGGCCGCATTTTTATTCACCACAGTGGCGGTTTCTGTCGCGCGGCGGCGGATCCGCGGCCGGCGCGGGAGACGGGATGGAGCAGACGATTCGCAGGGTGGCGCTCGCATACTCTGGCGGCCTCGACACTTCGGTGGCGGTGCCCTGGCTCATCGAAACGTACGGGTGCGAGGTCGTGTGCGTGGCGGTGGACGTCGGGCAGGGCGACCTCGACGGCATCGAGGAGCGCGCCGCCGCGGCGGGCGCGGGCGCCTGCCACGTGGTGGACGTGCGACGGGAGCTGGTCGAGGAGTTCGTCTGGCCCGTCCTGCGCGCCGGCGCCGTGTACGGCCGGAAGTATCTACTGGGCACGGCAATGGCCCGCCCGCTCATCGCGCGGGAGATCGTCCGGGTGGCCCGCATGGAGGGATGCGACGCGCTGGCGCACGGCTGCACAGGCAAGGGCAACGACCAGGTCCGCTTCGAGCTGACCTTCGCCTGGCTGGCCCCCGACCTCACGGTGATCGCGCCGTGGCGCGAGTGGGAGATCCGGGGCCGGGCCGACGCGGAGGCGTGGGCGCGGGCCCGTGGGGTTTCCCTCCCCCCTCCGAAGACCACGCGCTACTCGCGCGACCGGAACGTGTGGCACTGTTCGCACGAGGGCGGGCCGCTGGAGGACGCGGCCACGGCGCCCGAGGACGACCTGTTCCTGCTCACCGCGGACCCGGACGCCGCGCCGGCCGGGGGCGAGACGGTGACGATCGGCTTCGAGCGCGGCTCGCCCGTCTCGCTGGACGGCCGTCCGCTGCCGGCGCTGGCCCTGCTGGAGCGGCTGAACGCCCTGGCGGGCCGCAACGGGGTCGGGCGGACCGACCTGATCGAGGACCGCGTGGTGGGCCTCAAGTCGCGGGGCGTCTACGAGACGCCGGGCGGCACCCTGCTCAGGACGGCGCACTCGGAACTCGAGCAACTGGTTCTCGACCGCTCCACCCTCGAGCTGAAGGACGACCTGGCCCGCCGCTATGCGTCGCTGGTGTACGAGGGACGATGGTGGGGTACCGAGCGGGCCGCCCTCGACGCGTTCGTCGACGTCACCCAGGAGGCGGTCACGGGCTCGGTGACCCTGCGCGCGGCCCGCGGCGCCGTCACCGTGCTGGCCCGTGACAGCGAGCGGGCGCTGTACTCGGGCTCGCTGGCCACGTTCGAGGCGAGCGAGCTGTACGACCACGCCGACGCCACGGGGTTCATCCGGCTGTTCGGACTGCCGCTGCGCGTGGCGGGCCGCCTGGCCGCGGCGCCCGCGGTGTCGCCCGCGGTATCGCCCGCGGTATCGCCCGGCGGGACCTCCGGTTCCGCCCCGCCTTCCATGCCTGTGGAGGAGCCGGCGCCCTCCCTGCGGGCCGCGGCCTCGGGCGGCGCGCGGTGATCGACCGGTGACCGGACCTGCCGGCCCGGGGCTGTGGGCCGACGGGAGCCGCGCGGGACCCGATCCGGCGCTCGACCGGCTGAACCGCTCCCTGCCCTTCGACTGGCGGCTGTGGCCGTACGAGCTGGCGGTCGATCGGGCGTGGGTCGCCGAGCTGGCCGCGCTCGGCCTCGTGGACGCCGAAGAGGCGCGGCGGCTCGACGCGGGGCTCGAGGCGGTCCGCGCGCGGCTGGCGGCCTGGCACCCCGGTGACGAGCCCGACGAGGACATCCACTCCCTGATCGAGCGGTGGCTGGAGGAGGAGGTCGGACCGCTGGCCAGCCGGGTCCGACTGGGGCGGTCGCGCAACGATGTCGTGGCCACGGACGCGCGCATGTGGGCCCGGGATGCCTGCGCGGCCATGGACGCGCGCCTGGAGCGACTGGCCACGGCGCTGGTGGACGCGGCCGCCCGTGCCGGAGACGCGCCGTTTCCCGTCTACTCGCACCTGCAGCGGGCCCAGCCCACCCGCGCCGCCGCGTGGCTCCTGTCGCACGTGTGGCCGCTGCTCCGCAACCGCGACCGGCTCGCCGATGCGGCGCGGCGGTTCGACCGGCTGCCGCTCGGAACGGCGGCCGGCTCCGGATCCGCCCTCGGCGTGGACCGCGACCGCCTCGCGCGGGCTCTCGGGTTCGACGCGCCGGACCCGAGCGCGCTCGACGCCGTGGGCGCCCGGGACTGGGCCGCCGAGGTCGTGTGGTGCTGGACGATGACGGCGGTCGACCTGACGCGGCTGGCCGAGGACCTGGTGCTGTTCGCGTCGTCCGAGTTCGGGATCGTGCGGCTCGGCGACGCCTGGACCACCGGCTCCAGCCTGATGCCGCAGAAGCGGAACCCCGACGGAGCGGAGCTCGCCCGGGCCGGCGGCGGGGCGCTGATCGGCCTGCTCACGGGTCTCCTCGCGACCCTCAAGGGTCTCCCGTCCGGCTACGCCAAGGACCTGCAGGAGGACAAGCGGGCCCTGTTCGAGGCGGAAGCGCGTCTCGCTCCCGTGCTCGACGTGCTCGCCGGGACGGTGAGAGGCCTCGAGATCGTCCCCGCCGCGGCGGCGCGGGCTCTCGACCCCGGAGTCTTCGCCTCCGATCTCGCCGAGGCCCTGGCCGTGCGCGGCCTGCCGTTCCGCGAGGCGCACCTCGTGACGGCCCGGCTCGTCCGCCGGGCCGCGGAACTCGGGGTGCCCCTGCCGGATCTGCTGGCCGGCGAGGCCGCCCGCGAGGCGGCCGCCGCCGGCGCGGGAGAGCACGGAGCGTGGGACGACGGTGCGTGGGAGAAACTGCGGGACGAGGTGTTCGACGTGGAGGCGGCGCTCGAGCGGCGCCGCGCCGCGGGCGGGTCCGCGCGCGCCGCGATCGCCGCGCAGCTCCGGGCGGCGCGCGAGGCGCTCGGCGGGTCCGCCGCCCCGCCGCGTCAGGCGGAGGAGACCTGACGGGCGGCCGCCACCTCCCCGAGCAGCGCCTCCGGGTCTTCCCCCTCGGTGCGCAGGATCCGCTCCACGGTTCGGCCGATCAGGCTGTCCGGGGTGGAAGCGCCCGCCGTCAGGCCGATCGCCAGGTCTCCCTCGGCGGGAAGCCACGCCTCCTCCTCGACCACCTCCCCGTCCGCCACGCGGCGGTGGGAGATCGCGCCGCGCTTCGGGTCGATGCTGCGGTCCGTCTCGATGTGGAACGTCCGCGTGTGCCGGGCGCAGATCGCCGCGAGGTTCGTCGTGTTGGACGAGTTGTAGCCGCCCACCACGACCATGAGGTCGGGCGGGTCGCGCATCAGCTCCGCCACGGCGTCCTGTCGATCCTGGGTGGCCGAACAGATCGTATCGAAGCTCCGGAAGCGGTCGGGCAGCTCCTCGTCCCCCCAGCGGTCGCGCAGCGCCTCCCCGACCCGCCGGGCCACCTCCAGCGACTCGCTCGCCAGCATGGTCGTCTGGTTCGCCACTCCGATGCGGGCCAGGTCGCGCTCCGGGTCGAAGCCCTCCGAGACGCGGTCGGCGAAGCGCGTCCGGATCACGTCAGCGGACACCTCGCCCCGGATGAACCCGCACACGAGGCCGGTCTCCTCGTAGTCCCGCACCACGATGTAGCGCCCGTCCGGGTGGCGCAGGACCTGGGAGCTCGTGGCCCGGGTCTCCTCGTGCCGGTACTTCCCGTGGATGAGCGCCGTGAAGCCGTCGCGGGCGTAGCCCTCCACGCGCTTCCAGACATGCAGCACCGAGCCGCAGGTGGTGTCGACGAGGATGCAGCCGAGGGCCCGCAGCTCTTCGAACGCGTCGATGGCCACCCCGAAGGCGGGCAGAAGCACGACGTCGTCCCGCCGCACGGGGGAGAAGTCGAAGCGGCCGTCCCCGTCAGGGTACAGAAAGCGCACGCCCATCTCCCGGAGTCGCCCGTTCACCAGGGGATTGTGGATGATCTCCCCCACCAGGAAGACCCGGCGGTCCGGGAACTTCCGGCACGTCTCGTAGGCGTACTCCACGGCGCGGTCGACGCCGTAGCAGAAGCCGAGGCTGCGAGCCATGCGGAACGTGAACCGGCCCGCGCGAAGCACGAAGTCGGATGCCTTCATCGCCTCTACCAGCGCGCTGCCGTACTCGGCCTGGAGGGCGGGCTTGATCTCCGCCTTGAGACCGAGGCCTCGCCGGTAATACGTGCCGCTTTCCCGCTCGTCGCCGCTCATGTCCCTTTCCGGTTCGGGTGGCCGAACATCCTAACCCGGGATGAGGCCAAGGTTCAGGCGGGAGGCGGCGCGGCGCCACGGCCCGCCGCCACGAGGAACTCCGCCGCGGTCCGTGCCGCGGCGGGGGCGCCCGGCCGACCGGCATCGCGTGCCGCGGCAGCGGCGCGGACGGCGCCCGGGAATGCCCCGGGTGGCGGCGTGGCCGCGAGCGCGGCACGGGCGCCGAGGCGCAGCCGGGTGCGGCGGGTCGTCCAGGCGCGCCGGGTGAGCGAGTCGCAGCCGGCGGCCCGGACCCGGTTTCCGATCTCCGCGTAGAGAAGCGCGGCCGCCCGGATCGCGGGGCGGCAGGCTGCGGGCAGGCGGGCGATGCCCGGCCACGCCGCGGCGTAGATCGCGTCGGCCTCGTCCAGCAGGTCCGCCGTGACGCGGCCGGCCGCCGCCCGGAACTCCGGCCGTGCCGGCCACGCATCCACCGCCGCACCGGCGACCGATTTCGCCGCGAAGCCCGCGGCGGCGAGCCGGTCGAGGGGCAGATAGATGCGCCCCCGCCGCGCATCCTCGCCCACGTCGCGGGCGATGTTCGTGAGCTGCATGGCGATGCCCAGGTCGGCGGCGGCGGCGAGCGTATCCTCGTCTCGCCTGTCCATCACCAGGGACATCATCACGCCGACCGTCGCCCCGACCCGGGCGGCGTAGGCGCACAGGGCCGGCAGGTCCGCGTAGGCCCGGCCCTCCTCGTCCCAGGCGAAGCCCTCGAGCAGGGCCTCCGGCACGGCGCGCGGGATCCCGTGCGCCCGCACGGCGGCGCGAAAGGCGCGATCCACCGGCCGGACGAGGGGCGCGTCGCCGTACACCGCGTCGAGCCGCGCCGCCAGCGCGGGCAGCGCGGACGCTGCCGTACCGTCCGGCACTGCGGACGTCGCGGCACGGTCCGGCAGGTCCACGGCATGGTCGGCCACCCGGCAGAACGCGTAGATCGCCGATGCGCCGTCCCGGACGCGGCCCGGCAGGAGCAGCGATGCGGCGTGGAAGGTGCGCGACCCGCGGCGCAGGATGGCGCGGCAGGCGCGCAGGTCGGCCGCCATCCCGCGGGTCCCGGCGATGCGTCCGGGCGTCACGGCCGTGTCACGCCGGAGCGGGCCGCGTCCCTGGCCCCGGCGCGGGCGGGCGCGGCTCCGGGGCCGGCACCACGGCGTCGAGCACGCGGGCGGTGGAGAGGACGCCGGGGAGCCCGGCCCCGGGGTGCGTCCCCGCTCCCACGAGGTACAGCCCCTCCACGTCTTCGCTGGCGTTGTGGGGCCGGAACCAGGCGCTCTGCGTGAGCACGGGCTCCATTCCGAACGCGGCGCCGCGGAACGCGAGCAGCTCGTCGCGGAAGTGCAGGGGATGCAGCACGCGCGACGTGACGATCGCGCCCGTCAGGCCGGGCAGGATGGTGCGGTCGAGGTAGGTCTCGATGGAGCGGCGGTACGCCTCCGCCTGCCGCGTCCAGTCCACGTCGCCGGCCAGGTTCGGGACCGGCGAGAGGACGTAGAACGCGTCGTGGCCGGGCGGGGCGAGGCCGGGGTCGGTGACCGTGGGCCGGTGCAGGTAGAGCGAGAAGTCGGGCGCCAGCACCTTGCGGTCGAAGATGTCTTCCAGGAGCCCCTCGTAGCGCGGGCCGAGGAGGATCGTGTGGTGCGCGACCTCGGGCCAGGTCCGCTTCGTGCCGAAGTACCACACGAACAG
This sequence comes from Gemmatimonadota bacterium, assembly GCA_032251515.1. GTDB lineage: Bacteria > Gemmatimonadota > Gemmatimonadetes > Palauibacterales > Palauibacteraceae > Carthagonibacter. Next base: position 10,311 of record JAVVDU010000005.1, read on the forward strand.
GCCCATCGAGTAGCGGGCCCGCTCGATTCTCGCATCGGTCCAGCGGCGCCGGGCCCCGGCGGGCACCAGGTGCCGGTACAGCCACGCGGCATCGGCGTTCGACACAACGATGTCGGAACGAACCTCCTCCCCGCCGCGCAGGCGCACACCCGCGGCCCGCCCGTCCTCCACGACGACGCGCTCCACGTCCGCCCGGAGCCGCAGCGTTCCGCCCTGTCCCTCGATGAGTCCCGTGAGGCCCTGCACCAGCGCCCCGGTACCGCCGACGGGGAAGTGGACACCCCACTTCCGCTCCAGGAACGCGATGAGCGAGTAGATCGAGGTGGTGGAGAAGGGGTTCCCGCCCACCAGGAGAGGGTGAAACGAAAGCACCTGCCGCAGGCGTGCGTCCTCGATGAACCGGGACACGAGGCCGTACACGGTGCGGTAGCTCTGCAGGCGGACCATCGCCGGGGCGATGCGGACCATGTCCCAGGCGGAGGAGAACGGCACGTGGCCGAGCTTCTCGAAGCCGGTGCGGAAGATCCGTTCGCTCATCGCGACGAACGCCTCGTAGCCCGCCACGTCACCGGGGGAGAAGCGCCGCACCTCCCGGCGCATCCGCTCCGCATCGCCCGTGTAGTCGAACACCGCCCCGTCATCGAACCGGATGCGGTAGAACGGGTCCACGGGACGCATGTCGACGTCGTCCGCGAGGCGGCGCCCGCACAGCTCCCACAGCTCCTCGAGCAGGAAGGGCGCGGTGATCACGGTGGGCCCGGCATCGAACGTGAAGCCGTCCTGCCGGAACACGCGCGCCCGGCCGCCCGGCTGGTCGAGCCGTTCGAGAACGGTGACGCGCCAGCCGCGCGCGCCGAGGCGCACGGCGGCGGCGAGGCCTCCGAAGCCGGATCCGATCACCACGGCGTGGGGCCGGGAGTCGTCGCGCACGCGGGCCTCCGCATCGCTCGCCGGTGTCAGGGTCTCGGACGGGGGCCGCCGTCCCGGAGCGGCGAAGATAGCGGGCCGGGTCCCGCTCCGCCGCCCGGCCGCCGCTTGCCGCGCCGCGCGGGCCGGCGGCAGTTTCGGCTCATGGACAGACAGAGCCGATCGCCCGCCGCCGCCCGTCCCATCGCCCGTGCCGCCGGACTGCGCGTCCTCGCCGGGGCCGGCCTGCTCCTCCTCGCGGCGCCCGGGCCGGGCGAGGTCACGGCCCAGGAACAGGCACCGCTGCCGGACGGGCCCTACGCGAGCCGGCAGGTGGTGACCAGCCGCACCAGCCCGGGTCCGCGGGCTCGGCCGATCCCGGTCCGCACGATCGGCCTCGTGCTCCACGAGGTGCGGCGCGCCGACGGGGAGATCCACGTCTCGACCCGCTACTGCGCTCTGCGGCAGGACCCGATCGGCCGCGTCCGCACCGTCCTCGACTCGGCGTACGTGGCCGCGCTTCCCGCGTGGGAGGCCCGCGTCGAGGTGGAAAGCCGCGCGGAAGCGGAGAGCGGACCGGCCGAGGAGGCGTCCGCCGGGCAGTGGACCGTCCGCGTGGCGGAGCACGCCGCGGTGGTGGGCGCGCGCCTGGACGATCCCGGCTTCGACCCGCTCCCCGCGGAGGCGGACGACCCGCGCGTGACGGACCCGGACGAGGACGGTGAGCCCGGCGTGACGGTGCGGGTCGAAGGGTTCGTCTCGGGAGAGGTGTACCTCGTGCAGCGGCTGGTCCGCGGGCTCGAGGGCACGCTCGACGCGGCCGGGCGCATGCGGGGCCGCGTCACGGGACGCACGGAACAGCGCACGATCGGCGCCAGCAACCTGCTCCTCAGGGCCTTCACCCCCACCTTCGAGCCGGACCCGGACCCGGCCCGCAACACGTTCGACTGGGCGCCGCTGACGCCCGGCGAGGGCTGCGGGACCGTGGTGGCGGCCGAGGACCGGCTGTTCGGGCCCCTGGACTGACGCCGGGGGTCCGGTGCGCCGCGCGGCCGCGCTCGACGCGGACCTCCTGATCGCCGGGGCCGGGGCGGCCGGGCTGTCCTGCGCCGTCCACCTGTCGCGGGCCGGGGTCACCGACAAGTGCCGGGTGCTGCTGCTCGACCCCCGCACGGCCTGGGTCCACGACCGGACGTGGTGCTTCTTCGACGTGGCTTCCCATCCGTTCGAGGCGCAGGTGTCGCACGAGTGGGCCGCGTGGCGGGTGGCGGCCGGCGACCGAGAGGTACGGCGCTCGTGTCCCGGGCTGCGCTACGGGCACCTGCCGTCCGGGGCGTTTTACGATGCGGCGCTCGCCCGAATCGCGGCGGACCCCCGAATCGAGCTGCGCTCCGGCGTCGAAGTGGAAGCGCTGGAACAGGACGGCGACACGGTCGTCGCGCGCACCTCGCACGGCGTCGTGCGGGGCCGGCTCGCCCTGGACGCGCGCCCCCCCGTCCGGCGGGCTGGACCGCCCGCCGGGCGCGACGGACGCCACGCGCGGCTCCTGCAGCACTTCCACGGCATGGTGATCGAGGCGGAACGGGACGCGTTCGACCCCGCAGAGGCAGTCCTCATGGACTTCCGGGTCCCCCAGGAGCGCGGCATCCACTTCATGTACGTCCTGCCGTTCGACCGCCGTACCGCCCTGGTGGAAGACACCTGGTTCGCAGGCGCGCCGTGGCGCTCGGAGGTCTACGAGGCAGGGATCCGCGCCTATCTCGCGGAGCGCCTGGGACTGGAGCGCTTCGCGGTGCGGGGTGGCGAGACGGGCGCGATCGCCATGGACTCCCGTCCCCCGGCGCCCCCGGTGGCGCCACGCATCCTCCCGGTGGGAGCGCGCGCCGGGGCGGTGCGGGCCTCCACGGGCTACGCCTTTCTGGCGATCCAGCGCCACGCCGCGGCCGTGACGGAGCGGCTCACGGCGTGGGCGGGGGGACAGGGCGGTGGGGACGGCGGTCGGGACGCCGCCGCCCCTCCGCCCCCGCCTCCGCCGCCGTACGGACGGCGGACGGCGTTCCTGGACCGGGTGTTCCTGTCGCACCTGCTGCGCCGGCCCGCGGCGGCGCCGGAGCTGTTCCTGCGGCTGTTCGAAGCCGTGCGGCCGGACGCGCTGGCGCGTTTCCTGTTCGACGGCGGCGGGCCGGCCGACGCGCTGCGCGTCATGGCGGCCCTGCCCGCGCCGCCCCTGGTGGCGGAGGCGCTGCGGGTCCACGCCGGGCGCTGAGCGTCGGCGCCGCGTAGATTCCGGCCCCGGCCACCGCATTTGAACCGAGGAACGCCGATGCCGAAGCTGCGCACCGTGGGAAGGCCGCTGTCCGAGCTGCCCGACCACCTTCCCTCCGAGCTGCGGGGACCGGACTGGGTGCAGGCGAACCCACAGCTCATCCAGGAGCACTTGGACCGCGCGCTCGCCCTCCCCACCGGCGGCTGGCACGCCCTCGACGCCTCCCGGGCGATCGGCGACCGGCCCAGGTCGTTCACGGTCGCCGGCCGCGAGCTCGTGGCCTGGCGGGTCGGCGCCGTTCTCCGGGTCGCCCCCGACGCGTGCCCCCACATGGGCGCCCGGCTGTCCGACGGCCGGGTGGCGGACGGGAGGCTCGTGTGCCCGTGGCACGGGCTCGAGCTGGGCGAGGGACGGCACGGGGCCTGGTGCCCGCTGGAGGCCCACGATGACGGCGTGCTCGCCTGGGTACGGCTGCCGGCCGATGGCGAGGAGCCGACCCCCGCGCCGGTCCTGTCTCCGCGGCCCGACGCGTTCCTCGACGCGGTGATGCGGATGGAGGCGGTCTGCGAGCCGCGCGACGTGATCGCGAACCGGCTCGACCCGTGGCACGGCGTGCACTATCACCCGCACACCTTCAAGCGGCTGCGGGTGATCGGCGTCCGGGACGACGCGCTCGTGGTGCGCGTGGTGTACGGGATCAGCGACCGGCTGGGCATCGAGGTCGACGCGACGTTCCACTGTCCGGACGCACGCACGATCACCATGACGATCGTGGACGGCGAGGGAACGGGCTCGGTGGTGGAGACGCACGCCACGCCGCTCGCGCCGGGCCGCACGGCGATCCTCGAGGCCACGCTGGCCACCTCCGACCGACCCGGGTTCTCCCGCGCCCTGCGCGTGGCCGGGCTGATCCGGCCGTTCATCCGGCGCGCGCAGCGCAAGCTGTGGGTGGAGGATGCGGCCTATGCGGAACGCACCTTCGCGCTGCGGCGCACCGCCGGCGAGGGTGGACCGGCCGACGCATGGAACCCGTCCTCTTCGTCCTGACGCTGGCCACGGTCGCCGCCCTGTCGGCCCCGCTCGGCGTCCTGCCGCTGTGGCGGCGCACGGCCGTCCCGGCGACCTGGATCGGCTGGGCGAACGCGCTTGCCGCGGGTCTGATGCTCGGCACGGCCTACGTCATCGCCGAGGCGGCCCTGCACGAGCGGCCCGGGAAGCTGGCCGGCGGGGCCCTGCTGGGCATTCTCTACATCTTCCTGACCCACCGCGCCTCGGGCATCGAGGACCTGGACCTGAACCGGCTCGAGGGCGTCGACCCCCTGTACGGCTTCCGCATGCTGTTCGTCAGCGGTCTGCACGGGGCCACCGAGGGCCTGGCGATCGGCGTGGCGATGCTGGAGGGCCTGCCGTTCGGAGCGCTCGTGGCCCTCGCCATGGCCGTGCACAACGTACCGGAGGCCGCAGTGCTGGGGTCCGTGCTGCGATCGTGCGGCGTGGGTCCGGGCCGCACCGCGGGTCTCGCCATCGCCGCGAACGTCGGCCAGATCCTCATCGCCGTGGCGGCGTTCGCGGTCGTGCCGGCCGTTCCCGGCCTGCTTCCCTGGGCGCTCGGCTTCGCGGTGGGCGGTCTGACCTACCTCGCGATGTCCGAGCTGCTGCCCGAGGCCTACGAGCGGGCCGGGCCGACGGGCATCGCCCTGGTGACGAGCGTCGCCACGGGGTTCGTCGTGCTGGCGCGCGGCTTCGTCCGGTAGCCGGGGAGCGGCGATGGTGAACCGGTCGCGGGGACGGGGCGGATGAGCGGGCTGCCGCCGCTCGTGGAGGTCTTCCTGTACGGGCTCGTGACCGCGCTCGCCACGGGCCTCGGTGCGCTTCCGTTCGCATTCGTCCGAAAGGTCTCGCCCCGCCTGCTGGCGCACGCGAACGCCGTCGCCTCGGGCCTGATGCTCGGAGCCAGCTTCGGCCTGCTCTCCGAGGGCGCCGACTACGGCCGGCTGGCGACCCTCGTCGGGGCCAACGCCGGCGTCCTGTTCGTGCTGCTGGCGGGCCGGGCGCTCGGCGACCGGGAGGTCGAGTTCGGCCGCGTCCGGGGCGACGACGCGCGCCGCATGGTCCTCATCGTGCTCGTAATGACGGTGCACTCCGTGGCGGAGGGCGTGGCGATCGGGACGGCGTTCGCGGGCGGCGCCACCCTGGCCGTGGTGATCACGGCGGCGATCGCGGTGCACAACGTGCCCGAGGGCCTGGCGATCACCGCCGTCCTGCGCCCGCGCGGCACGGGCCTCGTGGCGTGCGCCGGCTGGAGCGTCTTCTCCTCCCTGCCGCAGCCCCTGCTCGCCGTGCCCGCCTTCCTGTTCGTGGACACGTTCCGGGCCGCCCTGCCCTACGGCCTGGGGTTCGCCGCCGGGGCGATGGTGTTCATGGTGCTCGTGGAGCTGCTGCCCGAGGCGTTCGAGGAGGGAAGCCGGTCCACCGCGGCCCTTCTCGTGACAGTCACGACCGTCGCCATGGTGCTGTTCCAGCAGTACTTGTAGCGCCGGCGCGCGGCCGGTCAGCCGGTCAGTCGCTGCGCCACCGTCCACCCCACCGCGGCGACGCTCCCCGTGAGGACACACCCCCAGGCGATGTCGACCACCGCCACGACGGCGGGGAAGTCGCGCAGCGTGGCGAGGTTGGTGAGGTCGTAGGTGGCGTAGGCCACGCCGCCGAACACGACGCCCAGAAGCGCCGCGCGGGCCAGCCCGCCCCGCTCGAGCGCCGGAGCCACGGCGAACAGGAGGATGGCCGCCACGTACAGGGCGTAGAAGACCAGCGCCGCGGTCCAGTTCACGTCGGGCCGCAGCAAGGCGCCGAGGCGGTCGCGGTAGAAGCCGCGGGCGATCCAGCCCAGCCACGCGAGGTCGATGGCCAGGAAGGCCGCCAGCGAGGCGGCCCAGGTCAGGAGCCACGTCGAAGCACGCACGGTCTCTCCTCCTCGTCCCGTTCTTCAGGCAGGAAACGGAAGCCAGGCCAGCGGGCCGCGCACGGCCACGGAGCGGAGCGGCTCCGGGCGGACGCCGTACGGCCGCAGAAGCGCCCCGGCCGCCAGGAAGCCCGACGCGACGGCCCGCTCCATCAGGGCGCTGGGAAAGTCGAGCCGCACGAAGTCGCCGGCCAGGGCGAGGTCCGGCTCCGGGGTCTCGACGCCGGGACGCGAGGCGTGTCCCCCGGGCGGGAACGCCGGACAGTCGCGCGCCACGAGGAACTCTTCGTGGATCACGGCCGCCTCCCGCGTCTCGGGATACAGCTCGTGCAGGCCGGACCGCATCGCCTGCCGGACCTCCGCCTCGGACACCGCTTCCGGCATCCCGTAGGCGTGCAGCTCCACCACGGCGCCGCCCGTCCGCCCGGCCCACGCCCTGCTCTCCGCCTCGAACAGGTGGTAGAGCGAGATATTGTCGAGCAGGGGAAATCCCGCGGTTCCCGCGAAGGAGGCCCGTCCCGGGACGGTCGGGCGGTCCAGCCACAGGCGCCACACGGCGAACGGCCGCGTGAGACGCAGGTCCGCCACGGACGCCCGCCAGGCCGGCGTGCCCAGGCCCGGAGAAGCGTCGACGAGGGCACGGAGGCCGGCCACGTCGAGTGCCAGCACCGCCACGTCCGCCACGTCGCGCCGGGCGTCCTCGCCGCCGGCCGCCTCGTGGACCACCTCCCGGCGGCCGTCCGCCGCACGTCCCAGCGCCGTGGCCCGCCGGCCCGTGAGAACCCGGGCTCCGCGCTCCTCCAGGTAGGCGCGCAGCGGAGCGAGAAGCGCCTTCTCGAACGTGTCGTCGAGGACGTCGAACACGAGGCCCTCGGGGTTCGCGAGAAAGTAGTAGTGAAACATCATCAGCAGGTCGGCCGCCGACATCTCCTCCTCCGGGTTGAAGAAGGAGTGCGCGAAGACGTCGAACAGCATGCGGCGGGCGCGGGGCGGAAAGCGGAGGGAGTCGAGCCACTCGCCCGCCGTGACTCCGTCGAATCGGCGCCGCGTCCGCTCCGGGTCCCAGCGCAGCATCTCGAGGGCGGCGCGCCCGTTCACCCGTACAAGGTCGCGCCAGCGGAACGTCTCCGCGCGCCGGATGATCGCCAGGAAGTTCGCCGGCGGGCGCACGGGCAGACCCTCGAAGGACTGGACGAGGCCGTCGGGCCCGAGCACGGGGTAGTCGGCCAGCGGGACGAGGCGCTCCAGGCCGGGATCCACGCGGCGCAGCAGGGCGCGGAGGTTGTAGTACTGGCGGAAGAACGCGTGAAAGCCCCGCTCCATCCCCAGCACCGTCCCGTCGGGAAGCTCCACCGGCCAGGTGCGGAGCCGTCCCCCGAGCGAGTCGCGGGCCTCGAGGAGGGTCACCCGCACGCCCCGCTCGGCGAGCACCGTCGCCGCCGCCAGGCCGGCGAGTCCCCCGCCGCACACCACTGCGTCCAGGGGCCGGTCCGGGCGCTCCCGGTCGCTCATCCGGGACGCCGACCGAGAAACGAGTGCACGATCCCCCTCTGCCAGCCATCCATGGGCTCCGTCCGGACGTCCACGAAGCCGGCCCGCGCGAGGCGCCGCTCGAGGGCCCGCACCCCGTCGAACGCGTTCACGCTCCGCCGCAGGTACCGGTAGATGCGGGTCGATCCCGAGAACAGGAGCCCGCCCGGGATGATGACGCCGAGCGTAACGGCGTTCCACACGAGGCGGCTGCGCGACGAGTCGGCCACCGAGTACTCGTGCAGGCAGATCGTGCCGCCCGGCCGGAGGAGGCGATACAGGCGGGCCAGGCAGCGGTCGGGGTCGGGCACGTTCCGCAGGCCGTACGCCATGAGGATCCCGTCGAACGGCCCGGCGAGACCGGACACCTCCGGCTCCATGGCGTCGCCGAGCAGGAACTGGACGGTGGCGGCGAGCGGCTTGGACCGCGCCACGGCCAGCATGCCGGGCGAGGCGTCCACCGCCACGATCGACGCGCCGGGGCACTCCGCCGCGACCGCCTCGGTCGACAGGCCCGTTCCGCAGCAGAGGTCCAGCACGCGCGCGTCGGGGCCGAGCCCCAGGCGGCGGGCACTCCACCGCAGATGCTTGCGGTATCCCGGGTTCAGGCCGGTCAGAAGATCGTAGCGGCCGGCGACCCGGTCGAAGGCGTCCGGGACGGCGGCCCGGTCACGGTCCAGCGCATCGGGCATCTCAGTGTTCCAGGCCCACCACCCCGTATCCCGCATCCGCACCCTGCCAGCGGAGCCACATCGTGGCGGGCGGATACCTGCGCCCGTCCTCTCCAACGACCCGGACCCGCAGCTCGGCGAGCGCCTCACGGCCGGCCAGGCCCCCGCCTGGAACGCGGCCCGGGGACCCCCCGGTCGCGGCGATGCGCAGCGAGCGACGCGCGGCAGCCGATCCCTCCGTCCCGGCCGGGTCCGCCTCGCCGGCGCCCCGCCAGTGGCGGTCCGCCGCATCGTGCTCGAGCTCCCACTCGTAGCGGACCCGGTCGGCCGCCCAAAGCCCCTCGGCGATCCCGAGATCGTCGAACTCGAGGACGTAGGACTCGGCGGCACCGGCCGCCGGGCCCGTAGCGCCCGCCACCCCGTCGCCGGCCGCACGACGCAGGACCGGGTTCTCGAGGGGCGAGACATGGCGATACCAGTGGTCCACGATGCGGTCGCGCCGCAGGATCAGGATGTCGGCGAGCGTATCGGCGGCGGTGGAGGTCGGCAGCTCTCCGGCGGCCACGGCGGCCCGGATCTGTTCGTCGGTGAACGACCCCACCAGCTTGGCGCCCCAGTAGGCGTCGCGCGCCGTCATGTTCCGGAAGGCGTTGTTCGGCCAGTTCGCCTTCCACGCGCCGGGGTCGAACTCGTCCACTTCCATCCAGCCGATCGAGGGCTCGATGACCTCCCACTCGCGGCCCTCCCAGCCGACCCTGTAGAAACCGGCCGTCAGGATGCGGGCCGTGGAAGCCCAGAAGTCCACGTTGTGCTCGCGCCCCTCGCGTGGCTCGTGCGGGCGGATCGTTCCGCTGCCGAGGCTGGCGGCGAAGTCGATCAGGTAGTGGCGCAGGTACCCTGGCTGCACGTACGCGTCCATCGTGTTCATGAACCGGATGTCGATGTGGTTCACCCACGAGGCGACCACCTTGAGCCCCCGCAGCTCCCGCCGGTGCTCGTGCGCAAAGTGGTCGTTCGGGTCGTCCCCGCGCCGCCCCTCGAACAGGAAGGGGCCCTTGGGCGGGCCCGCCACGAACTTGCTCGCCACGGCCAGGAAGCGCCCGTCCGCCAGCCGGTCGGTGCCCTCGAACACGTCCTCCAGCCGCTCCAGCGTGAGCGGGTGCTCCTCGAACTCCTCGTCCACGAACACGGCGCCCTCGGCCACGGAGAGCTGGTCGCGATCGAACACGAAGATGTAGTCCTCCGGCACGTGGTAGCCGGCGGCGTGGAACAGCCGGTTGGCGATCACGCCCGCCGCGCTGCTCAGGTGGAGGTAGCCCTCCGGGTCGAACTTCACGACGTAGGTGTCCCCCCGCCCGTCGCGCAGGTTGAACCCCGGGGCGATCCCCTCGACCTTGGCGGAGACGATCTCCATCGCGCCCGTGGTGTCCGGTCCGGCGGCCGTGGTGGGACCGCGCCGCACCTCGTCGGGCGTGAGCGGGCGCGCCGCGTTCCGGTGCTCGAACCACGCCGACGGTACCACGTCGTCGAAATGGGTGAGGTTCAGGGCCTCGTGGTCCTCGCCGAACGCCGTGCGCAGGCTGATTCCATCGGAGACCTCGCCCGCCAGGGCGTCGTTCACGAGGTGCGGGGCTTCCACCACCTCACGGTCCGGCGGCTCCGGGATGGGAAGCGTGTCGGCCCAGGCGATGGGCTCGGGGCGCAGCGGCAGCGGAGTGCGCGCGGCGCCCCCGCAGGCGGACAGGAACCCGGCGGCCAGGATCGCCACGGCGGGCGCCGCGGGACCGGGGACCTGCCCGTGCGCTTGGGGGCGCACTCGATTCAGAACGGCCATTGTCCCCTCACTCCCGCGTGCACGCTCTCGTCGCTCCAGCCGAAGAAGGCGAGGCCGAGAAGGCGGTCCAGCGATGCGAGCCGCGCGCCGAAGCCGAACGAGGCCCGCCAGTCGTCAGTCGACAGGTCCTCGATGTCGCTCGTGACGGCCCCCTCTCCGAAGTAGAGGAAGAACTCCGAGCGCAGCGTGTTGTGGATGTCGCGCCAGACCTCGTAGCGCCACTCGGCCTGCAGGGCCACCATGTCGTTGTCGTGGAAGCGCGAGTTCGAGAAGCCCAGCGCGCTCGAGGTGCCCCCGAGGCGGCTGAGGTGGAAGAACGGCACGCCCTGCCCTCCGTCCGAGCGGGCGAAGTTGCCCTCGGCGCTGAGGGCGAGGACCTGCCGGCCGTTCAGCGGCAGGTAGCCCGCCGCCTGTCCGTTGAGGACGTGGAAGTCGGAGTCCGTGTCGTCCACGCCTTCGTACAGCGAGCCGCCGCCACGCAGCCGGATGCCCCGCCGCTGGAACTCGCGCCGCTTCGTGAGGTCGAGCGTCACGCCGCCGTCCAGGCGAAGGTACTTGGTCTCCTCGAGCGCGCCGAACAGATCCTCGGGAACGAACCGCTCGAACAGGGACGTCTCGCCCGACGAGATCGGATCGTCGATCTCGTTGTGCTCGTACGCGCCGCCCACGTCCACCCGAAGCACGGGGAAAACCTGAAGCTCGCCGCTCGCCCCGACTTCCCAGTAGTCGCGCGAATAGAAGGACTCGTCTTCCTCGTCCCGCGTCTGCGAGCCGATGCCGTGGAACCGCACCTCGGCATCGCGGTGCCAGCCCGCCTCCGCGCCGATCGACCCCGCGGCGCCCGACAGGCGGAAGCCCGCCCGGTGCCGCTGCGACTCGCGGAAGCTGATCGCCGAGCTCGCGTAGAACGGAGCATAGCGGTCGAACTGGAGCTCCAGGCCGACGCCGCTGCGCGGCCCGATCTGCGTGACCACGCCCGGGCGCAGGCCCCAGGCACTCATGTCCCGGTATGCGCGCACGAGAAACGTGGGCGGCCGGGGCACGGTCAGCACTCCCGCGACGTAACCCGGCAGCCGGACGAACACGAGCGACAGCGGGAACGCCACGACCTTGAGCGGAAACTCGGCCACGTCCACCCAGTCCGTGCCGTGCTCGCCCGGCGGCTGCACGAGGTCGGTGCGGGCGGAATCGGCCGCCGCGAGCGCCGCCGCATCGGGCGCCTCCTGGGCGGCCAGCGGAACCGGCCCGACGGCGGCGCAGGCGACCGCGGCCGCGAGGCAGCCGGCGAGAAGCCGCCGTCTCACCCCGCGCACCGGGGGTCTTCCGTCCCCGCGAAGGGCACGAGCCGGAACTCGTCGATCACCGAGCCGTCGGCCGCGATCGTCCGGCCGAGCAGCCGGTCCGGCGTGATCCGCAGCTCCGTGAACGAGTACCGCCGGGCCCCCGCCGCGACGATCGGCGCGTCCCGGACGGCCCGGGCATGCATGGACGCGCCACCCGCGCCCTGGAGAACGTGTGAATAGCCGCATCCGGGCTGCACCCGCCTTCCGTTGCGCACGGGGTATGTGCGCTCGTAGTGATGGTCGTGACCCGCCGCCACCAGATCGACGCCGGTCCGTTCGAACAGCGGCCCCAGCGTGCGCAGGAGCCTGCCGTCGGGCCCGTGCCCGCTCAGCCCGACCGCGTGGCTGATCAGCGGGTGATGGAGGAATACGACCGTCCACCGAATGGTTCCATCGTCGGCCGCTGCCGCGAGCGTCGCTTCGAGCCACTCGTACTGCCGGCCCCGGCCGCGGCGCAGACCCGCAACGTCATCGGTCGGGCTGCTCGTGTCCAGCGCGACGAACAGTATCGGCCCCCAGCGGAACGAGTACCAGCGGACCCCGGGGAGCGGCGCGGGCCACTCGAAGGCGAGGTCGTACGGCCGACCGTCTTCCACGTGCAGGTCGTGGTTGCCTACCGCCGGGAAGAACGGCACACCGGCCAGGAGATCGCCGTACACGAGGAAGTGCCGGAGCGTGAAGTCCCGCTCCGTGCCGTCCTCGTAGGCGACGTCGCCTACATGGATGGCCAGGTCCCATTCCCGGCGATTCATGAGCCGGGCGAGCGCGAGCTGCCCATCGGACCCCCAGCCGGAGTCCCCGAACAGGAGGACGCGGACGGTGTCCCCGCCCCCCGCCGTCCGACCGGGATCCAACGCCATGCCCGGGGCGGGCGCCGTCCGGAACCGCCACGGCCCGAGGTCGCCCCCCCCCGGCGACACACGGTACTCGTACGGTGCGGCGGGAGCGAGGGCCTCGAGCCGCGCCCGCCGGATGCCGCGGGCCACGGAATCGGCCGGCACGGCGCGCCACGCCCGGGAGGCGCCGGCCGGGACCTCGCCGGACTCCGGATCCGGCGCCACGGACCGGACGTATACGGTGTCCCCCCCGGCGGGGCCCGTCGCCTTCCAGAGAATCGTGGCCGCGGAATCCGAGACGTTCTGCACGTAGGGAAGGCGCTCGAACGGCGGCGGCGGCGTCACGACGACCGGATCGACGGGTCCGGGGTAGCAGCCGGCGAGGAGGAGCGCGGCGAGCGGTCCGGCGGCCCGGGTGACGTGCCGCATGCCCGAATGGCACGATCGCCGGCCCGCCGCAGGGAACGGAATGCCACTCCGGCGGGGTTTGCGCTCCCGGCGGGGCCGCGCCGCGGCGCGGATCCTGCTTCCACGTATCGGGTCCGGCGCGGCCGCGCGGCGACAGGCTCGCTGCCGGGCACGCGCCGGACTCGCCGGGGGAAAGGCGCCCCCGCCCACGAACCGAACGATGGATCCGAACATGATCGAGCGAAACGATAGCGTGACGTCGCCCCATCTCCAAGACGGGCTCCGCATACTCGCCGAACAGGGCGAGGTGAGGATCGCCTGGGACGACGGGGACGAAGAGCCGGGTGACGCGCCCGGGGCGAAGCACGCGCCGCAGCGCCTGCGCCTCCCCGTGCTGCCGCTCCGGGGCACGGTCGTGTTCCCCGCCGTGGCCGCCCCCATCGCGGCGGGACGCGAGAAGACCCTGGCGGCGATCGAGAAGGCCCTGAAGGGAGACCGCCTGCTCCTCGCGCTCTCCCAGCGGGACGCCGAGCTGGAGGACCCCGTCCCCGGTGCGCTGTACGAGGTCGGCACGATCGTGCGGATCGCCCAGATGCAGCGCGTGCCGGGCGGCATCCAGCTCGTGGTCCAGGGCGACTCACGGGGCGCCGTGCTCGAGCTGGAGGAGGCCGACGACCACCTCGTGGCCGTGGTGCGCCGGCTGGAGGACATGCCCCCTCTCGACCCGGACGCGCCCTCGTTCACCGCCCTCTACAAGGAGGTGCACGAGCGGGCCGCCCAGCTCAGCCGGCTGCGCGGCGTTCCGAAGGAGATCGTGGACCACCTGCTGGGCAACGTGCGCGGCGGCGGCGAGATGGCCGATCTCATCACCTTCTACACCGAGCTCGAGGTGGAGGAGAAGCAGGAACTCCTGGAGACCCTGTCGGTGGAGGACCGCCTCCGGAAGCTCCTTCTCCACCTGCAGAAGCAGATCGGGGTCCTCGAAGCCCAGGCGCAGATCCGCAGCAAGGTCCAGGAGGAGCTCGGCGAGCGGCAGCGCGAGATCTTCCTGCGCGAGCAGATGAAGGCGATCCAGTCGGAGCTGGGCGACGACGCGGGCGCCCAGGACATCGAGGAGTTGCGCGAGCGCCTGGCCGGGCTCGAGCTGCCCGAGGAGGCGCGCAAGGAGGTCGATCGGGAGATCCGCCGCCTGGAACGAGTCCCGCGCGAGTCGGCGGAGGCCCAGGTGGTGCGCACGTTCCTGGAGACCGTGGCCGACCTCCCGTGGAACACGACCACGGAGGACCGCCTCGACCTGGCGCGCGCCGAGGAGATCCTGGAACGGGACCACTACGGCCTGAAGGACGTGAAGGACCGGGTCCTGGACTTCCTCGCCGTGCGGAAGCTGCAGGGCGAGCGCTGCGACGACGCGGAGGAGGCGGAGCGGTCGGCGGGCGACACGGAAGGTGAAGGTCCGCCCGCCGGCGAGGACGAGGAGGGCGTGGCGACCGACGGGCCGCGGCCGGAGGACGACGGGGCCTGCGTCGGGCAGGCGGACGACCGCACGGGATCCACGATCCTGTTCGTGGGCCCGCCGGGCGTCGGCAAGACCTCGATCGCCAAGTCCATCGCCGACGCGATGGGCCGCAAGTACGTGCGCGTGTCGCTCGGCGGGGCGCGCGACGAGGCGGACATCCGGGGCCACCGCCGCACGTACGTCGGCGCGCTGCCCGGACGGATCATCGAGGGGCTGAAGCGCGCGGGGAGCAAGAATCCCGTCTTCCTGCTGGACGAGGTGGACAAGCTGGGGGTGTCGTTCCAGGGAGATCCGTCCGCGGCGCTGATGGAGGTGCTGGATCCGGCCCAGAACCAAGCCTTCGTCGACCACTACATGGGGATCCCGTTCGACCTGTCCGACGTCATGTTCATCGCCACGGCGAACTTCCCCCACCAGATCCCCGGTCCGCTCAAGGACCGGATGGAGGCGATCGAGTTCGTCGGCTACACGGAGCAGGAAAAGCTGGAGATCGCCAAGCGGTACCTCCTGCCCCGGCAGCGGGAGCAGAACGGTCTGACGGCGGAGCAGTTGGGCGTGGACGACGCGGCGATCCGCGAAATCATCACCAGCTACACCCGCGAGGCGGGCGTCCGCAACCTGGAGCGTGAGATCGGCTCCATCGCCCGCAAGAGCGCGCGCCGGATCGCTTCGGACGCAGCGGAGTCCGTGCAGGTCGGCCCGGAGGACCTGCGGGAGCTCATCGGACGCCCCAAGGTCCACCCGGAAAAGCGCATGGAGGCGGACACGGTGGGCGTGGCCACGGGCATGTACTACACGCCGGTGGGCGGCGACATCATGCTCGTCGAGTGCAGCGTGGTGCCGGGACGCGACGGCCTGGTCCTCACCGGTCAGCTCGGCGACGTGATGAAGGAGAGCGCCCGCGCCGGCCTCACCTTCGCGCGGACGCACGCCGGCGAGCTCGGCATCCCCGAGGAGACGCTGAAGGACCACGAGATCCACGTGCACGTCCCAGCCGGGGCCGTGCCGAAGGAAGGTCCGTCGGCCGGGATCGCGATGGCCCTGGCGATGATCTCATCGTTCAGCGGCCGGCCCGTGCGCGCCGACGTCGCGATGACCGGCGAAGTGACCCTGCGCGGAAGGGTCCTCCCCATCGGCGGCGTGAAGGAGAAGGTCCTCGGCGCCGAGCGGGCGGGCATCCGCCACATCATCCTCCCGAAGGACAACGAGGGAGACGTGGACGACCTCCCGGAGGAGGCCCGGGAGAGGCTCGAGTTCCACTTCGCCGAGACGCTGGAGGAGGTGCTGGCCGTGGCGCTGGTCCCGGCTCCCGAGCCCGCGCCGGAGCCGGAGCCGGAGGCCGCGACGGTCAGCTGAGCGACAGGAGCTCGGCGGGAGACGAGAGGATCCGGTCGGGGCCCTCGGGCTCCAGCACATCGCGGCCGTTCGGTCCCCAGGTCACGGCGACGGTCCGGACGCCGGCCGCCCGGCCCGCGCGCATGTCGTGCACGCTGTCCCCCACGTACACGGCCCGGCCGGGCTCGGTCTCCCCGGCCCGGGCCAGCGCCGCGAGCACCGGCTCCGGTTCGGGCTTGAACCGCGTCACATCGTCGGCGGTCACGACGGCGGCGAACCACTCCTCCGGGATCCCGCAGACACTCAGGCCCATGCGGGTGGCCGGCGCGCGCTTGCTCGTGGCGATGGCCAGCCGGCGGCCCGCCGACCGGAGACCGGCGAGGGCCTCCCGGATGCCGGGGAACGGGCGCACGAAGCGGTCGTGCGCGGCCAGGTTGTGCTCCGTGTAGGTCCGCACCATGGCCTCCGACTCCGCGTCGGAGCGGGCGAACTCCCGCATCGCGAGGGCGAGCGGGCGGCCGATCGTGCGGCGCCACAGCTCGTCGGGCGGCGCCTCGCCGCGGTGGGTGCGCAGGGCGTGCCGATACGAGGCGAGGATCAGCGCCTCGCTGTCGATGAGCGTCCCGTCGAGGTCGAACACGACGGTCCGGAGGCCGCCGTCCGAGTTCGACTCCGGCGCGGTCTCCGGCGCCGACCTCGGCGCGGCGTCGGGCCCGGCGGTCACCCGGCGCGCCCGGGGCCGGTCAGGGCCTCCTCGAACCGGGCCCGGAAGGCTTCCGGGTCCATGCCCGCCGCCTCGGCGATCGTGGCGCGCATCACCGGGTCGTCGAGATCCCGCCGCTCCAGACGGATCATGTACTGCCTCGCCACCCGGAAGTGCTCCGAGTCCACGTCCACGAGGCGCACGCGCGTGCGCCCCGTCTCCGGGTCGCGGAACTCCTCGAACGGCCGCACGCTCAGGTGCCCGGCGCGGGTGAGCGTGACCATCCCGCCCAGGTGCAGGGGCTCGCTCACCGTGTCGGCGAGCAGGAAGCGGGCCGCCCCGAAGCCCAGCGTCCGCACGTAGTCGACGTCGAACGGGATGGGCGGTGCGCAGCGCAGCTCGTATCCCACGCGCAGGTCGGTGATCGTCGCCTTCTCCCCTCGCTCGCGGAACCGACGCTGGACTTCGCGCTTGAGGATCGTCTCGATGGGGATCTCGGCGAGCCGCAGGTGTCCGTACTGGTCGTACTCGACCTCCACGCCGGGCAGCTTGGCGAGTTCGTCCGGGTCCATCCGCTCGCCGAGCCCCTCGGCGAGCACCGCGAGCCCGTCCCTCCGTCCCAGGGCCCGGCGCTTCAGGATCGCACCCTCGAGAATCGTGCAGACCTGGCCCACCGTGATCGTGCCCGGGGGGAACTCCTCCGGGATCACCGTCAGGGTCGCCCCGGCCGCCTTGCCGATGCCGAGCGCGAGGTGCCCCGCCTTGCGCCCCATGACCGTCACGAAGAACCACCGGTTCGTCGTCCGCGAATCCTCCATCAGGTTCTGGGCGATCTCGGCCCCCAGGTCTCGCGCGGTCTCGTACCCGAACGTCGGCATGTCGCCGGGAAGCGGCAGATCGTTGTCGATCGTCTTGGGGACGTGCGCCACGCGCAGCGCTCCCCCGGCGGCGGCCGCCACCTCGCGCGCCCCGAAGGCCGTGTCATCCCCGCCGATCGTGACCAGCCGGTCGATGCCGAGGTCCTGGAGCGCCATGACCGTGCGGTGAAGCGCCTCGGGCGACCTGGTCGGGTTCGCCCGCGAGGTCCGCAGGATCGACCCTCCCGTCGCGTGGATGCGCGACACGTCGGCCACCGTCAGCGGTTGTACGACGTCGGTGCGCCCGGCCATCAGGTGCTCGAAGCCGTCGAATATCCCGATCACCTCACGCCCGTCATCGATCATCCGCAGGGCGGCCGAGCTGATCGCGCCGTTGATGCCGGGAGCCGGTCCGCCCCCGACGAGAATCCCGATTCTGGACAAGTGTACTTCCCCCGTTCGCGTGGTTCGCAGGTGCCGGTCTCCAACCTCCCGGCGGGGGCCGGGGCCGTCAAGCGGCCGCCGGCATCCGGCAGGAGAACGCGGCAGTCTGCACGGAGTTCCGCCGCCGCGGCCGGCCCGGATGCCCCGGCATCATCATAACCATCTGCTGACAAAGGACATGGCTCGACCCACAGTGGGGGCACATCCCTTGCGGTCCGATGAACGGATTCACGACCGATCCCGCGGGCGAACGCGGACGGTCGCGAAAGCTCGAAGCTTTTCGACTGGGGGAGAAGATGCGGTACGCAACGTTCGGTCGTCCTCTGCTGGCGGCCCTTCTCACGTTCGGACTGGGCGCCTGCAGTGACGACGACGCCACGGGTCCTTCGACGCCGTTCGACCCGGATGCCGCGGCGCAGGCCGCGGTCGAGCTGGAAGATCGCCTGGATTCCGACAGCGACGTGATGCGGTCGCTCTCGCTCGTCGCGCCCGCACTCGAGGCGGAGGGCGGAGCGGTCCTGCGGGTCCTGCCCGGGGACGTCCAGCGGCCCGTCAGCTCGTTCTCGGCACAGCTCCTGATGGACCCGGCCCTCTCGATGTCGGCCTCGATGGAGCCGGTGTTTCCCAGCAACTTCCTCGGAAAGACGTTCGAGTGGGACGACACCCTCGGACGCTACGCGATGACGGACCGGGCCGGAGCGCCGGCCACGGGCGTGCGGTTCATTCTGTACTCTGTGGACCCGTTCACCGGCCAGCCGGTCCTGCCGCTCTCCGAGATCGGCTCTCTGGACCTGACCGACGAGAGCGATGCGTCGCAGACTCGCCTGCGGCTGCGGGCCGAGACGGGAGGCGTGGCGCGCCTGGACTACTTCGTGAGTCTCAGCTTCGCCGTCTTCGAGTCGTCCATCGAGGTGACGGCGACCGGGGCCGGCTTCATCTCCGACGGGACGCAGCGGCTGGACTTCGACCTCGCGCAGGACGTCGCGGTGAGCGACCAGGCCGTCTCCATCGACCTGCTCTACGACCTCGAGATGGCGGACCAGGACGTGCGGGTCGTCCTCGACGTGACGAGCGAGGCCAGCCTCGCCGACCCCGAGGCGGGATCGTTCGACCTCACCATGACCCTGACCGACGGCGGAAACGTCACGGTCGTCTCCGGCGCGCTCGACGCGGCGGAGAACCTCACCGGCACGATCGTGCACAACGGCCAGACGGTCGCCCTGATCGGCGGCACGGCTGACGCGCCGACGTTCACGGACGGGGCGGGCGAGCCGCTCACGTCCACCGAGGTCGCGGCGCTGGACGATCTGCTGGACGCGATCGACGACCTGTTCGACTTCGGCGAGGCGATCTTCGAGCCGTTCGGGGCGGACCCGGACAGCATCTGACCGGCGGGCCCGCCCGGCCGGACCGACCTCCGGCCGGGCGGGACGCACGACGAAGCGCCGCATCGCCGCGCGGGCCCTCTCGGGGGGTCCGCGCGGCGACCGCTATCACGCCCCTCTCTGCAGCTTCGCGAGCTTCGGCGCGATGACCACGGCACAGTAAGGCGCGGTCGGATTCCGCCGGTAGAACCCGCGGTGTTCCTCCTCGGCCGGCCAGAACTCGTCGAGCCGGCGCACCTCGGTGACGATCGGGCCGGGGAACGCTCCGTCCGCCTCCAGGGCGGCGATCACTTCGCGGGCCGTGCGCTCCTGCTCCTCGTCGTGGGCCAGGACGATCGACCGGTACTGCGATCCGACATCCGCGCCCTGGCGGTCCCGCGTCGTGGGATCGTGCGTGGCGAAGAAGATCTCGAGCAGGCGGCGGAAAGCGACGCGTCCCGGATCGAACCGGACCTGCACGACCTCTGCGTGCCCGGTGCCGCCGCCGCACACCTGCCGGTAGGACGGGTCCGGCTCGTGGCCCCCCGCGTAGCCCGGGATGACCTCCTCGACGCCGGGGACCCGCTCGAACACCGCCTCCGTGCACCAGAAGCAGCCGCCGCCAAAGGTGGCCGTCGCGATCGCCGTTCCGCCGGTCATCTCACGCCTCCCCGCGTTGTCCGCCGCGCGGGGCCGCTCAGCCGAGCGCGACATCCAGGACCATCATCACCGTGAATCCCGCGACGGTCGCGGCGGTGGCGAGATCCGTCCTGCCGCCCTGCTGCGACTCCGGAATCAGCTCTTCCACCACCACGTACACCATGGCGCCCGCCGCGAAGGCCAGGGCGTAGGGCAGGATCGCCTGCATCTGGAGCACCGCGGCGGCCCCGGCCACGGCGGCCACCGGCTCCACGGCGGCCGAGAACGTGCCGGCCCAGAAGCTGCGCCCGCGAGTGGCGCCCGCCGCGCGCAGGGGCATCGCGACGGCTACCCCCTCCGGGAAGTTCTGCAGTCCGATACCGATCGCCAGGGCCAGCGCCGCCTCGAAGCTCGCGCCGGCCGCGCTTCCCATCCCGAGCGCCGCCGCCCCGAACGCGACCCCCACGGCGAGTCCCTCGGGCACGTTGTGCATCGTGATCGCGGTCACGAGGAGCGTGGACCGCTTCCACGGTGCCGGCGGCCCCTCCGCGGCGCTGATCGGCTGCAGCGGGTGAAGGTGCGGGAGGAGCCGGTCGGCGATGCCGAGCACGAGCGCACCGGCCACGAAGCCCGTGGAGGCCGGCAGCCAGTCGGGAACGCCGAGACCCGCGGACATGACGATGGCAGGCGCGAGGAGCGACCAGAACGAGGCGGCCAGCATCACGCCACTGGCGAATCCGAGCATGCCGTCGACGAGCCACTCGCGGATGCCGCGCGTGAACACGACGACGGCCGCCCCGGCCGCCGTGACGGCCCAGGTGAACCCGCCGGCCGCGAGCGCCTGCAGTACCGGGTCCAGCCCTCTCAACGCGTCGAGCATGTCCCGCCTTTCCGGCTCCGGCGCTCGCGGCGCGGCGTCGGAGTCCGCAGTTTCGACCGGGCCGGGGCGCGTGTTCCCCGACCGGACCATCTCTTTCGAGGAGGAACATGTCACATCGCCGGCACGACGGTCGAGACCCCGCCGACCTCCGCCCCGTGGCGTTCGAGCTCGGCGCCGCCCCGCAGGCCGAGGGCTCCTGCCTCGTGTCGTTCGGGCGGACCCGCGTGCTCTGCGCCGCCTCGGTGCTGGAGGGCGTCCCCGCGCACCGGGAGGGAAAGGGGGGCTGGATCACCGCGGAGTACGCGATGCTGCCGCGCTCCACGCACACCCGCACGGACCGCGAGCGGAGCGGACCGCGCGGCCGCACGCAGGAGATCCAGCGTCTCATAGGCCGCTCCCTGAGGGCCGCGGCGGACCTTTCCGCGCTCGGCCCGCACACCGTCGTGCTGGACTGCGACGTCCTGTCGGCCGACGGCGGCACGCGCACGGCCTCCATCACCGGGGCGTGGATCGCCCTGCACGAGGCAGAGCGGCGACTGCGCGAGGCCGGGCGGATCGAGCGGCCGGCCCTCCCGCACCGGGTCGCCGCGGTAAGCGTGGGCCTGGTGGACGGACGGGCCTGTCTGGACCTCGACTACCGGGAGGACTCGCGGGCCGGCGTGGACCTCAACGTAGTCGCCCTGGACGACGGCCGGTTCGTGGAGGTCCAGGGCACGGCCGAGGGGAGCCCGTTCGGGCGGGACGAGCTCGCGGCCCTGCTCGACCTGGCGGAGAGCGGGATCCGGCGGCTGATCGCCGCGCAGGACGCAGCGGTCGACACGTGAGCGCCGGTGGGAGCCGGGGGGCGCGCGGGCGCTTCGGCGCGCCGTGCCGTGCCCGGAAGGAAATTCTGTGACCAGGAAGGTTGCGATGATGACGACCGACGATCGGGACACGGTCCTGGCGACGCCCGAGGAGCTGGCCGGGCTGGTCGCCGTGCAGGCCGGCGCCGTGGTGAGCCGCACGATCCTCAAGGGGCGCGGCGGCACGGTCACCCTGTTCGCGTTCGGCGCGGGAGAGGGACTCTCCGAGCACACGACGCCGCACGAGGCCCTGGTCGTGTGTCTCGACGGCGAGGCCGACATCACGGTGG
Source organism: Gemmatimonadota bacterium (assembly GCA_032251515.1). Lineage (GTDB taxonomy): Bacteria > Gemmatimonadota > Gemmatimonadetes > Palauibacterales > Palauibacteraceae > Carthagonibacter. Next base: position 31,937 of record JAVVDU010000005.1, read on the forward strand.
GCGGAGAGACTCACCGCCTGGAGACGGGCCGGGCATTGCGCCTGCCGGCGGGCGTCCCCCACGCCGTGGCGGCGGTGGCGCCGTTCCGGATGATGCTCGTGATGCTGCGCGATCCCGCGGGCTGAGGCCGCCCCGTGCACGCGCTGGCCCGCCGCTACATTCGCACGGCGATCGGCTTCCTGTTCCTCGGGCTGGCCTACGGGGGCTGGCTGCTGGCCCGGCGGGAGCTCTCCGGCATCTGGCCGTCGCCCTACCAGGTCTCGGCGCACGCGCACGCCGTCGGCATCGGCTTCGTGATGTTCCTCATCCTGGGCGTCGCGCTGTGGCTGTTTCCACGGCCCGCGCGGGGGGACACGCGCTACCGGCCGCGCCGCGCGGCGGCAGCGTGGTGGCTCCTGGCGCCCGCCACCCTCGTGCGATTCGCGGGCGAGGCCACCCGGCCTTCGCTGCCGGCCGGGTGGCTCGGCTGGGTGATCCTGGCGGCCGGCCTGGCCCAGATCCTCGGATTCGCTCTCTACTTCCACACGATGTGGACCCGGATCCGCCCGGTGGGGAGCCACCTGCGGGAGAAGAAGGGCGAGCGGTTCTGACCCGCCGTCGGAGTGCCGGTCCCGCTCAGGGCGGCACGTCCCCCGCGGCGGCGGGGCCGGCGCCCGCCGCCAGAGCGGCATCCCGCACGGAGGAGAGCTCCGCGGCCGAGGTCACGGTCATCCCGAGGTCCCGCAGGAGGCCGTCCGACAGGCCGTAGACCCAGGCGTGCACGGAGAGCCGCTGGCCCCTCTCCCACGCGTCCCGCACGACCTGCGTGCGGCACACCCGGGCCGCCTGCTCGATCGCGTTCAGTTCGCACAAGCGGTCCAGGCGTTCCGCCTCGGCGAGGGATGCGAGGCGGTGGGCGTGCTCGTCGCGCACCTCCCGCACGTGCGCCAGCCACAGGTCCACCACCCCGTGACGTTCCTCCTCGAGGGCCGCCTTGACCCCGCCGCACCCGTAGTGCCCGCACACGATCACGTCCTCCACCCGCAGCACGTCGACCGCGAACTGGAGCACTGACAGCGCGTTGAGGTCGGTGGGGACCACCACGTTGGCCACGTTGCGATGGACGAACAGCTCGCCCGGGTCCAGCCCGACGATCTCGTTGGCGGGGACGCGGCTGTCGGCGCAGCCGATCCACAGGAAGGGCGGGGCCTGCTGGCGGGCGAGGCGCGCGAAGAACCCGGGATCCGCCTCGGCGCGCGAGGCCGCCCAGGCGCGATTGTTCTCGAACAGGCGGGCCAGCGTCCGCATGACGGGTCTCCTCCCTGGTGCGCGCGGAGTGCCTGTCCGGGCCGCGGAGCCGTGGACCGGGTACAGGACGGTGGCGTAGGTTGCGCCGGAGGTTAGACTGGTCCTGTCTGCCCGGTCAAGAAACCCGGAGTCTCATGTCCCGTAGCCCCGACAATCCGCATTCGTCGCACCTGCCCGGCCGGCGGAGCGCCGCGGCACGTCCTCCGCGGCGCCGCCCGGTCCGCCGGGCCCTGTGCCTCGTCACCGCGGCGACGCTGGCGGCCGGGCCGCGCCCCGGAGTCGCGCAACAGGTAGCCCCCGAGGCCGCGGACGAGCTGCCGCTCCGGCGCTGGCTCGTGTCCGACGTCCTCTCCATCCCGGCGGACGGCGGGGGGGACCCACTGACCGGCCCCGGCGCCACGGTCGTACTGCCCGATCGCGGCGTGGTGCGCGGCGGCACCGCGTGGCGGCTCCTGCGCCTCGAGCCCGGCGCGGCGGTGGAGCTCGACGCTCCTTCGCCGGTCGATTCCGCGGATTTGGCCGATTCCGCCGATTCCGCGGATTTGGCCGATTCCGCGCAGGCGCTCGCCTTCGCGCACGCCTACGCGCGCAGTCCCGAGGACCGGGTGGTGCGCCTCGCGTGGAGCGGCGGCGGCGAAACACGCGTGCGGGCGTGGCTGAACGGCCGTCCGCTGCTCGCGGCGGACGGCGAGCCGCTCGTGGCGGAGGGAGGCGCCGAGACCACGGCCCGCGTCGTGCTCGGCACGGGCTGGAACACGCTGCTGCTGCGGGCGGAAGCCGGGCCCCCCGGGCCGTTCGAGCTGGCGGCCACGCTCTACCCCGGCAGCGGCGGCGCACGGGCGGAGGAAGGAGGGCTCCCGTCGCGGCTCGATGGCATCCGCGTGCAGGCCTCCCGCCCGCCGGGCGACGTGCGCACGGGCCCCGCCGAGCCGCGGGTCCTCGTCGCGGCGGCGGTCCGGACGCTCGACTCCCTGGCCTGGCGGGAGGACCGGCTCGTGGGCTACGTCGGCGTCGATCTCACGGGCTGGAGCCGCACTCCGATCGACCGGGTGCGGCTGAAGGCGAAGGTCGAAGGCGCGGACGCCGAGACGGTGGTCCCGTGGCTCACGCCCGGACGCACCGTGACCGCGGCCCTGCCCGTGCCCGTGGACCGCATCGCGCGCGCGGCGGCGGAGCGCCGGGGCGTGGAGGCGGAGCTGCGCTGGAACCGCCGGGACGAGAAGCGGTTGCTCGCGGCGCCCGCCACCTCTCCTCCGGGCCCGACGCCCGGCCGCGCCCTGGCCCTGCTCGGGTGGAAGGTGCGGGCCGCGGCGGAGGGAACGGACATCGAGGAACTGCAGGCGCCGGACCGCCTGCCCCGCGCGGCGGGGTGGGTGGCGGAAGGCGAGTGGCGCGTGCCCGAGACGCTGGCGGGCCGGCGGCTGACGCTCGACGCCGCCGCCGCGCCGGGGGAGTACCAGCTGGATGGCCGTCCGCTCCCGGCCGGGCAGGGCCCGCCGGTTCTGTGCGACCCTTGCAGGGAGGGGGACAAGTGGAAGCTCGCCGTCCGGACGACGGACCGCTGGGAGGCGTTGCCGCACGTGACCGTCGAACCGGCAGGCGGCGCGGAGAGGAACGCCCCGTGAGACGCGGCGGCGTCGCCGGGACCGGATCGCGCCGCCGGGCCGTCGGCGGACCCGTGGCGGCCGTGCTCGCCGCCGTCGCCGCCGTGGCCGGCTGCGCGCGGGGCAACGGGCAGACCGCCGACCAGGTCGTCCCGGGGTCCTGCGGCGCGGCGCTCCCCGTGGCCTTCCTTCCCCCGGAGCTCGGCGAGGCCTCGGGCATGACGCGCGACCCGCGACGGGACGACCTGTTCTGGATCCACAACGACAGCGGCAACGAGGCCCTCCTGTTCGGCGTCGATACGACGGGAGCCGTCGTTTCGCGGGTCCGGATCACGGGCGCCTCGGACCGGGACCTCGAGGACGTGGCCGTCGGCCGGTGCGGCCCGGACTGGTGCCTGTACCTCGGCGACATCGGCGACAACCTGGCGGCGCACCCGAGCATCCGGGTGTACGAGATCCCGCTCCCCGAGCTTCCGCGCGATGCATCCCAGTCCACCGCCGCGGGAGCGGGCGGACGGCCGGGCCCCTACGACCAGGTCGTGACGCCCCGCGCCGCCTGGGACCTGGTCTTCCCCGACGGGGCACGGGACGCCGAGGCGCTGCTCGTGGACGACGCGGCCGGCGAGCTCCTGCTCGTCACGAAGGGGCGCGAGGCACGGGTGGAGATGTACGCGGCCGGCCTGGCGGAGCTGGCGGATGCGGCGGGCGCGACCTTCACGCTGCGTCCCATGGGCGACCTGCGCGTCCCCGCCGGCGAGAACACGGCGCAGTTCATCACGGCGGGCGACATCTCCCCCGACGGGCGCTTCCTGGCGATCCGGAGCTACATCTCGCTGTACCTGCTCCCCTGGGGCGAGGACTCGGGGCGGGACCCGTCGGTGGCGCCGGTCGCCGCGTCGCTCATCTCCGCCTTCGAGCCGCAGGGAGAGGCGCTGACCTGGAGCCGGGACGGGACGACGGTGTGGCTGGCGAGCGAGGGACGCGACGGGCGACCGCCGCAGCTCAGCCGGATCCCCTGTCCCCCTCCCGAGCCGGCGGCGGACCCGGATCCTCCGGCTCGCCGGAATCCGTAGGCGCCGCGTCGGGGCGGGCGGCGTCCGCGGGCGGCTCGGCCGGGTTCGCATCGGGGCCGGGCGGAGTAGCATCGGGGCCGGGCGGGGTCGCATCCGGGCCGGGCGACGGGGACGGCGGCCGGCCGGGCGGCTCGCGCGGCCGCACCGCGTCGGGCATGCGCTCCAGCACGGAGCGGTCGGCGCGGGGCGGCCGCGTCGGGTCCGCCTCCTCGAACTCCCGCTGGATCTGGTTCAGGCTGCGGCGGAACTCGCGCATGGCGCTGCCGAGGGAGCGCGCGATCTCCGGCATGCGCCGCGGCCCGAAGAACACGAGCACGATCACGAAGATCACGAGGAGCTCGGAGATCCCGAGGCTGCCGAATCCCATCGGGCCGGTCCGCTCAGGCCGAGAGGGCGCGCAGGACGTCCTCGCCGTAGAACATGCCGATGTAACGGGCCTGGATCGGCGTGACGCGGCGTACGGCCCAGATCAGCTCCACGCCGCCCGGCACGCCCGGCGACACCCGGAGCCGCAGCCCGCACTCCTCGGGCAGCAGGTCGGCCTTGCGGAGATTGCAGCGGCTGCAGGCGGTCACGACGTTCTCCCACCCGTTGTCGCCGCCCCGCGAGATGGGTACGACGTGGTCGCGGGTGAGGGACTCGCGGTAGCCGAGCTCCTCGCGGTGCCGCCCGCAGTACTGGCAGCGGTACCCGTCGCGCGCGAACAGGAACGTATTCGTCACGTGGCGCCGGAACCGCCGCGGCACGTGGATGTAGCGCACCAGCCGGATCACCACGGGCGCCGCCCAGCTCCCGGTCTCGGAGCGGTACGGACGCGTCTCGTCGACCTCGAGGGCCTCGGCCTTCCGGTCGATGACGAGGCGGAGCGCCCGCCGCACCGGCAGCAGGGTGAGCGGTTCGTATGAGGCGTTGAGTGCCAGGCAGCCCATTGGATCCCTCTGAAGTCTCCTCGCGCAGCGGGGAATCTGGAGACGTCCGCAACGGGTCGTCAAGCACGCCCGCCGCGGGCGCCGGCGCGTACGCGCGAGTGGCGCTCGCCCGGCCCCTGCTGCGCTCGTTCCAGTACCGTGTCCCCCCCGGCCTCGCGGACCGCGCCCGCCCCGGCGTGCGCGTCCGGGTCCCGTTCGGCCGGCGGCGCGAGACGGGCATCCTGGAGGAGCTCGAGACCGCGCCGGACGCCGGTGGCGCCCGGATCCGCGACGTGCTGGACGTGCTCGACCCGGAGCCCGTCCTCCACCCGGCGCTGCTGGACCTGTGCCGGTGGGTGGCCCGCTACTACGTCGCGCCGCCCGGGCTCGTGTACCGGGCCGCGCTCCCGCCCGGCATGCTGGGAGGGCGCCGCGCCGGCGGCGGCCCGCTGCATCGGCAGGTGATTCGCCTGGTCCACGACCTCCCCACGCTGCGCGAGCGGGAGGAGGCGTTCGGCCGCGCCCGGCGGCAGCGGGAAGCCTTCGAGACGCTCGAAACCCTCGGCGGCCGGGCCGAGGTCGCCCACCTGGAGCGCCGGCTCGGGTTCACCCGCAGCGTGCTCGCCGGCCTGGCGGAGAAGGGCCTGGCGACGATCGCCGACGAACCCGTGGAGCGCGACCCGTTCGCCGGCCCGGGGCTCCCGGTGGTCACGCCGGGGCCGATCGAACCGAACCCCGACCAGGTCGGCGTGCTGGAGCGGCTCACCGCCCGGATGGACGGCCCTCGGCCGGGCACCGTCGTGCTGCGTGGCATCACCGGCTCCGGCAAGACGGAGGTCTACCTGCGGCTCATGCGCCGGGCGCTCGACGCCGGGCGCTCGGCGATGCTGCTCGTCCCCGAGATCGCGCTCACCCCGCAGACGGTGCAGCGCGTGCGCGCGGCGTTCGGAGACCGCGTGGCCGTGCTGCACTCGGGCCTGTCGGACGGCGAGCGCCACGACGCCTGGGAAGCGCTGCGCGCCGGGCGGCGGCGCGTCGCGGTCGGCACGCGCTCCGCCGTCTTCGCGCCCCTGCGCGACCTCGGGGTGATCGTGGTGGACGAGGAGCACGACGGGAGCTACAAGCAGTCCGAGACGCCGCGCTATCACGCCCGCGCCGTCGCGGTGGTGCGGGCGCGGGCCGAGGGCGCCCTGTGCGTGCTCGGCTCCGCGACGCCTTCCCTCGAGAGCTGGGCCCTGGCCCGTGCCGGAAAGTGGGAGCTGGAGACGCTGCCGCGACGCGCCACCCCGCACGCCCTCCCCGGAGTCGAGCTCGTCGACCTGCGGGCCGAGGAGGGACCGGCCCCACGGATCTTCTCGGAACGCCTGCACGCGGCGCTCGCGGCGCGGCTGGAGCGGGGCGAGCAGGCGATCCTGTTGCTGAACCGCCGCGGCCACTCGACCTGGGTCGCCTGCCCGGACTGCGGCCGGGTGGAAACGTGCCGGAGCTGCAACGTGTCCCTGACCTGGCACCGGCGGCGCGGCCGCCTCGTCTGCCACCACTGCGGCTTCGAGGTGGAGCACCGCGAGACGTGCCGGAACTGCGGCTCGGAGGCCCTCCGGTTCCAGGGCTTCGGGACCGAGCAGGTGGAGCGTCGCCTCGGCGAACTGTTCCCCGCCGCGCGGATCGCCCGCATGGACGTCGACACGACGAGCGGCAAGTGGTCGCACGGGCGGATCCTCGAGACCGTCCGGCGCGGCGAGGTCGACGTGCTGCTCGGCACGCAGATGATCGCGAAGGGTCTCGACCTGCCGGGCATCACGCTGGTGGGCGTGATCGACGCGGACGTGGGGCTGAACCTCCCGGACTTCCGCTCCGCCGAACGGACGTTTCAGCTTCTGGCGCAGGTGGCCGGCCGGGCCGGCCGGGGCCCGGTTCCCGGCGAAGTCCTCGTGCAGACGTCCCGCCCCGACCACTTCGCCCTGCGCGCGGCGCGGGGACACGACTACGTCGCGTTCGCCGACCGGGAGATGGAGGACCGGGCGGGGCCCGGCTATCCGCCGCACCTCCGGCTGGCCAACCTCGTGGTGAGCGGCGGGCCGGAGGAGGCGGTGGCCGACGCGGCGGAGGCGCTGGCCGATCGCATCGAGCGCTGGATCGCGGACGACGCGCCGGAGGGCGGAACCGGCGCAGCGGCCGGAGCGGATGCAGCGGCCGGAGCGGGCGGGACGAGCGGAGCCACCGCGGCGGCCGGACTCGAGCTGGTGGGCCCGGCGCCCTGCCCGATCGACCGCCTGCGCGGCCGCTGGCGCTGGCACGCGCTCCTCAAGTCGCCCGATCCCGCCCGGCTCGGCCGGCTGCTCCGCGCTCTCGCCGCCGACCCGCCCGTGCCCTCCGGCCTGCGTCTCGAGATCGACCGCGACCCGGAGCAGCTGCTCTGAGGAGGTCCGGAGCCGCGCGGACCACCGTCCGGACGTGGCCGGCCGACCGGGTTCAGCCCTCGCCGCCCACCGGACCGAGATAGTCGAAGCGCGTCACCAGCCGGTCCGGGGGCAGGCGCACGTCCAGCGTGTCGGCGGCGACGGTTCCGGGGAGACGGGAGGTGCGCCACACGGCCACCACCTCCCCTCCTCCCTCATCGACCCAGGCGTACCGCGACAGGCGGCGACGGCGCTGGCGTTCCTCCGGGTCGAGCTCGCCCTCCGAATCGGGCCACCCGAGGACGGGGGTGCGGATCCACCAGCGCCGGACGATCCACTCGCCGGCCGGCAGCCGCGTGAACTCGACCCGACCGCCGAGGCGCCTCCGGTCGCCCGAAATGTCGAGTCCCACGTAGCGGAACTCCACGCGTCGCAACTCGGCCGTCCGCTCGTCGAGCCACATCACGCCCTCGATGTCCGTCACGCGGCCGCCGGGGACAGGCTCGAACACGAGGCCGACCTGCCGCACGCCGGCGGAGGTGGCTCGATCGATCCGGAAGCAGTGCCGGTCCACGAACGAGTCGGAGAGGAGGACCTCGGCGTCGGGAGCGTGAAAGGCGATCCGTCCCGGGCGCCGCTGCACGAAGCCACCCAGCGCCAGGTCGCGCTTCGGGACGGCGCGGAAGGGGTGCCGCCCGTAGAAGCGGGCCTCCGTATAGGTCGGCTCCCCTTCCGGGTCGCCGTCGGGGCCGAGGAGGCGGGAGTGAAGGACGACGTCGAAGCGGAAGTGCGGCTGCAGGCCCGTCCAGACGGTGGCCGACAGGGCCTTCCGCGCCTCGTCCCACACGCGCTGGAGCTCCACGGCCTCCTGCACGCCGACCCGCCCGCAGCGGGGCCGGTCCTCGGCGGCGATGTCGTCGAGACGGACGGGACGCGTGGCCACGCGGAACCGGAACGTGCGGACCTCGCCCGCCGCGAGCTCCAGTTCGGGCGAGACGCCGGGCTCGAAGCCGATGCGCTCGGTGCGCAGGCGCCACCGGCCGGGGCCCGGCGCCCCGATGCGAAACGCGCCGTCGCGGCCGGTGAGGGCCCGGGCACGCACCTCTCCCCCGGGGTCCTCGAGGACGACGAACGTCGCGGCGAGCGGCGCGCCCGATCCCTCCTCGACGACCGTCCCCACCACGGTCTGGGCGGCGGCCGGCGCCGCGGCGAGGAAGACCAGCGCGGCGGCCGGCACGGCCGCGATCCGCCGCGCGGGGGCACCCCGGGTCACGTCACCTCCGGCGGACGCCGAGTCCCGGCTCGGGGCCGAGCCGCAGCCGCGCCTCTTCCAGCCGCGGCCCGGCGAACGGATCCCTGGCGAGGAGGGCCGCGCCGTCCAGGTCGAGGCGGTCGGCGAGGGGCGCGAGGTGAGCGGCCGCCGCGATGCCCAGCGTCGTCTCGAGCATGCACCCGAACATCACCTCCAGGCCGCAGGCGCGGGCCGCGTGCACGGCACGGAGCGCCTCCCGCAGCCCGCCGCACTTGGCGAGCTTGATGTTAACCCCGTCCACCAGCCCCGCGAGCTTCGGCACGTCGGACGCCACGAGGCAGGACTCGTCCGCGTACACGGGAATCGGCGACGCCTCCCGCACCGCCCGCCACCCCTCGGGGTCGCCCGGCGGCAGCGGCTGCTCGACCATCTCCACGCCGAGGTCGGCGAGCAGCCGGACGTGGCGCACGGCCGTCTCCGGGGTCCACGCGGCGTTCGCGTCCACGCGCAGGACCCGCGACGGGTCGGCGTCGCGCACCGCCCGCAGGATCTCCTCGTCCCGCTCCGTGCCGAGCTTGATCTTGAGGATCGGCCAGCCGGCGGCGGCCCGCACCCGGTCCGCCATGGCGTCCGGCTCATCGAGACCGATCGTGAACGAGCTTCGCGGCGCGTCCGCGGGATCCAGCCCGAGCAGCCGCCACAGGGGCTGGCCCAGCCGCTTGCCGAACAGGTCGTGCAGCGCCGCGGAGACGGCCGTCCGCGCCGCGGCATCGCCGGGCACGGCCTCGCGGATCCGCCGCTCGATCGCCTCCAGACGGTCCGGGTCCGGCTCCGCCTCCAGCACCGGCCGCAGGCGGGCCAGCGCCGCCTCCACCGACCCGGCCGACTCGCCGTAATAGGGGGACGGATCGGCCTCCCCCCAGCCCTCCAGCCCGTCGCAGGTCACCCGTACCCACACCCTCTCCACCGTCTCCTGCACCGAGCGGGCGATCCGGAACGGCACCTCGGGACGGATCGCGAGGCGCTCCCAGGTCAGCTCCACGGGACCTCCCCGCTCGCCTCGGCGAGCGCCCGCAGGTGCGTGTCGACGTTCCGGCCGAGGGCCGCGGGATCGTAGCCACCCTCCAGGCACGACACGATGCGACCCGCCGCCGTGCCCGCCGTGCGGCGCGCCAGTTCGAGCGTCAGGGTGCGGAAGTCGGCGGTCTCCAGCGTGAAGCCGCCCAGCGGATCGCCGCGCGCCGCGTCGAAGCCGGCGGAGACCAGCACCAGCTCGGGGCCGAACGCCGCCGCCTCGTCGATCGCCTCCAGCAGCGCATCCACGTAGCGGGCGGCCTCCAGGCCCGGCGGCATCGGCAGGTTGCGGGTCGTCCCCTCGCCCGGCCCGCGGCCGCGCTCTTCCGCGGCGCCCGTGCCGGGGTAGTGCGGGCTCTGGTGCAGCGACAGGTAGTAGACGTCGGGATCCTCGTAGAAGGCGTCCTGCGTGCCGTTTCCGTGGTGCACGTCCCAGTCCGCGATGAGGACCCGGCGCGCCAGGCCCCCGTCCACGGCCAGGCGGGCGGCCAGCGCCACCGAGTTGAACAGGCAGAAGCCCATCGCGACCCCCGGCGTCGCATGGTGGCCCGGCGGCCGCACGGCGCAGAAGGCCGACCGGAAGCGCCCGGCGGCCACGTCCCGGGTGGCGGCGAGGGCGCATCCCGCCGCGGCGAGCGCCGCATCCCAGGACGCGCCCGAGACGGGCGTGTCGGGTTGCAGGAACACGAGCCGCTCCGCCGTCCGCGCCCGGTCGACCGCTTCGCGGACCCGGCGCACGTGCGCCGGGGAATGGACCATCTCGAGCGCCGCGGGATCCGCGGGGACGCCCTCCACCGACTCCACGAGCCCGTGCAGCTCGGGCAGGGAGCGTCCGATCGCCTGCACGACGGCCCGCAGCCGGCCCTGGTGCTCGGCGTGTCCCCAGCCGGTGTCGTGCCGGCTGCAGTCCCCGTGATGGTACAGGCCCACTCGCGCGCTCACGGCAACCTCTCCGCCGGTGTGTCCACCCTCCTGCCGCGCGATCGGCCCGGTTGATCCGGCTCGTGACCGGCTCTAGCTTCGATGCGTTCACGCGGCGCTTCCCCGTCCAGGTCCGACCATGGCAACTTACGGTCCCGCAGTTTCCAGTTCACGCGTCGGCGGACGCCGGGCGTGGCGTGCGGCGGCGCTCGCCGCGCTCCTGGCCGCGGGCGGCTGCGAAGTCGACTGGGCGGGCGGGAGCTTCCGGCTGGAGAACCCCGCCCCCGAGCCGGAAGTCCCGGTTTCCCGGGCCTCCGGCACCGCCGACGCGCCCCCGCCCGCGCCCCTGCCCGACGGTCCGCTGCTGTTCTCCGTGGCCCTCGACCGGGCGGCGGGCTCGGGACGGGCGGTGGCCGTCGCCCGGCTGGGACCGGCGGGACCCGAGCCGCTGGGCATCCCGGACCATCCGGACGACGGCTGGGCGGCGCGCTTCGATTCGGCGTTCCACCCGGCCGGCCGCACGCTGGCGCTGCACGCGGCAGGGCGGCGGATCGGCAGCCTGGTGCTGGACGGGACCACCGCCTTCGTGCGTCCCGGCTGCCCGCCGGTCGCGGGCGGGCGCGTCCTGCTCACGCCGGGAGGCCGGATGCCGGCGCGCGCCTTCGCCTTCCCGGCCGAGACATCTCCGGACGCGCCGGACCCGCTGCCCCTGGCCGAGCCGGACGACCGGATGCGCACGTTCGGGCCGATCCTGGCCGAGCGCCTGCTGCGCGAAGGCGGCGAGGCGCGGCCGTACCTGGCGCAGCGCGCCGACCTGCGGGCGGTGGCGTGGCCCGGCGATGAAGCGCCGGCCATGGCAGCCACCTACCTGGTCGGCGACTCGCTCGGGGGGCCGCCGCCCGCGCGCGCCGCCAGCTCGCTGTTCTTCCTCGCCCGCTTCGACCCGAGCCGGGGCTATGTGCCGGAGTGGTCCGAGGTGCGCCGCTACGACGGGGATGCGGGACGGGAGATCTTCGTGTATCGGGGCGCCGCGGCGGGACCCGGAGGGCGGATCGACTTCGTGGAGCGGTGGGCGGCGGGGCCGCCGGTGCTCCTCGCCGCGTCCCGCGCTGGGCCCGAGGGGCGCGGGATCGAATGGACCGAGGCCGCCGCCTGCCCGTCCGGCGAGCTGCTGGCCGGCGCCCTCCCGCCGCCGGAAGGCTGAACCGCCCGGCCTCGGTCCGCCCCGGCTCAGGCGGGGGCGAACGTCTCCAGGGCGCGGCCCTGGTCACCGCTGCGGATCTCCAGCAGCGCCCGGTCGCGAAGCTGGCGCACCCGCTCCCGCGTGACGCCCAGGATCTGGCCGATCTGCTCGAGCGTGTGCTCGGACTCGCCCTGCAGCCCGTAGTACAGCCGCAGCACGCGCGCATCGCGCGGCCGGATCCCCGACAGCGCGACCGCGATCTGCTCCTTGAGGAGCTCGCGGTCCACCTCGTCGCCGATGTCCGCGTCGTCGACGAGGAAGCGCTCCATCAGACCGGCGTCGGGCGCCTCCCCGATCGGCGCGTCGAGCCGCACCTCGGTGACGTTCACCGCCTGGAGCATCTCGACGACCTTGGGGGTGAGCTCGGCCTTCTCGCCGATCTCGACGGGCGTGGGCTCGCGCCCGAGGCTCTGGCGGAGCGCCTCGGTCACGCGGAGCATGCGGGAGAGTTCCGTGGCGCGGTTCAGGGGCAACCGGACGGACCGTCCCTGGCGGGCGAGCGAGGCGAGGATCGCCTGCCGGATCCACCACACGGCATAGGAAATGAACTTCACGCCCTGGTCCGGATCGAACTTCCGCGCCGCCGTCACCAGGCCGACGTTGCCCTCCTGGATCAGGTCGGCGAAGGAGAGCCCGCGGTTCTGGTAGCGCTTGGCCACGGACACCACGAAGCGGAGGTTCGAGCGGATCAGCCGCTCGAGCGCCTCGGTGTCGCCGGCCCGGGCGCGACGCGCCAGGGCGTCCTCCTCCTCCGGAGTCAGCAGGCGATGCCGGCTGACATCCTCGAGGTAGAGGTCGACCATGCTCGCGCCGTCCGTCCTGGTGACCGGACCTTTGTAGCGACCGTTCCGGTTCATGGCTCGTGTGGGCGAGTCGTCCTCCAGTCGTCCTGCGAGCCGGGAAGCTAGATCGCCGCGGGCATCCCCGTCAAACGGGACGCTGCGCGCAAGCCCCCCGGGAGAGGCGTCCGGGCTCGCTTGTCCGGGCGATTGCGACGGGGTAGATACAGGAACCGGAATCACTCGACCGCTTGCGGTGGGCCGCGGGAGCCGGCCTCCGGAAGTCAGGGGAACCGATGGGACGCTTCGGCTGGAACTGTGCGGCCGTGACGGACGTGGGCCGCGTACGCGACGAGAACGAGGACTCCGTCTTCTGCTCGGCGGAGTCCGGCGTGTTCGTGGTGGCGGACGGGATGGGAGGGCACGCCGCGGGCGAGGTGGCGAGCGCCATCGCCTCGGAGATGATCGGGACGCGGCTCTGCGCCTTGCAGAGCGACGAGGGACTCGACGAGGTGCGCGCCTTCTTCCTCGGCGCGTTCCGGGACGCGAGCTCCGAGATCGTCCGCCAGGCCCACACCGACGCCGCCCGGATGGGCATGGGAACCACGGCCACCGTGCTCGTGCTGCGGCCCGACGACCACTACGTCGTGGGCCACATCGGCGACAGCCGGGCCTACCTGCTGCGCGAGGGAATCCTGTCGCGCATCACCACGGATCACTCGTGGGTCCAGGAGCAGGTGTCGCGCGGCGTCATCTCGCCGGAGCAGGCGCACCGGCACCCGCAGTCGAACATCATCACGCGTGCGCTCGGCACCGACGAGGATCCCCGGCCCGACATCTTCGTGGGGCCCATGCGGGACGGCGACCGGTACCTCCTCAGCACGGACGGCCTCACGGACATGGTCGACGAGCCCCGCATCCGGAAGATCCTGGGAGCCGTCGACGATCCCGGCGGGGCGGCGGCCCGCATGGTCAGCGAGGCGAACCTGGCGGGCGGCGCGGACAACGTCACGGCGCTGGTCGTCCACGTGGTGGTCCCCGCGGTCGACGACTGACGCGGCCCATCCGGCCCGCCGTCAGTCCAGCGGCGCCGGATCGTCCAGCCGTCCCGCGACCTCCGCGCCCGGGAGCCCGAGCAGCCGCAGCAGCGGCCCCGGGTCGGGCGCCTCGAAGTCGCGGTCGAGACCGAACACGCGCAGGGCGCGCGTCGCGTGGTGCAGGGAGCGGCCGAGCCGCGGCAGGTCGATCAGCCCTTCCTCGCCCGCCGAGCTGAGGCGCTGCACGCCGCCCCGCCGCCGCACGAGCAGGATTCCGAGCTCGAGCATGCGGGGGTTCTCGGGGTAGTCGAGCAGGATCGAGCCGGGTTCCCGTCCCCACTCGCGGGCCAGCCGGTCCTCCACGGACCGCACCAGGTCGCGATTCCCGGGCATCCAGGTCCCGATCCCGGCGGGGAGCCCGTCTCCCTGCAGCTCGAGCAGGCGCCGTGGCAGGCGCCGGTCCATCAGCGCCGCGAGAAGCCGGGCGAGCACCGGCGGCGCTTCGCGCTCCCGCATGCGCGCCGCGAGCCGGCCCAGCAGCTCCTCGTCGGTGGGGCCGGCGAGCTCGTCCCGGGCCAGGAGCCCGGCGTCCAGCGCTCCCTCCACGAGCCGCCGGAACGTCACCGTCGCCGCGCGGACGCCGTGGTGCCAGTAGACGTTCCGGAACATCTGGTACTTCGAGAACAGGAGCGACTCGAGCGCGCTCAGGCCCTTCTCGGTGACCGCCACCTCGAGCGGCGCGTCCGACGACTCGCGCGCCAGGGCGAGCGAGTCGATCAGCCGCTCCACGTCCACCGCGCCGTACGGCACGCCGCAGAACATCGCGTCGCGCCGCAGGTAGTCGATCTTGTCCAGGTCGAGGGGGCCGCTCACCAGTCCCTGCAGCGGGTGCGGTGAGACGCCCCGGATGAGGGCGCTCACCCGCTCCGCCGCGTCCGCGCCGTCGGGCATCGCGGCGACGAGAGCGGCCCGGATCCCCGGGGCCCGCAGGAAGCGCTCGGCCACATCTTCGTGGTGCCCCGGGATCGCCCCCGGCTCCAGCTCCTCCATCGCGTGGGAGAAGGCGTAGTGGCCGATGTCGTGCAGGAGGGCGGCGAGCCGCACCGCCGGCAGGGCCGCGCGCTCCTCCTCGCTCAGTCCGTCCAGCTCGCCGCGCCGACGCAGCGCCTCGACCGCCAGGCCGCCCAGGTGGTGGACGCCCAGCGCGTGCAGGAACCGCGTGTGGACGGCGCCGGGGTAGACGAGGTGCGCGAAGCCCAGCTGCTTGACGCGGCGCAGCCGCTGGAACTCCGCCGCGTCGACGACGGCCGCGGCCGCCGCGTCGAGCGTGACGTTGCCCCACAGGGGGTCGCGGACGGTCCGCGCGGTGCCGGCGCCCATGCCGTCCGCTACCCCCTCCGGCGGCCGGGCCCGCTCAGGCCCGGGCCTCCGCCGCCTGGTGGCGCCGCTGGTCCGCGTCCACCACGCTGATCGCGGCCAGGTTCAGGATCTCCGCCACCGAGGCGCCCCGCTGCGCCACGTGCACCGAGCGGTCGAGGCCCAGCAGCACCGGCCCGATCGCCTCCGCGCCGCCGATGCGCGCCAGCAGCTTGTAGGAGGCGTTCGCCGCCGCGAGGCTCGGGAAAATCAGGACGTTCGCCGCCCGCTTCAGGTCGGAGAACGGGTAGACGTCCTTGAGGATCCCCTCCACGACCGCGGTATCCGCCTGCATCTCGCCGTCCACCACGATGTCCGGCCGGCGCTCCTTGATGAGGCGCACGGCCTCCTGGACCTTCCGCGACTCCGGGTGCGGCGCCGACCCGAAGTTCGAGAAGGAAATCATCGCCACGTACGGATCGATCCCCAGCCGCCGGACGAAATCGGCCGTCATCGCCGCCGTCTCGGCGAGGATCTCCGCGTCGGGCTCGATGTTGACGGTCGTGTCGGCGAAGAAATACAGCCGGTCGCGGAACACCATCATGTAGAGGCCCGCCACCTTGTGGATCCCCGGCTGCAGGTCGATGGTCTGCAGGGCCGGCCGCAGCGCCTCCGGATAGGCCATGTTCGCCCCGCTGACCAGCGTGTCGGCATCGCCCCTCTCCACCATCATCGCCGCGAAGTAGCCGGGCTCCCGCATGCGGGCCCGCGCGTTCGCCCGTGTGACCCCCTTCCGCTTGCGCCGCTCGAACAGGACATCCGTGTAGGCGGCCAGGCGGTCGGAGGTCTCCGGGTCGACGATCTCCACGCCGGACAGGTCCACCTCCGCGGCCGCGGCGATCTCGCGGACTCGCTCCGGGTTTCCGAGCAGGACCGGCGTACCGAGCCGCTCCTCGACGATGGCGTGCGAGGCCCGCACGATCACCGGTTCCTCGCCCTCGGGCAGCACGATCCGCTTCGGGGTGCGCTTCGCCTTCTCCATGATCGAGCGCATGAGCTCGCGGGCGGGGCCGAGGCGGGCCTCCAGCTCCCGCTTGTACTCCTCGATGTCGACCTCGCGACGCGCCACGCCGGTGTCCATCGCCGCCTGCGCCACCGCCGAGGCCTCCCAGATGAGGACGCGGTGGTCGAACGGGGTCGGGATCAGGTAGTCGCGGCCGAAGTGCAGGCGCCGGCCCTCGTAGGCGGCCGACACGTACTCCGGCACGTCCTCCCGGGCCAGGTCGGCGAGCGCCTTCGTGGCCGCGATGAACATCGCGTCGTTGATCGCGGACGCCCGCACGTCCAGGGCGCCGCGGAAGATGAACGGGAAGCCGAGGACGTTGTTCACCTGGTTCGGGTAGTCGGATCGGCCCGTCGCCATGATCACGTCATCGCGGGCCGCCAGCGCGTCCTCCGGCAGGATCTCGGGGTCCGGGTTCGCCATCGCGAACACGATCGGGTCCCGGGCCATCGACTTGATCATCTCCGGCTTCACGAGCCCGCCGATCGACAGTCCCACGAGCACGTCGGCCCCCTTCAGCGCGTCGGCCAGGGTCTCGGCGTCCGTGTCCACCGCGTAGCGGGCCTTCTGGGGGGTCAGATTGTCCCGTTTCGTACTGATAACGCCCTTCGAGTCGACGAACCACAGGTTCTCCCGCTTCGCGCCCAGTCTCTCGTAGTGCCAGGCCGTGGCGATCGCGGCCGCGCCGGCGCCGGAAAACACGATCCGGACGTCCTCGATCTTCTTGTCGGCGAGCTCGAGCGCGTTCACCAGGCCGGCGCCCGAGATGATCGCCGTACCGTGCTGGTCGTCGTGGAACACCGGGATGTCGAGGCGCTCCTTCAGGGTCTGCTCGATCTCGAAGCAGTCCGGCGCGTGGATGTCCTCGAGGTTGATCCCGCCGACCGTGGGCGCGAGCATCTCGCAGAACCGGATCACGTCGGCCGGGGTCGGCGCGTCGATCTCCAGGTCGAACACGTCGATGTCGGCGAAGGTCTTGAACAGGACGCCCTTGCCCTCCATCACGGGCTTGGAGGCCTCGGGCCCGAGGTCGCCGAGGCCCAGGATCGCCGTCCCGTTCGACACGACGGCCACGAGGTTCCCGCGGGCCGTGTACTTGTAGACGTTCTCGACGTCGGCGTGGATCTCGCGGCACGGCTCCGCCACGCCGGGCGTGTAGGCGAGCGACAGGTCTCTCTGGGTGGCGCAGGGCTTGGTCGGGACGACCTGCATCTTTCCCGGCCGGCCTTCCGAATGGTATTGGAGAGCCACTTCCTTGCGAATCTTGGCCACGGTGCCTCGCTCCGTCTGCGGGTGCGCTTTCCGGGTCCTCTGGAGGGAGGAAGGGATGAGGTGCAGCGCTGCAAGTAGCCTGCCTCCGCGCCGCCGTCCGCGCCACCCCCCGGGCCGACGGAACGGACGGCGCGGCGCGTCTCCAGCTTGCGACCCACCGGCGTGCCGGGCACTATTCCGGCGAGGCGCGTCAACCCGCTCTCCAGGGGAGGGACCGTGGAGATCCTGCCGGGACGGATGATCTACCTGGGCTACGGGAAGTTCTGGCGGTCGGACGAGATCGTCGGTCTCCTGCCGATCGAGGAGGGCCGGGGGCCCGGCCGGCGCACCGAGGTGTGGGTCGCCACCAGGGAGGAGCCGATCGTGGCCTCCCGCTCCGAGCAGACGATCCTGGGCGACATGGCCGCCCTGCCGGACGGTACGTCCCGTGCCGCGGAGCTCCGCAGTGCCATCGGGGGCCTCGTGGAGGAGCTGGGCGACCTGCCCCCCGTGCTGCGCCGGCTCCTGAAGCGCGAGGGCGGGCTGGACGCCGACTTCTGGATCCGCCGGCTCCGCGCCCTCTCCGATCCCGGCACGGGGGCGGGCGAGGACGAGCCGCAGGAAGACCTGTTCGGGGAGGAGTGAGCCGCGGGCGGGCGGAAACCCCCGTTCCGCTCGCCGGTATCTCCTCTCCGTGACCTCGCTCCCGCTTCCCGACCTCCGCACGCGGCGCGGCCGCCGCGCGAGCCGTGCGGCCTTCGCCGCCCTGGCCGTTCTCGCGGGGCTCACCGGGCCGCCTTCTCCCGCTGAGGCGCAGTCCCCGTCGGAGGCGCAGACTCACGGCCGCGACTGGAACGATCCCCGCACGCTCGCGCTCGTCCGGGCCGCGATCGACGCGCGGCGACACCCGTGGGGCGACAGCACGCTGGAGGCGTTCGACCTGTACGCCGAGGGCCGGGTCCACTACCTGGCCGACTTCGGCGGCGAGGCCGGCCAGCAGGCGCTGCGCGCCGACCGCATCGCGCTCGAGCTGCGCTGGCGGCGGGACGTCGGGTCGCTGCAGGAGATCGTCGGCCGGCGGTACTCCGAGTGGCTCCCGACCCGGATCCACTACCACATCGACCACCTCGCCCTCGTGGTCGACAACTACGGTGACCGCATCCGGATCGGCGAAGGAGACGAGGTGCGCGACGCCCCGCACCCGCTGGCCCCGCGCGCCCCGGAGATCTACGACTACCGCTTCGTCGACTCGCTGGCGATGCAGATCTCCGGCGTGTGGCGGACGCTGGCGCGCCTCGAGGTGCGCCCGAAGCGCCCGGGCGAACCGGCCGTCCTCGGCACCCTCGACCTGGACCGCCGCTCGCACGGCCTCACGCGGCTCGCCGTCACCTTCACCCCCGCCTCGTACGTCGATCCCCGGCTCGTCCACGTGTCCCTCGAGCTGGAGAACGCGCTCGTGGAGGGACGCACCTGGCTCCCGTCGGCGCAGCGGACGGAGATCCGCCGCCGCCTGGCGTGGATGGAGCTGCCGTTCGGGTCGTCGATCCGCACGAGCTTCCGCGTCCTGGAATACGACATGGCGCCCGCGCTGCGCGGCGGCGTGCCGCCCGGGCACCACGTGCGGGCCCGCCCGCGTCGGGACCTGGCGCGGTACGCCGGCTGGCGGACGCCCGCGCTGAAGGCGTGGCCGGAGGACGTACGCACCGATTCCGTGCGGCTCGAGGAGGTGCGGGATGCCGCCCTGTCGATCGCGGGACGCCGCATCATGGAGGGCGGCGCGGGGACGCGGCTGTACGTCCCCGGCGTCTCCTCCGCCCTGCGGGTCCGCCGCGCCGAGGGGGTGTTCGCGGGGGCGGGCGTCCGGCACCGGCTGGACGGCCGGCACGAGCTGACCGGGCTGGCCGGATGGGTGTTCGGGCGCGAGGAGGGGTTCGTGCGCCTCGCCGCCTCGCGCCGGGCGGGCGACGCGACGCTCACCGCTTCGGGATACGTGAACGACCTCGCCGACGCCGGGCCGTTCCCGGCCGCCGCCGGCCTGGTGGCCAGCCTCGGAGCCCTGGCCGACGGTGACGACTGGACGGACCCCTACTTCCGCACCGGCGCCTCGCTGTCCCTGGCCGGCCCGCTCGGCCGGCTCGGGACGGGCGAGGCGGCACTCGCGGTGGAGCGTCACGACGGGGCCGCGCTGGAGCTCGACCCGCTCGGCGGCGTGGACGCGCGGCCGGTCCGGCCGATCGACGAGGGGACGGACCTCCTCCTGTCCCTCCGGCTGGAGCGGTACGCGGGGACGCTGGCCGGCACGCGACTCACCGCGACGCTGGCGGCAGACCTCTCGGCGGGCAGCGACTTCGGTTACACCCGGTGGACGGGCGAGCTGCGGGCGCTGCCGCGCGAGCCGGACGCCGCGTGGGCGTGGGAGGCGCGGGCCGGGCTCGGCGCCGGGACGGGCACGCTCCCGGCCCAGAAGCTGATCCTGCTGGGGGGCCGGGGCACGCTGCCGGGCTACCGGGTGCGCGCGTTCGGGGGCGACGCGGGCGGGTTCCTGCACGTGGCCGTCTCCCGGTCGGTGTGGCACCCCTGGGTCCGCGTGCGGGCCCTCGGTGCGGCCGGCTGGGCGGACGCCGGCGGCCCGGGCCGCGACGCCGCCGCCCGGTTCGGCGTCGGGCGGACGGGCGACCTGCGGACGTCGCTCGGCGGCGGCGTAGCCCTGTTCTACGACGTGGTGCGGGTCGACGGGGCGCGCGGCCTGCGGGACGGCCGCTGGGAGTGGATGGTGTCCGTGTCGCCGGCGTTCCGGGCGCCGCTGTAGGCGGGGGCGGGGCGGGCGGCGGCGTCCTCGCGTCAAGAATACTTGACTCGTCTTTTTACGAGTCGTAGTTTGTTGACCTGATGAGCGAGAACCCGTTCCGCATCGGCGTCCACGTGTCGGGCCGCTACTTCACCGACCGGGCGGACGAGGTGAAGCGGCTCCGGCGCGCGATGCGGGAGCCGACCCGACTCCTCGTGCTCGGCCCGCGCCGCATGGGCAAGAGCTCCGCCATCGCCGTGGCGGCGGAGGGGGCGCGCAGGGACGCCATCCTGGTGGTCCGCGCGGACCTGTCTACCGCGAGCACGCTCGTGGACGTGGCGAACCGGCTGCTCGCCTCCCTGTCGGCCCAGCGGGAGCCGTCCTGGCTGGCGAGGCTGGCCGGCTCCCTCGCCCCGACCGTCTCGCTGACCATGGACCCCGTCACCGGCACGCCACGAATCGTCTTCGGCGCGGAGACGCGAAGCGCGCCCGCCGCCCGGCAGCGACGCTCCCTCGAGGAGGTCATCGCGGCCCTGGCGGGCGAAGCGGCGGGTGGCGGGCGGGTCGCGGTCGTCCTCGATGAATTCCAGGCGATCGTGCGCCTCGGGGGCGAGGAGGCGGAGTGGCACCTCCGCGACCTGATGCAGCGCCACGCGGAGGTCAGCTTCATCTGCGCGGGTTCGGAGGTCTCCCTCGTCCACGAGATGCTGGGAGAGCACCGGGCGTTCTTCCGCACCTTCGAGCTGCTGCACGTCGGGCCGGTAGAGCCGGAGCACCTGGCCCGCTGGATCGACGCGCGCCTCGGCGGCGCCGGTGTCGAGTCGGACGGCGCGGGGGAAGAGCTCGTGGACTTGGCCGGACCGCGGACGCAGGACATACTCCAGGTCGCCCGGCACGTGTACGTCCGCGGGCTCGCGCGCGGCTCGGTGTCGGCCGCGGACGTGAGGCCCGCGCTGCTCGACGTGGTCCGCGAGGAAGACCATGTCATCCGCACCGTCTGGTCTGATCTCACCGTGAATCAGCAGAACGTGCTCCGCGCCGTCGCGTCCGGCGCAGAGCAGATCTTCTCGGCCGCCGTGCGGTCGAGGTTCGGTCTGCCGACCTCCTCGACCGTGGCGGCGGCCGTCGCCGCCCTGGAGAAGCGCGGGATCCTCGTGCGTGAGGCGGACGGAAGCGTCCGCTTCGACAACCCCTTCCTCAGGCGCTGGGTGGAGCGGGAAGCGGGAGGAGACGTGCTTCCCGTGGAGATGCCGCAGGACTGAACCGCGCCCCCGGTGGCGGACCGTATCCGCACTGCGGAACGAGATGGAGGCGCGCGGGGCGGCGGGGCGGCCGCCCCGCGCCCGCCGACCTCAGAGCGCGCGCAGCGGCGGCCCGATGAACGGGGCGTTCAGCACGCAGGAGATCTGCTGGCCGGCCACGAGGATCCCGCGGACGTCGCCGCCGCCCCCGCCTCCGCCACTCGCCGCACCGGCTGCCGCGCCGGCGCCAGCTCCGATCAGCGTGCCCTTCCGGCCGCCGAAGATGCTTCCGAGGATCGCTCCCGTGATGGCGCCCTGCACCGCACGGCCCCCCGCGCTCGACCCGCCGCCCCCGGAGCCCACCCGCTGCAGGCGTGTCTCGGCGACGGCGGAGGCATCGATCGGGTAGGACTCGCCCTCGATCACGACCTGCGTGAAGCGGATCGACATGGAGCCGTTCCCGTCACGGTCCGGCTCCACGACGTCCACGATCTCGCCCTGCATGCGCGCCCCCGCCGGGATCACCTCGCGCCCCTCGGAGTCGAGGACGGGACGCGACAGGGTGGCGGTGAAGCCGTCTCCCGGACGGTTCCATTCCGTGCTGAGCTGCTGCTGGAGCCGCACGTCGAAGTTCGTCCCGGCGGGCGCCGGCGTGGACGCGGGAACCGGTTCGGGCGTCGTCTCGACCGGCTCCGGCGCCGGGAGCTGGGCCAGCCGCTCGGGCACCGGCTCGGGCGCGGGATCCGGGTCAGGTTCGGGCTCGGGTTCCGGTTCGGGTTCCGGTTGCGGCTGCGGCGCCGCCTCCGGCTCGGGCTCGGGTTCCGGCTCGGGGGCCGGGGCCGGCGCGGCCGCGTCCTCTCCCGCCGCCGCCGGTTCCGGCGTCTCCGGGAGCGGCGCCTCGTCGGGACGGCCCTCGTCCCGCAGCTCCGGGAGGGTCTCCGGCTCCGCGAGCACCAGGTTCAGCTCCCGGTCCACCTCGCCGCGCCGCGCCTCCCACGCCTCGGCGGTCCCGTCCGGGCCCGCGTCCGCGCCGCACGCCGCCGCGAGAGCCGCGAGGAGCAGGACTCCTCCGGTGAGTGCGCCCTTCAGGCTTCCCGTGGCTCGCATGTCGTCTCCTCCTGCCGTCGCTCCGTCTCGCCCATCTCTCTCACCCACGCAACCGGTCCAGGTTCCGGGATGTTTCGGAACGGGGGGTGAGGGGTGGCGTTCAGGGAGGAGTCCTGCCCGCTGCGCGCGGGTATCCGCGCGTACTCCTGACCGGCACTATCGATCGTTCTCTCCCCGGACCGGGCGGATCCAGATGAGCCTGGAGAAGGGGGACCCGCGAACGCCGGAGGACGGAGCGTCCCCGATCGGGCCGTTCCGTCCCATCCGCCTCTCCTGGCGCCGGGCGCGGCGCGGCAGCGGATCGCGCGACCGGACGGCCCTTCCATCCCCCGGGCAGGATCCCGCCTGCCACGGGCACGATTCCTGCTGACCTCCCCGGCTGCGGCCCCACATGGTGAACCCCCCGCGCGCCGGCTTCCGGTGCGGCGACGACCGCGATGGAGGCGGGATTTCCCCCGCCGTTCCGTAACGCGGCCGAGGTTTCTGTGTGGAGGTGCTTTATGTCGCTTCGTCGCCCCCCCCCCAGACCTGTAGAGGCGGGCCGGATCACGCCCGGCCGGGGAACTGATCCCCGCGCCGGTTCTTTCCGCCGGAGGCTCCCGAGTCCACTCGCCCGAATCTTCATGACGCTCATGGTCATGCCAGCCGTGATCGCCTTCTCCGGTTGCAGGGACGAGCCGACGGGACCGACTCCTTCCGCGGACAGCCCGACCGCCGGTCGGGACGCCGTGGCGAGCGCGGTCCATCCAGATCAGCTCGAACCGGTGCAGCGCGTGGCCCGGACGATCGCCATGGCCCTCGCGGACTCGGACGTCCGTACCAACCTGATCCAGCAGATGCGCGGCTCCGCGTACAACGAGCACAAGCTCGTGCTCAACCCCTCGGCCGCACGTGCTGCGGAGTCCTCTCTGACGCAGGCGGCGCGAAGCGCCTGCGGCGGGGCAACGTGCCTGGAGGAACTGCTGGTCAGCCTCGGATTCGAGGTCGACTTCTACGTGCCGTCGGAAACGCAGCGCCGGACGTGGACGGGTTCCGGTCGGTATCTCGTCGCGGGCTTGTCGGACCCGGACGCGGAGATCGCGCTTGCCTTCGACGCCTCCGGACAGTCGCGCTGGATCACGAGCCTGGACAACCCGGGGTTCGATGTGGTGCTGGTCTTGCATCCCGCGGAACCGAAATCGGAGACGGAGCGGACGCGGCAGCCCGAGGGCGCGACGATCGAGGATGCGACCGACCCACGCACGGAAGTGCTTTCCTCAGAGGCGCACTTCCAGGTCTGCCCTGATCCTGAAGTGTGTGGCGGTGTTGGTGGCGGCGGTCCGCCCCCTCCCGGGTCTGACCCTCCCCCGCCCCCGGTGACCGGTACCTTCGTCGAGAGGATCTTCGTGGAGTTCGGAGACGGAATCTTCGCCGGGGAACCAGAGATCTACTTCATCTCGGGATCGGAGTTCTCCGGGCCCCAAGGATTTGTGTCTGCCACTCGTGATGTCAAGAAGAAACAGTGGGTTACCCTCAATCTCCTGATCACCACAGAGGAACCAGCTCTGCACGGCCCGATTCTCGCGCTTCTGTTCGAGAGCGACGGCGACTTTCTGAACGACGGCGATGACCCGAAGGGTGAGTCCGTACCCCTGATAACGGGGAGTGGTTCGTATCTCTCCGTGGACCGTTTCAGGCAGAGAAACGAAGCAGTGTACGATGTGGCGATCACGTCATCGTGATGCCTCGGAACCCAGTTTCTGCACATCGCCGGCACGCGGCGTGGAAGGAGTACAAGATATGGAACTGCGAGGACTGCGACGGCGGAGTATGCGCGTCGCTGCACTCCTGGGCACTGCTTGGGTCATGATGTTCAGTACGAGTGTCGCCCAGGAAATCGGTCGTACTTCCACGCGGACAACTCCCGAGATCGGGCTCGAACTCTGGGCGGGCAGGTCCCCTGAAGCTGGAAGTCCGAGTCGCTTCGCGGACGGAACCGGAGGATCATCGGGGCTTGGCCTTTCAGTGGCCCTGACACCACGATGGAGAGGACGGGTGGACCTGACCTTTGCCGACCAGGATCCGGGGGCCACTCTGTATCACGTTCTTCTCGGCGCGGACTACGAGCTGCTCCCGCCCGGGGGTCGCTTCGGAGTGCGGACCTACGCGGGCCTCGGTGCGGCGATCGTGGACGGTCCCATAGTGCGCGCCCCCTTGCAACCCGGTTCACAGGAAACATTCCCGCTGGAAATCAGCGAGCGCTGGTTCGAACTCGCCACCGGCCTGGAGGCCCACTACCGGGTGCACCGCTTCTTCGAACCGTTCGCGCGGGTTCGGGCGATGGTCGCCTTCCCGGGGGATGAAGTCGTGCAGTTCAGCTTCGAGGACCCCGACGCCGGCGACGGCCCCCTGTGGAGCTTCCCGCTGCAACTCGGCGTCCGTGCGAGCTTTTGACGCACACTCCGCACTTCCCCTCCCCGGTCCGGCCTCTCCGGCCGTGACCGGGGGAGGGGGCGCGCGGAGCCGGCGGCACTGGCTATGGGCGCACCGGCCGTCTGCTCTGATCGTCCTTCTCGGGCTGCTGGGCGTCGCCGCGTGCGGGGACGACGGTCCGCCCACGGGTCCGGACCCGGACGCGAAGCCGGCGGGCTTCCAGATCGAGATCCGGTACGTTGAGGGGACCGACCCGACGCCGGAGCAGCGGGCGATGTTCGAGCAGGCGGCGGCCCGGTGGGAGGAGGTGATCGTGGGGGACGTGCCGGCCGTGCGGGTGCGACGGCGGGCACCGTTCACGTGCGTGAATCTCACGGCGCCAGCGCTGGACGAGGAGATCGATGACATCGTCGTGTTCGTTGAGATCGGACCGCTGGATGGGCCATGGCAGGGGACGGGCAACGGGGGAGAACTCGCGGGGCAAGCGGGCGTCTGCGTACTGCGCGGCAGTTCCCTGCCGGTCGTGTCGGGCATCACGCTCGATGAGGAGGACCAGGCCCTGTTCTCTGTTCCGCTTGTGCTCCACGAACTCGGCCATGCGCTGGGATTCTTACCGAGTGTATGGCTGCGGCTTGGGCTATTGAAGGACCCGTCGGACCCGGGGTACGGACGACCGGGTCCGCTGCAAGCGGTGGCGGACGCGACGGTGAGCGAGTGGGAGGCGGCCGGGCGGTTCGGGCTGCCGGGCGGGGCGATGCTGTCCGAGCACCTGGTGGTGGGCGAGGGGCTCGGGACCTGGACGGACGGCCCCGGCGACGACGAGCTCGTGAGCCTGATCCGGTTCGACGTCGAAGGGGTGCTGGCTGCGCCACCGCTGAATGCGACGCTCGAGCTTACCCCAGTGACGGCGCAGGGGGATGGGGGTGAAATCGTGTCCCCCCATGGTGCGGCGGGGGCATGGAGTGAAGAAACAGTGTCCTGGAACACGATGCCGACTATCGGAACTCAGTCAGGAAGCGCTCTTCCCGCAACTTGTGCTCCCACGTGTGACCTGGACGTAACGCGTCCGGTCGTCGACTGGGTGCTCGGGGGACCGAATCACGGCATCATCGTCAGGCCGGTATTCACCGACCAGTTCGACGCCAACGTGGCCTTCCACACGCGGCACGCGGCCGACCCGGCGGTGCGGCCGCGGCTGCGGATCTCGCCGGACACGCACTTCGCCGGTCCCGCCGCCCGGGCAGCGTTCGAGGCGCTGGGCGGGACGGCCTACGACAGTGCCAAGGTGCCGGTCCAGGACGGGCTGCCGGTGCGTCCCGGTACGGTGGACGCCCACTGGCGGGCCTCCGTGATGCCCAGTGAGCTCATGGCGCAGCTCGGCCACATCCTGAGCGCCGTGACGATCGGGGCGATGGCGGATCTCGGCTACGAGGTGGATTTCGCTGCGGCGGATCCATGGTCGCTGCGGGTGAGTGACGTCCGTGTGCAGCCGGAGCTTGCCCTGCCACCCGTCGATGGGGTGGGAGGCGGCCCGCTGTACCGGGTGACACCGACCGGTCACCTCCAAGTGATCCGGCCCGCGGCAACCGGGGCGACCCTTCAGAACATCTTCGACGCACGTATCGAATCCCCGACAAGGAGGCTCCGATGATCGCATCCCGCTGGAACGCGCTGCGGACAGCACTGCTGGTCCTCGCCGTCCTCGTCGTGCCGGCCTGCGACGACGACGATCCGACCGAACCCGTGAGCCTCACGACGGCAGACCTCGTGGGCAGCTACGCGGCGACGGTGTTCACGGTCACCGAGGATGGATCGGTGGCCGATGTGCTGACGGTGGGCGGCTCCCTCGAGATCGACCTCGCTGCCGACAACACGACCTCGGGCTCCCTCGTCATTCCGGCCTCCCTCTCAGAGAGCGGCACCGAGGAGATACTGAGCCTGGCGGGTACCTGGTCGCTGAGCGGGAGCACGGTGACGTTCGTCCAGGGGGCCGACACGTTCATTCGCGACTCGGACTGGGCCGCGTCCCCCGGCCGCCTGGAGGCGGAGGAGGATTTCGGGGGCATCCTGATCCGGGTCGTGCTCGAACGTATCTGAGCACGACGCCGGCCTTTCGAAAGGAGTGACATCGAACTGACCGGCGCCCCCTGCTGCTCCCTCTCCCGGCCCGGCTCTCGAGTCGTGCCGGGGAGGGGCCCGGGGAGCGTAGTGCCTCAACCCCCCTTGCTGGCGTACCAGGAGTCGCCCGTCCCGACGTCCACGCGCAGGGGGATCGACAGCTCCACGGCCCCCTCCATCTCCTCCCTCACGATCCCGACCAGGTCCTCCGCCGCCCCCGCGGGCACCTCGAACAGCAGCTCGTCGTGGACCTGGAGGAGCATGCGGCCGGGTCCCTCGCCCAGCCGCTCGTGCAGGCGGATCATGGCGAGCTTGATGATGTCGGCGGCGGTGCCCTGGATGGGGGAGTTCGTGGCGGTCCGCTCGCCGAACCCGCGCACGCCCGGGTTGCGGGAGCGGATCTCGGGGATGTAGCGGCGGCGGCCCAGCAGCGTCTCGACGTAGCCCTTCTCGCGCGCCGTCTCCTTCATCGTCTCCAGGTAGTCGCGCACGCCGGCGAAGCGCTCGAAGTAGCCGCGGATGAACTCCTCGGCCGCGGTCCGGGGAATGCCGAGCTGGCGGGCGAGCGACACGGCTCCCTGCCCGTAGATCGTGCCGAAGTTGATCGTCTTGGCGCGGTCCCGCATCGCCGGCGTGACGTCGCCGGGCGCCACGCCGAAGATCCGCGCGGCCGTCTCGCGGTGGATGTCGCCGCCGGTCCGGAACGCCTCTACGAACGCCCGGTCCCCGGAGAGATGCGCCAGGACGCGCAGCTCGATCTGCGAATAGTCGGCCGACACGAACACGTGGCCGGCCTCGGGCACGAAACCCTTGCGGATCTCGCGGCCGAGCGGCGAGCGGATGGGGATGTTCTGGAGGTTCGGATCGGAGGAGGAGAGCCGGCCCGTCGCCGCCACCGTCTGGTTGAAGCTCGTGTGGATCCGGCCCGTCTCCGGGTTCACCATCGCCGGGAGCTTGCGCACGTAGGTGGAGTCCAGCTTGTCCAGCTCCCGGTGCTCGAGGATGAGCCGGGGCACCTGGTGGCCCTGCTCCGCGAGCTCCGACAGCACGGACTCGTCCGTGGAGGGGCCGGTCTTCGTCTTCCGCACCACCGGCAGCTCCAGGCGGTCGAACAGCAGCTCGCGGAGCTGGGGCACCGAGCGCAGGTTCACCTCCGAGCCCGCCAGCTTGTGGATCTCTTCCTCGACGAGCTGCAGCTCGCCGGCCAGCTTCTCTCCCAGCCGGGCGAAGAAGTGCCGGTCGATCCGCACGCCCCGCATCTCCATCGCCGCCAGCACCGGCACGAGCGGCATCTCGACGCGGTGCAGCAGGTCGAGCATCGCGTGCGCCTCGAGTTCGTCCTTCAGGATCCCGAACAGGCGGAGCGTGACGTCGGCGTCCTCCGCCGCGTACTCCGTGGCCCGGTCGAGGGGGACTTCGGAGAACGGGATCTGCGCGCGGCCGCTCCCGCACACGTCCGCGTAGGAGATCAGCTTCCGCTTCAGGCGCTCGAGGCCCAGCACGTCGAGCCCGTGCGTGCGCTTGCCGGGATCGAGGCAGTACGAGGCGAGCGACGTGTCGAAGGCGACGCCGCCGAGCGGCGCGCCCGCCCGCTCGAGCACGATCATGTCGTACTTGATGTTGTGGCCGACCTTGGGCACGGATGGGTCGGCCAGCAGGGCCCGGAGCCCGGCCAGCGGCTCCGAGCCGAGGGGTGGGAGGTTCGGCACCTCCGAGACGTCGAAGGCGAAGCTCGGGTTCCCTTCCGCGTCCGGCACGGCGGACGGGGGACGGTGGCCGAACGGGAGGTACCAGGCCCGTCCGGGCGCGGCGGCGAGGGAGATCCCGACCAGGCGGGCGCGCAGCGGATCGAGGGAGGTCGTCTCGGTGTCGACGGCGAGCATCTCCGCGCGCCGCAGCTCGGCCAGGACCGCCGGCAGGTCGGCGGGGTCGGTGATGGCCGCGTAGTCGTCCTCTCCCGGAGCGGGGCCCGGCACCTCGCTCCGCTCGTCCGCCGCGGGCGCGTCCGGCGCGAACTCCCGGGCCAGCGTGTGGAACTCGAGCGCCAGGAACAGCTCGCGCAGCCGGGCGCGGTCGGGCTCCTCCCGCTTCAGGGCCTCCAGATCCAACTCGACCGGCGCGTCCTTGCGGATCGTCACGAGCCGCTTGGAGAGCCGGGCGGCCTCGGCGTGCGCGAGCAGGGCGTTGCGGACCCGCGTGCCGTCGATCTCCTCCGCGTGCTCGAGCAGGACCTCGAGCGAGCCGTACCGGGCCAAAAGGTCCGGCGCCGTCTTCGGCCCGATCCCCCGTACCCCGGGCACGTTGTCCGACGAGTCGCCGATCAGCGCCAGGTAGTCCACGACATGGGCAGGCGGCACGCCGAGCCGCTCGGAGGCGTTCTCCGGCCCCACCTCGGACTCCTCCACGGCGCCCGCCCCGCCCCGGCCCGGGTTCAGCAGGTGCACGTCGTCGTCGATGAGCTGGTAGAAGTCCTTGTCGCCGGACACGATCACGGTCCGCAGGCCGTGCTCCGAGGCCCGGGCGGCGAGCGTACCGATCACGTCGTCGGCCTCCCAGCCCTCCACCTCGATCACAGGAACCCGGAAGCCCTCCACGACCTCGCGGCAGCGCGGGAAGGATGCCGCCAGCTCGTCGGGCATCTTCTCGCGCGTCGCCTTGTAGTCCTCGAACAGCTCCGTCCGGTAGCTGTCGCCGGCGTCGAATACGACGCCGACGTAGTCCGGGCGCCGCTCCTCGAGGATGCGGACCAGGAAGCGGGCCAGGCCGAACGGCGCGGAAGTGTTCTCCCCCTTCGACGTGGTCAGCGGGCGGCTGATCATCGCGAAGAAGGCCCGGTAGACGAGCGCGTGGCCGTCCAGCAGGAACAGGGTGGGCCGGGCGTCCGGGGACGCTGTCGCGGCGGCCACGTCAGGGCCCCGCAGCGGGGACTGCGTCCGCGGGGTCCGCCGAGGCCTTCGCGGGCGCGGCGCCAAGCCCCCACAGCCGGCGGTAGATGTGCCGGTACGCCTGGATCGTCTTCACGTACACGCGCGTCTCCGAGAAGGGGATCCGCTCGACGAGGAGCTCCGCGTCGGCGGAGAACTCCGGGAAGCTGCGCCACCGGGCCCAGCGGTGCGGTCCGGCGTTGTAGGAGATGAGCGCGGCCGGGAGCGCGCCGCCGTTCCGGTCCAGCAGGTCGCGCAGGTAGAGCGTGCCGAGCTCGAGGTTCAGCTCCGCGACGCGGAGCCGGTCCGCGGAGAAGTCGCTCACCCCGGCGCGCCGGGCCAGCTCGGCGCCCGTGCGCGGCAGGATCTGCATCAGCCCGATCGCCTCGGCGGGCGACGTCACCTCGCGGTCGAACTGGGACTCGCGCCGTACCAGGGCCGCCACGAGGGCCGGGTCGAGGCGGCGGCGGACCGCGACCTCGCGCAGCGGCTCGCCGTACACGAGGGGGTAGACGCCGCGCAGCAGGTCGTCCGTCCAGGCGCCCCCGCCCTGCCGCCGCACCGCGTCGGCGAGGGCCGTCCCCTGCCAGCTCCAGCCCCGCTCGTTCAGGAGGAGGGCCAGCGCCAGCCGGGCGGGCGCCGACTCCCCGGTCCGCTCGCGGGTCGAGAGCTCGCGCACCGCGCGCGCCCGCCAGCCGAGGACGCGAAGCAGGTCGAGCCGCTCCACGAGCGCCAGGTCGGTCGGACGGGGCGGCGGCGCGGGCGAGGCGGCGCGCCGCGGGACGTGGTCCCACGGATCGATCCCCAGGGCCCGGGCCGCGAGCAGCGCGTAGTACCCGAGCGGGTCGTAGTCGACGGCGGCGCGCCAGGCCGTCCGGGCCGCGACGCTGTCGCCCGCCGCGGCGCGGGCGCGCCCCGTCCAGTAGAGCGCCGCGTGATGCCAGTTCCCGCCCGGCCAGCGCCGCGGGACCAGCGCGAAGCGCCGCACGGCGTCGACCGGCCTCTCCTCCAGCATCGCCAGCATCCCGAGCCGGAACGCGGCCGTGGAGGCGTAGCTGGAGGACGGGTGCAGGTCCAGGGTCCGCTGGTAGGCCGCGGCGGCGCCCGCGAGGTCGCCCCGGTCGTGCAGGATGTCGGCGACGAGGAACGCCGCGTACGGGCCGTCGGCGGCGGCCGCCAGCTCGGCGACCCGGCGCCACAGCGCGAGCGCCTCCTCGGTGCGCCCCTGCCGGTACCAGGATCGCCCGGCCAGGAACAGCGCCGCCGCCCGGCGGCGCTGGGCCCCGGGGGGCTCGGAAACGGATGGGGCCGCGGAGGCACCGGAGGCCGCGGGGTCCGCGGCGGCATCCGCCCCGGCGGGCGCGTCGAGCCACGGGGCGAGCGCGGTCCGCGTCTCGGCGTAGCGCCGGCGGGCGAACCAGGTCTCCGCGAGCTCCAAACGGATCGCCGGCCGCTCGGCCTCGGGCGCCTCCGCGAGCACCCGCTCCAGCAGCTCCACGGCCCGGCGAGCGCGGCCGGCGGCGAGGTCGGTGGCGGCCACGAGACGCAGCGACGCGAGGGTCGTGTCGAGGGCGAAAAGCGTCTCTCCGGCCGCCGCATCCGCCCGTCCCGTCTCGAGGGCACGGCGGGCCGCCCGCGCCGCGGCGACGGTGTCGCCCCGCGCCAGCAGCACGGGGATCGTCCACTCCCCCGCGAGGGTGGCGGCCGTCCCGGCGCCCAGCGAATCGACGGTGGCCAGCGCCCGCGCCGTGTCCCCCGCCCGGAAGGCGGCGCGCGCCACCTCGAGGCGCACGGAGTCCCGCGACAGGGCCCGGTCGGCGAGCGCGGCCGCCGCCACGCGCGCCGCGGAATCGGCGAGCGCGGTGCGGCCGAGGGCCTGCAGGGCGGACAGGCGGAGCCAGCCCCCGATCTCCGGACGGGCCCGGGCCGCCTCCAGCCACGCCCCGGCCGCCTCGGCGTCGCGACCCAGGCGCTCCAGGGCGCGTGCGCGGCCGGCCAGGGTCGCGAGGGCGGCGTCGGGCGAGTCCGCCGCGTCGTCCAGGCGCGCGAGGGCGCCCTCAGCGTCGCCGAGCTCGAGCCGCGCGAGCCCCCGCAGCCGGCCCGCCTCGGCAGCCGACGCCTCGCCGCTCCACGCGCGCTCGGCCAGCAGGCGGTCCACGGTCCGCCAGGCCCGCGCCGCCGTCCAGGCCCGCGCCGCCGCCAGTACCAGTCCCTCGTCGGCATCCCGGCCCGCCGCGGCGAGAGCGGGAGCCAGGAGACGGGCCGCCCTCAGCGGCCGGTCCGCCGCGACGAGGGAATCGGCCCGGAGGGCGAGACGGTCGGGCTCGGACGTCTGCGGGACCGCCGGGCCCGGCGTCCCGAGGAACAGCATGGCGGCCGCCAGGCGGGCCGCGACGCGGTGCACCCTCATCCCGCCTCCGGGCCGGAACGGCGGAGCGCCTCCAGCTCCCGCAGCACGCGTCCCAGGGCGAGCCGGGAGCGGGGCGTCAGCCGGAACACCCCGAACTCCCCCGTGTCCGCGAAGCGCAGCCGGACGGGCACCGGAAGGGACTCCTCGTACACCCACTCCAGCTCCGGGCGCTGCCCGGTCTGCTGCGGCGGGTGGGGCACCTCGCGATCGGGCGGGCCGAGCTGCACGTGGACCCGTCCCCGGTCGGTCTCCCAGCCGGCGGCGCCCGGCTCGGCGTAGCGGCGGTTCGCCTCCGTCATGCGGTCGAAGTAGACCGCGAAGAACTCGTTGCGCGGCGTCGCGGGATCGGGGTCGGTCCGTTCCCACAGCCTTCCCCAGGCGGCGGCGCGCTCTTCCGGCCCCATCTCCATCCAGTGCTCCCGCTCGTCGGCCAGCGGCGCGTACGCGAGGTAGCGGGCCACCGGCTCCGGTCCGGCGGCGGCCCACTCGTCGTCCAGCGCCACGAGCAGCGGCGTCGCGCGGCCGCCGCTTCCGGGACGGCGGGCCCGCAGGTCATAGCGGCCCGGCGGCAGGCGGCGCAGCGGCAGGGAGACGAGCAGGGTGGCGGGCCCCGCGTTCCCCGCGGGCGGGGCCGGCGTCGCCGTGTCGGCCCAGAGGACCGCCGCGGTGCCGGACGCCTCGCGGCCCGGACCGCCCGGGTGGGACACGACCTCGAGAACCAGCGGCGCTCCGTCTCGCGATGCCGGGTCCTCGGCCAGGATCGTCAGCGGCGGCCCGGACGCGACGGCCGTGGACCGGGGCGCGGCGAGCAGCGGCGGCGACTGGGCGAACGAGACGCGCGGGGCGGCGCGGAACACGGGCTGCGGAGCGGAGGGGGCGCCGCCGGGCGGCGGCCAGGCCACGGAATCGGTGGCCGCGACCTCGCGGCGGGAGGTCAGCTCCCGCACCACCACGCCGACGGCGAACCGTCCCGGAGGCAGGGTCGCGAAGTGCTGGAAGAAGACGCGTTCCTCGCCGCTCGCCGTCTCCGGGAACGCGTCCACCCGCACGATCTCGCGCCGGTCCCAGTGGAGCACGGTGTCGCCGTCGGCCGCCGCGCCTGCGGCCAGGGCCGCGAGCCGGACCTGGTAGCGGGCGGCGTAGAGGGCGCCCTCGCGGGAGAAGCGCAGCGCGGAGGGAGGCAGGGACGCCGCGAATCCCAGCCACGCAGAGTCGCCGGGGCCCGTGAGGACCAGGAGGCGGCCCACGACGGGAAACTCCGCGGTCCCCACGAGGGCGAAGCCACCGGCCCGGTATTGCGCGAGCGCGTCGGCCACGTGAGCGCGGACGGGAGAGGTACGGGCGTCCGCGGGCCCGGCCGCCGAGGCACACCCGGCCGCCGCGGCGGCGAGACTCGCGGCCGCGGCAAGCGCTGCCGCCGACCGTCCCGGTCTAAGTCCCCATCCCGTCCATCTCGCCATCCGCGTCTCTTCCCCCCGGGTCCCCCTGCGTCGCGCCCGCCGGGAGCGAAACTGCGGGCGAGCGGCGATCCGCCGCCAGCGCCGGCGGCGGGTCCGGCGGCGGCGCCGCCGCCGGTGCCGCCGGAGCCGGGGGCCGGATGCGCCGCGGGGCGCCCGGAGGCGCCCCGCGAGGTCCCGCCCGTCTCCTCCCCCCGCCGCACCACGGCACGGGGGGAAAGCCCGCGAATCAGAAGTCCGTCGCCCAGAGGACGCGCAGCAGCGAGAACCGGCCGAGGCTCGGCGTGCCGGGGAACGACTGGTACTCGTCGTCCAGCACGTTCGAGATGTCGAGCTGCACGCTGATCTCCCGGTTGCCGGGGATCCGGTAGCCGACGTTCACGTCGAACACGGCGTACTCCTCCACGTCACCCTCGAACACGCCCGATTCCACAGGAAATGCGTCCACGTAGCGGCCGCGCACGCCCGCGTTGAAGCCCGACTGCGGCTCCCGGTAGGTGAGCCCCAGCGAGCCCTTCCAGCGCGGGGCGTTCAGCGCCACCGTCTCCGACCCGGCATCGAAGCGGTCCTCCTCGACGTACGACACCGTGCCCGTCGCCTCCCAGCGGTCGTTGAGCACGTAGGTGAGCGAGGCGTCGCCGCCGAAGTAGTCGAAGTCGCCGAGGTTCCGGTAGGTGAGCAGGATCGGGGCGTCGGTCAACCCGCCCGCGGTCGTGGGCGCCACCGAGCCCAGCGGGATCTGGCTCATCTGCGTGGCGAGCTGCGTGGCGGTCGCCTCCGCCGTGGCGGCGTCCGGGAACGCCACGCCGACGAGCGCCGTGAACCGCTCGCGCAGGAAGGCCTCGGTCTGCTGGAAGGGAAGGAAGCTGTTCGGCGTGAACGGCCGCAGCGCCGAGATGAAGTCGCTCACGTCGGTGAAGTACAGGTTCGCGCCGAGCAGCAGGTTGCTGCCAAACAGCAGGCCCTTGTAGCCGACCTCGAACGTCTGCCAGATCGTCGCGTCCAGGTTCGGCACGTCCGCGATCTCCCGCACGGACGCGGCCGTGGCGGGGTCGAAGCCGCCCGTCTCGGGGTCGAGCAGGAGCCCGATCACCGGGATCTGCTCGTTCGTCGGCGCTCCTCCCAGGGCGGGATTCTGGGCCGCATCGAGCAGGCCGCCCGCCTGCGGGTTCGACGCCCGCACGATTTCGGTGGCCAGCGAGAACACGTCGGGCGTCTGCGTGGAGAGCGGGGTCCTCGGCGACTGTCCGATGAGCGGCGCGAAGGGCGACAGGTGCGTCGGGAAGCCCGCCCCGTCACGCGCGAAGGTGAACCCGTCCTCCGTCGGGCCCTGGGCCCGAACGTCGTAGCGGAACGGCGTCCCGGGAAGCGGAATCGGCTGCGCCGAGATGTCGAGGAACAGGTTCAGCGTGGTCGGCGTCGAAAAGGCCCGGTTGTAGCTCGCCCGGATGCTCCGCTCCGGGGTCGGCTTGAACACAATCGCGGCGCGCGGCGAGAACACGAGGTCATCGAGGCGCGAGTGGTCGTCCAGGCGGGCCGCGAGGACCAGGTTCCACTGGTCGGTCAGGTGGCCGTCGTACTGGACGTAGCCGCCGAACTCGTCGACCTCGTCGTCGTCCTCGTGCCGTCCGTTGATCGTCCCCTCGGACTTCGGCACCGTGCGCAGGTAGTCGAGGCCGTAGATCAGGTCGTGGCCGTCCGCCACCGAGTACTGGTGCTGGAGCTGTGCCACGAACAGGCTGGACTTGTCGACCAGGGGCCGGCCGGCCCGCAGCAGGAACGTCTCGTCGTTGTCGCTCTTGTTGAAGAACACCTGCCCGAACAGGTCCTTGTAGCTGGCGCGGGCCTGCCCGTACCACAGGGCCCAGTCCTGGACCTGGCCGGCGCCGATTCCCGTGAGGTCGACGCTGTTCTCCGCCATGGTGCGGCCGCCCGACAAGACAATGTCCCAGTCCTCGGTCGGCCGCCAGTCGGCCCGCAGGTCCAGCGCCCAACGCTCGAGGTCGAGGTCCCGGCCGCCGGCCACGTTCGCGACGCGCGTCTCGAGCTGCTGCTGGCTCTCCGCCGTGAGCCCGCCGAGCGGGGTGCGCGGCAGGTCGCCCGTGAAGTTGAGGCAGGGTGCCTGCGTCGCGTCGAACCCGAGGGCGGTGCAGGCCGTCGCCAGGTCTCGCTGGATCGCCTCCTCGCGGTCGGTGAAGCGGTAGTCCTCGCCTGTGAAGTACTGGCCGGACAGCTTGACGCCGAACTCGTCGCTCACCTTGTAGGCGATCCGGCCCTCCGTCTGCCAGACCTCCTCGTCGCTTCCGTCCGTAGGGATCGCCGTCGGGCCGGAGACGGGGAGGTTGACGGCGGTCTCGAATCCGTCCTGCTGGCGGATGCCGCCCGCCACGCTCAGCGAGATGCCCGGCCGGTCGATCGGCGAGTTCGTAATGTAGTGAATGACGCCGTTCGCCGCGTTCGGGCCGTACAGCGCCGAGCCCGGACCGAGCACGACCTCCACGCGGTCGATGTCGAGGTTCGTAGTGGGTTGCAGGTGCGTGACGTTGGCGCGCAGCGACGGCACCCGCGCGATGCGGTTGTCCGTCAGGGTGAGCGTCTGGCCGGAGAAGATGTTGTTGAAACCGCGCACGACCGTGTAGCTCTGCTGCAGTCCGGCCGTGATCACGTCCACGCCGGCCTTCTCCTTCACGTGGTCGGAGATCGTGATCGTGGGACGCTCGCGCACGTCCTCGGTGGTGACGACCTCGACCGCGGCGGGCGCGTCCAGCGCCTTCTCGACCCGCTTGGACGTGGTGACCGTGATCGGGTTCAGGTTGAAGCTGCGCTCGCTCAGCACGGCGTTCAGCGAGGTCGTCTCGCCGGACCGGATCGTCACTCCCGGCACCCGCTCGACACTCCAGCCCGCCAGCGTGAACCGCACCTCCCAGGTGCCGGCGGGAACGCCGGTGATGCGGTAGGCCCCACCACCTCCCGACAGCGCCGCCGCCACGACGCGCTCTCCGTCGAGCACTTCGACCTCGACGGTGGACAGCCCGATTCCCCGGCTCGCGTCGGTGACCGTTCCAGCCAGGGCCCCCTCCTGCGCCGCGCCGGCGCGCGGGAGAAGGAGCGACAGAAGGAGCGCGGGCAGGACGGCCCACGCGGTACGCACCGCGGATCCAGCCATGGTGTTGCCTCGCGTTGGAGGAAGGCGGGCCGGCCGTGCCTCCCGACGAGCTCGCCAGCGGTTCGAACGCGGAAAGTTGGGACGCGAGTGCCCGGTTCCGCAAGCAGGACGCAGGTTTCGGGATGCACGACGGGCCCGGAGATCCGTGCTCCGGGCCCGTCGAATCCTCGCGGCCGTCCTGCGCGCGCGGCGACCGCGCGGGGGATCGGAACGTCCCGTCGCGTGACGGGAGCGTGGTTCAGGCGCTGCCGCGCTCCACCGCGTGCACCGCGTCGATCATCTTCTGCGCGCTCTCCTCCATGTCGATCACGATGCGGTCGACGCGGGAGACGAAGTAGTTGTGCGCGATGTTGATCGGGATCGCGATCGCGAGGCCGGTGGCCGTCGTGATGAGGGCCACCTTGATGCCGCCCGCGACCAGCGTCGCCTCGACCTCGCCGGCGATCTCGATCGCCTGGAAGGCCTGGATCATCCCGATCACCGTCCCCAGGAAGCCGAGCAGCGGGGCGACGTTCGAGAGGGTGGCCAGCCACACGAGGCCGCGCTCCAGCTTGGAGACCTCGATCGCGCCGGCGTTCTCGATCGCCTGCGTGACGCGCTCCGTGCCCTCGCGATACCGGCGCAGGCCGGCCTTGAGGATCTCGGCGGCGGGAGCGCTGGACTCCTCGCACAGCCCGAGCGCCTGGTCGAGCCGCTGCTGCGCGATCAGGCCGTCGACCTCACCGAGGAGCTTGCGGTTCGACGCAGCCTTGACCGTGAGGTCGAAGAACTTCCACAGGATGATCAGCATCCCGATCGCGAGGCAGGCGCCGAGCGGCCACATCATGAAGCCGCCGGCCTCCCACAGGTCGCCGAGATTGAGCTCCTGCCCCTGTCCGAGTACCGGCGTCTCCTGCAGCAGCCAGAGCGCCACGCCAGTCAAGTGAGCCAAGGTCTCCTCCACCGTTGATCTGGGTTCCGATCCGTCCCGCGGGCACGCGGGGTCCGCAAGCTATTCGGCCCTCTCTGCCGGTGTCAAGGGAATCCGCGCCGCCAGCAGCTCGCGCGTGTACGAGTGCTGCGGACGTGCGAACACGTCCGCGGTGGGCCCGCGCTCGACGATCCGCCCGTGCCGCATCACGGCGGTGCGGGCCGCCACGTGCCGGACCACTCCGAGGTCGTGCGAAATGAACAGGAGTGCGAGCCCGAGGCGCTGCTGCAGGCCGGCCAGGAGGTTGAGCACCTGGGCCTGCACCGACACGTCGAGCGCCGAGATCGGCTCGTCGCACACCACGAGTTCCGGCTCCACGCTGAGGGCCCGGGCGATGCCGATCCGCTGCCGCTGGCCGCCGGAGAACTCGTGCGGCCAGCGCGCGGCCACGGCCGGGTCGAGGCCCACCAGGCCCAGCAACTCCTCGACCCGCCGTCCGGCCTCCCGTCCCCGCGCCAGTCCGTGCACGGCCAGCACCTCGCGCAGCATCGCCCCCACGGTGAGCCGCGGGTTCAGGGCGCCGAACGGGTCCTGGAAGACCACCTGCACGCACCGCCGGAACTCCCGGCGCCCCGCCCGGTCGAGGGTCGCGATGTCCCGGCCGCGCCACAGCACCCGCCCCGCGGTCGGCTCCTCGAGGCCGAGCAGGAGGCGCGCCGTGGTGCTCTTTCCCGATCCGGACTCGCCGACCAGCGCCACGGTCTCGCGCGGCCGGACCTCGAGGTCGATCCCGTCGACGGCCCGCACCGCCGCGCCGCGACGGAAGCCGGGTCCGGAGCGCCCAGCCGCGTATTCCTTCACCAGGGACTCGGCCCGGAGCAGCGGCTCGCCCGCGACGCCGGTCCGGTTCGGGCCTCCAGGTCGGCCCGCGCCTCCGGTCCGCTCCCCGGATCCCGTGCCGCTCACGGTCCCGCCTCGTGGCCGCCGCCCTCCACCCACCAGCAGGCGGCCCGCCGGTCCGATCCGGAGAGCGGCCGGAGCACGGGCGCTTCGGTCCGGCAGCGGTCGGCAACATGCGGGCAGCGCGGGTGGAACCGGCAGCCCGGCGGCCACGCCCGCGGCCCGGGCACCGACCCCGGGATCGGCTCCAGCGGCGCGCCGGGGCGGGCCGGATCGGGCCGGGCGCGCAGGAGGCCCCGGGTGTAGGGGTGGGCCGGGCGGGCGAACAGGTCCGCGGCCGGCGCCTCCTCGACGATCCGGCCCGCGTACATCACGGCGACGCGGTTTGCCACGCGGGCCACCACGGCGAGGTCGTGGGTGATGAGGAGGAGCGCGAGGCCCCGCTCCCGCCGCAGGTCGGCCAGCAGGTCGAGGATGCGCGCCTGCACCGTGACGTCGAGCGCCGTGGTTGGCTCGTCGGCCACCAGCAGCGCCGGCTCGCCGCCCAGCGCCATGGCGATCATGGCCCGCTGCCGCTGCCCGCCCGAGAGCTGGTGGGGCCACGCGTCGGCCGCGCGCGCGGGATCGGGGATGCCGACCCGCCCGAGCAGCGACACGACGCGCTCGCGCGCCGCCCACCCGCGCAGCGGCGTGTGGCGCCGCACCGCCTCGCCCACCTGGTCTCCCACGCGCAGGACGGGGTTCAGACTGGTCATCGGCTCCTGGAAGACCATCCCGATCCCGCCGCCCCGTACCTCCCGCAGGC
Organism: Gemmatimonadota bacterium; assembly: GCA_032251515.1. GTDB lineage: Bacteria > Gemmatimonadota > Gemmatimonadetes > Palauibacterales > Palauibacteraceae > Carthagonibacter. The sequence continues at coordinate 71,422 of JAVVDU010000005.1, forward strand.
GGCGGGGCGAAGCCTCCAGCAGCTCCTCGCCCCGCCAGCGGATGCTGGAGCCGGGCTGGATCCGTCCCGGCGGCTCGGGGACGAGGCGGAGGAGGGAGAGCGCGGTGACCGACTTGCCGCAGCCGGACTCGCCCACCAGGCCCAGCGCCTCCCCGGGCGCGAGGGAGAAGTCGACCCCGTCCACCGCGGGGGCCTCCCCGCCCTCCGCCCGGAACGAGACGCGCAGGTCCCGCACGGCGAGAAGCGGCGCGTCCCGGGCCGGTGCATCCGGCGGGCCGGCCGGCCGGCCGTTCATGCGGCGCGCCTCGGGTCGAGGGCGTCGCGCAGGCCGTCCCCCACCAGGTTGAAGCTCACCACGGTGAGCACGATCGCCAGGCCGGGAAAGGTGGAGATCCACCACGCGTCGACGAGCCGGTCGCTGCCCGACTGGATGATGTTCCCCCACGACGCGGTGGGCGGCGGCACGCCGAGGCCGAGGTAGCTGAGGGCCGCCTCCGCGAGGATCGCGTTCCCGATCCCCAGCGTCGCCGCTACGATCACCGGCGTGAGCACGTTGGGAAGGACGTGCCGCAGCAGCACGCGCGCCGGCCCGAAGCCGAGGGCGCGCGCCGCCTGCACGTACTCCCGCTCCCGCACGCTCAGCACCTGCCCGCGCACCAGGCGCGACACGCCCATCCAGCCGGTGAGGCCGAGCACCGCGACGATCAGGCCGATCGAGGGCTCGAACAGCGCGACCACGGTGATGAGCAGCACGAGGCGCGGGAAGGCGAGGAACAGGTCCACGATCCGCATGAGGATCGTGTCCGCCGCGCCGCCCGCGTACCCGGCCACCGCCCCCACCGCCGTCCCCAGCGTGACCGCGATCGCCACGGCCAGGAAGCCGATGGCGAGCGAGATGCGCGCCCCGTACAGCACACGGCTCAGGATGTCCCGGCCGAGCTCGTCGGTGCCCATCCAGTGGGCGGACGAGGGCGGGAGGAGGCGGCCGGTCGCCAGGTTCACCGCGTCCGGGTCGTACGGGGTGAGGACGGGCACGAGCAGCGCCGCGGCGGCGAGCGCGGCGAGCAGGGCGAGGCCCGCCATCGCCTGCCGATGGCGGCGGAAGCGGAGCCCGGCGAGCGTCCAGGGCGACCGGCCGGGCACGCGCGGCTCAGACATGCCGGATGCGCGGGTCTGCGACGGCGTACAGCAGGTCGGCCAGCAGGCTGCCGGCCAGGACGAGCACGCCGAACAGGAAGCTCGCCGCCATGACGAGCGGGTAGTCGCGGGCGAGGATCCCGTCGTACATCAACCGCCCCATGCCGGGCCACGAGAACACCACTTCGATCACCACGGCGCCGCCGAACAGGACGGGCAGGTAGAGCCCCAGGAGACTGATGAGCGGCAGGAGGGCGTTGCGCAGCGCGTGGCGCAGGATCACCACGCGCTCGGGAAGCCCCTTGGCGCGGGCCGTCCGCACGTAATCCTGGCGGATCACCTCGAGCATCTCGCCGCGGGCGTAGCGCGCCACCCCCGCCGCCGAGGCGAGGCCGAGGGCGATGGTCGGAAGCACGAGGTGCGCCGCCACGTCGGCCACCTTGCCGAGCGGGCCGAGCAGGTCGTGGTCCACCGAGGTCATCCCCGAGACCGGCAGGTCGAGTCCGGGAACCGCGCCGGAGGCGACGAGCAGCACCAGCATCAGCCCGAGCCAGAAGCCGGGCATGGAGTAGAGGAACAGCATCGCCAGGGTGAGCACAGCGTCGGAGCGGCGGTACTGCCGGACGGCCTGGAAGGCGCCCAGCGCGCCGCCCGCCACGAACGTCACGACCAGCGAGGCGCCGCCGAGCAGGAGGGTGTTCGGAAGCGCGTCGGCGAGCACATCCCGCACCGGCCGGTACTGCGAGAAGCTGTAGCCGAAGTCGCCCGTGAGAAACGCCCGCAGCCAGCTCAGGTACTGGACGTGCAGCGGGCGGTCGAGGCCCATGCTCGCACGCATCCTCTCGAGCACTTCGGGGGGAATGGACGGATCGAACCACAGGGCGGTCGGGTCGCCGGGGGCGAGGTGGAGGACGATGAAGATGAGGGTCGCGATCCCCAGCAGCAGGGGGACCGCCTGCAGGGCGCGCCGCAGCAGGTAGCGGATCAGCGCCGGGACTCCGCGCGGTCCCCGCGGGCGCGGGGCTCCAGCCACCACTCCGCCGCGCCGAGGATCGCGGCACGCGCGTCGGGGCGCACGCCGCGCAGCTCCCGGCGGCGCGCGAGGACCGACTCCACGTCGTACAGGAACGTGTACGGCTGCGCCTCGGCCACCATGCGGCCGTAGCGGGCCACGAGCCGGGCCTGGACGTCGGGCCCCACCACGAGCTGCAGCGAGTCGAGTAAGGCGTCGAGCTCGGGCCGGCACCAGCCGGTGAACTGGAACGGCGAGGTCGGGCGGTCGCAGGCGAACATGTCCCGGTCGTCCAGCATCACGTCCCGCACCCAGCCGACGAGGAAGGCGTCGAAGCGGCGGTCGGGGCCGGTGACGAGCGGGACCAGGGCGGCCTGCTCCCGCACGCGCGTACTGACCTCCACGCCGACATCCCGGAGGTTCGCCTGCGCGATCGCCGCCACCTGCGCCCAGTCATCGCGCGGCGTGTGCAGGAGGTCGAACTGGAAGGACCGCCCGTCGCGGTCGCGGATCCCGTCCCCGTCCGAGTCGGTCCAGCCGGCGGCGGCGAGCAGGGTCCGGGCCGAGTCCGGCGCGAAGGGGAGCGGGGCGAGCGTGGAGTCGAACGCGGGGTGCCAGCGGCCGACCGGCCCGGCCAGCACCCGCCCGTACGGCCCGCGCACCACCTCGCGGATCCCCTCCCGGTCGATCGCGAGGGTCAGGGCCCGACGCACGGCCGGATCGGTCAGCGGCGGGCGGCGCGTGTTCCAAGCGATGAACGCGTACTCGGGCGCCGCGAAGCCGGCGACCGCGACGGCCGTGTCCGCGGCGAGCCGGGCCGCGGCATCGGGGGTCACGTCGAGCAGCAGGTGGACCCTCCCGCGCTTCAGCTCCGCCTCCGCCACCGCGCCGTCGGGGATCTGCCGATACACGTAGCGGTCCACGTACGGCCGGCCGCCGAGCGCCTCGGGGAAGTCCGGGTTCGCCTCGAACACCCAGCGGTCGCCGGGCACGCGGCGGAGGAAGCGGAACGGGCCCGCTCCCACGGGCTCGGTCGTGCCGAACGGGTGCCGCTCCAGCTCCTCCGGCGGCACGTCGCCCAGGATGTGCTCGGGCAGGATCGCGGTGCGCATCCACCCGTACAGGAGGTGGGCGCGGGGCCGCACCGTGAAGCGGATCGTGTGCTCGTCCAGGACCTCCGCCGCCTCCCAGGCGTCGAAGTAGGCCGGGTTCGCGAACGGGACGGCCGGATCGATGGCGCGCTCCCAGGTGAAGGCGACGTCCCGCGCCGTGACCGGGTGGCCGTCGTGCCAGCGCACGTCGTCGCGCAGGCGGAAGGTCACGCGGTCGCCGCGGGCATCGAAGCTCCAGCTCTCGGCGAGGCGCGGCAGGGGCTCGGCCCCGGGACCCTCGGCCACCAGCGTGATGTGCAGGAGGTGAATCTGGTGCTCGAGGCTGGGCCGGTCCGCCACGATGAGCGGGTTCATGGTGAGCAGGTCGCCCGGTCCCGCCACCACCACCGTGCCCCCGTACCGCTCCTCCTCCGGAACGCGGGGCCGTGCTTCCGCCGCGGCGCCGTCTCCCCCGCGACCCCAGGAGGTCGGCGGCGGCGCCTCGTCGCCGGCATCCCGGCCGGCGTCGCAGCCGGCGGCCGCGAGCAGGAGCGCCGCGAGCAGCGCCGGCGGAGCGGCGGAGCGGCGAAGGGAACCCGGCCGCCGGCGGGCGGACGGGAGCGGGCGGCGCGGGGACGTCGAACTCGGAGCGTTCACGGCCGGAAACCTAGGCCGCGTCGTGCCGGCCTGAAAGGCGCGGCGCGGGCGGGCGGCGCGGACTCCGGCTCATGCCGCGCTCCGCCTCAGAGCCGCCAGGTCCAGGCGCGGTCCTCGTACCGGGGCTGCAGGGCGCACGCCCTCTCCTCCTCCTCGGGCGCCGGGGCCGCGGGCACGAGCTCCGCCTCGAGCACCTCGGCGAACCCCGCGGCCAGGGCCCGCTCCAGCTCCGTGGCGTCAGGCTCCCGGCCCAGAAGCTCGGCCAGTCCGGCGGCCGGCACGTCGGCGGGCGGCGGTCCGTCCACCCGCAGCCGCTCCACCACGTCCTGCTCGTTGCGCAGCAGGATGGACCCGTGCTGCAGCAGCGCGCCGGCGTCGCGCCACTGGGCGCTGCCGACCAGCTTGCGGCCCCCGGCCGTCACCTCGCCGGGCAGCGGATCGCGGAAGCAGGCGCGCACGGTGGGGCGGGGCGCCGGCCCGCCGTCGCCCTCGTGTACGGCGGCGGGGGCACCGAGCCGCCGGAGGCCCACCGCGAGGGCGCGGTTGATCCGGAGGTACGCCTCCCGCAGGGACCCCCAGTCGGCCGGGGCGGTGACGGAGTAGGTGAGTTCGCGGTGGTGCAGCACGGAGCGGCCGCCCGTCGGGCGGCGGACTACGTCGTAGCCGAGCGCGGCCGCCCGCTCCCCGTCGTAGCGCCCCCGGGCCTCCTGGTTACGGCCGAACGACAGGCAGCCGGGCTCCCAGCGGTACAGCCGCAGCGTCACGATGCCCGTCCGGCCGGCCGACTCCATCAGGGCGTGGTCCACCGCCATGTTGCGGGCGCCGCGCGCCGGCGGGTCCGCGAGCAGGCGCACCCGAAAGGCGGCCACCGCGTCAGTCCCCGGCGGCCGCCTCGAAGCTCCAGCGCAGGTCCAGCTGGCGCGCCGCCCGCCCCTCGTCCAGGCGCCGCAGGGGCGTGAGGTGCGGCGCCGAGGTCACCGTCTCCGGCTCCGTCTCGGCCTCGCGGGCGATCGCGATGCAGGCGGCGGCGTAGCGCTCGATCTCCTCCTTCGTCTCCGTCTCGGTGGGCTCGGTCATCAGCGCCTCCGGGACGTTGAGCGGGAAGTAGACGGTCGGCGCGTGGAAGCCGTAGTCGAGCAGCCGCTTGGCGATATCCATCGTCTTCACGCCGGTGCGTCGCTTGATCTCCGACCCGGAGAACACGGACTCGTGCATCCCCCGGCCGAACGGGAGCGCGTAGTGCGGTTCCAGCAGGGCGGTGAGATACGCGTTGTTCAGCACCGACGCCTCGGCCGTCGCCCGGATCCCCTCGCGGCCCAGCATCCGGATGTAAGTCCAGGCACGCACCATCACGCCGAAGTTCCCGTAGAACCCGTGCAGCTTCCCGAACGACTGCGGCCGGTCCCAGTCCAGCCCGTAACTACCGTCGTCGCGCAGCACGACGCGCGGCACGGGCAGGAACGGCTCCAGGGCAGCCGTGACCGCGACCGGCCCCGATCCGGGCCCGCCGCCGCCGTGCGGCGTGCTGAACGTCTTGTGCAGGTTGAAGTGGACGATGTCGTAGCCCATGTCGCCCGGCCTGGTCACCCCCATCAGGGCGTTCAGGTTCGCGCCGTCCATGTACATCAGGCCGCCCGCGCCGTGGACGAGGCTGCAGATCTCCTCGATCTCGGACTCGAACTTCCCGAGGGTGTTCGGGTTGGTCAGCATCATGCCCGCCACGGACTCGTCCAGCGCCTCCCGCAGGACGTCGAGGTCCACCCGGCCCTGCGCGTTGGAGGGCAGCTCCACGGCCTCGAAGCCCGCCATCGCGGCGGTGGCCGGGTTCGTCCCGTGTGCCGATTCCGGGAACAGGACCTTGCGTCGCGTCTCCCCCTCGCCGCGCGACTCGTGCCAGGCCCGCATCAGCAGGACGCCCGTCATCTCGCCCTGCGCGCCGGCCGCCGGCTGCAGGGTGACGGCCTCCATGCCCGCGATCTCCTTGAGCCACTCCGCCAGCTCGTGCATCAGGCGCAGCGCCCCCTGGGCGCCCGCCTGGGGCATGAAGGGGTGGAGCCCCGCGAAGCCCTCCGTGCGCACCGCCGCCTCGTTCACCTTCGGGTTGTACTTCATCGTGCACGACCCGAGGGGATACAGGGCCCGGTCCACGTGGTGGTTCTTGAGCGACAGCTCCGTGTAGTGCCGGACCACCTCGTGCTCCGGGACCTCCGGCAGGCGCGGGGGCTCGGTCCGCAGGTGGCGGGCCGGGATCAGCTCCTCGACCGGGGGCGTCTCGACGTCCGCCTTCCGGATCGAGGCGCCGCGGCGCCCCGGCCGGGACTTCTCGAAGATCGTCGGTGTCTCGTCGGCCTTGAAGGGAAAGTGGGCCATCGCCCGTGTCTCCTCGGGTGGCTAGAAGTCCCAGGACTCGCCGGGACGCAGGACGACGACATCGGCCCGGGGCTCGACGAGCGCCCGGAACGCGCCGGTATCCTGCGCGATGAGCGGCCAGGTGTCGTAGTGGATCGGGATCACGGTGCGTGGCTCGATCATCTCCACGGCGCGCGCCGCGTCCTCAGGTCCCATGGTGAAGTTGTCGCCGATCGGCAGCAGGGCGACGTCCACCCGGCCGCGCAGCAGCTCGAGATCGCGGGTGAGCGCCGTGTCACCGGCGTGGTAGATCCGCGTCCCGTCGGTCTCCAGCAGGAAGCCGTGCGGCGTGCTCGTGTACGCCTCGCCGCCCTCGGCGTTCAGCGTGCCCGTGTGGATGGCCGGGGTCAGCTTGACCCGGCCGAACGGGAAGTCGTGGGCCCCGCCCACGTTCATCCCGTGCCCGTTCTCGTGCCCGAGCTTCTCGGCCGCGTAGCTCACGATCTCGAACGTGGCGATGAGCCGTGCGCCCGTCCTGGCGAGCAGGTCCCACGCGTCGGCCACGTGGTCGAAGTGGCCGTGCGTCAGCAGGACCGCGTCGAGACGGTCGTGGAAGTGATCCGGCCCCACCGTGGCGGCCGGATTGTTGCCGGCGAGGAACGGGTCCACGAGGAGCCGCGTGCCATCGCCCGTCACGATCTCCGTGCACGAGTGCCCGTGAAAGATCAGCCTGTCCATGTCCGTCCTCCCTTCCGACTTCAGCCTGGCTTCAGCCCGCGATCACGTCCACCAGGCGGTCGATCTCGGCCCGCGTCCGCCGCTCCGTGAAGGCGAGCAGGAGCCCGTCGGGCGTCGCGAGCAGCGGGAAGCGGGACAGGCTCACCCCGGCCAGGATTCCGGCCGAGAAGCCGCGCTCCAGGATCGCCCGCGAGTTCTCCTTCGTGCGGACCGCGAACTCCCGCACGAACGGGGCATCCGGGTACAGCGGTTCGACCCCGTCGACCGCGGCGAGGCGACGCCACGCGTAGTGGGCGTTGCGGGCCGACGCCTCCGCCATCTCCCGCAGTCCCTCGCGCCCCAGCAGCGCCAGGTGGATCGTGGCGGCGAGGGCGTTCAGGCCCTGGTTCGTGCAGATGTTGCTCGTCGCCTTGTCGCGCCGGATCTGCTGCTCGCGCGTCTGGAGGGTGAGCACGTAGCCGCGCCGGCCCTCCGCGTCCTCGGTCGCCCCCACGATGCGCCCCGGCATCTTGCGGACGAGCTTCTGCCGCGCCGCGAACAGTCCGACCACCGGGCCGCCGAAGGACAACGGGTTGCCGAACGGCTGCCCCTCGGCGACCACGATGTCCGCGCCGCACGCGCCGGGCGGGCGCAGCAGGGCGAGGGTCACCGGATCGGCGACCACCACGAGCAGGGCGCCCGCCGCATGCACGGCCTCGGCCAGCGGCTCCAGCTCCTCGATCGCCCCGAGGAAGTTCGGGTACTGCACGAGGAAGCACGCCACGTCGTCGCCCAGCGCGGCGGACAGCGCCTCCCGGTCCACCAGGCCGTCGGGCCCGGCCGGGATCCCCTCGAGCGCCGAGCCCTGCCCGTACAGGTAGGTCTCCGTGACCTTGCGGTAGTGCGGGTGCAGCGTGTCGGCCGCGAGCACCCGGTCGCGGCGCGTCACGGCGCGGGCCATGACCGCCGCCTCGGCCGCCGCCGAGGGCCCGTCGTACATGGAGGCGTTCGCCACGTCCATCCCCGCGAGCTCACAGACCATCGTCTGGAACTCGTAGATCACCTGCAGCGTGCCCTGCGAGACCTCGGGCTGATAGGGCGTGTAGGCCGTGTAGAACTCGCTGCGCCGCACGAGGTGGTCCACCGCCGCGGGGACGTAATGGTCGTACTGCCCGGCGCCCGCGAAGCAGACGAGCTTCCGGTTGCGGGCCGCGAGATCGTGGATCGCCTGCAGGGCCTCGGCCTCGGAGGCAGCCGGCGGAAGGTCGGGCAGGCCGTCCCGGATCAGCCCGGCCGGCACGTCGGCGTACAGCTCCCGGATATCGGAAACGCCGGCCGCCGCGAGCATCTCGCGCCGGTCGGCGTCACTGTGCGGTACGAAGGACATGGTCACCTGCCGTTCGGGAGGGGCGGAGCCGCGGCGGCAAGGCCCGACGCGGCTCCCCGGGCGCGCTCCCGGGCGCGACCCGGCGGCGTCAGCTCTCGACGTGCGACGCGTAGTCCGTGTCGGAGAGCAACGCGTCGAGCTCCGACGAGTCCTTGGCGCGGATGCGGATCATCCAGCCCTCGCCGTAGGGATCGGAGTTCACAAGGGCCGGATCCTCGTCCAGCGCCTCGTTGACCGCCACGATCTCCCCGCTCAGCGGACAGAACAGGTCGGACACCGCCTTCACGGCCTCGATCGTCCCGAACACTTCCATGCGATCGAACGTGTCGCCGGGAGCGGGCAGCTCGACGAACACGACGTCGCCCAGCTCGCCCTGCGCGTAATCGGTGACACCCACGAGGAACTCGTTCTCCACGTCCGTGTCGCGGACGTACTCGTGTTCCTCCGTGTACCTGAGCCCATTCGGGATCTCGGACATGACCGGGCCTCCAGAATCGTCGAGGGTCTGCCTGGAAACGGCGGCGCGCGCGCGCCGGGGCAGGAGGATACCCCGCGCCGGGATCAGGTGTCAAGCGGCCGGCGCGGTCACCGGAAGGGGGCCTTCCGGGCGGCATTTCCGGCGTGGCAGGAAGGGGGCACAAACGATGCTTGACTCTTGCGATTCTTTCGTGTACAATATCTACAACTTTTTCTCGTAACTTTCCACCTGATTCCCGGAGGAATCATGGCACGGCCCAGGAAGGTAGGTCTGAAGGTCAGGGTGAACGACGGCACGGCGTTCGTCAGCACGACGGACGTGCGTTCGCATTTTACGGCGATCTACGACCGCGTCCTCAAGAAGTACGACACGGTGGTGGTGGAGCGGAACGGCCACCCGGTGGCGGTGATCCGCCGGCCCGGCGCCGATGAGGGCTCGGTGAAGGTCGAGGAGTTCTGACCCGGCCTTCCGCGCGAAATCCGGGGCGCCGCCCGTCGCGGGCGGGCGGCCGTCCCGGCCCTTGACCGAGGTCCCTTACGCGGCTCGATCCCCGTGCCGTCAGCCCGCCTCGCCCCCGCCGCTTCCGCCCGACCTGCGCCGCCGCCGTTCCTGTTTCAGGCGCCGTTTCGCGTCCCGCGCCGACTCTCCGGGCAGGCGAACCGACACGTCGACGCCGCCCATCACCGCCAGGCCGCGGATCCGCACGCGGGGCGCATCGGGGTCCGGGTCGGCCGAGGTCTCGTCGCACCCATCGAAGCCGCCGAGCAGGGCGAGGCCGTGCGACTCGACGGCCAGCCCCGGCGGGACGAGCACCTCCACGCCTCCCATCACCGCGACGATCGTGATCTCCGTGAGACCCGGCCCGAGGCGCGCCTCCCGCAGGTCGAGGCCCGCGCCTCCCATCAGGGCGACGGTGGTGAGGCTCCGCGGCGGGACCCAGGCTCCTTTCCGATCGGAGCCGCCCATGACGGCGACCTGCAGGCCGCGGCGCGCGACCTCGTCCGCGCGAGCGCGGCGGGGCGCGGGGAAGCCGGCGGATCGAGTCGCGGGCGGGGTGGCGGCGGCCGGGACCGGCAGCGAGGTGAACAGGGCTTCCAGCTCGGCCGGGTCGCGGGCTGCCCAGGCGCGGTCGACGCGCGCCTCGAACTCCTCCAGCGAGATGTGGTCGCGGGCGAAGTGATCGCCGAGCCGGCGGACGGCCCGCTCCTTCCGTTCCTCGAGCGTCTGCGGCTCGCGCTCCGGCCTGTCGGTCACGGCCCTGCTCCGGACTGCGGGTCAGCGTGGAACGGCGACGGGGGCGACGCCTTCCGCCCGGGAGGATCCGCCGCCCGGGAGGATCCGCCGCCCAGGCCCAAGATACGCACCCGGGCGGCGCGCGCACGACGGCCGCCGTTGAACTGCCGCACTGCCCGGTCTATGTTCGGTCGGTCAGTTCGGTCCGGCGGGCCGGCCCGGCCGGCGCGCGGACAGGGTGTGAGGCCCGATGTTCCACTCAGCGAAGGGAGGTGATCCAGTGTCCGACTGTAGAATCGAGCCTGGCTCGACACGGGCAAGCGGTCGCCTCGGCTTGACCCGGTAGGAGGCGCGAGAGCGTCTTCCGCGCCCGTCGCCGCGAGGCACGAGGCGCGATGACCGACCGGCGGGCCGCGAGGCGCCGCGTCGAGTCAGGTCGAACGCGAAGGCCGCGGAGTCCCTCACGGGGCGCCGCGGCCTTCGTGTGTTCGGGGGGGGTCGACGGTCCCAGGTGGCCCCGGGGGTCTACGGGTTTCCGGGGGGCTGAGCGTCCCGGAGGTCCCGCGAGTCCGAGGGGGTCCAGCTTGCCCTCAGGCGCCCACCTCCCGCCGCGTGACGAGCAGCAGGCCCACCGCCAGCGCCACCGCCCCGCCCGCGCCCACCGCGAGGAGCGCGCTGGGTTCCGGCCAGCCGCCAAGCATGGCGATCCGCGCCGCGCCGATGGTCCGGGCGGAGGGAAGTCGAGCCAGAATTCCCAAGGGATGGTCGGTACCCGCGACCATCCCGCCGACCGCCAGGGGAAGGACGAGCAGGACCATGCCGAGGGGCGCCTCCGCGCGCCGCAGCGAGGCGGAGAGCGGCAGCATCACGGACCCCGCCCACGCCCAGAGGACCACCCCGCCCGCCGCCGCGCCGGGCAGGTGGAGGAGGGAGCCGGGCCGCAGATCGGTCGCCGGATCCGGAAGGCCCAGAATCCACACCGCGTCCGCGACCGTGGCCACGAGGACCGCGAGACCCGCGCTGCACGCCAGGCCGGCGAGCCAGCGCGCCATGGGGACGGCGATGCGCGGCCCGGGACGGCTCGCCGTGAACGCCTCGCCCCCGTCGGCGCGGCCCGCCGAGGCGAGCCCCTCGGCCAGCCACGGGATCATCAGGAGCATCACCAGGGCGATGAACGGGGCGAGGGCCGCCGGTCCCGGCTCCTGCCCGGCCATCAGCCCCTCGGCGAACATGGACCGGTTGGCCGCGAGGGCCGGCAGCAGGAGCACGAGGATGATGGCGGCCGCGATGCCGGTCGCCGGCAGGCGGTCGCGTACGAGGCGCGGGAGGAGCCGCAGGGCGCGCATCAGGCCGCTGCCTCCGCCCCGGCCCCGCGCCCGCGGAGGCGATCGAGCACCCGCCGCTCCGTCTCCTCCAGCGAGGCGCCGGGCGGAAAGTCGTCCCGCACGCGGCCGCCCGACAGCACCACGATGCGGTCGGCCACGCGGGCCGCCTCCACGATCTCGTGCGACGCGAGGAGGATCGTGGGGCGGGGCGATGCGCCGCGCAGCTCGTCCAGGAGGTCCCGCAGTCCCTCCCGCCACACGGGATCCAGTCCACCGAACGGCTCGTCCAGGAGCATCACGGGGCGCGGCCGCAGGAGGAGCGACGCGATCCCCAGCCGCTGCCGCATGCCGCGCGACAGGGCACCCACCCGGTCGGCGGCGCGGTCGGCGAGCTCCAGCCGCTCGAGCGCCGCGCCCACCGCACGCCGGGCCTCCCGTCCGGCGAGACCGTCCAGCACGGCGAGGCGGAACAGCGCGTCGCCGGCGCGCTGGCGGCCCGGGAGGGGAGACCCGTCGGGCAGCAGACCGATGCCGTGCGCCCGCACGTAGCGCCGCGGCGGCAGGCCCTCCAGCCGCGCGAGGCCCGCGTCGGGCCGGAGGAAGCCGGCCAGGACCCGGAACAGAGTGCTCTTGCCGGCGCCGTTCGGACCGACCACGGCGACCCGCTCTCCCGCCCCGATGCGCAGGTCCAGGCCCGCCAGCGCCGTGACCTTCCGCCACGGCGAGGGCCGGAAGCGCTTTTCGACGCCCGACAGCTCGATCATCCGCTCCTCCGCGTCGCTCTCCGTCGGTCCGGTCGTGGACCTGGAATCTTGGGACGTGGTGTCATCGCAACGTCAACACGATGTGTTGCAGTTGGTTACGACTCAGATACACGAACCGGGAGCCGGGGACGGCGCGCCGCCGCGTCTTCGCCTTGCCGCGTCCGGCGCGCGGCGCCTATCCTCCCGCCATGGTTCCCTTCGCCAAGTACACCGGGGCGGGCAACGACTTCGTCATCGCCCGGGCCGATCCGCGGTCCGAGGCCGTCGGGCCGGAACTGGCGCGCCGCGTCTGCGCACGCCGCACCGGCGTCGGCGTGGACGGACTGATCCTCGTGCGCCCGCGCCCGGGCGGGATCCGCGCCCGCTTTTTCAATCCCGACGGATCGGAATTCTCGACCTGCGGAAACGGGAGCCGCTGCGCGGCACGCTTCGCGCGCGACGAGGGCCTGACCGGGCCCGGCCGCTTCGTGCTCGAGACGTCCGCGGGGGAGATCGGCTGCGAGGTGGACGGGGAGCGCGTGGCGCTGGAATACCGGATCCGGGTCGCGCTGCGCGGTCCGCTCCGCGTGCCGGGACCCGTCGGGCCGGCTGACGCTCACCTCGTGGAGATCGGCGTCCCCCACCTCGTGGTGCCGCTCGCCGACCTGCCCGAGGGGCCCATAGAGGGGGTCTGCAGGCCCCTGCGGCACCTCGCCGAGCTGGGCCCCGGGGGCGCGAACGTGAACCTCGTCTCCCTGGACGGGCCGGGAGCCGGCGGCGGCGCGATCCGCACGTTCGAGCGGGGCGTGGAGGGCGAAACCCTGGCCTGCGGAAGCGGCTCCATGGCGGCGGCCTTCGCCCTCCGCGCGGCTGGCCTCGCGGGAGAGCGGCTCGCCCTGCGGGTGCGGGGCGGTGATACGCTGGAGATCCACATCCTCGACGACGCGCCCCCCGACGGCGGCCTCCGGCGTGTCGGGCTCGCGGGCCCGGCCGTGCGGCTGTTCGAGGGCGCCTTCCCGGACGCGATCCTCGCGCCGTGACGGACGCCTCGGACCCGTCGCCGCCGCCCGGTGCCGCGGGGCGGACGGCGGACGACGCCGGGACCCGCGCGGCCGTGGCGTGCCTCCTCGCGTGGTTCCGGTCGCGCGAGCGCGACGTCCCGTGGGACGGCGACCCGGATCCGTACCGTGTCTGGGTGGCCGAGGTGATGGCGCAGCAGACCCGCCTGGCCGTGGTCCGCGAGCGCCTCGCCGCCTTCCTGGACCGGTTCCCGGACCTGGACGCCCTCGCGGCGGCCGACACCGACGACGTGCTGAAGGCGTGGGAGGGGCTCGGGTACTACGCTCGCGCCCGCAACCTGCAGCGCGCCGCCCGCGCCGTCGCCGGGCGCCACGGCGGCCGCCTGCCCTCCGACCCCCAGCGGCTGCGGGAGCTTCCGGGCATCGGGCCGTACACGGCGGGGGCCATCGCCAGCCTCGCGTTCGGCCGGCGCGAGCCCGCCGTGGACGGGAACGTGCGCCGCGTGCTGGCACGCCTGCACGACCTCGAGCGGCCGTCGCCGGCGGAGCTGGACGCCGCGGCGCGGGACCTGCTCGCCGCCGCGCCCGGACCGCCGGGGGAGGTGAACCAGGCCCTGATGGACCTGGGCGGCGCCGTCTGCACGCCGCGTCGGCCCCGCTGCGGGCGCTGTCCCCTGGCGGACGCGTGCATCGCCCGGGCGCGCGGCACGCAGGAGAAGCGCCCCGCGCGCCGGCGCCGCGCCGTCCTTCCCCACCACGACATCGCCGTGGCCGTCACCCGGCGCGACGGCCGCATCCTCATCGGGCGCCGTCCCGAAGACGGCCTGCTCGGCGGCCTGTGGGAGTTTCCCGGCGGCAAGGTGGCCGGCGGCGAGACGCCCGCCGCGGCCGCGGGGCGCGAGCTGCGCGAGGAGATGTGCGTGGAGGCCGAGATCGGCGCTCCGATCGCCGTGGTAGAGCACGCATACAGCCACTTCCGGATCACCCTGCACGCGTTCGAGGCACGCTGGACGGCCGGCGAGCCCTGCGGGCGGGCGGTCAGCGATTGGCGATGGGTCCGGCCCTCGGAGCTGGGGGGATACGCCTTCCCGGCGGCGAACCGCCGGGTGCTGGAGCGGATCGCCGGAGCGGGGTGAGGGGGGGGGACCGGCGTCGGCATCGGTCTCGGAGCACGCGGATCGTGGCGCGGGCGGGCGCGCGACCCGGGCAGCGTGAAGTGAATGGAGGTCTCGGGCGAGACCGGTGCGGTTCGGAATCTGCAGTGGTTCCGTGCCCGTCTCCGGGAGCCAGTTCCGTGCCCGGCCTCGGCTCCCCGACCTCAGCCGCCGCTGTCACGCCCCGCCGTCCTCCTCCGCGCGGGCCATCGCCTCCATGGCGCGGCGCCACACCGGCTCCGGGACCTCCATCTCGTGCCGCCAGCGGGCCCCCGCGGTCGTCGCGTCGGGCCGGGCCCCGCGGGTCCGGGTCTCTCTCGTGAGGGCCGCCACCGGGTCCGGGCCCAGGCGCGGCGCGGGCTCCGGCCGCGTGACGACGAGCTGCCCTCGCGGGTCCCGGAACGCGAGCCGCCCGAGACAGGTCTCCACCCGCCAGCCCCCCTCGTGCACGAGCCGGTGATGGTGGCCGCACAGCAGCACGAGGTTCGCCAGCGAGGTCTCGCCCCCGTCCGCCCAGTGCTTCACGTGGTGCGCGTCGGTGAACCGCAGCCCGCAGCCGGGGAAGCGGCAGCCGCGGTCCCGCGCCTCCAGCGCCCGGCGCAGCGCGGGCGGCACCGTGCGGGTGCGGCGGCCGACGTCGAGGATCGAGGTGTTCCTTCCGTGCGTGACGCGGACGACGGACGCGTCGCAGGCGATCCGGCGGGACGTTTCAGCTGAAACGCGAGTCCCGTCGTCCAGTTCGGAGCGGCCGGGGGCAGGGGGCGGGGGCTCCGGCGCCGGCCCCGCGGCCCCTGGCCCCGCGGCGTCCAGCCCCTGCGCCTCGAGCCCCGCGGCGTCGACGTGGAGCAGGACCTGGTAGCGG
>JAVVDU010000006.1:0-5487 GCA_032251515.1 Gemmatimonadota bacterium
GCCGTTCTCCGGGGACGGCGAGGACTGGGCGGCGGGTCTCGTCCTGCGCTGGAACCTCTTCGCGGGGTTCGGGCGGAGCGCCGCGGTCCGCCGCGCGGACGCGGCGCGCGCCATCGCCCGCACGCGCTACGAGGCGGCGCTGCGGGAGGCGAGAGCCGGGATTGCGGCGGCCCGGGAGGCGGTAACGGCGGCCCGGCAGGCGTCCCGCGCGGCAGCGGTGGCGAACGAGGCGGCGGGTCTCGGACGCGACCTGATGCGGCGCCGGTTCGAGGAGGGCCTGGCCACGGCGATGGACCTGCTGGCTGCGGAGGCACGGGCGGTCCTCGCGCGCAGCCGCGCGATCGACGCGGAGGCGGACCGGCTCGTGGCCGAGGCCCGTCTCCGCTACGTCACCACGATTCACGTGAGCGAGTGATACCCATGAAGCGACTTCCGTTGGTCGTTCCGGCGGCTTTCTTCCTGGCGATCGCGGGCTGCGGGGGAGACGAGCAGCCCGGCCGCCTGCCTCCGGCCGAGGGGGCGCAGGACGTGGCGGCGAGTCCGGTCGCGGCGCTGGACGCCTTCCTCCGGATCCCGGCCCGCGTGGTGGCGGACCGGACGGCGCGCCTGGCCACGCGGACGAGCGGCAGGATCACGGCCGTGCTCGTCGATGTGGGCGCGGCCGTGCGGGCGGGGCAGCCCCTGGTCCGCCTCGATGATGTCGGCGTCGAGTCGGGAGTGGCGGCGGCCGAGGCCGAGGTCACCGTGGCCCGTCGGTCGCGCGACAGGCTCGCGAACCTCTTCCGGGACGGTGCGGCGACCGAGCAGGAGCTCGACCAGGCGACGGCCCGGCTCGAGGTCGCGGAAGCGAGGCTGCGCGAGGCCCGTGCGCAGCGGGCGTACGTCACGCTGCGGGCGCCGTTCGACGGCACGGTCACGTCCCGGAGCGCGGACCCCGGCGACCTGGCGGTCCCGGGCGTTCCGGTGCTCGACCTCGCGGCCGCCGGGCACGTGAAGGTCCAGGGCGAGGCACCGGCCCAGCTCGTGGCGAAGCTGGCGGTCGGCGACGCCGTGCGAGTACTCGGCGAGGGCGGCCGCAGCTGGCCGGCACGGGTGAGCCGGCGTGCCGACGTGCTCGACGGCCGCAGCGACCGGTTCCGGGTGGAGGTCGAGTTCGCGGCCGGAGCCCGCGACCTGCCGGTTCCGGGCAGCTTCGCCCGCCTCGAGGTCGGCGGGCCCGCGGGCGCGACCCTGTTCGTTCCGGGGGACGCAATCGTCCGGCAAGGGCAGCTGCGCGGCGTGTACACCATCGAGGACGGGATCCTGCGGCTGCGGTGGATCCGGCCCGGTCGCGCGGACGGGGACGGGGTCGAGGTCCTCGCCGGCCTGTCGGCGGAAGCCCTGGTGGTTCGCTCGCCGGCCGGGGTTCTCCGCGACGGGCTTCCCGCCGGCAGCGTCGATCGCGTGCCGTGGCGCCCCGCGGCCGCCGGGAGCGTGTCTCCGTGAAGGGCGGCATCGCCGGACGGGTAGCCGAGGCGTTCCTCGCCTCGAAGCTGACCCCGCTCCTGCTCTTCGGCGCGCTGGCGATCGGCGCCTGGACCGCCGCCACCCTTCCCAGCGAGGAGGAGCCGCAGATCATCGTGCCCCTGGCCGACATCTTCCTGCCGCTGCCGGGCGCGGACCCCGAGGAGGTCGAGAACCGCGCCCTCATCCCGCTGGAGAACGTCCTGTCGGGGATCGAGGGGGTGGAGTACGTCTACTCGCACGCCGAGCCGGGATTCGGTTTGGTGACCGTGCGCTTCCTGGTGGGGAGCGACCTCGAGGAGAGCCTCGTCCGCCTGTTCTCGAACCTGCTCAAGCACGCCGATCGAATGCCGCCGGGGCTCGGGTTTCCTCTCGTCCGCACGGTGCGCATCGACGACGTGCCGTTCTTCACGGCGACCCTGGCCGGCGACCGACCGCCCTCCGAGTTGCGACGGATCGCGGAGGAGGTCGCGACCGTTCTCGAGCGGGTGCCGGACGTGCGGGACGTGACGGTGACGGGTGGGTCTCCCCGGGAGGTCCGCGTGGAGCTGCGGCCCGAGCGCGCGGCGGAGCTCGGCATCGATCCGGGTCTCGTGGTCGAGCGGCTGCGTGCTGCGAACCAGGAGCTGGACGCGGGCCGGTACGCGCGCGGCGACGAGGTCGTTCGGGTCGTGGCGGGGCCGTTCCTCGAGACGGCGGACGACGTGGCTGCCGTCGTGCTCGACGTCCGGGACGGCCGGCTGGTGCAGGTGGGGGACGTGGCCGACGTCACGGACGGACCGGCCGAGGTGACGAGCTACACGTTCCACGGCCGGCCCGGCGAGACGCTGCGTCCGCAGGTCACCCTCGCCCTGGCGAAGCGCCCGGGGGCGGACGCGACGGAGGTGGGAAGGGCGCTGGAGGCCGAGCTGGAGCGTCTCCGCGGACGGGTGATCCCGACCGACGTCGAATCGGTCGTCACGCGGAACTACGGCGAGACGGCCCGGGAGAAGGTGACGACGCTCAAGGAGCACCTGGCCGGAGCGGTGATCGCGGTGGGGATCGTGGTAGCCCTGTTCATGGGCTGGCGGAGCGCGCTGGTGGTGATGGTCGCCGTTCCGGTCACCTTCGCGCTCACGCTGTTCGTCTACCAGCTGTTCGGCTACACCCTGAACCGGGTCACCCTGTTCGCGCTCATCTTCGTCACCGGGATCGTGATCGACGACTCGATCATCGTGGCCGAGAACATGGAACGGCACTTCCGGATGCGGGACCGCCCGCTCCGCGAGGCGGCCCGGGCCGCGGTGGACGAGGTCGGCAACCCCACGATCCTCGCCACCCTGACGGTGATCGCCGCCGTCCTGCCGATGCTCTTCGTGTCCGGACTCATGGGGCCGTACATGAGCCCGATGCCGATCGGGGCGAGCCTCGCGATGACCTTCTCGCTGCTCGTCGCCCTGATCGGGACGCCGTGGCTCGCCTTCCGCCTGCTGGGCGGCGCACACGACGGGCGGGCAGAGGGCCGGTACGTGCTGGAGGAGACGCGGATCTACCGGACGTACCGCCGGGTGATGCAGCCCCTGCTGGAGCAACCGCGCCGCCTCGGCATCGCCCTCGCGGCCGTCGTGGTGCTGCTTCTCGCCTCCACGCTGCTGTTCCTGAACCGGGCGGTGGCCGTGAAGATGCTCCCGTTCGACGACAAGTCCGAGATGCAGGTGATCCTGGACCTGCCGGAGGGGACGTCGCTGGAGCGTACGGCGGCGGTGGCGCTCGACGTGGCCGGGGCGCTGGAAGCCGTGCCGGAGGTGCACGACGTGCAGGTGTACGCGGGCGTGGCGGCGCCGTTCAACTTCAACGGCATGATCCGGCACTACTACCTGCGCCAGGGCCCGAACGTCGCCGACATCCAGGTGAACATCCCCAAGGAGCTGCGCGGCCGGAAGGGCCTCATCCGCAAGGACCAGAGCCACGACGTGGCGCGGCGGATCCGGCCGGTCGTCGACTCCGTCGTCGCGGCCGCCGGGATCGGGGCCCGCGCCAAGATCGTGGAGGTACCGCCCGGTCCGCCGGTGCTCAGCACCCTGGTGGCGGAGGTGTACGGGCAGGACGACGCGGAGCGGGAGGCCGTGGCCGCCGAGGTGCGGAGCCGGTTCGAAGAACAGCCGGGGGTGGTGGACGTGGACTGGTCCCTGGCGGCTCCCCAGTCGGAAGTCCGGTACCTGGTGGACGCGGAGAAGGCGTCGCTGGCCGGCGTCCGGAGGGAGCAGGTCGTGCATGCCCTGGCGGTCGGTCTCGGGGGCCGCATCGCGACGCACCTGTCGGCGCCGGAGTCGCGGCGGCCCGTGCCGGTGCGGGTGCGCCTGCCGGAGGCGGAGCGGTCGGGCCCGGAGCGGCTCGGAGGTCTCCACGTCGCCTCGGCGACCGGCGCGATGGTGCCGGCCGGGCGGCTGGCCCGGGTGGTCGGGGGCACCGTGCCGCAGGTCATCGACCGCAAGAACGGCCAGCGGGTCGTGTACGTGCTCGCCGAAGTGGCCGGCGAGGAGGAGAGCCCCGTCTACGCGATCCTCGACCTGCAGGACAAGGTCGGCGCCATCCCCCTCGCGGACGGCGGATCTCTCGGGCAGCTGTACGCCCGCCAGCCGGAGGTCACGGAGCGGCCGGTCCTCAAGTGGGACGGGGAGTGGCAGGTCACCTACGAGGTGTTCCGGGACCTCGGCATCGCGTTCGCGGGGGCGCTGCTGCTGATCTACGCCCTGCTCGTGGCCTGGTTCGGCAGTTTCGTCACGCCGCTCGTGATGATGACGGCGATCCCGCTGACCCTGGTGGGAATCGCGCCGGGCCACTGGCTGACCGGGGCCTTCTTCACGGCGACTTCGATGATCGGGATGATCGCCCTGGCGGGCATCATGGTCCGCAACGGGATCCTGCTCATCGATTACCTGGAGGCGCGTACCCGGGCCGGCGTGGCGCTCGAGAGGGCCGTGATCGAGGCGGGGGCCGTGCGCACGAGGCCGATCGCGCTCACCGCCGGAACCGTCGTGATCGGGGCGTTCGTGATCCTGCTGGACCCGATCTTCGAGGGACTCGCCGTGTCGCTCATCTTCGGCGCGATCGCGTCGACGGTGCTCACCCTCGTCGTCGTACCCGGGATCTACTTCCTGGTGCGGCGGGAGCGTGGCGGGATGGACGATGAGGCGCCGCCGGCCGTGCCGGAGCCGGCGTCCTGAGCATCGGCGCGGGCCGGATGGCCCGTGCCGCGAAGGGAAGAACAGGTTGCCCCGGGGGCAGGGAGGGAGACATGTCGATGGAGCGCAAGATCCGGATCATCGCGGGAACGTTCGTGCTCGTGAGCCTCGCGCTGGGCTGGTACGTCAGCCCGTGGTGGTTGCTGTTCACGGCGTTCGTGGGTGCGAACCTCCTCCAGTCGGGCATCACCGGCTGGTGCCTGATGGAGGACCTGCTGCGCAAGTCGGGCATTCACCGGGACCCGGCGGGGGCCTGACCCGGGCCCGCGCTTTCGCGGCGAGGCGATCCGCGGTAGCTTGCCCCGCTTGTCGCCGGGACGCCCCGCCGGGGCGCCTCCCGCATCCGTCACAACGGTCTCGAGCCCGATCCAGCGATGCAGAAGATCCGCAATCGACTGATCATCATCGCCGGCCTGTTCGCGATGTGCGCCTGGGCGCTCCTTCCCAAGGAAGGCCCGGACGGCGAAGAGGTGCCGGCCATCAATCTCGGTCTCGATCTCCGGGGCGGGATGCACCTCGCCGTCGAGGTCGCCGATCCGGACGGCACGCTCACGCCGGAGGCGCGTGCCGATGCCGTGGACCGGACGCTGACCACGATCCGCAACCGGATCGACGAGTTCGGCGTCCGGGAGCCGACGATCCAGAAGGTCGGCGACGACCGGATCATCGTCGAGCTGGCCGGCATCGACGACCCCGAGCGGGCCATGGCGATCGTCGAGCGCACCGCCTTCCTGGAGTTCCAGGTCGTCCGCGAGGACGA
>JAVVDU010000006.1:5587-45192 GCA_032251515.1 Gemmatimonadota bacterium
TGGCGATCGTCGAGCGCACCGCCTTCCTGGAGTTCCAGGTCGTCCGCGAGGACGACGCGCTGCGGGAGGCGCTGCCGCGCCTGGACCGTGCGATCGTGAACGCGGTCGGCGTGGAGGACCTGCCGGCGGTCCAGCCGGAGGAGGCGCCCGCGCTCACGCAGCTCCTCGGGGGCGAGGAGGCCGACGAAGCGGCGGCGCAGGAAGCGGGAGCCGAGGCCGGCGTCGCGCCGGACACGGCGGCGGGAGAGCCGGCCGGACAGGCGGAGCCGGCCCGGCGGCCGCTGTCGGCCCTGCTCCTCGAGTCGGGCCAGCCGGGCGTGTTCCTGGTGGCGGAGGAGGACGTCCCGACCGTCGATCGTTACATCTCGCTGCCCACGGTCGTGGAAGCGCTGCCGCGCAACACGGAGCTCGCCTGGGGCGCCGATCCGACATCCGCCTCCGGCGGGTCCTACCGCCAGCTGTACGTGCTGGAACAGGAGCCGCTCATCACCGGCGAGTACCTCGCCGACGCGGGTCCGGCCACGCGGGATCCCCAGTACAACCAGCCGATCGTGCCGTTCGAGATGACCCGGCAGGGCGCCCGGATCTTCGAGCGGGGCACGAGCCGCAACGTGGGGCGCCTGATGGCGATCGTGCTGGACGGCCGGGTGCAGAGCGCCCCCGTGATCCGGCAGACCCTGAGCCGCCGCGCGCAGATCGAGCTCGGCGCGGGGGCGGAGTTCGGGGAGGCGCAGGATCTGGCCCTCGTGCTGCGCGCCGGTGCCCTGCCGCAGCCGATCCGGATCGTCGACCGGCGCACCGTCGGGCCATCCCTCGGAGCCGACTCGATCCGGCAGGGAAAGAACGCCTTCCTGATCGGCATCGCGGCCGTGGTGCTCGTGATGATCCTCTACTACCGACTGGCGGGCGTGATGGCGGTCGCCGCACTGGCGGGTTACGTCCTCCTCGTGCTGGGCGGTCTCGCCGGCCTCGGGGCGACGCTCACCCTGCCGGGCATCGCGGGCCTCATCCTGTCGGTGGGCATGGCGGTGGACGCGAACGTCCTGATCTTCGAGCGCATCCGCGAGGAGGCGGCGGCGGGTCGCACGGTGCGGACGGCCGTGGACCAGGGGTTCCAGCAGGCGCTGTCCGCCATCGTGGACGCGAACCTCACCACGCTGATCACCGCCGCCATCCTGTACCAGTTCGGGACGGGACCCGTGCGGGGCTTCGCGGTGACCCTCGGCATCGGGATCATCGCCTCGTTCTTCACCGCGCTCTACGTGACCCGGACGCTGTTCCTCATCTACCTGGAGCGGCGGTCGCCCGACGCTCCCCTCAGCATCTGACCGGACGGACTCGCGAGCGATGAGAATCTTCAGGAACGCGCACTTCGACTTCCTCTCGTGGCGGCGGAAGGCCTACCTGGTCACGGCGGCTGCACTGATCGTGGGCCTGTTCTTCCTGTTCGTGCATCGCGGGCTCCGGTACGGAGTGGAATTCACGGGCGGCACGCTCTTCCAGGTGACGTTCTCCTCGGAGACGCAGGTGGGAGACGTGCGCGACGCCGTCCGCGCCGCCGGCATCGAGGGCGCGGAGATCGTGCGGTTCGGCGAGTCGACGGAGTTCCTCATCCGGATCGGCAGCTTCGGGGAGAGCGGAGAGGCGAGGGTCTCCGAGGCGGTGTCCGGCGCCCTGGACGTCGCGTACGGAGAGGGAACGTGGGAGTTCGCCCGCTCCGAAGGGGTGAGCCCGAAGGTGGGGTCCGAGCTGAAGCAGAAGGCGCTCATCGCGATCCTGCTGTCGTTCGCCCTGACGCTCGTCTACCTGGCGTTCCGGTTCGAGTGGCGCTTCGGCGTCGCCGCCGTGACGGCGACGGCGCACGACCTGCTGCTCACCCTGGGTTTCCTGTCGGTCGCCGATCTCGAGATCTCCCTGGCGACGGTGGCGGCGATCCTCACGATCGTGGGATACTCGCTGAACGACACGATCGTCGTGTTCGACCGGATCCGCGAAAACCTCGCGAAGCGCCGGAAGGACGAGTTCTACGACGTCGTGAACGCGAGCATCAACGAGACGCTGCCGCGCACGGTGCTCACGAGCGTGACGACGCTCGTGACGCTCCTCTCGCTCTTCCTGTTGGGCGGGGCCGTGATCCGTCCGTTCGCCCTCATCCTCATCGTGGGAGTGGTGTTCGGCACGTACTCCTCGATCTTCGTCGCGTCGCCGGTCCTCCTGGAGATCGACCGCTGGGCGCACAAGCGGGAGCGGCGCTCCACGACGGCGGCCGCGCGGGCCGGTTGAAGCTCTTCGATTCCCACTGCCACCTCACGGCGGCGGCGTTCGCGGGGGAGCGCGCGGAGGCCCTGCACCGGGCGGCGGAGGCGGGAGTCGGCGAGCTGGTGACGATCGCCTCCGACCCGGCCGACGCGGCGGAGGCGGTGCGGCTCGCGCGGGCGCACCCGGGCGTCCACGCCTCCGCGGGTCTCCATCCGCATGCCGCCGAAGCACTCGGGGACGCGGCGCTGGCGGACCTCAGGCGGCTGCTCGCCGAGCCCGAGGTCGTCGCGGTGGGAGAGACGGGGCTCGACTTCCACTACGACCACGCGCCGCGCGGGGTGCAATGCGAGAGCTTCGAGGCCCACCTCGAGCTGGCACGCGAGACGGACCTGCCGGTGGTCGTCCACTCCCGGGAGGCGGAGGAGGAGACGGCGGCGCGAATCCGCGCCGCGCCGGGCGTGCGGGGCGTGCTGCACTGCTTCACGGGGTCGGCCCGCCTCCTCGAGGCCGGACTGGAGGCGGGGTGGTACGTCTCGTTCTCCGGCATCGTCACCTTCCGCGGCTTCGACGGCGCGGATCTCGTGCGGCGGGTGCCCGACGACCGGCTGCTCATCGAGACCGACAGTCCCTACCTCGCTCCCGTTCCGCGACGCGGCCGCCGGAACGAGCCCGCCCTGCTCGTGCACACCTGCGCGGCCGTCGCGGCGCTGCGCGGCGCTTCCACCGAGGACCTCGCGGAGCTCACGCGCCGCAACGCCCGCGCGTTCTACGGGCTGTCGTGAACGGAACGGCCCTGCGATGACCGGCCTCGCGCCGGGGGCCGGGAGTCCCCGCATCCGGATCCTCCCGGATCACGTGGCGAACCAGATCGCCGCGGGCGAGGTGGTGGAGCGTCCCGCCTCGGTGGTGAAGGAGCTGGTCGAGAACGCGCTGGACGCCGGCGCCCGTCGCATCGAGGTCGCGCTGCGCAACGGCGGCAAGACCGGGATCCGCGTCACGGACGACGGCGAGGGAATGCGCCGCGAGGATGCGCTGCTCGCCCTCGACCGGCACGCCACGAGCAAGATCCGCGACGCGGACGACCTGCGGAACGTTCGCTCGTTCGGCTTCCGGGGGGAGGCCCTGCCGTCCATCGCCGCCGTGAGCCGCTTCACCCTGCAGACAGCGCCGGCCGGCGGGGGTCCCGGAACGGAGATCCGCGTGCAGGGCGGGCGGATCGTCGGGGTCACGGAGATCGCCCGGCGCCCCGGCACCTCCGTCACGGTGCGGTCGCTGTTCCACAACGTGCCGGCGCGGGCGAAGTTCCTGCGATCGGCGGCCGCCGAGACCCGGTCCGCCGCCGAAGTGCTCACGGTGCTCGGGTTCTCCCATCTCGGCGTGGCGTTCCGCCTGACCTCGAACGACCGCGAGATGATGGACCTGCCCTCCGTGCAGGACCCGGCGGCCCGGGTACGGGACCTGTGGGGCGACGAGGAGGCGGACGAGCTCCTGCCGCTGGACGGCGAGCGTGATGGCGTCCGGGTCGCCGGCCTCGTACAGCGACCCGACGCGGCGCGTCCGGCGGGCGGCCGCCGCTACCTGTTCGTGAACGGCCGACCCTTCCGCGACGCCGGCCTGCTGCGGGAGGTGGACGATGCCTACCGTACCACGGTCGCCCCGGGACTGCGGCCCAGCCTCTTCCTGTACGTCGTACTGGCCGCTCCCGAGGTGGACGTAAACGTGCACCCCGCCAAGACGGAGGTTCGCTTCGCCCGACCCGCCGCGGTGCGCGCGGCGATCCGCGAGGCGGTGCTCACCCGGCTTGCGGACCTGGTGAGCACTCCCGGCCTCGGTCCGGCGCGGCGCGGCGCGGCGACGGCGCGAGAACGGTCGCCGCGGCGGACGGCGGATGGACCGGAGAGCGGGGGCGCCCTGGCGCGGGAGCCGCAACTGGCGTTTCTGGTGCCCCGCCCGGCGGGCCGGGGCGAAGGGGAGGGAGGGCCCCGGGGTGAGGAACCCGCGGCCGGCGCGGACGCCGACGACGCGGGGGAGGGGGCGCTCGCCGCGCTGGGAGACCCGTCGCGGACGGGTCCCTGGCAGCTTCACGACGCGTACGTGCTGGTACCTACCCGGCAGGGACTCCTGGTAGTGGACCAGCACTCGGCCCACGAGCGGATCCTGTTCGAGGAGACGATGGCCCGCTTCGCGAGCCAGCAGGGGATGTCCCAGCGGCTCCTGTTTCCGCTCACTTTCCGGCTGTCGCCCGGCGAGATGTCGGCCGTCGACGAGCTGAGCGGCCTGCTGCGGGCGGCGGGATTCGAGATCGAACGGTTCGGCGAGCGGACGGTGATCGTGCACGCGGTGCCTCATCTGCACGACAGTTTCGACCCCGAGTCCTGCTTCCGGGAGATGGTCCGGGAGCTGGCGGAGGGATCGGAGCTGGTGAACTCGGCCCGCAACCAGCACGAGCGGATCGCCCGCAGCCTCGCCTGCAAGGGCGCGATCAAGGCGGGCCAGCCGCTGACCCGGGAAGAGATGGAGGAACTGCTGGACCGCCTGTTCGCCACCGAGCTGCCCGGGCACGACGTGCACGGCCGGCCCACGATCCTGCGGCTCACCCTGTCGGAGCTCGCCCGGCGGTTCGGCCGGGAGTGAGTCCGGCGGGCCCGGAGCGCGGGGAGGCGGTGTGACGCGACCGGACCACGACCCGGTGGCGGCGGTGACCGCGATCGTGGGGCCCACCGCCACCGGCAAGACGGAGGTCGGGCTCCGGGTGGCGGAGCGCACCGGCGGCGAGATCGTGTCGGCCGACAGCCGGCAGGCGTTTCGGGGCATGGAGATCGGCACGGCGGCTCCGACGCGGGCGGAGCGGAGCCGCGTGCCGCATCACGGCGTCGCGTTCCTCGCGCCGGGCGAACGGTACGGGGCGGGGCGGTTCACCCGTCTCGCCCGGGACTGGATGGCCGCCATCCGCGAGCGCGGTCGGGTGCCGGTGCTCGTGGGCGGGACCGGCCTGTTCGTGCGGGCGCTGGAGCGGCCGCTGTTTCGCGAGCCGCCGCTCGACCCGCTGCGGCGGCGACGCCTGGAGGAGTGGCTGTACGGCGCGGCGCCGGACCGCCTGGCGGACTGGGCACGACGTCTCGACCCGGAGCTGGCCGGACGCCTTCCCCGGCTCGACCCGCAGCGGGCGGCTCGGGCCGTCGAGGTCGCGCTCCTCTCGGGCCGCCGGCTCAGCTGGTGGCAGGCGCACGGACCGCAGGCGGCGGCGCCCGTCCCTCTGCGGGTGTTCGTGCTGGAATTGCCGGGCGATGTGCACCGGGACCGCATCGAGCGGCGGGCCGGGGCGGCGCTGGAGGCCGGCTGGGGCGCGGAAGTCCAGGCCCTCCGAGCCGCCTGCCCGGACGGCGCGTGGCTGGCGGGCCGGCCGCTCGGATACCGGGCCGTGGCGGAGTGGATGGACGGCCGGATCTCGCGCGACGAGGCGCGGCGGCGCATCGTGCGGGAAACGTGGGCCTACGCGCGGCGACAGCGCACCTGGTTCCGGCACCAGGTCCCGGATTCCGCCGTCCGGCTCGATGCGAGGCGGCCGGCGGCGGAGCTCGCGGAGGCGGTGTTGGGCGCCGGCCCGTCCGGGCCGGCGGCCTGAAACGGAACGAATCGGAAGGAAGACGATGCGACTCGGTATCGCGTGCTACCCGACGTACGGCGGCTCGGGCGCCGTGGCCACGGAGCTCGGAGTGCAGCTCGCGGCGCGCGGGCACGAGGTGCACTTCATCTCGTACGCCCAGCCCTTCCGGCTCACCGCGTTTCACGACCGGGTGTTCTTCCACGAGGTCGAGGTCCCGCACTACCCGCTGTTCGAGTACCCGCCGTACTCGCTGGCGCTCGCCGTGCAGGTGGGCGAGGTCGCGCGGCGCCACGACCTGGAGATCCTCCACGCGCACTACGCGATCCCGCACGCCACGGCCGCGTGGCTCGCCGAGCAGATGCTGCGCGGCGAGGGGCGGGCCCTGAAGGTCGTGACGACCCTGCACGGCACGGACATCACGCTCGTGGGGCAGGATCCCTCCTTCTGGTCGATCACGAAGTTCTCGCTCGAGATGTCCGACGGGCTGACGGCCGTGTCGGACTATCTGCGGGAGGAGACGTACCGGGCCTTCCGCTGCCGGTCCGTCCCGATCGAGGTGATCCCGAACTTCATCGATCCGGGCATCTTCGACCGGGACCGCTACGACTGCCGCCGCGCGTCGCTGGCGCCGGGCGGCGAGAAGATCGTGATGCACATCTCGAATTTCCGGAAGGTGAAGCGCATCGGGGACGTGGTCCGGATCTTCGCGGCCCTGCGGGGCCGGGTCCCGGCCCGCCTCGTCATGGTGGGGGACGGACCGGAGCGGGCGCTGGCCGACGAGGAAGTCGCGCGGCTGGGCCTCGAGGATCACGTACTGTTCCTCGGAAAGATCGAGTCGGTGGCGGAGCTGCTGGCCTGCGCCGACCTGTTCCTGCTGCCCAGTCAACAGGAGTCGTTCGGGCTCGTGGCGCTGGAGGCGATGGCTTCCGGCGTTCCCGTGGTCGGATCGGACGGCTCCGGCCTCACAGAGGTGGTGGAAGACGGAGAGACCGGTTTTCTTCGGCCGGTCGGGGCGGTGGACGACATGGCGGAGGCGGCCGTCCGGATCCTCGGCGACCCGCGAATGCACGCCCGGATGGCCGCGGCCGGCAGGGAGCGCGCGGCGGCCCGGTTCCACGTGGATCGGGTCGTGCCGCAGTACGAGGCGTTCTACGCGCGCGTGCTGGTGGGCCAGGGGCGCGGCGCGTGACGCTGGTCGCCGCGGCGCTGCTCGGCCTCCTGCAGGGTCTGACGGAGTTCCTGCCCGTATCCAGCAGCGCCCATCTCGTCCTGGCGGGCACGCTGCTAGACGTGCGCCTGCCGGGTGCCGCGTTCGAGGTCGTGGTGCACGTGGCCACGCTCGGGTCCGTGCTGTGGGTGTACCGGCGGCGCGTGGCCGAGCTCGCCGTCGGCGTCCTGGCCGGGCGTCGGGAGGCACTCGCCTACACGGGACTGCTGGCCCTCGCCACGGTGCCGGCCGCCACGGCGGGACTGCTGGGCGAGGCCCGCCTCGCGGCCCTGTTCGACCAGCCCCTCGTCGCGGCCGCCGCGCTGCTGGTGACCGGCGGCGCCGTGTGGTCGATCCGCACCACGGCGCCCCGGGCCCGCGAGCCGCGGCCGGGCACGCGGCAGGCGCTCTGGATGGGGCTGGCGCAGGCGCTGGCGATCGTGCCCGGCCTGTCCCGCTCGGGGCTGACCGTGGCGGTAGGAGCCTGGCGCGGCGTGGACGCGGTGCGGGCCGCCGAGTTCTCGTTCCTTCTCTCGATCCCGGCGATCCTCGGGGCCGGCATCCTGCAGGCGGACGAGGTGGCGGCGACGCTGGGCGCGGTGGGAGCGGCCCCGCTCGCCGTCGGCTTCGCGGCCGCGTTCGTCACGGGAGTCGCGGCCATCACGTTGTTCGTGCGGCTCCTCCGGCAGCGGCGCTTCCACGTCTTCGCCTGGTACTGCTGGACCGTGGGCCTCGCCTGGCTCGCCGGGGCGGTCTTCCTGCCGGGGCTGCGCGGGTGAGCGGGCCGGGCCGGTTCGGCGCGCCGCTGGCGCTCGCCGCGCTGATCGACGCGGCGCTGGCCGAGGATGTCGGCCCGGGCGACGTCACCTCGGCGTGGACCGTGCCGGACGACGTCGCGGGGAGAGCCGCTCTCGAGGCACGCGCCGGGGGGATCGCGGCGGGGCTGGACATCGCCGCGGACGTGTTCCGGCGGGTGGACCCGGCCGTCCGGGTCGTCGTGCGACGGAAGGACGGGGATGCCGTGGCCCCGGGCGACGTGCTGCTGACGGTGGAGGGGCGCCTCGCGTCGATTCTCACCGCGGAGCGCACCGCGCTGAACTTCGCCGGCCGGCTGTCGGGGGTCGCGACCGCGGCCCGCCGGTTCGTCGACGCCGTGGCCGGAACGGGGTGCCGGGTGCTCGACACCCGGAAGACGACGCCCGGCTGGAGGGCGCTCGAGAAGCGCGCCGCCCGGGCCGGGGGCGCGGTGAATCACCGCATGGGATTGCACGACATGGTGCTGATCAAGGAGAACCACATCCGGTCGGCGGGCGGCGTCCGGGAAGCGCTGGCCGCGGCGCTCCCCCGGGCGCGGGACGCGGGCCTCGAGGTGGAGATCGAGGTCACCTCGCCGGCGGAGCTGCAGGCCGCGCTAGCGGGCGGGGCCGACCGGATCCTCCTCGACAACCGCTCGGCCGCGCAGATCGCCGAGGCGGTGCGCACGGTCCGCTCGCGCCCGCCGCCGCACCCGGCGCTGGAGGCGTCCGGAGGCCTGACGCCGGAGACAGCGCGTGCCGCCGCGCGCGCCGGCGTCGACTTCGTCTCGGTGGGCGCGATCACCCACTCCGCCGGCGCCCTCGATCTCACGCTGCTCGTGGAGGAACCTTGAACGCCCGCAAGGCGCCGGCCCGCTGGTCCGGGCTTACGGCGGCCGAGCTCGCGGCGCGGTGGGGGCGGCCGGTGCACCTCCGCGGCGACGTGCCCTCGACCAACGACGTGGCACGGGAGCTGGCCACGGACGGTGCCCCGGAGGGCAGCGTCGTCCTCGCCCGGTCCCAGACCGCGGGCCGGGGGCGCTCCGGGCACGCGTGGCACTCGCCCCGGGATGCCGGGGTCTACGCCAGCCTGCTGGCCCGCCCCCACGACCTGTTCCACCCGGCTCCCCTGACGATCCTCGCCGGGCTCGAGATCGTGGAGCGCCTGGCGAAGGCGTTCCCGGGGCTCGGCCCGATGCTGAAGTGGCCGAACGACCTGATGGCGGGTGACGGAAAGCTGGGCGGCCTCCTCGCCGAGGCGACGTGGCGCGACGGCCAGCCGCAGGAGCTGGTGATCGGGGTGGGCGTGAACGTCCGGCCGCCGGGCCCCGAGGCGCCGGCCGAGGTGCGGGCCCGGGCGGTTTCGATCGACGAGCGTACCGGGACCGCGGCGGCGCTGGTGGACGTCGCGGACGCCGTGGTGGAGGGCGTCGCGGCCGCCATCCGGATCGCGGGGCCGGTGCTCGGTTCGGAACAGCTGGAGCGGGTGGACCGGTACGACTGGCTGCGCGACCGGCGCTGCCGGCTTCGCCTGCCGGACGAAACGGAAGCCATCGGCGGTACCTCGGTGGGCATCGCGCCCGACGGGGCACTCCTGTTCCGTCCGGACCGGGGCGGGCTGCGGCGGGTGCCGCTCGGAACGGTGGAAGCGGAATGAGTGCGGACACGGGACGCGGGGCAGGGAGGCCTGGATGCTCCTGACGGCGGACATCGGGAACACGGAGACCGTGATTGGCCTGTTCGAGGGTTTCGAGCCGCTCGATACGTGGCGCGTCGCGACGGAGCGTCACCGGACGGGAGACGAGATCGCCCTGCAGCTCGCATCCCTCCTCGACACCCTGAAGACGTGCGGGAAGCCCGAGCGGGCCGTCCTCGCCTCGGTCGTTCCCGAGCTCGACCGGTCCTGGGACGAGGCCCTCGCCCGGCTCGCATGGCCGGCCGTATGGATCGACTGGCGCAGCGACCTCCCGATCCGCCTCGAGGTGGACGAGCCGCACTCGGTGGGCGCCGACCGCGTGGTGAACACCTTGGCGGCCTCCCGGCTTCACGGACGGAACACGATCGTCGTGGACCTCGGCACGGCCACGACGTTCGACTGCATCACGGCGGACGGGGCGTTCCTGGGCGGCGTCATCGCCCCGGGCCCCCGCGCGGGGATCGACCGGCTGCACGCCAGCTCCTCCAAGCTCCCCTCGGTCCAGATCGCGCCGCCGTCTCGCGTCCTCGGCCGCAACACGGTCGCGGCGCTCGAATCCGGCGTCTTCTACTCCGTGGTGGAAGGCATCGACGGCATCGTCCGGCGGCTGCTCGCCGAGTGGGAGCCGGACGATCCGCTGGTGGTGGCGACCGGCGGACTCGCGGGCCTGGTCGGCCCGCACTGCCGCTGCGTCGCCGCGGTCGACCCGCTGCTCACCCTGAAGGGCCTCGTGTGCGCGGACCGGCACCTGCGCGGAGAAGCGACGTGATCCCGCCGCGCGCCCCGGCTCGCGCGGCCCGGCGGCTCGCCCTGGGCGCGCTGCTGCTGGCCGTCCCGGCGCGGGCACAGACGCCGGGCGCCGAGGGGCCGGTCGCGCCGGGAACGGAAAGTGCGACCGGCCTCGCGGGCTTCGGGGCGGCGGCCGCGGCCGAGCAGCGGGCGTTCGAAGAGGCGCTCCGCGCGGCCGTGGAGCCGGATTCCCTGCGCCGCTGGTCGCGCGGCCTCGCCGCTCAGCCGCACGTGGCCGGCGGACCGGGGCAGAGAGCCACGCGGGACTCGGTGGTCCGCTGGATGCGGGAGGCGGGGCTCGAGGTGGGCTACGACAGCCTCGTCCTCTACCTGCCGTACCCCCGCCGGGTGCGCCTGGCGCGCGTGCTGCCGACGCCGCTGGAGTTCGCCCTGGCCGAGCCGCCCCTGCCGGGGGACCCGACCTCCGGGGCCAACCCGGTCCCGGTGTTCCATGCCTATTCGGGGTCGGGCACCGTGGAAGCGCCGGTCATCTACGCGAACTACGGAATGCCCGAGGACTACCGGGTCCTCGACTCGCTCGGCGTGCAGGTGCGGGGTCACGTCGTCGTCGCGCGGTACGGCCGGGCGTTCCGGGGCATCAAGGCGCGCGAGGCGGAGCGACGCGGGGCGGCCGGGCTCCTGCTGTTCAACGATCCCGCCGCCGACGGAGCGGCGCGGGGTCCCGAGCTGCCCGATGGGCCGATGCGACCCGCGCGGGGCGTGCAGCGGGGAAGCGTATACAACGGGGACGGGGATCCGTCCACGCCCCGAGGACCGTCGGTACCCGAGGCCCCGCGCGTGGACGAGGAACGGATGGAGGGCATCGCGCGGATCCCGGTCCTGCCGATCGGCGCGGGCGCGGCGGAGGAGCTGCTCGGACCGCTCGCGGGCCCTGCGCTTCCCGAGGAGTGGCAGGGCGGGCTCGCCTCCCTAGCGGGCACCGGGCCGGGTCCGGTGACGGTCCGGCTCGAGGTGGAGATGGAACGGGGGCCGGAGGCCTTCCGGGCCGCGTTCAACACGATCGGGGCCATCCGGGGCTCGGAGTGGCCCGAGGAATGGGTGCTCATGGGCGCGCACCGCGATGCGTGGGGGCCGGGCGCAGTGGACAACGTGAGCGGCACGGCGAGCGTCGTGGCGGCGGCACGGGCGTTCGGAGTCGCGGCGGCGGCGGGGTGGCGTCCGCGCCGCACGGTGGTGTTCGCGACGTGGGATGCCGAGGAATGGGGCATCATCGGTTCGACGGAATGGGTGGAGGCGAACGCCGCGCGGCTGCGGGAATCGGCCGTGGCGTACCTGAACCAGGACGGGGTCGTGTCGGGGCCCCGTTTCGGAGCCGCCGCCGCTCCCGAGCTCGCCGGGCTGGTCCGTGACGCCACGACCGCCGTGCCGGCGCCGGCGGGGACCGGGACGGTGGCCGAGGCGTGGCGGCGGGAGGCGGCGGACGACGATCCGGAAGCGGAGGAGCCGCCGGTTCGTCAGCTCGGCGGGGGCTCGGACCACAAGGCCTTCTACCTCGGGCTCGGAGTGCCGGCGGCGGGGTTCGGATTCGGAGGCCCGGGGGGTGTCTACCACTCGATGTACGACGGCTCCACGTGGATGGAGCGGTTCGGCGACCCCGGCTACCTGCGCCACGCGGCCACGGCCCGCCTCGCCGTGACCCTGCTCGCCCGGCTGGCCGGCGCCGACGTGCTCCCGTTCGCGCACGACGACCTCGCCGCCTGGGTGGCCGGGGAACTGGATCGGGTGGGGCCGGACGTCGAGGCGGCCCTGCGCCTCGCCGGCGCGATCGGCGGTCCGGCACCCGGGGCGGCGGATGCGCCCGATCCCCTGCCGGCGGAGGACGATGCCGCGAGGGCCGTGCGGGAGTCGCTGGCGGCGGCCCGGGAGGCAGTCGCGTCGTTCGGCCGGGAAGCCGGCGCGTTCGCGGTGACGCGCGACCGCCGCCTCCGGTTCGCCCGGCCCGATCCGGAGACGGCCCGGCGAGTGAACGAGTCGCTGCTGGCCGTGGGCCGGGAACTGGCGCCGCCGGGCGCTCCGACCGCGCTCGGTACGCGGAACCTCCTGGTGGCCTCCGACCCCGACAACGGATACGCGTCGCTGGCGCTGCCCGAGGTGCGCCTCGCGCTGCGCCGTGGCGATCCCGCCGGGGCCGCGGCGGCCCTGCGCGACCTGGAGAGGGCGCTGCGCGCGGCGGCGGACCGGCTGGCCGAGGCCGCGGCGCGGCTCGGGCCCGCACCTCCCGCCGGACGGCCCGGCGGGGCGTCACCGGAGACGCCGGGGGCGGCGTCCCGGCCCTGAGGCCGCGGCGCCGGGGGATTCCCGTACTCGTAGATTCAGGACCCGCGCAGCTTCTCCCGGACCTTTTCGGCGTCCTTCGGACTGACCAGGCGGAGCACGAAGTAGCCCACGGTCAGAACCAGCACGGCCTTCACCGCCAGCACCAGCAGCGGCATGAGCACTCCGAACAGGAGGCTCAGCACGGTCATTCCCACGAGTCCCAGCACCAGCAGCGTCACGATCGCCCGCAGCATCTCACGCCTCCCATCGTCGTCTCGGTCCCCGGCCGTCCATGTCGTGGATCGGTCCGGTCGCGTCCGACTTCCTCTACGTCGCCCGCCCCGGCCGGGTTTCAGCGGCGGACCGCCTCGCCCGCGACGGGTGGTCTTGACCGGCGTTGCCGGCCGGCTATTATTGGCATGTCGCTTTAGCACTCGTTGGATCCGACTGCTAACAAGAGCGCCGGCAGCGGGTCGCGCCGGGTGCGCAGAATCGGAAGTGCAGGGGTTCACATCCAGGAGGAAACGAACATGGCGAAGCCGAAGATCAAGCCGCTCGCCGACCGGGTGGTCGTGCAGCCTTCGGAGGAGACGGAGGAGATGCGGGGCGGGCTGTACATCCCCGACACCGCGAAAGAGAAGCCGATGCAGGGCGAGGTCGTCGCGGTGGGGCCGGGGCGCCGGACCGACAAGGGGGAGCTGATCGCCGTCGAGCTGAATGCGGGCGACAAGGTCCTGTACGGCAAGTACTCGGGCACCGAAGTGACGGTGGATGGAAACGAGTACCTGATCATCAAGGAGTCCGACGTCCTGGCGGTGCTCGGCTGAGCGAACCGCGGCAGCCGGGCCGGAGCCACGGACCACGTACCTGAGAGGAGCTTTCGAAGATGGCCAAGGAACTGGAATTCAACACCGAGGCGCGCGCGCGCCTGAAGAAGGGCGTCGACAAGCTCGCGGCGGCCGTGAAGGTCACGCTCGGCCCGAAGGGCCGGAACGTCGTGATCGAAAAGAAGTTCGGCAGCCCTACGGTCACGAAGGACGGCGTGACGGTCGCCAAGGAGGTCGAGCTCGACGATCCGGTCGAGGACCTCGGCGCGAAGATGGTCAAGGAGGTCGCGACGAAGACCTCCGACAATGCGGGTGACGGCACGACGACGGCCACGGTCCTCGCGCAGGCGATCTTCGCCGAGGGCCTGAAGAGCGTCACGGCGGGCGTGAACCCGATGGCCCTCAAGCGGGGCATCGAAGCGGCCGTCGAGTCCGTCGTCGAGCACCTTGCAGGCATCGCCGTGAAGACGACGGGCAAGAAGGAGATCGCCCAGGTCGCCACGCTCTCGGCGAACAGCGACCGGGTGATCGGCGACCTCATCGCCGACGCCATGGAGAAGGTCGGCAAGGACGGCGTGATCACGGTCGAGGAGGCGAAGGGCCTCGAGACGACGCTGGAGACCGTGGACGGCATGCAGTTCGACCGCGGCTACCTCTCGCCGTACTTCGTGACAGACCCGGACAAGATGGAGGCGGTCCTCGAGGATCCGGTGATCCTGATCCACGACAAGAAGATCTCCTCGATGAAGGACCTGCTGCCGGTCCTCGAGAAGGTCGCCCAGATGGGCAAGCCCCTCCTGATCATCGCGGAGGACGTGGAGGGCGAGGCGCTCGCCACGCTCGTCGTGAACAAGCTTCGCGGGACCCTGAAGGTCTGCGCCGTGAAGGCTCCCGGATTCGGTGACCGGCGCAAGCAGATGCTGCAGGACATCGCGATCCTGACCGGCGGCCAGACGATCAGCGAGGAGCTCGGGTTCAAACTCGAGAACACGGTCCTCTCCGATCTCGGGCAGGCCAAGCGCGTGGTGATCGACAAGGACAACACCACGATCGTGGACGGCGCCGGCGATCACGAGAAGATCAAGGGCCGGATCAACGAGATCCGGGTCGCGATCGACAAGACCACGTCGGACTACGACAGCGAGAAGCTGCAGGAGCGACTCGCGAAGCTGGCGGGCGGCGTGGCCGTGATCAACGTCGGCGCGGCGACCGAGACGGAGATGAAGGAGAAGAAGGCCCGCGTCGAGGACGCGCTCCACGCCACGCGGGCGGCCGTCGAGGAGGGCATCGTCCCCGGCGGCGGCGTGGCGCTGCTGACGGCGCAGAAGGCGCTCGACAAGCTCTCCCGTGACGACGAGGACGAGATGATCGGCGTCCAGATCGTGCGCCGGGCCCTCGAGGAGCCGCTGCGGCAGATCGCCCTGAACGCGGGCGCCGAGGGTTCGATCGTGGTCGAGAAGGTGCGCGAGAAGAACAAGGAGAACTTCGGCTACAACGCCGCGACGGGCGTCTACGAGGATCTCGTCAAGGCGGGGGTGATCGACCCGACCAAGGTCACGCGGACGGCGCTGCAGAACGCCGCGTCGATCGCGGGTCTGCTCCTCACCACGGAGTGTGTCGTGGTCGACAGGCCGGAGGAGGAGAAGGGCCCGCCCATGCCCGGCGGTGGCGGCATGGGTGACATGTACTGATCCCGGGCCGCATCTTCCGGTACGTGCACCGACGGGCCCGGCCACCGGCCGGGCCCGCGTGCATCCGGAGAGGGCCGCACGGGATCGCCGCGTGAGCCGGACCGGGATAGCTTCGGCCGTGTGAGCGACGGGGCGGAGCGCTGCGGCACGATCGCGGCCCCCCCGGCAGGCCGCCGGTCCCCGGTCCGGAGAATACGATGCGCAATCCGACGAAGCGCCGCCCGGGCGCGCTCTTCCCACTCCGGCTCTCGCTTCTTCCTCTTCTCCTCGTCTTCGCGCCGCTCCCCGCGCAGCAGGCCGGCGTCGTGACCGACGATGCGGCCGCCTCGGCGCGGGTCGCCGCCGCGAAGGAGGTGGTGGACGAGCTGTTTCGGACCTTCGCCGAGGAGCGGGACCTGCCGGGCCTCGCCTGGGGCATCGTGCACGGGGGACGGCTCGTCGCATCCGGCGGCACGGGGGTGGCCAACCTCGCCGAGGGGATCCCGGCCGGTCCCCGGTCGCTGTTCCGGATCGCCTCGATGAGCAAGAGCTTCACGGCGCTGGCCATCCTGCAACTGCGGGACGAGGGCCGGCTGTCGCTGGACGATCCGGTGGCGCGCTGGGTGCCGGAGATGCGCGAGATGGTGTATCCGACCGGGGATGCCCCGGAGATCACCATCCGCCACCTGCTGACCCACTCCGCGGGATTCCCCGAGGACAACCCGTGGGGAGACCGTCAACTGGCCGACTCCGACCGGGAACTCCTGGACCTCGTAGCCGCCGGACCGTCCTTCGCGCGGCCGCCCGGCATCGCGTACGAGTACAGCAACCTCGGCTTCGCGCTGCTCGGACAGGTGGTGGAGGCGGTATCGGGCCTGGAGTTCCACGAGTACACGCGGCGACGGATCTTCGAGCCGCTGGGCATGCACGACACCGTGTGGGAGTTCACCGACGCGCCGCCGCGGCGGCTCGCGCTGGGATACGACCGGGTCGACGGCGCCTGGCGGCAGGTCCCGCACGAGCACCACGGCTCGTTCGGGGCGATGGGGGGGTTGCTCACCTCCGTGGAGGACTTCGCCGCCTGGGCGGTGCTGCACGTCGGGGCCTGGCCACCGCGCGACGGGCCGGAGAGTCCCGTCCTGCGCCGGGCCTCGCTGCGCGAAATGCACCAGCCGTGGCGCTTCGCATCACTCGAGGGGGACCGGGAGGACGCCGCGGGAGGCGGACCGGCCTGTCCCGTCGTGCGGGCCTACGGGTACGGGCTCCGGTGGACCCGCGACTGCGACGACCGCACGGTAGTGGGCCACAGCGGCGGGCTGCCCGGCTTCGGCAGCGACTGGGCGCTCGCGCCGGACTACGGCCTCGCGGTGTTCTCGTTCGACAACCGGACCTACGCGGGCACCGCGAGCGTGAACGCGGCCGTGCTCGACACGCTGGTGACCCTGGCCGGCCTGGAGCCCGTCCGTCCGCTCGCGTCTCCCGTCCTGGAGCTGCGGAAGGCGCAGCTGGCGGCCTTCCTGCCCGGCTGGGAGGGGGCCGGAACATCGCCGATCTTCGCCGACAATTTCCTTCTCGACAACCGCCTCGCGGACCTCGCGGCGCACACCCGCGCCCTGTGGGAGGAGATCGGGCCCGGGCACCGGGTCGGGCCGCTCGAGCCGTGGAACCGGCTGCGGGGGACTTTCGCCGTGCAGGGAGATCGCGGTACCCTGACCGTGCTGCTCACGCTGTCGCCGGAGCCCGAACCCAGAATCCAGCAGGTGGTGCTGCGCCGCGGCCCGCCGTGATCGCCATCGGCGCCGGATGGCGGTGCTGGCACGGATCCTTCAGGCGTCGAGCCGGGGTGCGCGAGCAACGACAGGATCGTCCGGGGGAGGTCGGAGCCGTGAATCAGCGACCGTTCGTCGACTACTACGAAGTGCTGCAGCTCAGCCAGTGCGCGGACGCGGAGACGGTGGAGCGCGTGTTCCGTCTGCTCGCCAAGCGGTACCATCCGGACAATCCCGAGTCGGGGGACGACGCGAGGTTCCGCGAGGTGCACGAGGCGTACGAGGTCCTGCACGATCCGGAACGGCGGGTGGAGTACGACGTGCAGTACGACCGGAACTGCAGTCTGCAGTGGAGGATCTTCGACCAGGGATCCGCCCTGTCGAGCCATGAGGAGGACCGGCGGATCTTCGAGGGCGTGCTGTCGCTGCTCTACGCCGCGCGCCGCCAGAATCCCCAGTCCGGCGGGCTCGGATCCATGCACCTCGAGCGCATGCTCGGCGTGCCGCGGGAGCACCTGGAGTTCCCCCTCTGGGTCCTCAAGAAGCGGGGCTGGATCGAGACGCTCGACACGGGCGAGGTCGCGATCACGATCGACGGGATCGACCAGATCTGCGCCATGGGCGTGACCCCGCCGGACGAGCGCCTGCTGGAGGGCGGCGCGCCACTGGAGCAGGCGGTCTGAGCCCGCGGCACCCCCTTTCCCCGGTTCCCCGGCCCGGGTGGCCCCGGCGGTGACCCGGCCGGCGCAGGCCGGGACGGCGCGGGCCCGCATCGTGGCCTGGGACTTCGACGGGACGCTCGTCGACTCCCGCCACCGCAACCTGAGCGTGAACCACGCCATCGTCCGGGAACTGACCGGACGGCAGCC
Organism: Gemmatimonadota bacterium; assembly: GCA_032251515.1. Classification (GTDB taxonomy): domain Bacteria; phylum Gemmatimonadota; class Gemmatimonadetes; order Palauibacterales; family Palauibacteraceae; genus Carthagonibacter. Next base: position 23,352 of record JAVVDU010000006.1, read on the forward strand.
CTCCGAGTTTCCCGCCCTGACGACCGTCCGCTCCTACGAGGCGGCGATCGCCCGGGCGCGCGACTGGAGGGATTTCTACGCGCGCGAGTTCGGGCTCCGCGACGACCTGGTGGAGCGGGCCGGCGTGCTGTGGCCGCGCCTGCAGGCCGCGGATCCCACGCCGCTGCGCCCCTTCGACGGGATCGTCGAGACCCTGGACGCCCTCGCCGACCTGCCCCACGCGATCGTCTCCCAGAACGACAGCGTCGTGATCCACGACACGCTCACCACCAGCGGGCTCGCGGAGCGCTTTCGACTGGTGCTGGGACACCGGGAAGTAGGTCCCGAAGGGCAGAAGCCGTCGCCGGCCGGCCTGCTGCGCTGCCTCGAGCTGGCGGACGGGGACGGCCCCGTCGATCTCTTCTTCGTGGGAGACCACGAGGTGGACGCGCAGTGCGCGCACAACGCGCGCGCGGCACTCGCCGCGGCCGGCCGGGACGTGCGCATCGTGGGCATCGCCGCCCGGTACGGGACGTCCGCCCATGCGGAGTGGGGCCGGCCGCCGGACCGGTCGGCCGCCACGCCCGCCGAGGTGGCCGCGATCGTGCTCGGCGAGGACGACACCCCGGCCGGCTGAGCGGTCCGCCGCCTGTCAGGTCCGGCGCAGGGTCGGCGCCAGCCACCCCGTCGAAGCCGCCCGCCCGCCCACCATCGCCAGCACGGCGGCGTTCACGCCCACGAGCCCCAGCGCCCAGCCGCCGGTGGCGAACAGGCCGGCGATGGCCGCGACCTCGATGGCCGTCGCCACCGTGATCGGCCGCGTGTCTCCACCCTTCATCAGCACGGCGCGCAGGAAAGACAGGAAGACCGACAGCGCGGGGAGGGGTACCAGGATCCGGGCCGCCGGCAGGGCGAACGCGGTCAGCTCGGGCGTCAGGCCGGAGATCGTGACGAACCAGACGTCGGCGAGCGGCGTGAAGGCGATGAGCGCGAGTCCCGCCGAGGCGGACAGGCCGAGCCAGGTCCCGAACCGGGCGAGCTCGGAGACGTGCTCGCGCTCCCGTCCCATCAGGGCGATCGCCGCGTCCTGGTAGCTGAGGCCGAGGGCCCGGAACAGGAAGGACAGCGCGTTGACGACCGGAAACACGGCCAGCGACTCCACCGGCGAAGCCGAGCGGCCCATGAAGAAGGTCAGCATCGGCTGCACCGTGAGCCCGAGGAGCGACGTGAGGGCGAGCGGCACGTAGAACGACACGATGCGCCGGGTGTCCAGGGCGCCGGCCGCGGGATCGGCCACGGCCGGGCCCGCGAGCAGCTCGCGTACCGTGCGGGCGGCCATCAGGCGGGCGGCCACCGCCTCCACGCACACCGCCACGGAGAGGGAGGCGGCCCCCACCCAGGCCCCGGGGAGATCCGATGCCACGAACAGCGTCGCGGCCGTGGTCGCCATCGCGACGAGCCGGATGACCGTTCCCACGGCGACGAGCCGGGTGCGGCCGGACCGGATGAGGACGCCCTGCAGGAACCGCCGCACCCCGATCGCGGCGGGCCAGGGAAGGAACAGCCACAGGGCGCCGTAGGTGAGATCTGCCACTTCGTCCGGCAGGCCCACCGCCGTGCGCATCAGGAAGTCGAACACCGGCGGGATGAGCACGAACAGCAGCAGGCCGGTCGACCCGGCGTTCAGCAGGTTGGCGAACCGGCGCAGGCGGCGGTAGCTGGTGGCGTCCTCGACGAGCGCCGTGGCGGCGCTCATCAGCATGATGACCGGCGCCTCCACGAGGATCGCGAAGGCGAACGCCACTCCGTGGGCCGCGAGGTTGAACTTCGGGTCCGCGAGCCGCGCGATCACCGCGGCGAGAAACGGGCCCTCGGCGGCCATCATCAGCCACGTGGCGGCGAGCGGCGCCCAGAACAGCAGGATGGATCGGTTCGTGTGCCGCACGGTCCCGGCCGGTGGGGGCGGAGATCGGTCGCGAGCGGTGAGTATGCCACCCGGTGTCGCGAACGGCCAGAAGGCGGTGCCGGGCGCGAGGGTCGTTGACACGCGGCGGGCGGGAGGCGCTCTTGCCGATGAGCGGATCGCACCCCCGGAAGCCCGGTTCGTCCGGACCGGGCGGACCGGGAATCTGCAGAGAAGGGAGCCGAGATGTCCGAAGTCCCGACGTGCCTGGCCTGCGGCCGGCCGCAGGAGCAGGTCCCCCTGATCGCGCTCGCGTGGCAGGGCTCCGAGACGTGGATCTGTCCGCAGCACCTTCCCGTCCTGATCCACGACCCGGCCCGCCTCGCCGGCCGGCTGCCGGGGGCCGAGTCGCTCCGGCCGGCGGATCACCACGACTGACCGGGTAGCGCTCGTGGACGTATTGCTGCGCGATGGCCTGCGGCTGCACGCCCGCACGGGCGGCGCCGGTCCCCCGGTCCTGCTCCTGCACGGGTTCACGGGATCGGCCGAGTCGTGGGACGATGGGCTCCTGCGGGAGCTCGGGCGCGCGCACCGGTGGATCGCCGTGGACCTGCCCGGACACGGCCGCAGCGACCGCCCCGGGGACCCGGGCCGTTACGCGCTGGAGGCGGTCGTGGCGGACCTGGCGGACCTGCTGGACGCGGCCGGCGCGGAGGCGGCCGCGTGGATCGGGTACTCGATGGGAGGGCGCATCGCGCTCGGCGCGGCCGCGCTCGCGCCCGCCCGCGTGCGGGGGCTCGTGCTCGAGAGCGCTTCGCCGGGCCTGGCGACCGAGGAGGCGCGTGCGGTCCGGCGGCGGGAGGATGCCGCGCTGGCCGGCCGCCTGCGCTCGGACGGGATCGCCGCCTTCGTGGCGGAGTGGGAGGCGCGGCCCCTCTTCGCCACGCAGGAGCGGCTGCCGCCGTCCGTCCGGGCCGCACAGCGAAGGCGACGTCTCGCCAACGATGCGTCGTCTCTCGCGGCCTGCCTAGGAGGGCTCGGAACCGGGTCGCAGCCGGACTTCTGGGATGCGCTGCCGGACATCCGCGCCCCGACGCTCGTCGTCGCGGGATGCGAGGACACGAAGTTCGCCGACATCGGGCGCCGGATGGCCGCCGCGCTTCCCGTGGCCCGGCTGGCGCTCGTACCGGGGGCCGGCCACGCCGTCCACCTCGAGGCCCCCGAGGCGTGGCTGCGCGAAGTGGGATCCTTTCTGTCCACGGTCGGAGGAACGGAGGCGGAGGCGTGAGGATCGTCGGAGGGACGTGGGCAGGCCGCTCGCTCGTGTCGCCCGGCGGCAGCGTCCGCCCCACGGCCGAGGACGTGCGTGCCCGCTGGATGGACCTGCTGACTGGTCGCCTCGAGGGCGCGCGCGTCCTCGACCTGTTCGCGGGAAGCGGTGCCCTGGGGCTGGAGGCGATGTCGCGCGGCGCCCGCTGGGTGGACTTCGTGGAGAACGGCCCCGCGAGCCTGCACGCCCTGAAGGCGAACGTGGCGGCGCTGCGGCTCGGACGGCGCGGCCGGATCTACAAGCGGGACGCGATCCCCTTCGTCGAGGCCCTCGCGGAGGGGGCGTACGACCTCGCCTTCGCCGATCCTCCGTACGGGTCCCGCAAGCTGGACCGCGTGGTGGACCGCTGGCTCGCCGTCCCGTTCTGCACGGTGCTCGCGGTCGAGCACGAGCGGTCGCACGCGCTCCCCGGCCGGCCCCGCCGGCACGACGTGGGAGGAGGGAGCCGGATCTCGCTCTACGGAATCCGCTCCTCCGGCTGATCCGCGGGGGAGTCGGTCTCACCCGTCCCGTACGCGGGCCCGCACTTGCCCGGCTCCCGGCGGCCGGCGATGGTCGAAAGAAGACCGTGATCCGGGCCCGGGAGGAAGGAAGACCGTCATGAGATCCTTCGAGACACCATTGGCTCGCCGCCGCGGCGTCCCCGGCCGGAGCGCGCAGGCGGTCATCTTCGCGGCAGTGCTGCTCGGCGGAGTGGATGCCGCACCGGCGCAGCAGACGGTGAAGCCCGTCCTGCACGGCCGGCACTGGGTCGCCGTGACCGGAAAGCCGCTGGCGGCCACGGCCGGCGCGCTCGTGTTCGCGCGAGGCGGCAACGCGGTGGACGCGGCCTGCGCGATGCTGGCCGCCACCTCGACGATGTGGGACGTCCTCTCGTGGGGCGGGGAGACGCAGGCCCTGGTCTTCGATCCGCGCGCCGGCGAGGTGGTGGGCGTCAACGCGCTCGGCGTGGCGCCGAGCGGCGCCACGCCGGAGCTCTACCGGGAGCAGGGGCACGAGTACCCGCCGGCCTTCGGCCCGCTCGCGGCGGTGACGCCCGGTACGCCCGGCGGACTGATGGAGATGCTCGCGCGGTTCGGCCGCCTGAGCCTGGCCGAGGTTCTCGCCCCCGCGATCGAGATGGCAGACGGGTATCCCATCGAGGCGCAGGCCGCCCGCTCGATCGCGCGGAACCGGGACCGCATCGAGTCGTGGCGCTACACGCGCGAGACGATGCTCGTGCCGGACGGGGACTCGCGGCGCGCCCCGCGTGCCGGAGAGATCTTCCGCCAGCCCGACCTGGCCCGCACGCTGCGCCGCCTCGTGGAGGCCGAGCGCGAGGCCCTGGCCGGGGGCGCCTCCCGCGAGGAGGCGATCCGGGCGGCGTACGACCGCTTCTATCGGGGGGACATCGCCCGCGAGCTGGTGCGCGGCGCCCGCGAGGAGGGGGCCCTGATCACGCTCGCCGACCTGGACCGCTGGCAGGTGCGGTTCGAGGAGCCGGTGTCGGTGCGGTACGGCGACCTCGACGTGTACAAGCTCACGACGTGGACGCAGGGGCCGGCCATGCTCCAGGCCCTGAACATCCTGAAGGAGTTCGACCTGCGCGCCATGGGGTACAACAGCGCCCGCTACATCCACACGGTGACGCAGGCCCTGCAGCTCGCGTTCGCGGACCGCGACTTTTACTACGGGGATCCGTACTTTCCCCCGCAGGAGCCGGTGGATGGACTGCTGTCGGAGGCGTACGGGCGCCACCGGGCGGCACGCATCGACCCGGCGCGCAACGATCCGGAGGCCGGCCCGGGCGACCCGTATCCGTTCCAGGGCGGCACGAATCCCTTCGCGGCCGAGCTGGCGGCGTGGGGTGGTGGGGAGGGGAGCGACGGGGCGTCGCCGCGCGGCGTGCCGGGCCCGGGTGGGATCTCGCGCGCGCCGGCCCGGCCGGACCGCCGGAACGGTGAGTGGATCGCGGGTGCCACTCGCCCGGACGGCGACCCGGAGCTCGCCGACTGGTACCTCGGGACGACCACGATCCAGGCGGCCGATGCGGAGGGCTGGGTCGTCTCGGTCACGCCGAGCGGCGGCTGGATTCCCGCCGTCATCGCGGGGCGCACGGGAGTGGGGCTGAGCCAGCGGGCCCAGAGCTTCGTCACGCGTTCCGCGGACGGCCCCTACAACGTGATCGAGCCGGGCAAGCGGCCCCGGGTCACGCTCACGCCGTCCCTCGCCCTGCGGGATGGGAAGCCCTTCCTCTCCTTCGCGGTGCAGGGCGGCGACACGCAGGACCAGAACCTGCTCCAGTTCCTGCTGAACGTGGTGGAGTTCGGGATGAACCCGCAGCAGGCCGCCGAGGCGGCGAACGTGAACACCTTCCAGCTCCGGTCCTCGTTCGGCGCGCACGACTCGCAGCCGGGCCGCCTGCTGGTGCGCGACGACGTGCCCCCGTGGGTGCGCGCGGAGCTGCGGGAGATGGGGTACCGGGTCGGCACGGCTTCCCGCACGTCCGGGCCGATCAACGCGATCCTGTTCGACCGCGAGCACGGGACGATGTGGGGCGCGTCCAGCGACTACGGCGAGGACTATGGGATCGCCTGGTGAGTCGAGGCGCGCCGGTGCGGAGGAGCGCGGCGATGACGTGACCCGACTGCTGCGCCGCGCCCGGGCAGGCGATGAGGCCGCCCTCGAGCGCGTCTATCCGCTCGTGTACGAGGAGCTGCGGGCCATCGCCGCCCGCCGCCTGGCCGGCGAAGCGCCCGGGCACACGCTGTCGGCCACGGCTCTCGTGAACGAGGCGTACGTCAAGCTGGCGGGCTCCGGGAAGGTGGAGTGGCAGGACCGGGCCCATTTCCTGGCCGTGGCCGCGCGGGCCATGCGCCAGGTGCTCGTGGACCGTGCCCGCCGAAGGGCCGCCGGAAAGCGGGGCGGCGGGGCACGGGCGACCACTCTCTCCGGCAAGGACCTGAGGGCCGGCGGTCGGGACCTCGAGCCCGAGGATCTCCTGGCGCTCGACGAGGCCCTCGAGCGGCTCGAGGCCGTGGATCCCCGGCTGCGCCTGGTCGTCGAGCTCCGGTACTTCGGAGGGCTCGCCGAGGGTGAGATCGCGCGCGTGCTGGATGTGCACCCAAAGACCGTGCAGCGCGACTGGATGAAGGCGCGGGCCTGGCTCCACGCGGCGCTGCGGGATCGCCCCGGGCGGGAATGAGCGACGCGGCACGCTGGGTCCGGGCGCTCGAGATCTTCCAGGCGGCCCTGGATCTTCCGGATGACGAGCGCGCCGCCTGGATCGAGCGCCAGACGGGTGGCGATGAGGACCTGCGGAGGGACGTGGAGGCCCTGCTCTCGGCGCACGGCCGGGAGCACGGACCGCTGGACCGGCCGCTCGCGGTGCCGCCCGAAGACGAGGGCCTGCAGGAGGCGCTGTGCGAGGCACTGGAGGACCGGTATCGCCTCGAGGGCGAGCTGGGTCGAGGAGGGATGGCCGTCGTCTTTCTCGCCCGGGAGGCGAAGCACGACCGGACCGTGGTGCTCAAGGTGATCCGGCCCGGTATCGCAGCCCGCTACGGCGTGGAGCGGTTCGAGCGGGAGATCCGGCTCGCGGCGCGCCTCTCGCATCCCAACATCCTGGGCCTGCTCGACTCGGGGCGGGCCGGCGGGCTGCCCTACTACGTGATGCCCCACCTTTCCGGCCGCACCCTGCGGGCGCGCCTGTCCGGGGAGGAGCGGATCCCGGCGCGGGAGGCCATCTCTCTCCTGCGCGACGTGGCGGGCGCGCTGGCGCACGCGCACGCGGCCGACGTGGTGCACCGCGACCTGAAGCCCGACAACATCCTCCTGGTCGACGGGCACGCCTACCTGATCGACTTCGGGGTCGCGAAGCTGGTGGATGCAGAGACGGATCCGCCGCTCACGCGGAGCGGCGACGCAGTGGGGACGCCCCGCTACATGGCCCCGGAGCAACTGGCGGGACTGTCGGGAGTGGACCGGAGGGCGGATGTCTACGCCTGGGGCCAGCTCGCCCACGAGATGCTCGTCGGCGTGCCGCGGGAGCTGGCCCCGGGGGACCTCGAGGGACGGGACGTCGCGCCGGACATCGCCGCCGAGCTGCAGACCGCCCGCCCGGACGTGCCGGCGTGGCTCGCCGCCCTGGTCGGCCGCTGCCTGGAGGTCCGACCCTCCCGCCGCATCGGGTCCGCGGGCGAGCTCGTGGAGGCGCTGGATCGGGAGGGGATCCCGCGAAGCAGGCTGCGCCGGGGACGGGGCCTGGCCGGAGCGGGCCTCGCCGGGGCCGTCGCCCTCGCCGCGCTCGCCCTCGTCGTGGGGCCTCCGCTCGGATGGCGGACCGGGGATGGATCCCGGCAGGCGGTGGCACCGTCGGCCGTGGACGGCGTCCTCGAGGGTCCCATCGCCGTCCTTCCGTTCGTGAACGAGACCGGCGATCCCGCGTTCGACCTGCTCGGGCGTCTCGCGGGAGACTGGATCACGGAGGGCCTGCACGCCGTGGGCCTGCTGCCGGTCGTGCCGTGGCCGAATTCGCTGGCGGCGGCCGATCAGGCCGCCGCGGCGAGCGCCCGGGGCGGACCGGTGGATCTGGCGTCGTTCGTCGCCGCGGAGACGGGAGCGACCACCGTCGTGGCGGGCTCGTATTTCCGTGTCGGCGACGCACTGCGGTTCCGTGCGGAAGTCGTGGATGTGCGGCTCGGACGGGTCCTGGGCGCACCGCCGGCCGAGACCGCCCCGGTCACCGAGCCCCAGATCGCGATAGAGGCGCTGCGGGACCGTCTGATGGGCAGCGTCGCGCTGGCCACGGACGAGCGCCTCGCGCCGGCCGGATCGGCCCGGCGACCACCCACGTTCGAGGCGTACCGGGCCTTCGACGCCGGCATGGAGAAGTACATCTCCCAGCGATACGCAGAGGCCGTGGAGGAGTTCTTCCGGGCGTTCCAGCTCGACACGACGTTTACGGAGGCGCTGCTCCTCGCCGCCACCAACCTCTACAATCGCGGTACGCGGACGGGCATGGCCCGGGCCGACTCGGTGCTGGAGGTCCTCGCGACCCGGCGAGGCGGGTTCACCCGCTTCCAGGAGCTGCGCTGGACCTTCCTCCGGGCTCTCCTGGACTCCGACGCCGAGGCGGCCCTCGACGCGGCCCGGCGCACGGGAGAGATCGCTCCGACATCGCGCACGGCCTACAACGCCGCACAGTCCGCGCTGGACCTCATGCGGCCCGCCCTGGCCCGCCGGACGCTGGAGCGACTCGATCCGGACCGCGGGTCCCTGCGGGGCTGGCCTTCGTACTGGACGGCGCTCGCCCATGCCCGGCACCTGACCGGCGATCACGAGGGGGAGCTCGCGGCGGCCCGTGCCATGCGCTCGCGCCACCCGGAGCGCCGGATCGCGAGGGTGCTGGAGGTGCGGGCCCTGGCTGCCGCGGGGCGCCGTGAAGAACTGGAGCAGGCCCTCGAGGAGCAGGAGACCCTGTCGACGGCGACCTACTGGTCGCTCGGGGCGGCCCTCGTCGTGGCGGGAGAGGAACTTCGCGCGCACGGCCACGCGGCGGAGGGCGTCGCCATGCTCGAGCGGGGCGTGGCGTGGCTCGAGGCGCGCCTCCGGGAGACCCCGGGCCTGCGCGAACACCGCTACTGGATCGGATCCGCCTTGTACGATCTCGGGAAGTGGTCCGAGGCCGAAAGCGTGTTCACCTCCCTGGCGGAGGAGTTCCCGGAACGGGAGTCCTACACGGGACTGGCGGCGCTGGCGCTCGCGCGGATGGGACGGGTCGACGAGGCACGGCGGCGCCTTTCCGGGTCCTTTCCCTACTCGCTGGGGGAGCGCGGCGCCTTCCTGGGGCGGATCGCAGGAATCGCCGGCGATCCCGAGATGGGCGTGACCCTGCTGATCGAAGGTCTTCGCAGGGGAATCCCCGGCGCCCCGTGGCTGCACGCGGCCGGCTGGCCGGATCTCCTGCTCCTCGCGGAGGACCCGAGGCTGGCCGCCGTGCTCGGAGACGGGACCGCCATCCCGATTCCGGTCCCGTCACCCGGGTCGTGACGACGAGTTCCGGATCCACCTGCCGCCGCCGTTCAGCGGCGAGAAGGTCGCCGTAGCCCGGACAGCGCCCGCGGCCGTAGAAGCTCGCCAGCCGCTTCGTCATCGCGTCTCCGCTCCCGCCGCGCGTGCGGTTCAGGCACCGCCGGCCGCCCGGCGGCGGGCCCGCTCGTTCACGTCCCGCCAGGCGGCGACCGTCCGCCGGACCATCTGGCCCACCGTGAACGTCCGCGCTCGCGCGAGCCCGGCCTCGGCCCGCGCCCGCCGGGCCACCGGGTCCTCCAGCAGCCGCAGGATCTCCGCGGCCAGGGCCTCCGGACTCCCGGCCGGTACGGTGGGGATCGCATCCCCCGCGAGCTCCACCAGCCCGCCCCCATCCGTGAGGATCACCGGACGACCGGCGGCCATCGCCTCCAGCGCCGCCGTGCCGAGCCCCTCGGTCCGCGAGGGCATCACGAACAGGTCCAGGTCGCCGAGGGACCGAGCGGCGTCCGGCACGGCACCGGGCAGGGCGAACCGGTCCTGGAGGCCCAGCCGCCGGACCCGGCGCTCCAGCCGGGACCGCAGCGGACCCTCTCCGAACACGGCGAACCGGGCCTCGGGGCGGTGGGACGCCACGAGCGCCGCCGCCCCGAGGAACGTGTCGTGGCCCTTGGCCGGCGCGAGCGCACCGATCGCCGCCACGAACGCCGTCCTGTCGCCGACCCGCGCCGCCGACCGCAGGCGGCCCGGCCGTGGGGGCGCGAGGTCGGCGAGGTCGATTCCGTCCGGCACGCGCCGAATCCTGTCCGCCGCGATCCCGGCCTGCAGGAGCGAGCGGCAGGCGGCGTCGGACACGCCCAGCACGAGGTCGGCACGCCGCCAGATGGCGGGGGTGCGGGGCGCGCCGCTCACCCGCCGCGCGGCGACGACGGGCAGGTCGCGCCCCGCCGCGGCGCGGGCGACCAGGGCCGCCTGCAGGGCATGGGCGTCGTGGGCTTGGACCACCTCCCACGGACCGGCCAGCAGGGCCGCCAGGGCTCGCACGGGGGCGGGCCCGAGCGGCGAGCGCCAGGGGTGCTCCACGGTGCGCACGTCCAGCACGCGGCTCTCGGCGGCCAGCCGGGAACCCCGGACGGTGAACAGTCCCGCCACGGCGCGAACGTCGGGCGGCACCCCCGCCAGGAGGAGCCGCACCTGGTTCTGTCCGCCGCCCCAGGCGACGGACCGGTCGACGTGCAGGACCCGGAGAGCGGTCCGCGGCGGCGCAGTCACCCGCGGCTCACTCGAGCAGGACGTAGTTGCGGTGCTCGAGCGGACGCCGACCGGACAGACGCTCGATCGCGTCCGAGAGCCGGGAGCGCACGCCCCGCAGCGTCCAGCGGGGGCGGGGACAGTCCTCCGGCCGGAACGGCCAGTGCCGGCTCTCGATCCAGTCGCGTGCCGCGCCGGGGTGCGTCCCGTCGAACGGCCGAAGACCCGGCAGCCGCTCGAATTCCCACTGCCCCCAGGCCTCCTCGTCGGCCCCCTGGTACCGGGCCCACAGCCGCCGCCGCTCGCGCAGGGCCCGCAGGGACTTCGCGTAGCCGTAATGGAACACGCGTGCGCCGGAGGAAACGGCCCGGACGGGTCGCTCGCGCGGCGGCACCCGGAAGCCCTGTGCGCCGGCTCGCGAGCGGGCACCCGAGGAGCGGCGCAGGAGCCGCACCTCCCTGCGGTACCAGCGCCGCCCTCGCACCACCCAGCCGGGACTGCCGTAGAAGTGGAGGTAGTCGAACACGAGGCCTTCGACGTCCGGCCGCCGGGCCGCGCCGGCCAGGGCCGTCCGGACGGCCGGCAGATCGTCCTCGTGCAGGACCTCGTCGGCCTGGATGTAGAGAGCCCAGTCGTGGGCGCAGAGGTCCAGGGCGCGGTTCGTCTCCTGCGAGTGGACCGCCGTGGTCCGTCCCCGCTCCTCGCCCCAGTCCCGCTCGAGGATCCGGATCCGCGGGTCGGCGAGCGCCCGCACGCGCTCGAGCGTGTCATCCCGCGAGTCTCCGACGTTCACCAGGAGTTCGTCGCACAGGGGGAGCACCGAGCGAAGGGCGGCTTCGACGGGATAATCCAGCAGCGTGGCGTTCCGGACGATCGAGATGCCGGAGACGGGCGGAACGACGGAGCCCTCTGAGCGCATGCGCCGAACCTACCGGCACGCCCACGGCCGTCAAGCCGGACCAGCGGCGGATCTGGCTCCCTCACGCCGCGGCGGGGTAGCTTGCGGTCAAGGACTTCGGGCAATCCCCGGGCGCGGGAGCACGGTCATGCGGACTCCGATGGTACTGGGCGGCTGGATCGCGGCGGCGAGCCTGCTGGCCGGCGGCTGCGGCGGGAACGCGGGCGGCGGCGAGACGGCGGACCCGCAGGTGGCGCGGCCCGCCGGCACGGTCGAGGGCACGGTGCGGCAGACCGGAAGTCCACCGGCGGTGCAGACGCGCCTCGAGACGGAGGACGGGTCCGTGCGGGTCGTCGGCGCTCTCGCCGCGGAGGTCGGCCGGGTGATCGGCGCGGTCGTGCGAGTTCGCGGTCCCCTCGGGTCGGAGGCGGGGGAACGGACGATCGAAGCGCGCGATTACCAGATCGTGTCGGTGGACGGACGGTCGCCGCGGGTGGGCGAGATCGTGCCGGCGGATGACGGCGGCCTGGCGCTGCGCGGGCGGGACGGGACGCTGACACCCCTGCGGGACGCGCCGGAGAGGCTGCGGGGGGCGATCGGAGCGTGGGCATGGGTCGTACCGTCGCAGGACGGTGGCGTCGCCCGCTACGGAATTCTCAGGGATCCCTGATCCAGGGGGAAGGGGGGACGGGCATGCACTTCGTGCGGCGCGCGGCGGATGTGGCCGCCGAGACCGTGGGCGCGGGCCGGGGGACCGAGCGGAGCGTGCTCATCGGACCGGAGGAGGGCCCGAACTTTCACCTGCGACGGTTCCGCATGGAGCCGGGGGGCGGGATGCCCCGGCACACGAACGCGGTCGAGCACGAGCAGTACGTGCTGCGGGGACGCGCCCGCATCGGACTCGGCGACGAGGTCCGCGAGGTCGGGCCGCACGACGTGGTGTTCATCCCCGCGGGCCTGCCGCACTGGTACGAGGCGATCGGCGACGAGCCGTTCGAGTTCCTGTGCATCGTGCCGAACGCCGAGGACCGCATCGAGGTGTTCGAGTAGCACGGGCCGTCCCGCACCCCCACCGTTGTGGCACCCGACGTCCGCGTCCTACCTTGCCCGCTCCTCCGGGCGGTCCCGAGGGCGGGAACCGGCCGGCGCGCGCGCCTCGCCGAGCCAGGAACGGCGCTTCACCTCAGCCATCGACGGGTATGCCGATGAGCGACACGACGATCACGGTCCGGCTTCCGGACGGTTCCCCGAAGTCCCTGCCCGCCGGCGCCACGGGTGCCGACCTCGCGGCGGCGATCGGTCCCGGTCTCGCCCGGGCCGCCGTGGCCGTGACGGTGGACGGCGAACTGCGGGACCTGAACCGACCACTTCCGGACGGGGCTTCGGTGTCGATCCTGACGCGCTCGGACGACAGTCCGGAAGCTCTCTACGCGCTCCGGCACTCGGCGGCGCACGTGCTGGCGACGGCGGTGCGGGAGATGTTCCCGGACGCCGGGATCGGGTTCGGGCCTCCGATCGATGCCGGGTTCTACTACGACTTCGATGTTCCGCGTCCCTTCACGCCGGAGGACCTCGCCGCGATCGAGGCGAAGATGGCGGACGTGGCGCGCGAGGGCTTCCGGTTCGAGCGGCGCGAGCTGACCCGCGAGGAGGCGGAGGCGCTGTTCGCCGACGATCCTCTCAAGCTCGAGCGCCTGTCGGAGATCCCGGCGGGGGAGACGATCTCGTCGTACACGGACGGACCGTTCACGGACCTGTGCCGGGGACCGCACGTCCCGGACACCTCGGAGGTCCGGCACTTCAAGCTCCTGCACGCCGCGGGGGCGTACTGGCGAGGGGACGAGCGGCGGCAGATGCTGCAGCGGATCTACGGCACCGCGTTCTACGACGCACGGAGCCTGGAGGAGCACCTTCACCGGCTGGAGGAGGCGAAGCGGCGGGACCACCGCCGGCTCGGCCAGGAGCTCGACCTGTTCAGCTTCCAGGAGGAGTTCGGCCCGGGCCTCGTGGCCTGGCATCCGAAAGGCGCGCGCATCCAGATGCGCCTGCGCCGCTGGATCGAGGACATGCTGGCGCGGCGTGGCTACGAGTTCGTCTACACGCCGCACGTGACGAACGAGGCCCTGTTCCGGCGCTCGGGCCACCTGCCGACCTACGCGGAAAACATGTACCCGCGGATGCAGGAAGAGGGATCGGCCGAAGCGTTCCGCGTGAAGCCGATGAACTGCCCGGGCCACACGATGATCTTCGCGACCCGGCAACGCAGCTACCGCGACCTGCCGCTGCGGCTGTCCGAGATCGCGAACGTGTACCGCTACGAGCGCTCCGGCACCCTGCACGGCCTGCTCCGCGTCCGGATGCTCACGATGGACGACGGACACATCTTCTGCACGCCGGAACAGGTGGAGGACGAGATCTTCACGTGCGTCGAGCTGGTGGACGAGGTGATGGACACGCTCGGCCTCTCCTATCGGCTCGACCTCTCGACCCGGCCGGCCGAGCGGATCGGCGAGGATGCGACATGGGACCGGGCGGAGGAGGCGCTCCGCCAGGCCCTCGCGCGGCTGGGCCGCGACTTCGGCATCGACGAGGGCGGGGGGGCGTTCTACGGTCCCAAGATCGACGTCAAGTTTCAGGACGCGATCGGGCGGGAGTGGCAGGGGGCGACGATCCAGCTCGACTTCAATCTCCCGGAGCGGTTCGATCTCGCCTACATCGGCAGCGACAACCAGCCGCACCGGCCCGTGATGATCCACCGGGCGATCTTCGGCACGCTGGAGCGGTTCACCGGCTTCCTCATCGAGCACTTCGCGGGGGCGTTCCCCGTGTGGCTGGCGCCCGTCCAGGCGCGGGTCCTGCCGATCACCGACCACCACGCGGAGGGCGCGCGCGCCGTGGCGGACCGCCTGCGGGAGGCGGGCCTCGAGGTGGAGCTGGACGACCGGTCCGACACGCTCAGCTACCGCGTGCGCGACGGCGAGCTGCAGAAGGTTCCCTACCTGCTGGTGGTGGGCGACCGCGAGCTGGAGGCCGGCACGGTGGCCGTGCGTGCCCGGAGCGCGGAGCGCAAGCAGGAGGTGCTTCCCGTCGAGGCGTTCCTGGACCGCGTGCGTGCGGAGATCGCGGAGAAGGCCCTCGTGCCGTGACCCGGGCGGGCGGCGGCGATCCCGCGGCGCCGGGAGCCGGGCTGCTGGCGCTGTGGCGGCGCACCGCGGGACTTCCGGGCGGCCCCCGCATCTTCTCCTTCCTGCTGGGCCGCCGGGTGCCCTACACGGGCACGCTCGGCGCCGTCGTCCGCGACCTCCGGCCCGGCCGCGCCACGGTGGAGCTCCGCGACCGCCGCGCGGTCCGGAACCACCTGCGCTCGGTCCACGCCGCGGCGCTCCTCAACCTGGGAGAGCTGGCGAGCGGCCTCGCCATGCTGACGGCCCTGCCGCCGGGCGCGCGCGGGATCGTGACCGGGCTGGAGGCCGCGTACCACAAGAAGGCCCGCGGCCGGCTGGTGGCGGAGGGGACGGCGCCCCCGGTGGAGGGGGAGGCGGTCGAGGCGGTCGCCATCGCCCGCATCCGGGACGCGGACGGGGACGTGGTGGCCGAGGTGCGGGCCCGCTGGCGCATCGGGCCGGCCGCGGCCGGGGGCGCGGCATGAACCTCGACACGCCCCTCTGCCGGCACGCCGGCATCGACGTGCCGCTGATCTGCGGCGCCATGTACCCGTGTTCGAACCCGGAACTGGTGGGCGCCGTCTCGGCGGCGGGGGGCATCGGGATCGTCCAGCCGATCTCGCTCACCTGGGTGCACGGACACGAGTACCGGGCCGGTCTGCGGCGGGTGCGCGAGCTCGCCGGGGGTCGTCCGTTCGGTCTCAACGCCCTCATCGAGAGCGCATCCCGGCGCTACCACGAGCGGATGGTGCGCTGGGTGGAGGTGGCCCTCGATGAGGGGGTCCGCTTCTTCGTCACGTCGCTCGGAAATCCCCGCTGGGTCGTGGACCGGGTCCACGCGGCAGGTGGCATCGTGTACCACGACGTCACCGAGGCGCGCTGGGCCCGCAAGGGCCTGGACGCGGGGGTGGACGGGCTCATCGCGGTGAACCGGCGGGCGGGCGGGCACCCCGGCCGGCTGTCGGCCGAGGCCCTCCTGGACGAGGTCGGGCAGTTCGGGGTGCCCGTCGTGTGCGCGGGGGGCGTGGGCGACGCGGAGGGGTTCGTGGAGGCCCTGCGCCTGGGCTACGCGGGCGTGCAGGCCGGCACGCGGTTCATCGCCACCGACGAATGCCGCGCCGCGGCGCCCTACAAGCAGGCGATCCTGGACGCGGGCGAGGAGGACATCGTCTGGACCGAGCGTCTCACGGGCGTGCCGGTGGCGGTGATCCGCACGCCGCTCGTCGCGGCGATGGGCACGCGCGCCGGTCCGCTCGCCCGGTGGCTCCTGCGGGGCTCGCGCACGAAGAAATGGATGCGGACCTTCTACGCCTTGCGCTCGATCGCACAGCTCAAGCGCGCGGCGCTCGACGAGGCGGGACGGCGCGAGTACTGGCAGGCGGGCCGGAGCGTCGCGGCGATCCGCCGCATCGAGCCGGCCGGGGAGATCGTGCAGCGCTTCGCCGCGGCGGCGCGGGCGGCGTAGGGCCCGGCCGGTCAGACGCTGCGGTCGGGCAGTCCGGTCGCGGTGGTCAGCCTCCCGCGCCGGCCTGGTGGCCGTCGGACCGGCCGTCCGCCGCGCCGCGCACGGCGGCGTCCACCGTCGCCGTGCTGAGGCGCCCGTGCGACCCGTGCCAGACCGGCGTTCCCCCGGCCAGCACGATCGCCTGCGGGGACTCGTGGCGGATCTCGAGCCGGCGGGCGACCTCGTCCGAGACGTCGCGGCAACGGACGACGTCGACCAGGAACACGGGCGCCGCTCCGTCCCCCTCCTCGTACCTCTCCACCTGCCGGTGCGCCCAGGCGCTGGTACCGCAGCGCGGGCTGTGCTTGAACAGCACCGCGACCGGCAGGGCGAGCGCGGCGTCGAGCTGTTCCGTCGTGCGTACGGGCTCCATCGGTCTTGCTGCTCCTGTCACGGGGTTCGCCGGTCCGCGGCGGACCTCAAACGTCGATCGTTCCACGCAGAACGGTAACGGCCCGGCCCGCCAGCGTCACGCGCCGTCCGCGCATCCGTACCTCCACCGTGCCGCCGCGCGCCGAGACCTGGCGCCCCGTAACGAGGGTGCGGCCCAGCCGGTTCCCCCACCACGGGCCGAGCGCGCAGTGCGCCGAGCCGGTGACGGGATCCTCCGGGACGCCCACCGCGGGCCCGAAGAAGCGGGAGACGAAGTCTGCCGTGGGGTCCTGCCGGCGGGCCCGTTCCCCGGCCGGCGCGGTCACGATGGTGCCCCGCGCCTCCACGGCCGCCAGGGCACGCATGTCGGGAGCGAGCGCCCGGACGGCCTCCTCGTCCGCCAGCTCGAGCAGCCAGTCGACGCGGTTGCGGGCCGCGGCGACGATCTCGGGCGCGTCGCCGTCCGGCGCCAGGGCGCGCAACAGCGCCGCCGGGGGAGCGGCCGGGAGCGCCGGCTCGGCCGGGAAGTCGAGCTCCACGCGGCCCTCCCTGCCGCGCCGGGCCGCGAGCCGGCCGCTCCGCGTCGCGAAGTGCAGGGGCGCGCCCGGATCGGACCGTTCCTCGGACCACAGGACGAACGCGGCGGCGAGCGTGGCGTGTCCGCACAGGTCCACTTCGACGGTGGGCGTGAACCAGCGGAGGCCCCACGCCCCGTCTTCCGGCCGCAGGAACGCGGTCTCCGACAGGTTCATCTCCGCGGCCACGTCCTGCATCCACGCCCCGGAGACCGGCGCGGGGGGCAGGCATACGCCGGCCGGATTCCCCTCGCCCGCACGGGAGGCGAACGCGTCCACCTGGTAGATCGGCGCCTGCATCGGGTCTCCTTTCCGGGTGTGCCGGAGCGGATCAGAGGTACGGGGAGGCGAGCCAGGCGATGCCGTCGCGCAACCGGGACGGGAGCGGCCGCGCGTGCAGCTCCTTGCGGGTCAGGGGCGCGGCGATGGCGATCCGTTCCCGGGTCATCCTTTCCAGCTGGTCACCGAGCTCCGCGTCGTAGGCCTCGACGTCGAGCTCGAAGTTCAGCCGGAAGCTGCGCGGATCCCAGTTTCCCGACCCGAACAGCGCCCAGCGCCCGTCCACCAGCATCAGCTTGGAGTGATCGAACGGCGGCGGGGTGAGCCACACGCGGCAGCCCGCATCCAGCACCTGGCCGAGCTGGGCCTGCATGGCCCACCCTACGACTCGCAGGTTGTTGCGCCGCGGGAGGACGACGTCGACTTCCACGCCCCGCAGCGCCGCGGTGGCGAGCCCGGCCATGAGGGCCGGGTCGGGGAGGAAGTATGGCGTGACGATTCGCACGGACCGATCCGCCCCGGCCAGGGCGGCGAGGTAGGTGGCGTGCAGGCGATCCACCTCCTCGTCGGGGCCATCGGCGATCCCGCGGGCGACCACCGCTCCCACGGGCTCGAGGTGGGGAAACCACCCCGGGGAGTACAGGGTCTCGCCGGTCGTGAACACCCAGTCCTTGGCGAACGTCTCGGCGAGGTGCCGTACGACCGGCCCCGCGAGTCGGAAGTGCAGATCGCGCACGGCCCGGCCCGGTGGCGTGGCCCTGAGGTGGCGGGCCCGGATGTTCAGCCCGCCCGTGAACCCGGTCCGGCCGTCGATGACGAGCAGCTTCCGGTGGTTCCGCAGGTTCAGGAACGGCATCCGCCACGGCATCAGGTCCCCGAGGAACGTCGCGACGGGAACGCCCCGGCGTCGCAGCTCGCGGGTCACGGATGGCCGGCCGTACAGGGCGCCCACGGCGTCGATCAGGACGCGCACGGCGACGCCCCGGCGATGTGCGGCCTCCAGGGCGTCGAGAAACTCCCGCCCCACGGAATCCACGTCGAAGATGTAGGTCTGGAGCACCACGGTGGAGGCGGCGGTCCGGATCGCCTCGAGCATCGCGGGGAACGCCTCGTCTCCGTCGGCCAGCGCCTCCACCCGGTTTCCCGGCGCCAGGGGCAGACCGGTGAGCCGGCCCACCGCCCGCGCCAGTCCCTCCTCCGACTCGGAGACGTCCGCGAAGGGAAGGTGCTCGACGGGCGAGGGAAGGGCCGCGGCCCGGCTCTGCGACAGGAAGGCCATCTCGGCCTGGATCCGGGCCCCGCGGCGGCGGATCCGGTTCACCCCGAACACCAGGTACAGGAGGGCGCCGCCGATCGGGACGAGCCAGATGAGACCCGTCCAGCCGATCGCGGCCCGCACGTCCCGCTTGCGGAGGATGACGTGCGCGGAGGCGGTCGCGGCCACCAGGCCGTCGATCACCGCGATGACGTACGGCCAGGCGCCCTCCAGGAGCTCCATGGGCAGTCGGAACCTCCGTGCGCGTTGACGTAAGCGGGGCCGGTCCGCATACCTTACACCGGGGCCGGTGCGGCGCGCCACGCCGCGGGCCGGCGGGGCGGACGCTCCACGCGCGCGGTCGGGGTCGCCACAGCCAGGGGGGGCACAGTGGAAGAGGGTCGTTCCCGAGCGGTCCGCTGGCTGCTGGCCGGCGCGGGATTCGTGGTGATCGTCTACGGAGCGCGGGCCGCCGAGCCCATCCTGGTGCCGTTCCTCGTCGCGCTGATGCTGTCGATCATCTGCGTGCCGCCCATGCAGTGGCTCGAGTCGCGCGGCGTTCCGACCTGGCTCGCCGTGGTGCTCGTGGTGCTCCTGGTGCTCGCCATAGGGTCCGCGTTCGGTACCGTGATCGGAAGCTCGCTGATCGAGTTCACCGCGTCCCTGCCGTACTACCAGGCGCGCCTGCAGCGCGAGATGGGGGGGCTCGTCGGGTGGCTCGACCAGCGGGGCATCGAGGTGTCGACCCGCGTGGTCCAGGACACGCTGAACCCGGGACAGGTGCTCCGGGTGGCGGGTCGGATCTTCACGGGCCTCGGGGACGTGGTCAGCCGCGTGGGCCTGATCCTCATCACCACGATCTTCATCCTGTTCGAGTGGGGCGCGGTGAAGGGGAAGATGTGCGCCGCCTTCCCGGACTCGGCCGACGCGTTCATGGACCGCATGACGCGCATCAGCGACAACGTGAAGCGGTATCTCGCCCTGAAGACCCTGATGTCGATGGCCACGGGGGCGCTCGTGTCCGTTCTGCTCGCCGTGTTCGGCGTGGACTACGCGCTGCTGTGGGGGCTGTTCGCCTTCCTGCTGAACTACGTGCCCACGATCGGATCGATCATCGCCGCCGTGCCCGGCGTCCTGCTGGCGCTCCTGCAGGGCGGCTGGGACACCGCCTTCCTGGTGGCCGTCGGGTACCTGGCGGTCAACGTGACGATCAGCAACATGATCGAGCCGCGGGTCCTGGGGCAGGGGGTGGGTCTCTCGACCCTCGTCGTGTTCCTGTCTCTCGTCTTCTGGGGCTGGGTGCTCGGCCCGATCGGGATGCTCCTGTCCGTTCCTCTCACGATGATCTTCAAGATCTTCATGGAGGGCAGCGAGGAGACACGCTGGGTGGCGATCCTCATGGGCCCGCGCATCGGCAGCGAGACGGACCCGCCGGCCATCGCGCAGGTGCCCGGATGACCCGGCTGGACCTCCCGGTCTACGGGGAGGCGCGGGGCGAGGCGCTCATCGAGACGATCCGGCGCGGCGTGGTGGGAGAGGACGAGGCCGTGGTCGGTCCGTTCGGGCCGCGGAAGGTCATCTACGCCGACTACACGGCATCGGGCCGCTCGCTGTCGTTCATCGAGGACTTCCTGCGGGAGGCTGTCCTCCCGCTGTACGCGAACACGCACACCGAGAGCTCGGGGACCGGCCGGCAGACGACGCGCTTCCGCGAGGACGCCCGCCGGATCATCCGGGAGGCGGTGGGGGCGACCGACGAGCACGCCGTGATCTTCTGCGGCTCCGGATCCACGGGGGCGATCGACCGGCTGATCGGCGTCCTGAACCTGCGCCTGCCGCGCGACCTGGACGAGCGGTACGGACTCTCGCAGAGGATCCCCGCGGCGGAACGTCCCGTGGTGTTCGTGGGCCCGTACGAGCACCACTCGAACGAGTTGCCGTGGCGCGAGTCGATCTGCGACGTGGTGACCATCCACGAGGACCTGCACGGCGGGATCGACCTGGACGACCTGGAGGCGGCGCTGCACCGGACGGCCGGCCGCGCCCTGCGCATCGGCAGCTTCTCGGCCGCATCGAACGTGACGGGCATCACCTCGCCGGTGCGCGAGGTCTCGGTCCTCCTGCATCGCCACGGCGCCCTCGCCTTCTGGGACTTCGCGGCCGCGGCCCCGTACGTGGAGATCCGCATGCGGCCCTGCGGCCCGGAGGGAGACGACGCGCTGGACTACAAGGACGCGATCTTCCTGTCGCCGCACAAGATGATCGGCGGCCCCGGTACGCCCGGCGTCCTCGTGGCGCGCCGCGCGCTGTTCCGCAACTCCGTCCCGGACGTGGTGGGCGGGGGCACCGTCTCGTACGTGAACCCCACCGAGCACCGGTACCTGGAGGACCCGGAGCAGCGCGAGGAGGGGGGAACCCCGGCCATCGTCGAATCCATCCGGGCGGGCCTCGTGTTCCGTCTGAAGCAGGCGGTGGGGGCCGAGACGATCCGGCGCAGGGAGGAGAGCTTCATCCGGCGGGCGATCGAGCGATGGGGCCGCCATCCGGCGATCGAGATCCTCGGCGACGCGGCGCACGAGCGGCTCAGCATCGTCTCGTTCGTCGTCCGCTGCCCGGAGGACGGGCGCTTCCTGCACCACAACTTCGTGGTGGCCCTCCTGAACGACCTGTTCGGGATCCAGTCGCGCGGAGGCTGCTCGTGCGCCGGGCCCTACGGCCACCGGCTGCTCGGGATCGACCTCGAGCGGAGCCGGGAGTTCGAGCGGGAGATCGGGCGGGGGTGCGAGGGGATCAAGCCGGGCTGGGTGCGGGTGAACTTCAACTACTTCCTCTCGGAGGCCGCGTTCGCCTACATCCTCGAGGCGGTGGAGCTCGTGGCGGAGCGGGGCCGGTCGCTGCTGGCCGAGTACTCCTTCGATCCGCGCACCGGGCTGTGGCGCCACGTGCGCGGTCCCGCCGCGCCGCCGCTGGGGCTCGACCAGGTGCGATTCACCCGCGAGGGCGCCACCTGGCCCCACCACCGGATCCGGGAGCCCGAGGACCGGCTGCCGCGGTACCTGGAGGAAGCCCGCCGCATCTTCGCCGAGGCGGAGGCGGGCGGTGCCGGCCGCCGGGGGACGGTGACCGAGCCGCTCACCGGCGACTTCGAGCACCTCCGCTGGTTTCCCCTGCCGGGAGAGGCGGCCGGCCGGTAACTCGCGGGTGGCCGGGCGTCCCTCGCCGGGGCGGCCGCGCGCGCCGGGGACGCCGACCGACCCGAGATCCCGTATCGGAGGTCCCGTGCAGGAACGGATCCTGGAGCTGTTCCGAGATCACTTCGGCG